>CAZNFX010000007.1:0-249708 GCA_964572845.1 uncultured Pseudomonadales bacterium | reverse complement strand
CATGGCCCTTGCGAAATCCCGGCAAGCGGGCTTTCGCTGCTACATCCTGAATTTGCTCCTCGACCTCGCTTTCAATCTCGTTCGCATCAACCCTAACGTGTACGCTCCGTTCAAGAGGTCCAATGGGTCTTACTTCAATCTGCATAACTTTAGATATTAAGATAGGAAAGTGGGGTGGATGATGGGATTCGAACCCACGACAGCTGGAACCACAATCCAGTGCTCTACCACCTGAGCTACACCCACCACGGATGCTGAAACCACAAGGTATCGACGAGTCGATTCTTGCAGCGTCCTGTAATAGCTGCCTAGTGTACCAAGATGCAATTTGGCACGCCCGAAAGGACTCGAACCTTTAACCCTCGGCTTAGAAGGCCGATGCTCTATCCAGTTGAGCTACGGGCGCAGTTGTTTTAGCAAGAGAAAATGTGGTCGGGGTAGAGAGATTCGAACTCCCGACCCTCTGCTCCCAAAGCAGATGCGCTACCAGACTGCGCTATACCCCGTCTGTACCAATTCACTCTCTATAGGGCGCTAAATGCTACTCCGACTTACACCAGAGTGCAACCATCGACATGCATTGAACATCCTCATATGCCATCGCCGAAGACAATGGTGCACAATAACGCGCATGCCACTCGGACTATCGTTTGACACCCAATGAGTGCCAAAATTCTCGACGGGAATGCAATTGCCAAAGCAATTCGCCGCGATGTCGCACTGCAAGTAGAGAATCTGCGAGAAAGACGCAACATTCAGCCTAGTCTCAAGGTGATTCTCGTCGGGGAAAACCCTGCGTCGGCGCTCTATGTACGGTTGAAGAAACGAGACTGCGACCAGACCGGCATCAAGTGCTCGATAGTTAGCCTCCCAACCAAAGCGACGAATGACGACATCATCAATGTAATCGAGAATCTCAACCGAGATGCGAGTGTCCACGGGATTCTGCTCCAGCTCCCGCTACCACAACACATCGATTCCACTCGAGTAATCGAACGAATTCATCCAAACAAGGATGTCGACGGAATAACACCGTTCAATCTTGGAATGCTGACGATGCGTCAGCCTGGTCACAGGTGTTGTACCCCAAAGGGCGTGATGACGCTATTGGCACACACGAATCGTGACTTGCTAGGCATGAATGCGGTTGTAGTAGGCGCGTCAAACCATGTTGGACGACCCATGTGCCTCGAACTGCTCATGGCTGGATGCACGGTGACCGTGTGCCACAGACATTCTCGCAATACGAAAGATCACACGAGACAGGCTGATGTGCTTGTAACTGCGACCGGCAAAGGTGGCCTGATTCAAAAAAACTGGGTAAAGCCTGACGCTGTGGTTATCGACGTTGGAATCGAGACCAAACGTGATGGTACCCTTCAGGGTGACGTGGACTTCGAGGGAGTAAAGGAAATTGCTGCTTGGCTCACGCCTGTGCCGGGAGGGGTAGGTCCCATGACCCGAGTATCCATTCTGCAAAACCTCTTGGATGCGATCGAATCGCCATTGCCATGACCTCCTACTTCCTGTCGGACCTGCATCTAGATGTTGGTCACTCCAGTCGTTTGCAGGCCATGAACGACGTCTTGGAGGACGCTTCACAACAAAACGCTGACATCTACATCTTGGGGGACCTCGTAGAAGTGTGGGTTGGAGATGACGACGACAGCATGTTCGCTGACCAACTCCGAGAAACTCTTCGAACGCATGGCGAACGGACCAACCTATTCCTCATGCATGGCAATCGGGACTTTCTGTTCGGAACCAAGTTTGCCGAGGAAGTATCTGCAACGCTCCTTGAAGATCCCACAGTAATCCAACTAGCCGGAAACGACACGTTGCTTTCACATGGAGATATGTTTTGCACAAGCGACACAGCGTATCAGCGGATGCGCCAGCTATTTCGCTCTTCCGGTTTTCAGGAACACTTCCTATCTCAGGATCTTGGGTCTAGAAGAGAATTCGCTCATACTCTGCGCGAGCAAAGCAAGAAGTCCAACGCCAACAAACCGGAACAAATCACAGACGTGGTCGAGGACTCGGTGCGCGATGTTCTCATCTCGCACAACTGCAACACCGTAATTCACGGACATACACATAGACCCGGCCATCATGATTTAGGCAACGGACTGACTCGATATGTATTGGGATCTTGGGAAAGATGCGGGTGGTACGGAAGGTTTCAATCAACACTTTCTTTGGAGTGCTTTGCAATTGAAGGCGGTCCCGAATGAAACCTAAACTGATCATCATTTTCAGTAATCAGCCGAGCTTCTTCGCCAAGGAGCTTATCTAGTTGGTCTTCGATGACCTGTTGCTCGCTAATGTTGTTCGCTAGTCTCAAGTAAAAGCCGAAGTGACGTTCTTCAGCGTCGGTTAATCGCTCGTAGAACTGTGCAATTGGTCGTTCAAGTACCTCAATAAGTTTGTGAAATCTCTCACAACTGCGAGCTTCGATAATTGCTGCAATCAACAACTCTGAAGTAAGCGCGTCACTTTCCAATTTGCTTGCGCATTTGTGCAATCCTCGCGCGTACCGACTAGGACCCAACGGGCTTAATTCGTGCCCTCTCGCATGGATGAGAGACAAGACTTGCTCAAAATGACGCAGTTCCTCTCTTACGATGCGAGAGAGAGCCATACATGCATTTCGATCGTTCGCAAACCTGTGGATCATTGCCAATGCGGAATTTGCTGCCTTGCGTTCACAATTTGCATGGTCAATGAGCAAGAGTCGCTCATTGCGCTGTGCGTATTCCAACCAGGTTCGCGGAGTTTCGACACGAAGGAAACTGCCTACTGACGTTGACTCGATGGGCGGCACAGCAATGCTGGTTCTACAGTCTGAGCAGCGGGGCTAGACCGATCCAGATCCCTGCAGCTCAAATAATCCGCTCTCTTGAAGCGATTCGAGACGGCGTAGCTTTGACTTGTCGTTGCGTGCGTCGGAGAGTTCGAGCAAGTAGTCATGGTCGACGTCAATCGAGTCGTAGTTGCCGTCGAAAACCGAGCATTCAAATCCGTCTACGCGTGGGTTGCCCTCCTTTGCCGACTCAATTAGATCATCGAGCGTCTGATAGATCAGCATGTCTGCACCAATGATTCGAGCAATCTGCTCGATCGATCGGTCATGGGCAATAAATTCCTTGGTTGTCGGCATGTCTATGCCAAAAACATTGGGGTAGCGAACCGGAGGAGCTGCAACAGCCACGTAGACCTTGTTAGCCCCAGCCAGTCTTGCTTGATGAATTATTTCGTGCAACGTTGTGCCTCTAACAACGGAATCTTCGATCAGAAGCACGTTCTTGTTTTCGAACTCTAGCTTGATGGCATTGAGTTTCTGGCGCACCGACTTTTGCCGCATGGATTGACCGGGCATGATGAATGTTCTGCCGATATAGCGATTCTTGACAAATCCTTCTCGTAGCTTCACATCTAAGCGATGAGCCACCGGAATGGCTGCCGTTCTGCTCGTTTCAGGTATGGGGATGACTACGTCGATATCGTGGTCATGCTGACTGAATCGATCAAGAATCTGGTCCGCTAGTTTGTCTCCCATTCGCAAACGGGCCTTGTACACTGAAATATCGTCTATGACCGAATCGGGGCGCGCAAGGTACACGTGCTCGAAAATGCAGGGAGTAAGCTTAGTATTCGCTGCACAGATTTGGGAGTGTAGTTGTCCATTCTCGTCAATGAATACGGCCTCTCCGGGCTTGACGTCGCGAAGAATCTCATAGCCAAGCACGTCGAGAGCGGCGGACTCGCTTGCGATCATGTAGTCCTTTGCACCTTGTCCCTTGCGTCCTACAACAAGTGGCCGAATCCCTCGTGGGTCACGAAACCCAACAATGCCGCCACCGACGATCAATGCCACCGCAGCGTAGGCACCACGGCAAACAGCATTTACGCCGCGAACTGCATCGAACACATGCTCAGCTTGAATGTTCTTGGATCCAGACAAACTTAGCTCATTGGCAAACACATTCAAGAGGACTTCCGAGTCCGAGCTCGTGTTGATGTGTCGCATGACGCTGCGAAAGTACGAAGTTTGCAGTTCTCGTGTATTGGTCAGATTGCCGTTGTGGACTAGGCAGATTCCATGTGGTGAATTCACGTACATGGGTTGCGACTCGAGTGAACTCGCACTGCCGGCGGTTGGGTACCTAACATGCCCAATCCCAATGTTCCCGCGCAATGCAGTTATGTGTTGCTGACGAAAGACCTCGCTGACAAGGCCGTTGTCCTTGCGAAGATGACAGTGACCCTCATAGGAGGTCACGATTCCTGCCGAATCCTGGCCACGATGTTGCAGCACCAGCAACGAATCGTAGATTTCCTGGCTGACGGGTTGACTACTAACTATCCCAACGACGCCGCACATACGATGACCTAATCTGGTTGTACTTGAGGCAGAGCTGCGTGGGGCTCAATCCAGCCAACAAACAGGTTCCACAAGTCTTGCACGGCGGGTTCAAACCGCATCAAGAACTGCAACACCAGCGAGTTGTTCCACACATCGCTAACAGATGCCTTGAGATTGAAAATTATACCTATTGCAATCAAAATGAAACATCCTCGAGCAATGCCAAACAACAATCCGAGGCCTTGGTCGACGCCATCGAGACCAACGACGGTAAGTGACCCCTTGAACAATGACTGTACAAGAGCCCCTATGACAAGAGAGACCACGAGAATCATCGTAGAACCGACAAAGTGTGGAATCCATGCAGCGTCAAGGCTAACTCCACCAAAGATAATCGCGCCAAGTTGCTCTCCCCAAATGATGGCGCAAACTACACCAAGGATCCAACTCGTCAAGGAGACAAGCTCGCCTAGAAACCCTTTCCTCCATCCAAACAGCCCAGAGGCCGCTACAACGACGATCAGCGCTATATCGATATAGGAAAAGGACACGGTTAGAACCTGACCTAGTAGTCAAACCCCACAACTATGGGTTCTATCTCGTAGCGTTCAGCAAATGCCGAGAGCTGCTCGTTCGCAGCGTCTCGTTTGATGTAGGGACCTACGACAACGCGATGAACTCTTGTGTCGTTGACGATGGCTGTGGATAGCCAAACTCGATGCCCGTCGGATAGCAGGCTGTCCCGGAGCTCAATGGCACTTTCCTCTTTGCCAAAGCTAGCCAGCTGGACCGCCCATTGACTAGCGCTGTCTGCGTCGAACGAGAGAACGGGGGCTCCCACACGCGATCCCTCGTTCTTGAGGAAACCCTCATCGCTAACGAGCGCCGAGATTTCCGCCTGGGCCTCCTCCAACGGACGAAGGTCGGGTTCGTCGTGAATAGGCTCCTGCACATCATCCAGCTCGATGGCAGGCATAGGAGGGAGATCCACATCCAAAACCAATGGCTTGTCAAAGAACATGGGTACACAAATGACCAGTACGGCAGCTAGAAAAACGCCACCGACTATTCTGTTACGCGTTCGCTCAATCATGTCATCTACGGCTTCCTATGCCGATTCCGATCACATCTCTAACACGACTTACTAGCTGAAACGATCCTGTTGCTAGTAGCAGGTCGTGCGGGTCCGTGGACTCTATTAGATAGTCTATCGCATCTGATAGTTCAGACATAGATTGAGCTGGGCTTGGCCCCTGCTCGTCCAATAGATCGGTCGCCCTTATGCCTCGATCGCCTAGTGTGTCCGTAACGATAACATGAGACTCTGGAATTTCCAACACTTTTAGCATCTTTACACCTGCCTTGTCACGCATGCAGCCGAACAGCAATTTGACGTTGCGATTCGGAAAATCCTGGTCGAGACGATGGCGGACGTAGCGTGCTGCATCAGGATTGTGTGCAACATCGAGCAACCAGTCTCGCTCACGATGCCTAACAAGCTCCATGCGTCCTGGATGGCTAGTCGACAACCACCGGTGGTGTCGATCTGCCTTAAAGCCTGAGTCGAGTAAAACAGTCGCTTGGAGTGCCATCAAAGCTGCATCCGGCATTGAAGGAACCGACGAAAATCCATTGCTACAGGTTCTATTGTTGCAACTGACGCTCGTCGCCCAAGTGGAGTCTTCGTTTATCTGCTGGGAGTAGTCACTCCCAGCAAGATAGGTGGGGCATTGCAGTTTAGATGCCTTGGTCGTCACCGAGTTCACAGGACAGTGGTCGCCGTAGACTAGTGGTATACCACTTCGCAGTATTCCTGCCTTCTCAAACCCAATGGACTCGCGATCGCGTCCCAGTAGATCCATGTGATCGAGACCAACATTTGTAATGACGGTTACATCACGCTGAACGACGTTGGCAGCATCTAGTCGTCCCCCTAACCCGACCTCCAGCAAGGCGTACTCAACCTCCTGCAAGCGAAATGCGACTAGTCCCGCTAGCGTGGCCCATTCAAAGTATGTAAGCGGTGTCGATCCGGCCGCGCTATGGATTTCCTCAAATGCAAACACTATGGCTTCATCGTCTATCGGTCTTCCATTGAGGCGGATACGCTCGTTGTAGTGTTTGAGGTGTGGAGACGCCGTAGCTCCAACACTGTGACCTGCTTCAATCAACAGTTGCTCAAGGTAATGGACGGTAGAACCCTTTCCATTGGTACCAGCAATAACAACACACTTGGCAGCTGGACTGACGACATCCAAACGAGTCGCCACATCCAACACTCTGTCGAGACCTACTGCGCGAGTCTCTTTGTGTTCGCGCTCAATTTGCTCTAGCCAGTCTGAGAGCTGATTCATAGATTGACAGCGCACGATCGACGTGTCGGCGCACGAGTTTGCGCTCTGCTTTCGATGAGATCCAATCCCCACTGAATCCCAGCTGACTCAATGTAGACGTTCACCTTAGTCTTCAGCTCTAACAATGGAGAAGTCCGACGAGCTGAATTGTGGAAATTCTGTGCAAGTACTCAGCAATGGCGGTGCACGAAACATCCCCAATGATGGGTATTGCTCATACGCGATTTGAACGAGATAGAGACCTTGCGCCGGGGCGGTAGGAGGAGCGAGTGAACGGTCCTGCAGTTCAAGAACCTTCGACAAGTCGGAAATCTTCCCTTGTGCTAACCCAAGCAAAGCTCCGGCAATGTTACGGACCATCCTCTGCAGAAAGGCATTTGCCACGATGTCAAGCACTACAAAATTAGACCAGCGGGTTACCGAGATGGCATGCACACATCTCCTAGGTGACTTAGACTGACAATTTGCCGCACGAAACGAACTGAAATCGTGTTCTCCCAGCAGACACTGGGATTGCTGGTGAAGCATTTCAATGTCTAACGGATTGCTGGTCCACGTTGCAAATCCTCTAGCAAGCGCCGGCACAACTTTGGCCAAGCCAAAAACATACAAGTAGCGCCGCCATTTTGCGCTCCGCCTAGGATCGAATTTGGTATCGACGCTGCGACAGCTATGGACGACAATGTCATCCGGCAGATAGGTGTTGGTTCCACGAATCCAGGCATAATTGGTTCGTATTGAGGTGGTGCGAAAGCACCCTACCTGATGTGTCGCATGGACGCCAGTATCGGTCCTCCCCGCAAAGTTAATGTGAATATCTTCGTCGGCCACTCGTGCCAACGAGGACTCGAGAACCGACTGAATGGTGAGGCCGTCCGGCTGACGTTGGCTTCCTACGAAGTTTGATCCGTCGTATTCAATGCCTAGCGCAACCCTCTGCGACATAAATCAGTTGACACCAGCACTCCAAGAAGAGTGGCGGCAGACACCTACCCAATTAGAGAGACAACTTCCTCTGCAATTTGTATGCTATTCAACGCAGCGCCTTTTCGCACGTTATCTGAGACGATCCACATGCTTAGGCCTCGTTCGTGCGAAACGTCTTTACGTATCCGACCAACGTAGACAGCATCGTTACCTGCTGCATGAAGTACTGCAGTCGGATAGCCACCATTGGTCCTTTCGTCAATTAGTTCAACGTTTCTTGCCTCTCGGAGCAGCTGACGGGCTTCTTCAACAGCAATTGGTTCGCGTGTTTCGACGTGAACAGCTTCCGAGTGTCCGAAGAATACTGGAATGCGAACGCAGGTCGGATTGACTTTAATCGCCGGATCCTCAAAGATCTTCTGCGTTTCCCAGACCATTTTCATTTCTTCCTGGGTATAGCCGTTCTCATTGAAGTCTCCAATCTGCGGAATCGCATTGAAAGCGATTTGCACTGGAGCCACCTCAGGTTCGATTTCCTTCGCATTCAATATGTTGGCAGTCTGCAGGGCAAGCTCCTTTAGAGCCCGTGAGCCCGCGCCCGATACAGCCTGGTAGGTTGCTACATTTATGCGTTCGATTCCAACGGCGTCGTAGATCGGCTTGAGTGCAACAACCATTTGTATAGTCGAGCAATTCGGATTGGCAATAATTCCTGTCTTCAACCCTGCGGCAATCCGGTGACTATTGACTTCCGGCACGACAAGAGGAATGTCGTCGTGGGTGCGAAAATGCGATGTGTTGTCCACAACTATGGCGCCGGACCGCGCTGCACGGGGAGCATGTAACTCCGATACATGTCCGCCAGCGGAGAACAGTGCAATTTGAGTCTCCGAGAAATCGAATTCTTCCAAGCACTCAACACGGATGTAGTGATCTCGGAACCAGATGCGCTTACCAGCTGATCGATTGCTGGCCAGCAATCGCAGGTCTCCCATCGGAAAATTGCGTTGTTCCAAGATTTCGCACATCGCTTCACCGACAGCTCCTGTCGCGCCGGCTACTGCGACATTCACTAGCTCGGGCATGGAAGCTCCAATGCGTCAATGACCGCATCTGTCATCTGATCTGTACCTACCTGAACTAATTCCTCAGTCCAATGCAACGGCATTATGTCGCCTGTGCGGTAGCCTCGTTCCAGCACGCGATCTACTGCATTCTCAATGTCGTCCGCAATTTCGGGAGCGTCAAGGCTATAGCGGAACATCATTGCTATCGACAGTATGGTCGCCAAGGGGTTCGCTAAGTTCTTGCCTGCGATGTCCGGTGCAGTACCGTGTACGGGCTCATAGATTCCCCGATTGCTTGCGTTCAACGATGCGGATGGGAGCATTCCCAGGGACCCTGTCAGCATCGCCGCCACATCGGAAAGTATGTCCCCAAACATATTCCCAGTGACAATCACGTCAAACTGCATAGGCAGACGTACTAGCTGCATCGCGGCGTTGTCTACGTACATGTGGCTAAGTTCTATATCCGAATAATCGGAATGTGCCTCCAAGACTACGTCGCGCCAAAGCTGGGTAACTTCAAGCACGTTCGCCTTGTCCACTGAGCAAACCTTTTTGCGACGCTTTCGAGCCAGTTCAAACGCAACCCGAGCTACCCGTTGGATTTCAGATTCGTCGTAGGCGAAGGTATTGAATCCATATCTCAAGTTGTTCCTTGTCTCAATGCCCCTAGGTTCGCCAAAGTAGACTCCACCTGTTAGTTCCCGAACTATGAGGATATCGAGTCCAGACACGAGCTCGGTCTTGAGAGTCGAAGCCTCAGCCAATGGCGCGAACGTCAATGCTGGTCGAAGGTTGGCAAAACAATCCAACCCAGCTCTAAGACCCAAAAGTCCTTTCTCAGGCTTTTGATCTACCGGCAAATCGTCCCATTTGGGACCACCAACTGCGCCAAGCAACACTGCGTCTACGCTTTGAGCTCGAGTCAAGGTATCCCCGGTCATGGGCACACCGTGACGATCTATCGAACAGCCACCAAAGTCGGCATACTCAAGATTTACGCAAACTCGATCTCCTGCCGCCGCCTTCAATACCCGGATGGCATGTGGCATGACTTCGGCACCAATGCCATCGCCCGGCAATACGAGAATAGTTTGAGAATTCTGTGCGTTCATGGCGCATTCGAAAAGAGCCAAGGCATGCGTTGGCGATGCTCCTGCTCGAACTTGCTGATCTGGTCAGCATGTCGCAACGTAAGTGCAATCTCGTCCATCCCTTCCATGAGTCTCTTGCGAGCTTTCGGGTCAATGGAGAACTCCATTGGGGTTCCTGCAGGGTAGAAAATACGCTGACTCTGCAAATCCACGGTCATGGTGAGCGGCTCACCTTTCGTAGCTTCTGCGAACAACTGTTCAACCCGTGGTTCGTCCAAAGCCACCGGCAATAGTCCGTTATTGATGCAATTGCTGTAGAAAATGTCAGCGAAGGTTGGTGCTACAACACACCGAAAGCCGAATTGCAGCAGAGCCCAGACAGCATGCTCTCGACTCGAGCCGCACCCAAAATTGCGGCGTGCTAACAGAATTGAAGCGCTTCTATATCTGGAGTCGTTCAAAACGAAATCAACGTCTTCCTGACGGTCTCTTTTTCCTATCTCACCCTCGTCGAGAAATCGCCACGCGTCGAACAGATTGTCGCCAAATCCGGTTCTCTTTACCGATTTGAGAAATTGCTTCGGAATGATCTGGTCCGTATCGACGTTAGCACGATCAAGAGGCACGACGATGCCTTCATGCTGCCGAAAAGTCTGTATGCTCGCATCTGTCACGCCATGTACTCCCGTACATCGGCAAGTCGACCTGCAATGGCACTGGCTGCCGCGGTCGCTGGGCTTACAAGATGAGTTCGTCCCAAGTGCCCTTGACGCCCCTCGAAATTACGGTTTGATGTAGAAGCACAGCGTTCTCTAGGAAGTAGCTTGTCGTTGTTCATAGCCAGGCACATGGAACACCCTGGTTCACGCCACTCGAAGCCGGATTCCGTGAATACTTCGTGGAGGCCCTCAAGTTCTGCCTGTTTCTTTACGAGGCCTGATCCCGGCACAACGAGGGCATTCTTGATATTTTGAGCTACACGGCGTCCCTTGGCTATCGACGCTGCCTGACGCAAATCTTCGATTCGTGCATTTGTGCATGAACCAATGAACACCGTGTCGAGAGCAATGTCTGTGAGCCTTGTTCCTGGCGATAGGTCCATATAGCCCAGAGCACGTTCGACGGTCTCAGCTTTCGCGCTGTCAGCAAAGTCCTCGGGGCTGGGAACAGTCTCGTCAATATCAATTACCAATTCAGGATTGGTTCCCCAACTAACTTGGGGAACCATATTCGTGACATCAAGCGTGATCTGCCTGTCGAAGCTTGCATCAGCATCTGTGTTGAGCGCTTGCCAGCATTTGACAGCTTCGTGCCATGAATGCCCAGTTGGGGCGAATGGGCGACGTTCGATGTACTCGATCGTTGTATCGTCAATTCCCATCAGACCCGCGCGAGCTCCGGCTTCGATCGACATATTGCAAACGGTCATGCGACCTTCCATCGATAGACCGGCAACGACTTCTCCACAATATTCGATCGTGTGACCAGTAGCGCCCGCAGTCCCGATCTTTCGAATCAGTGCCAAAATGACATCTTTAGCCGAACACCACTCAGGAAGGCTCCCTCGAATTTCGACCCGCATATTGGAACTCTTCTGCTGAATCAAGCACTGCGTAGCTAATACGTGCTCAACCTCGGTAGTACCGATCCCGTGCGCCAACGCACCAAAAGCTCCGTGTGTGGACGTATGAGAATCGCCACAAACTATGGTCATTCCAGGAAGAGTTGCGCCTTGTTCCGGGCCAACTACATGAACAATTCCCTGCCGTTGATCGTGCATATCGAAATAGCGAATATCAAACGATCTGCAATTCTCGTTCAGCACGACCACTTGTTCTCTGGCTATAGGGTCTTCGATGCCCTCGACACCGGAAGAGCGACCTGACGTGGGAATGCTGTGGTCGACGGTTGCTAGATTTGTATCGAGTCTCCAAGGCTTGCGCGCAGCAAGTGTTAGTCCCTCGAATGCCTGGGGCGATGTGACTTCGTGAAGCAAGTGTCGATCAATATAGAGTAGATCGAGCCCATCGTCACGCGTGCCTACATGGTGCCCATCCCAGATTTTGTCGTAAAGCGTACGAGCCATATTGGAACCCAAGAGACTGGAATTGGCGTGGGAGGAGACCTTGGCAGCAAGGTTGTCAATTATAAGTCTTGGGGGAGCACACGACTCGGACTTAGTGTGGCCAGAGACGATGCAGATTCAGTCATATTCGTTGGGCACGATTGGTCTGCCCGATTGCTTCAGCGCTTTTCTGAGTCAGAATTTCCTGCGGTGGATGCCTTTTCCTTTTTGCGTGGTGGTCGCAAAGAAGACCCGTCTTTGCAGTGATGAACTGTTTCAATGTGCACAGGGACTGATTAGACTGCCTAGTCCCCTAGTCTTTCGCTTCCTCCTGCATCCACTTTGGTACAGTGAAAGGCAGCAATACGTTGCGCAATATTTCAACACAAATGAAAAGCCCAAGCACGGCCCACAAACTTGGCGAGTGAAAGGGTTCTGGTAGCCAAAAGAAAAAGTGCTTGCCAATCCCGCAAACGCTCCAAACGAACCAAAACGGAATGGAGAGGCATAGATTCACGAAGAAGCTCGCAATCCAGCCCAATATGGGAATACGATTCATAGTGGTCTCGCTTCAATCTCAGCATAGTGCAATGACTGTGAAAGTGTAGCTATTTTCTTCATCTAGTAGGAGAACATCTCACGGCACTGCCACCAGCCCAGCCACACTTGCGCTCAAGCGGGCGTCAACTGTCTCCGCAGTAGACCGCGCTCTCTATAATTCTCCAACCCATCCTGAAGCACCCCAAGGACCAGATCATGTCGTTTTCTCTCTACGATGCAACCGTGCAAACCTATCGACAAATCCTCAGTTCGATTGATGGTGTTTTGCTAAAAGGTATGGAGCACTGCGAGAAGGCTGGCGAGAACGTCAACGACGTGCTGGATGTTCGTCTCATTGACGACATGCTGCCGTTTCGCTTTCAGGTGATTTCGATCGCTCATCATTCTCTTGGGGCGTTGAACGGCGTCGCAGCTGGCCAGTTTGGCCCTCCCCAAGCATCGGACCGGGACTATTCCGGATTGCAAGGCCTGGTACGGGAATCTTTGGAAGGACTGGGCGAGTTTTCAAGAGACTCGGTCAACGCATTTGAAGGTCGAAGAGTCACCTTCAAGATGGGTGGTATGGAAATTCCCTTTAGAGCTGAAGATTTTCTGCTCTCTTTCTCGCTGCCGAATTTCTACTTCCATGCAACGACAACCTACGACATCTTGAGGACGAAGGGAGTACAACTCGGCAAACGCGACTTCTTGGGACAGTTGAGAATCGATCGTTGATTCTTGTAATGGACGAGTGTCCTGCAGTAAATACTGCTAGGTTCACCAAGCATAACTATTTGATAAACATGATAAACTAGGCGTAGATTTCGCCTCGCTTGCACAGGTTGTGTAGATTGGCTAGCTAGCACAGAGTCATGTCACCACATCGAATTGAGTTGATAGTCCGTGGCAAGCAATAAGATTGCCGACACGTCCGCTCAGGACACGTCGCTCCCAAAGCCGTCTAGGCTAAAAATCTACTTAGCGCTGGGTGTCTTGGCGGTCGTTCTGGTTGTTAGCGCTGCAATTGCCTACCCGCACGTTTCCAAATGGGCCAAATCGGAGAAGAGCGTCTCGGTGAGCCGTCTTAGCTTTTCGACCGTACGCTTTGGCGACTTGATAAGTGACATTTCCGTGGATGGTCGAGTTGTTCCATCTGCTAGTCCAACGGTATATGCGCAACAACAAGGAGTACTGACCGTCGAAGTTGAATTGGGGCAAACAGTCAAGCAAGGACAGGTGTTAGGAACTATTGTGCACCCCTTCCTACGCTCGCAACTGCAACGCGAAAAAACCCAACTGGTGCTACGAGAGGCCCAATTGAATCGAACTACGAACTCCATGAAGCAGCGGGAGTTGGCGAATAAGCGCAATTTGGATCTTGCAGTAGTTGTAGAAACAGCCGCCCAACGCGAAGCGGACCGGGCTCAACAGTCCTACGATCAGGGTGCGATTTCGGATGTGGAGTATCGCAGGGCGATGGATGACCTCGAATCGGCCAATTTGCGTCGCCAGCATGCCACAGACTTCGAAGCGCTGGATCAGCAAAGCTTCGCACTCGAGATCGAATCGGCCAGACTCGCACATGAGCAACAGCAGCTGGTTGTAGAGGAGTTTCAGCAACAGGTAGATCAGCTGACATTGCGCTCCCCTTTAGATGGAACTGTCGGCAACATACTTGTAGAACGACAATCCTGGGTCACTCCTGGCAGAGCCGTGTTGAGAGTAGTGGATCTGTCTCAGCTCGAATTAGAAGCAAGCGTTCCTCAATCCTATGCCGACGATCTCAGCCCCGGAACGGAGGCGGAAATTCGTATTGGCTCGGGTGTATATGAGGGAATGGCCACGTCAATTTCACAGGAAGTTGTCGATAACAAGGTATCGGTACGTGTGCAATTTTCCGACAAAATCCCTGAAGGATTACGACGAAATCAACGCGTGTCCATTAGACTGCTTGTTTCCTCGCACAAGGACGTAAACATCGTTTCTGTGGGACCGTTTCTCCAATCGGGAGGGTATCGTACCGTCTACGTTGTCGAAGATGGGCTTGCGGTGCGACGTGACATTGAAGTGGGTCCACAAAGCATTAATGAAGTGGCAATAGTCTCTGGGGTAGAACCTGGCGAAGAAGTGGTCATATCCGACATTAGTGTTTTCGACGGTGCGGAAACGGTATATCTCAGACAGTAACTCCCATCCATTCGCCAAAAGGAACTTTAATGCTCGAAATGAGCAGTGTAGCTAAGCGTTACCGAACAGCCTCGGTCGAAACTCGTGCGCTTGAAAACGTCAATTTGTCAGTAGACCAAGGTGAATTTGTCGCCATCGTTGGCCCGTCTGGTTCGGGCAAGACTACATTTCTAAACATTGCAGGGTTGCTTGAGTCGTTTGACGAAGGCACATACCAATTGGACGGAGACGACGTATCGAGCTTGAACGATCGACAACGATCACGATTGCGCAATCAGAAAATTGGATTCATTTTTCAGAACTTCAATCTGATTCCGGATCTCAGCGTATTTGACAATATCGATGTTCCCCTGCGGTATCGACGGATGCCTGCCCAAGTACGAAAGGAACGCATTCATACAGCATTGGAACGGGTAGGTTTGCTCGGTCGAATTCGTCACTTGCCTGGACAGCTCTCTGGAGGCCAGCAACAACGAGTGGCCATTGCCAGGGCATTGGTAGGTGAACCGCGTTTGCTTTTGGCAGACGAGCCTACTGGCAACTTGGACAGCAAAACCGCGGAAGGCGTGTTTGAGCTGCTGTTGGATCTTCATTCATCAGGATCTACGATCCTGATGGTCACACACGAAGAATCCATGGCTACTCACACAACACGCTCTATCCACATGCGAGACGGCTACTTCGACTCGACATAGCAGATTATCTCGTGCTTCGCTACAACATCTTTCTAGCCAGTAGAGGGGTGCGTCGCCATCCCGTTCTATCTGCGTTGATGGCCGTTGCCGTTGCTCTGGGCATCGCAATGTTCATGGCAATTTTCACGATCGCCTTTTCATTGTCCAAGAACCCTCTACCAGACAAGAAAGACCTGCTCTATCGCGTTCAGTTGGATGCAGGCGACCCCAATCGACAAGGAGATGATGCGAGTTCCAGACCACACCAACTCACCTACATGGACGCACTAGCACTAATGCGCGACGGAAGAGCGATGCGTCAGTCCGCAATGTTCGGCACGGCAGCAATCATACGTCCCGACGGAGCTGAAGTCCCATTTGAAGTCTCGGGCAGAGCGGCCTACAGCGATTTCTTCCGAATGTTCGATGCTCCCTTCAAGTATGGTCAGCCATGGACCGCAGATGCAGACGAGAATCGGGAACGGGTGGTCGTTCTAGCAGAACATATCAATGACCGGCTCTTCGGCGGCAAGAATTCAGTCGGCGAGCACATTACTCTCAAGGAAGAGTTGTTTCGAGTCGTCGGTGTACTCGAAGATTGGCAACTAGTACCTCGCGTCTACGACTTCGATTTTTCTCCAACAGAAGACACCTTTGTCCCGTTTACGACAGCCTCGGAAATGGAGTTCGCACGAAGAGGCAATACGAGCTGCTGGCAATCCATATCTGGCGAGGGTCATCAAGCGTTTCTTGCCTCGGAGTGTATTTGGATTCAGTATTGGATAGAACTGAGTGATCCTGCAGAACGAAACAACTATCTAAGTTTCCTAGACTCCTACGCAAACCAACAAAAGGGGTTGGGACGCTTTCAACGCCCGCTCAATAATGCGGTTCACACTATCGACGAGTGGAGCGTCTATATCAATGCCGTCGATGACGGAATATGGGTCACCATCGTGATTGCGATCTTGTTTCTCATCGTGTGTTTGATCAATTCCATCGGACTGCTGCTTGCTAAGTTTCTTTCACGTAGTGGCGAATTAGCTGTGCATCGCACGATGGGCGCATCGCGTCTGCAATTGTTCACACGATTTCTCGTAGAGTCGGGGTGCATTGGATTTGCGGGCGGCTTGCTTGGATTATTTCTTGCATGGGTGGGGCTAATGGGCATAAGGGTTCTGTTTAGGGGAGAGCCTGTTGTCCCCCATATAACTCACTTGGACGTCCCTCTTGCTATGCTGACGGTAGTTCTTGCAATCATTGCCAGTCTAGCGGCATCGTTGTATCCCGCTTGGCGAGGTTCTCGCGGCACGCCCGCTGACCTCCTGAGGAGACTGTAGCCAGTGCTGGAACTCGGGCCAATATTGCGCTCTCTCTTGCGGCGAAAGACTATTGCCGTACTGATCGCAATCCAGATTAGCGTTGTCATAGCCATTCTCCTGAACATACAAGTAGGCATCAGCTATCAATTCGAAGCAATTAATCAACAGAGCGGAATAGACCATCGAAACATGTTCTATATCGATGTGCACATCGCAGAATCAGATCTATCAACAGATGCCATTACAAGCATCGTAGACACAGATCTAGAGTACATTCGCAACAGTCAAGATGTTGTAGATGCTGTACAGACGATTTCGGTTCCCTACTCCGGCTCGGGTTGGTCCATGTCCATTGACGTGGACCCAAACGACAACATACAACCCTCCGTCTGCTATTTTCGAATGATTGACGACCATGGACTGGATGCGCTAGGCCTCAGTTTGAAGGCTGGACGCAACTTCCTGCCCGAAGAGGTCGGCTGGAGAATGCCCTACGGTGGGACAACCTCACATCAAGTCTTGCTTTCCGAACAATTGGCCCAACACCTGTTCCCGGGGTTAAGTATGACCGACGTAGTGGGAAAACAAGTGAACTTAGGTGAAACAGTGACGGTCGTTGGTGTTGTCTCTACATCCCACGGTCCGTGGGTAAACATTGGAGGAGTACACAGAGTTGCATACCTTCCCCAAAAGCAGGCGTTTGATTCGTCGACATATGTCGTACGGACGCTACCAGGAAGACGAGAAGACACTATTCGAGCCGTGGAACAGAACTTGCCGGGACTCTACAGGAATCGACTCATACGCAACATCGTAACCATTGACGACGCCAAAAGACGGCTATACCAAGGGCAAATTGCTTCTGTCTGGATATTCAGCGTGACGTCAGTTGTGTTAGTGTTCGTAGTAGTTTGTGGAATGACGGGAATGGTCAATTTTGCAATTCGTCGACGTACAACCCACATCGGAATACGACGGGCCTTGGGCGCATCGCAGTTTGACATTGTTCGGAACCTGTTAGTTGAGTACTCAGTAATTCTCGCCTTTGGCATTGCTTTGGGGGTTCTATTGGCGATTGGGCTAAATGTCTATCTGGTCTCTGGTCACGATTACGAGAAATTAATGATTGTTCCGAGTTCGCTGATCGTTATCGCTACTTTGCTTGTATGCTTGCTCGCCGTCGTGTTTCCAGCGAAGCTGGTTAGCAGATTGGATCCAGCGCTAATTACTCGGTCGGTGTAGGGAGCAATCGCAACTACAAGCGATAGTGCAGCTCCGAAAAAACTTGCCGACAAGAGGAGAATTAGCGATACCTCTCGGCTTGTGCCTCAAACATCTGCTGATACTTGCCGTTTAACGCCAAGAGTTCGTCATGTGACCCGTACTCGCTAACCCGCCCATCCTCTACGACTGCGATCAAGTCTGCCATTCTCACGGTAGAGAATCGATGAGATACGAGAACTACCGTTCGGTTCTTTGTTAGTTCAGCGAATCTCCTGTAAATCTCTGCTTCCTTAAAGGCGTCTAGAGCAGCTGTCGGTTCATCAAGGATGAAAATTTGAGCATCGCTCATGAATGCACGTGAAATGGCCAAGTTTTGCCATTCGCCCCCCGACAAATCTACACCTTCATCAAACGTTCGTCCCAGAATGGTGTCGTACTTGCTCGGTAACTCAATTACAGTTTCGTGAGACCCTCCTTTTCTGGCAGAAGCCTCGATGCGATCTAGGTCTTGGATGTACTCCACTTGGCCTACGCCAATGTTGTCGGACACCGATATGTCGTAGCGTGCAAAATCTTGGAACACAACTGTAATGTTGTGGCGCATGTGCTCAAGGTCATAGTCTCTGTAGTCGAAACCATCTAGGAGCAGCGAACCCTTTACGGGATCGTAGAACCGTGCTAGCAACTTTATAAGAGTGGTCTTGCCCGCCCCATTTTCGCCCACTATGGCCAGCTTGGATCCTGCAGGAATCACAAGCGAAACGTCGTTCAATATCCAGTCAGTCGTGCCTGGATACCGGAAGGAGACGTTGCGAAACTCTATGCCTTCGCCCATCAACCTTGGCAGTTTTCGAGGCGTTTCCACACGCTTTAGCTCGAGCGCTCCCTCAACAGTTCTCGGATCCAAATCCAACATCTCAAAGAAGCGTGTCAAAAACAGCGAGTTCTCGAATATTTGCCCACCTCCACGCAATACAGATTCAATCGCCCATCTACAACTCTGCGCTGCACCAAATATCATGAACAAGTCGCCGATCGTCAATTCCCCAATGCCTGTCCTGTATATTGCGTACACCCACAACACACCGATGCCACTCAAAGCTAAAATGTCGAACGGAACTTCAATTCGAAAGAAGTGTAGGTTCAAATTTAGAAGCGCTTTGATTACCAACTCTCGAAACTGAAAGAATTTCTCTATGAAATACTCACTCAGTTTGAATATTTTCACTTCCTTAATACTTTCTCTCTTTACAAGCAATGATCTAAAATAGTCTGTTATACGAAAGTTTCGTGTGAGTTCCACATCCAGATCAAATCGTCGCCTTGCACTATATCCTTCGAAAAATATGCGAGGAGATATCGTGACAAAGAGAAGGACTACAGCCATAGGATGAAGTATAGAGAGTATCCCAATCATTGCCGTCAATGTAAAGACTTGCGTGACGAAATAAATGACTTGAAAAATAGTACTATATAAATGTCCTATATGTCTTTGTGATTGATATAGGCGATCATAGAATTTAGGTGCTTCATAGAATGCCAAGTCTAAACTTGTAGCCTTGTAAAGTAATTTCGAATGGGCTTCGTTATGCACCTTTTCCTGAATGAGAAAAGAGACAACACCTTCTGCTGACCCTAATAAAGACTGTAGTATTCGAATCCCAACCAATAGAAACATTGGAGTTAATAGGAATATCCACTCAATTTCTGTACCAATGTTATCCGCTACTCTGTCAATAACTATCTTCGCCATAATGAGAAGCAGTGCGGATACACCTGCTTGAACTAATCCAATGACGTTGGACAGAAGAAAATAAAATGGAGAAGCTCCAAATACAAACCCTAATACTCTAGGCAATAAGCTAAGAGTTTCGAGAATGGACTTAGTTTTCAGTTCCTCAAACGGATTGAAGATTCTCGAACTCATCGGTACCTCGACGCCTGAGTCTCGAACATGCGGAAGTACTTGCCTTCGCGTCTCAATAGTTCTTGGTGACTTCCCACTTCAACCGATTTGCCATCGTCGATCACGACGATCAAATCAGCCATGCGGACAGTAGAGAAACGGTGAGAAATAAACACAACCGTCCTATCAGCCGCAAGCTTTGAGATACGTTCGTAGAGCTCTCGCTCTCTCAGTGAGTCCAATGCAGCTGTGGGCTCATCGAGAATTAGAAGAGGACTCTCGCTCATGAAGGCACGGGCAATGGCTATGTGCTGCCACTCTCCCCCAGACAAGTCCACTCCTTCGTCCATCGTCTTACCTAGAACAGTGTCGTAGCCGTTGGGCAATCGCGAAACGATTTCATCTACTCCGCTGTTTCGAGCAGCTTCAGCAATCTTGGCACGATCGCCAATGCTCTCAATTGATCCCAGACCGATGTTCTCGGAAGCTGAAATGTCATACTTCACAAAGTCTTGAAACACAACGCTGACACGGTCGCGCAAGCTAGCGAGATCGTAATCACGATAGTCGGTATGATCGAGTTTGATTTCGCCCCCAACGGGATCATAGAATCGAGCAAGTAGCTTTACTAGTGTCGTCTTGCCAGCGCCGTTTTCTCCGACTATGGCGACTTTGCTTCCTGCGGGCAAAAAGAAGGAGACATCCTTCAACACTTCCACATCCGTTGCAGGGTAGGAAAATGAAACTGAGCTTAATTCAATACCCGTACTAATACGGTGAGGCGCCGGAATTGGCTTGGATTGGCGCGGCGGTTGAAGCGCGCCTTCTATGGAACGAGATTCAATGTCCAGCAGTTCAAAGAAGCGGGAGGATTCGAGCGATGACCGGTAAACCTGATTCAGAGAGCTAATGAGACCAACTATCAACGACACAATTCGTTCGGCAGCTGTAAAGACAAGGGTCAAAGAACCAATGCTAATCTCACCTCGAGCCGCTTGTATTACGGCGTATACGCTTACTGCCCCAATACCGAGAGTCGTGAGAGCCCCAAGACTCAGGTTGTAACCCATGAACCGCAACATCTGTCGAATATGGGCTGACACATACTCAGAGCGAAACTTTAGAAACCGTTCAAAAAACACACCTCCCAGTCCAAAAATTCGTACTTCCTTCGCTTTTTCTCGCTCGGTAAGTATGGTCTGCATGTAGTTTGTCTGCCGCATGTTGCGTGTCAACTCCGTGTTCAACTTAAACCGAAGTCGCGTCATGTGACCTTCTAGGAAAAAGCGAGGCAATACCGTGGCAACGAGAATCAGAAACGCCAAGGGATGTAGTGTGGCAAGTAGCCCCACCATCGCCCCTAGAGAGAGCAATTGCTGAAAAAACGTGAACAACGTCATCGGCAATCCCTGCAAAGACCATTGTTGTTCGTCGGCTTGCTTGAGCTGATCGTAGAATTTTGGCGCTTCGAAAAACGCAAGGTCTAGCTTCCCAGCCTTCTTCAAGAGTTGGCGGTTGGTTGTGTTGTATGTACGTTCGCCCAACAGGTCCTGAACGATCCAGTTGACACCCTCCACGAGACCGTTCCCAATCCAAAGACAAAAAATGATGCCCAGAGGCACGGAGATCATGGACCACTGAATCCCTAATCCCTGACTCTCGTGAACCATGTCGACGATTACTTTGGTAAGAAAGACAACGGCTGGGTCGACTAGGGCAGTTACTAACCCAATTACGGCCAAGACAGATATGAGGAGCGGCGAAACCTGCCAACAGAGCTTGAGGACACGGGGAATGAGAGAAGCAAGCTCTCTTATCGTCCTTATTCGGAGCAGTTCTGACGGATCGTAGGGCTCGGAACTCACAAACTAATCGACAGAAGGCGTGCATCAGCGCACGCTTTCAAGGAGAAACGAAGGGATTGGACAGAATTTTACTCTGTTGTGTACGCCATTTTGAGCCGACAGCGCAAAATCGCAATTTAGGCTAACAGCTACTCCCACACGGAACGTCTCTCTGTCAGACGACTGCACCAGAGAATTGGCATGTCCATTCGTTGCAAGTACTGCATTGCCTCCTAAACAAGACCGGCTCTGATCCGGTTGAAAACACTGACATTTGAGATAATTGGACCTCATCTAGCGACTCATACTTCAACGGGAAGCTACACCTCAAACGCGAAGCTTGGAACCGGAATGGCAGCACTTGATGGCATAAGAATTCTTGATATGACCCAATACGAGGCAGGCACCTCGTGCACCCAAGCGCTTGCATGGCTCGGTGCGGACGTCGTAAAGATTGAACCACCCGAGTATGGCGACCCGGGACGAGGTGTTAGAGGATCGCAAAGAAGTGATTACTCTCCCTACTTTTGTGCATGGAATGCCAACAAGAAAAGCCTCGCTCTCAACCTGCGATCGGACAAAGGGCGAAAAATTCTGCTGGATCTCGTACCAAAATTCGACGTATTTGTAGAGAACTACGGACCCGGAATTGTCGAGAAACTCGACATCGAATACGAGACTTTGGCCAAAGTCCATCCTGGCATCATCTACACGAGAATAAAGGGATTTGGAACTAGTGGGCCGTATTCAGGCTACCGATGTATGGACATGGTCGCTCAGGCTGCGGCGGGAGCGTTCTCAATAACCGGTGAACCCGATGGTCCACCCATGATGCCTGGTCCTACAACCGGCGATTCTGGAACGGGGGTACAAGCGGCGATGGCAATCTTGGCAGCATACATCCAGCGCGAGAGAACAGGCAAAGGCCAAGTGATTGAACTCTCAATGCAGGAAGCCATGACATACTTCGTTAGAACTCGCGCATTCATAGGATCACGTTGGGGCACGCAGGCAACACCTCGCACAGGCAATCGAGGAGGTCTGCCACCTGTAGATATCTATCCATGCAAGCCCTTTGGACCGAATGACTACATCTACCTAATGCCCGTAAACAATGACCATTGGGATGGACTTTGCGCCGCGATAGATCGCCCCGACCTATTGGTCGACACAAGATTCCTAAGTTATGCAGATCGGGCGAAGAACGGAAATGAGCTGCGCGAGATCATCTGCAATTGGTGCAAGGATTTAACCAAGTACCAAGCAATGGAAGCGATTGCATCCGCAGGCGTACCCTGCTCCGCCTGTCTGGATACAGCTGAACTCCACCACAACGAACACCTACGGGAGCGTGGATTTGTAAAGGATATGGATATACCTGTACACGGTACGGTACCGATGCTTGGATTCGCGCCTCGCATGTCAGATTCCAGTGTCGATCTATCGCCTCCACCAAGACTTGGTGAACACACAGACGTAGTGCTGTCAGAGGAGCTCGCACTATGCTCAAATGTTCTCGACGACCTCAGGAAGGAAGGAGTGATTGGCGACTCGAAGAGATTCGCCCAATAGTCTCCACGTTTAGTGGCTATTCGGTTGTCCCAACGAAAGTGTTTCCACAACTTCCCGCCAGTCCACGAATTTGAAGCTTTGGTTCTCCCGTGGCATGCGGTTGTCGTCGTCTTGAACAACCAACACCCCCTGAGGAAATTGTGGATTCAATCGTGTAGCAGTTGCCTCTATTCCGTCAGTCCCTGACACTTCGTCAATTGATCCATCCGACGACTCGGCAATGCGTAGTGAACCCACATAGCCGTTCGGATCTGCCAGTTCAAAAAACGCGAACGAATCGTCGCCCTGACTAGAAACCACTAAGTATCCTCCATCGGGGCTGGATCGGTAGATTGCCAAGCCCTCTACATCAGCCACCAGCGGTCCGTCGGCTACAGCAGAGATTAGAACAGCTTCCGATTTGGAGTCCGGCGACGCATCACGTTTCCAAACTCCCGTTCCTTCTTCTCCGTAGTAGAGGGTGTGTGTTAGGTCGTCGACAACACATCCTTCAGGTTGCGAGTCAACACTAAACGTTCGCGCGACATGGCTCTCTGCGTCGGGCGCGAGTCTCCATTGCTGAAACGTGCCGTCCTTGTCGTTTACAAAGGCATACAGCTCTGATTCGCTCCAATACAGACAGACGCCATAGGGATCGTCCAAATCCAGAGCAATTCGTTCGCTCTGCTCTAGTTCAACGAAACCGGTTTCGGGGTCGAGAAAGAACAGGTTCAAACTGTCGTCTGTACGATTGGTGGCCACCGCAATGTCCACCGTACCAGATCTCCAGGGGACCGCTTGACGAACGTCAATGTTGTTTAGATCGCCTACATCTAGTGTCTGTATACGCGTCCCCTTAAGATCGTAGACTTCAAGCCCCTTCCGTTTGTTGGTGCCAAGGACCAAGCTACGATCAGGTTTGCTGGAATGAATCCATATAGCGGGATCGTCTGCTGCATCACCGGCACTCTCCACACTCTCCGTTTCAACCGAAGCGGAAACAGTGGGATAGTGGGATTTGTCGCAGGACGCGACAAGAGCTAGCAATAGTCCCATCGACAGGACGCCTATGCACACACGCCCTGTCGAAGACTTCATAAACAATCTACAGGCTTCTCAACGTGACACCAAGTGCAATGGATCGTCCGTATTCCTCGTACTGTCCATTGAACGCATCCGATCCGTGGTAGGTGTAGAAAGGCTGGTCGGTTAGATTCGCAGCGTTTAGGAATATCTGCCAGCGATCATCTACATCAAAACGTGCCGTGAAATCAAGCTGGCTGCGGGGTTCCTGAATCAAGTCGTTTCCTGGATCTGACAGGTCTACCTCTATAGTTCTCTCACCCTTGTAGGCATACGCCAACCTGAAATCCCAGTTGTGGTGCTCGAACCCAAGAATTGCATTCCCTACGATCTTGGCTTGGCCAGGCAACGGTATGTCGGACCCTCTGCTCGTTTCTCCGCCCAAGTCGGCCTCGCTCGTTGTGTACGTACCGTTGAAGGAAAAAATAATCTTGTCCCAGGGTTCTCCAAACTCACTCAGCCGCTTGGTCCAACTAGCTTCAATCCCCCATAGATTTGCCGTGTCTCCATTCAACGGCTGAATGATGTCCGGATCGGTAATGCCAGAAGTGTCAACTCCTTGTGTCCATTGTCGAAAATCGACAACATCACTTACGTCGGCGACGTAGATGAAATTGTTTATTGCCTTGGAAAAGAACCCTACGGAAAATGCGCTGAGCTGATCATCTGGATAGTGCTCAAACGACACATCGAAATTAGTTGCCTCGTAGGGATTTAGGTACGCGTTGCCAGTTTCAATCTCGATGGCTTCATCGTCAATTTCTACCTTGTCCGGTGATGGATTGATCTTGCCAAACGAAGGCCGCGCAACAGTTTGGCTCAATGCAAGTCGAATGATGTTTTGATCGTTCTGTTTGTACCGTACGGTAACGCTCGGTAGCCAATGATCATAGTCCTTGCTGAATGAGATAGGAGTGATTTCGGGGTCACCGTTGTCCTCTATCACACTGAAACCGTTAAGGACTGACTCTGTGGCTTCGCGACGCAGCCCGTAAACCACACGGAAATCACCCACATTAACTTTATGCATGGCGTAGAGTGCAAGAATGTCTTCATCGATCGCATAGTCGCGGGCCGAGTCTAGAATCGTGTTGTCTCGGTCGACTTCGAAAGCGCTCTTGTTAGCTGCTATATAGGTGGATAGTTCAGATACGTCGATAGTGGGACCGAAGAGACCAAGATCGTAGTCCAGCGATGAGCTAGTTGTGAAGTCCGCAAGGGTGGGATCCCCAGGAAAGCCTCCATCGTAAGTGATAGCGTTTGTGTCGTCGGTCTTCTCCCGATTTCTTTGCTGAACGCCGAACTTAACGTAGCCATCGAAGTCGCCAACTGTTACATCTCTGCGAAAATCAAGTCGCAGCGTCGTTTGTTCATCGTCTGTGAAGTTGTTTTCCTCAACCAATTCATCAAACTCGAAATTCGTGGGATCTCCCCCATTTGGTGAGTAGAACAAACGAGGTGTTCGCCCCATCGTTCTATAACCAGCTTCCTCAATCGCATCGTCCTCTGAGAACTGTATGTCGTAGCGATTGGGCTCTTCTTCAGATGCCGTGGAGAATCCTAGCTCGTAGTTGATATTCCAATCGTGGATGTCACTTTCCCCGCCGGCAACCAAAGAGAAAATGTCTTGAGTCTCGTAGCGATCCTTCAGTTCCCTATCCATGTCAATGTCGCTCCATATGGCCGACGTGTCATCGATAGACTCCAGGTCGCCTTTAGCGAGCTTATACTCAATGCGTTGGCGATACTCCTGATCCGAGAAATCGCTCTTGAGCATTCTCATGTACAAGTGGGTGTCCGCGTCGGTTATCCAATCAAGGTTGAAGGCGTAGCCGATACGCTTGCGTGTGATTTGGTAGTCGCGTTGCTCGAATTCTTCTGCGCCTCGAAATCCCGAATCTTCGATGTCGGCATCCCAGCCGCCGTCCGTTTCTACATTGTCCGAACCAAATTTGCGCTCTTGCCAGGACATCGCCAGCGCCACTCCCAAGTCGCCATTGACCGTTGGGACGATGTTTGTATAGCTCGCGTTGATTTTCGGGCTTGATTCACCTTGCAATGTATTGAAATCGGACTTTGCCGTTAGCGAGAAGTGCTGTCCCCGACGATCAAACGCCGACAGGCTCTTGATGTCTATCGAACCCCCAATTGCATCACCATCCTTGTCTGGAGTAATCGACTTGCTGACTTCTACTCTCTCGAGCAAGTCAGAGGGAATTACATCCAAAGCTACCGAGCGTCTATCTCGCTCCGGCGCAGGAATACTCACACCGTTGATCTTGGCTGAATTGAAATCAGGTTCAAGCCCTCGAATCCCAACGAACCTGCCTTCTCCCTGATCACGCTCAATAAATACGCCAGGTACGCGCTGCAAGGCTTCGCTGACATTTGCGTCTGGAAACTGTCCGACAGCATCCGACGTCAGAACTGACAGAATTCCATCAGCTGCCCTCTGTTGATTGAGTGCACTGCTAGCCCCTGCGGCTTGGCCGTACACAATGACGTTTTCCATGTGCTCAACGTCCGCACCAACAACTATGGCAACGTTCTTGGTCTCGTTGGCACCCACACTGACTGTCTTTTCAACCTTGTCAGCACCTATGTAGTGCACGACTAGCGTGTAATCACCTACAGGAACGTTGTTAAATTTGAACTCTCCAGAGCTGGAACTATAGGCTTCTTGATCCAGCTCATCAATGCGTACTTGTGCACCGCTGAAGTGGACTTGCCCACTGGCATCGGTGATCTTCCCTTCCAACGTTCCCACGTCGTTAGCAAGAGATGTTGATGCCATCAGGAAAATAGTGGAGACTGAGAGACATCCAAGCAGTTTGCTTGTAAATCGGAAGGCTTGCACGGACTACCTGCAACGTTGTAACAATGGTGTGCAAGTTAAAGGGGAAAAGCTACAGATTTATGACATTGAGAATCGAATTTGTACCTTTTTGTTAGCAGTGTTATTGCTAATGCGGAAAGACCAATCAGGATTCGCGATTTACACTCGATCCAGTTTGGCCTCGATCCCTCATGACATGGTCCATTAGGACTAACGCAACCATAGACTCTGCGATGGGTACAGCACGTATTCCCACGCATGGGTCATGTCGACCGGTGGTAGCCACTTCGACTTCTCGGCTCTCTCGGTCAATGCTCTTGCCAGGCGTGGCTATGCTCGAAGTCGGCTTAAGCGCTATCGCCACACTGATGTCCTGACCCGAAGAGATGCCGCCCAATGTCCCACCGGCGCGATTAGACAGGAATCCTTCACTAGTCATTTCGTCACGGTGCTCGGACCCCCTCTTGGTGACAACATCAAACCCTTCTCCCAGCGAAACGGCCTTTACCGCATTGATTCCCATTAGTGCTGACGCTAGTTCTGCATCAAGCTTTGCAAACACGGGCTCGCCCAGACCAATAGGCACGTTTGAGGCCAATACACCCACCTTTGCACCAATTGAGTCCCCCGCATCGCGAAGCTCATCTATGAATTCTGCAATCTCGCCCTCTCGGTCGGGGTCAGGCGCAAAGAAAACGCTGTCACGAGCGTGATCCAGAGAACTCGGGTTTAGAACGATATGGCCAATCTGAGCAAGATATCCCCGAACTTGAGTACCAAACTCTTGACGAAGATATTTCTTTGCAATCGCTCCTGCAGCCACCCGCATCGTAGTTTCTCGAGCAGAAGCTCTGCCACCGCCGCGGTAGTCACGAATCCCATACTTCTTGTCATAGGTAAAGTCTGCGTGGGCAGGTCGATAGACGTTCTTAATCGCGGAATAATCCCTAGATCGTTGATCAGTGTTTTCTATGATCAGTCCAATGGGTGTTCCTGTAGTTTTTCCCTCGAAAACACCTGACAATATTCGTACTTGGTCGCTTTCCTGTCGTTGAGTCGTATAAGCATTGCGACCCGGCCTGCGTCGGTCCAGATCCTTCATCAGATCCTCTTCCGACAGTTCGAGATTCGGAGGACACCCATCCACTACGGCACCCATGGCCACTCCGTGGCTCTCGCCAAATGTCGTTACGGCAAATGCCTGACCGAACGTGTTGCCCGCCATGAGTTGCTAATTTACCTTCTATTAGCTAGCAATTTTGGGGGAAATATGATTGGGTCCGTCAAGGTTCCCGCCGAAGAAGCCTGGGTATGACGACTTCGACTCGAGACTTGGGAGTGGCGCCCGCCAATGGAGCGAGTGGACCAACGCCAAAGGGTCGAATGTCATACTCATTCTCTCCTTGGAGCGCGGCAATGGCCGACTCTGCACAGGTCTCGGACTCTTGGATCAGCTGGTCCACGGGTCGAGATCCGTTCACATGGCACAGGACAAAGATGGTTTCGTTCTTGAAGTCATCCAATAGGCTCGACAGACTGCTCAGTCGATCAATCGCTTCCGCGGGAAGTTCACCATATCTATTTGGCGCAACACCATCCACAACTACAAAGCCATGCCGTGCCAAGACACCGGCAAAATCTTGATTGGACCCTAGTTGCACAACGCCAGCTACAGACACTTGGACGATATGCGAGTAGACAGTCTTGTTGCCGCGTTCCACAATGTAGACAGCAAACAATTCATGGCTGTCTTCGCGAACCAATTCGCCGGCCATATAGTGCTGTTTGGAGTCGATGGTAGCCAGCACTCGCTGCTCGAAGATTTCGTTCGCCCAAATGGTCGCACGCCCGCAGTCCCGACCTTCACACTCAAATACGATGTGTCCTCCAATCGATTGGATTTGATCGCGATACCAATCCAACGCGTCGTCCCGGCTAATGTCGGAGGACATCTGGTAAGTTTTGTGCCGCACCAGCCCTTCGACTCGAGCCACCCGCTCAAATGTGATTTCTCGCTTTACCTTTTCGACGGGACCATATACAAAATCAAATGGTTCCGGCTCCGTAACTGCATTGAAATCAGTGACGGTCGACCTTGGAATCTCGTCGAGGAGAATCTCGTCTGCCAAAACAGGACTCGCACTAACGCAGGCAATCGCTGCCGATAGGGCCGCTGAAACAAATGCACAAGTTTTAAGTAGCTTCATTGGAGGCCGCGATATGTTCGGCAAACTCGACGTCGCTCTTCTGCTCTGCCGTCATTAGGTCCACAATGGTCGTTTGGAGGTCCTCTCCCTCAAAGAGAACCCGATACAACGCATCAGCAAGGGGCATGTAAAGGCGCATGTCCAAATTTCGCTGGTAGACAGCTTTCAGCGTGTTCACACCCTCGGCAAGTTTACCAAGCCGAGCCATGGCTTCGTCGAGACTCAAGCCCGATGCAATGTGATATCCCAATTGGTAGTTGCGCGAGTGCGGAGACGTACAGGTCGCCACCAGATCCCCTACTCCGGCCAATCCCAAGAAGGTGTAAGGATTGCCTTTCATCGCCTCGGCAAATCTGCTCATCTCCACAAGACTACGGGTAATAACCAACGATATGGCGTTCTGCCCCAACTCTAAAGTAGTCGCGATGCCACA
The DNA here is from genome assembly GCA_964572845.1 of uncultured Pseudomonadales bacterium. Lineage (GTDB taxonomy): Bacteria > Pseudomonadota > Gammaproteobacteria > Pseudomonadales > Azotimanducaceae > Bin55. The sequence goes on along the minus strand of CAZNFX010000007.1, from coordinate 220,028 downwards.
TATGATCGCGTAGATGTTCTTGAGCGCACCGCCCAATTCAACGCCATACACATCTTCACTCGAATAGACTCGAAATGTTGCACTACTCAGTCGGTCTTGGACTAGCTGTCGCAACCTATCGTCTCCACTTGCAATCACTGTTCCAGCAAACTTGCCTGCAGCAATCTCCTCAGCTAGGTTTGGCCCGCTCAATACGCCAACTGTACTTGGAGGCAATTCCTCATCCAGTATCTCGCTCATTAGCTTGAACGTCTCCGCTTCTACTCCCTTGGTTGCACTTACGGCATATGTACCGTTTCCAAGGTGAGTGCCAATGTCTCGAGCGACCTGTCGAAACGACGAACTAGGAACGGTTACGAACACGAGCTCACTCGATGAGACAGCTTGTTCGAGATCTGAAGTCGGAAGGATGTTGCCGTGCAGTCTGTGACCGGGAAGATATCTACGATTCTCGTTGTGCTTACGAATGTCTGCCAGTTGGTCTTCGTCACGCATCCACAGGTGTGTTGGCGTTCCATTTCCAGCAACTATATTGGCAATGACTGTGCCGAAATTACCGGCTCCAACAACAGCTACAGACATGGATTCGATCGTTACGGCAGCAACTCAGCAAGTAGGCGATTCACTCGTTTCACATGCAATCCGGCATCGATTGGAAACGACCCATCGGAAAACGCGGCTTGCTCGAACAGCAATTGAGCAAAGTCTCCGAACCGAGCTTCGTCTTCTTCTTGGTTCATGTGTTTCACAAGAGTGTGATCCAAGTTGACTTCCAGTGTTGGTTTGGTGGTAGGGACCGCCTGCCCTGCACTCTCCATTATTCTTCGCATATGAAGTCCGAGATCGTGCTCTCCCAACACAAGACATGACGGAGAGTCGATTAAGCGCTTGGATTTGCTCACTCCTTCAACTTTGTCCTTTAGGACCTCTTTAATTCTCTGCAGCAACGGCTCGTCAGATTCGTCGGTCTCATCCTTCTTCTCTTCGTCTGTAGAGGATTCTGGCAAGTCCAATTCACCCCGGGTGATGTCCTGAAACTTCTTGCCGTCAAATTCGACAAGGTGAGACATCATCCAGGCGTCGATTGGGTCGCCGAGAATCAATACCTCAATGCCTTGACTTTGCAAGGCCTCCAAGTGAGGACTATGTCGGGCTGCTCGCTCATTGTCCCCCAATACATAATATATGTGGTTTTGCTCGCTTGAGGCACGATCCAAGTATTGCTTGAGCGATGTACGTTGCTGCGCTTTTCCAGTTTCCGGATCTGCTACATCTTGGGTTGTTGTGAAACGCAGGAGTCGGACCACAATTTCACGATTCTGATTGTCGGACACGGTTCCCTCTTTCAACACCGTTCCGAATTCGTCCCAAAAGTCCCCGTAGGCATCTGCATCGTCGCCGGCAATCTTCTCCAATCGATCCAAGACTCTTCGTTCCAGCGCTGAACGAATTGTTCGGACAGCTTCGCTGTCTTGCAGCATTTCACGGGACACATTGAGAGGCAAGTCGCTTGAGTCAATGACTCCCTTCACCCAACGCAAATACAACGGCAGAAACGTCTCTGCCTCGTCCATGCTGAAGACGCGTTGAACGTAGAGCTTCAAACCCCTTGGAGCATCCAAATTGAACATGTCGAATGGAGCCCGCTTTGGAATGTAGAGCAGACTCGTGTAGTCCAACCGGCCTTCTACCCTATTGTGGCTCCAAGCCAGTGGATCCTCGAAATCATGCGAGATGTACTTGTAGAACTCTTTGTACTCGTCGTCCGAAATATCGGAACGTGATCGAGTCCAAAGCGCTTTCGCCGAATTTACAGTTTCTCGTTTGTCCTTGTCTTTCTCGGTGTCAGCGCTCGGCATGTCCACGGGAACTGCAATGTGGTCACTGTAACGGCGAACAATGGACTGCAGGGAGTACCGTTCGCAGAAATCGTGCGCGTCTTCCTTTAGCTTCAAAGTGACGCGAGTACCTCTTTCTGTTTCGACGTCGGATACCGAATACTCATCTTCGCCTGTCGAAACCCAGCGAGTGCCCTCAGATGTGCCTGCTTTCCGGGTCAGGACGATTACTTCATCCGCCACCATGAAGGAACTATAAAAGCCGACACCGAACTGGCCTATTAGCGACGCATCCTTCTGCTGATCGCCGGAGAGCTGTTTGAAAAACTCCTCCGTACCAGACTTCGCGATAGTACCCAGGTTCTCTATAACTTCCTCCCGGGTCATGCCTATTCCGTTATCTGAGATCGAAAGAGTCTTGGCCTCGTCGTCAAAGTCGATCGAAATCTTGAGGTCGCCATCGCCGTCGAGGAGTTCTGGGTTGTCCAACGACTCAAACCGGAGCTTGTCTATAGCATCCGACGCGTTGCTGATGAGTTCTCGAAGGAATATCTCCCTGTTCGAGTACAGGGAATTGATCATGAGGTGAAGAAGTTTCTTGGCTTCCGTTTGGAAACCCAACGTTTCAGTGGTCATAGCAAGTAGGACGAACTAGTTCTAACTCGGTTGTAGATAGAGATTACCAAGTGCGCTTTCAAGTGTAGAGCAAGTCGAACGGCTTTGCCAGATTGGATCCGAAATCACTTCTTGATAGCCACAGCAATTGGACGCGCCTACTCGGTTGTGCTTGAACGTCGCTGGAAATTGCCACTCATGGTACAAATTGGTGCTTTGGATCGATTCTTGTTCGTCTAGAGTGATTCGATGAATTAGCGTTTGTTTCTTCCTCGTCGGGCGGGATTGCGGATGCAAGACCACTCAGAATGCCGAACTTACTCAAACCGAATTGCCAGTGTGCCGATTAGTCTTGTTGGTGACTTGGGGTCCGCTCAAGGCTAATCCAAGTCGCGAGGTACATCTTTGCCCGTGATGGTAGGTTCCGAACTCCACCATGCACGGCATATCCGTAGGATACGATTTGAACGCTCGTCCTCTAGTCCCAACATCTTCAATACAGCTTCATCAATCTGTTGCCTTGTCTTGTCTACTACAGCGTCCTTCGCAGGCTTTAGTTCCAAAACTGACAAATCGTCAAATCTTGTAGCGGCTTCACTTAAGGCTGCTTCATCGAGTTCCATTAGATTGGGGCATGGAATCTTCTTAATTGCATTGACTTGAACTCCTGACCGCCCTCGCTGAGAACGTTGACCGCGAGTCCAGTGAACCAACATCCCCAAGATGGAATTCGCCCAGAGAGCAAACGCTTTCTCAACCCGTGGGTCTTCATGAATCAACGTGGTCCATGCTCTGCCACCAAACACCGGAAGGCTCGTCGACGCGGCAAGAACGCTCTGCGATGTCCACTGAATTCCACGCTGGTAGTGCAATCTCCCACGTCTTGCAGACATTCGCCTGGATTCAACCTTGTCATACACGACGCCTTTGTGTGTGGGATACAGTACAAGTTTCTTCTGTTTCTTTGAGTCCGCGTTCCAAAGCGCACGAATCCCTCCAATCGCATCTGAGTTGTTAGTAACGTTTGAAAAGGCGTATGCTCCAATCGGTTCGTTGCCCTGCAAATGTCCGATTAAGTGGTGTGTAGGACCAACATCGAAGACTGTCTCTAGTGGCCTCATTGAAACTGAAAATTTCATCGGTTCGCGGTGTTCTGCAACATCGAACAGTGTCCCATCAATTGCAAGTCCGTTTGCGACACCACTAAGTTCAGGATTGAGCACTCCTAATGCTGACCAAGGCTCCTCCCCTTTCGCTTCAAAATCCTCGATGGTTCCTACTTGCTCGTCACCAATTCGTATGTAGTCGAAAGAGTCCGTCAACGTGTCCGTCGCCGCCAATATGCTTTTGGCAAACTCACCAGAGACTCCCATGTCGGTCGGCCAATAACGCAGTGTCACACACTTGACTCTAGATTGTGAATCGTCACTTGTATTGAATTTGCGTTGAGCTACCAATAGCAGTTCACCGAGATGCGTATCAGCGCTCAGTGCGTCTAATCCTTCGCTTTTTCCTGCTTTGCTTACTACTGTAATGTCGTCGAATCTCTCAATGATCATTCTGCGGGTCTTTCCCCATGATGAGGCAAATGCAGCTGTGTTTGGTAGCACGAATCCGATCCGGCCGCCCGGTTTGATCTTCTTGGCGGCCATGCATAAGAAACTCGCGCTCAATCCTGCGGTCTTGGTACAAGGCTCATTTCGAGTCAGATCTGACCATCGATTTTGACAGCCCTTCCTCTGCGTATCCGAGAGTCCCGCAATGTCAAACGCACTTTGCCCGCCTCGAGTACGGCTATAGGGCGGATTCATAATCACATAGTCAATTCTGTTGTTATGTACAGCTACAGCGGCCGCAAGAGCACTGCTGCGCGATACTCCTGCAGTTGAGGAGCTGATCGTATCAAACAGGTCGTCGAGCGAATCGCGATTGAGTAATTCAAGCGAACCTGTCGTCAGCCGACTTCGTTCTTTGTTTGAACTAGCGTTTCCGATTGGAGTACCTACGGATACCCAACCAATATGTGTCGTTCCATAGGTTCCTCCATTTCCCTGTATCGCCAAACTACTGTTGGTGAGATGAGCCGCGATCGGGCTAACATCGCAACCACGCAATCCTTGCTCCATTGCCAACCTGTGCACCAAGTCATACGATTGCACGGTGCCACCGTTCGCGTCGTGGAACGAACGTACCCTGTTGAAGGCTGCACGGATTAGTGTCCCCGTACCGCAAGCTAGGTCTACAATCCTTAGCTTGTCTTCGAATATGTTTGGGTCGGACCAATCTGAACGATCCTGCTCACGTATGGTCAGGTGTGCCAGCATTTCAGCTGTGCTTGGAGTGGTGTAAAACGCGGCTGCAGTCTTGCGATCTTCGCTCACTTTGGGAAACAACTCCGCTCCAACATTGATGTAGTCGCCAAGTCTCTCGTTTTGGATCTTGTTAACCGCTCTGAGCAACCACTCTAGAGCAGCTCTTGTCTCTTCAAATGCTCGTTCTGCGGATCGTTCTAAGACTTCAATGGCTGGACTGTAGATGGAACTCCAATTGAGCAACCTGATTCTCTTCCAGTCATCGAGTAGTTCATCAACTTGAACATTCACTATTGGAAGTATTCCTACATCAACACCTTTTTTCCGCAGCTGCCGTTGCACAAGCATTGCGTCCATCCACAAGATCATCACAGTTCGAAATGCACTTAGGTTTGTTTTTTGGTAGACCGATGCGGCAATTTCTTGGCAATCGGTTTCTGACAATCCTCGTTCCAGCTCTTGTGAAGCTCGACCTACATACTCCGCAACTTCACTTGCTACGGCCTCAACATCATTCTTTGGCACAGCTACAGACAAAATCATCGTTGCTAGGTCTTTCGTCGACCCTCTAATGTAGCCCTTCGACGGAAAACGAAAATTAGTGCGTTTCACGGCGTATTCCAGCTCTGTTCCCTGCAATAACGCTTGTTTCGCTTCATCTTCAGACATGTAACGAAACGCATCTGGGATACTCAGCGAAATAGCGGTGTGGAAATCACCAGTTCTGAGTTTGTGATCAGCATCTTTGTCGCCGTCGCCACCATAAGCGCATTCGATCACCACACGTGGGATCTTGGGATCATCTACGATGATGTCCGCACGTTGCCTACTACTGGCTATTGCACCAGGCCGTTCTGCTTTGATAAATGCGGGATTCTCTCGCCAATTCGCATTAATGTAGGCAAGGGCTTCAGCGAGTTTGTAGTTGAATCCTTGTTCGTGAAGTAGTGACTTTTCTAAGCTTGTTTTGACCATGTGAACCTCATGTGTTTGCAGGAATTCGCCTGCTTTAAGAGAAATACTGATTCCACAATTGGTTGTACGATGCTGAGAGTCAGTTCTGAGCTGTTTCTGATAGAGTCAGCGACAGACTTCCCAAGATACCAGTCTGTCTTACTAAGGTTGAACACACTCAATCTGAGACATTGCGCAAACCCTGATCGACTATGGCATCCGACCTGAACTCAAACATGTGCATGCCAGATCAGTTTTCATTGAGAACACTTAAGGTGGCCTCAAGGGTCGCTCAGGGGTACTTCCCGCCGCGGATTTCCAAAATTCGATACAGTCATTTGTGCGTGTCTAAGGGGTGTAGACCAGTGTGTAGGCTAGGAAAACGGAACTAAAGCGACCGTTGAATAATTGGTCATGTGTACACCATTATAACGAGTAGTTAGTAATTTTCTGTCGAGACGTTGTTGATTACAACTGTAGTCAGCAATCGTCGAGCTACTTTACCGAGACGGACCGCGTACCTAAGTGGCACTTAGAACAACAAACGTGTTACTTGACGACAGCTTGCTGATCTATGCAAGAGTTGGTCAGTACTTGGGTTATCCGATTTAGCTCTCAAGCCAAGCGCGGACAGATACAAACCAGACGGACCGAGCGATCGGAAACGAGGCTTGAAAGAGTTCCATTTGCGGAGCAACGCCGGCAGGTGATGTAAGTCGCATCCTACCCACCAACACTGTTGACACTAACTGAACCCACTGTTCCGACCGTTTTGTGACTATTCTGTCACGGTCAGACATTCGCCCAGGGCATCGCCAATGCTCGCCAGATTTCTAACAGTAACGACTCCCGCAGCGTCAAGTGCTTTGTACTTTTCTGATGCCGTTCCTGTTCCTCCCGCGATAATCGCACCAGCGTGGCCCATGCGCTTTCCCTTGGGCGCCGTAGCGCCTGCAACGTACGCTATCACTGGTTTGGAAACGCAATCCTTGATGTATTCAGCGGTTTCCTCTTCAGCCGTTCCACCTATCTCCCCGACCATCACTATCGCATCCGTGGCTGGGTCGTTCTCAAACAGCCTCATGACGTCAATGAAATTTGTACCAGGAATGGGATCGCCACCGATTCCGACACAGGTGGACTGCCCAAATCCCCGATCCGTCGTCTGCTTGACGGCTTCGTAGGTTAGTGTCCCAGATCGTGACACAATCCCCACACGACCCGGTCTGTGAATCTCACCTGGCATGATGCCGATCTTGCATTGTCCTGGAGTGATAACCCCAGGGCAATTTGGACCAATGAGCCGTACACCCGCCGCGCGTACAACAGGCATCGCCTGAAGCATGTCCAAGGTGGGTACGCCTTCCGTAATGACTACGATTAGCTCAATTCCTGCATCGCAGGCTTCCAAGATCGAGTCGAGGCAGAATCGTGCCGGCACGAAGAGCACCGATGCCGTCGCTTGGGTCGCGGCAACTGCTTGACGAGCTGTGTCGAAGACCGGTACACCCAAGTGAATCGTGCCACCCTTACCCGGAGTTACGCCCCCAACCAGATTGGTTCCGTACTCAATTGCCTGCCGCGAATGAAGCGTACCTTGAGATCCCGTGATTCCCTGGCAAATGACGCGAGTGTTTTTATCGACAAGAATGCTCATTTGGCAGAACCCGCTGCATCCACTGCGCTTCTAGTTGCTTCCTGCAATGTGCTTGCGGCAATGATGTCCAAGCCGCTTCGCTTCAAGACTCGCCTTCCTTCATCCGCACTGTTCCCATCGAACCGAACAACGACCGGTACATCTACACCAACTTCCTTGTACGCTTCAACAATTCCTTCGGCAATGACAACGCAGGAAACTATCCCACCAAATATGTTGATTAACACCGCTTTAACGTCCGAGTCGTCAAGAATGATCTTGAAAGCTTCCGCTACTGATTGCGCGTTGACTCCTCCTCCAACATCCAGAAAATTGGCTGGGCTACCACCAAAATACTTGACGAGATCCATAGTTCCCATCGCTAATCCAGCGCCGTTGACCATGCATCCGATGTTTCCATCCAGTGCAACATAACTTAAACCAAATTCCGTAGCCTGCGACTCTCGTTCATCCTCTTGCCGGGCGTCACGCATTTCCGCCAGTCGCGGTTGGCGAAAGAGAGCATTGCTATCTATGTTCACTTTTGCATCGAGGCAATGGACGTTGCCCTCGTTCGTTAAAACCAACGGATTGACTTCGACAAGCGAACAATCCAGTTCGTGAAACAGGCGACAGAGATTCAAGAAAATGTTTGTAAATTGTTGAATCTGGTCACCTTTGAGACCCAATTCAAAGGCAAGAGAACGTCCCTGGTAGGGCTGTGCACCTAGGGTGGGATCAATGGTTGCCCGTAGGATCTTCTCCGGAGTCTCTTCCGCTACCTTTTCTATTTCCACCCCACCTTCAGTGGAAGCCATGACGACCACTCGTTGCGATGTTCTATCAATCACAATGCCAAAGTAGAACTCCTGGTCGATCGCAGACAGTTCTTCAATGTAGATGTGATTCACTGGCTGTCCCTTCGCATCGGTTTGATGGGTAACAAGCCGCTTTCCTAACCATCCATCGGCAAATTCCCGGACTGCGCTAAGTCCCGCGACGAGCTTTACGCCGCCTGCTTTGCCTCGACCTCCTGCGTGAACTTGCACTTTGCAAGCCCACCGTTCGCCATTTAGCCGCTCTGCTGCAGCTACCGCTTCATCACTTGTATTAGCAACCAATCCCGTGGAAACAGGAACGCCGTATTCCTTAAAGAGTTGTTTGGCTTGAAACTCGTGGAGGTTCAAATCATGACTTCCTTGGTATTACAGAAACGTTGGACCTGTGTCCGACAGTTGAGCTGGATTTCGCCTAGCTCCGCTTTCTTCGTGCAATCGCGTGGATTGCACTGCCCGACACTCCAAGAGCTGCTTCGTGCACGGCCTCAGACAAGGAAGGATGGGCAAACATCGTAAGAGCCAAATCCTCTGCTGTCGCTCCAAATTCCATAGCAATGACACCTTGAGCAATCAATTCGGAAGCTTGTGCACCCAATATGTGCATTCCCAGAATTCTGTCCGTCTCGGCATCTGAAATGACCTTGACAAATCCATCGCTTTCGTTTGCGGCTATTGCACGACCGTTTGCACCAAAGGAGAACATTCCGCTTCGAACCTCCTCCCCATTTGCCTTGAGCTCCTCTTCAGACAACCCAACCCACGCCACTTCAGGCAGCGTGTAAATCACGGAGGGGACGGTGTCGTAGTTGACTACAGGCTTTTGCCCAGCAATTCTTTCCGCGACCATGACGCCCTCTTCCATTCCCTTGTGTGCGAGCATTGGCCCGCGTACCACGTCTCCAACGGCGTATACGTTTGGCGCATCCGTGGCACACAGGTCGTTGACGAACAAGTAGCCCCGTTCGTCAAGATTGACGCTGCAGTCATCCGCCAACAATCCCTCTGTGTATGGTCGACGCCCGACAGCGACAATGAGCTTGTCGCATTCCAAGACCTTGTCTTCGTTCTGAAGCTGGTACGACACCTTTACGGTGCCTCCCTCTACCACAGTATTGGTAACGCGAGCACCCAATCGAATGTCCAAGCCTTGCTTCGAGAAGATCCGAAGTGCGTCTCGAGCCACACGGCGGTCGGTTGCTGGCAAGAAATCGTCTAGTGCTTCCAGAATTACTACTTCCGAACCCAGTCGCGCCCACACGCTACCAAGTTCCAACCCAACGATTCCAGCACCGATTACACCAAGACGACCCGGCGTTTCTGCAAACTCCAATGCCCCTGTGGAATCAACAACATTCTCATAGTCCAATGGAGCAGCAGGAATTTCAATCGGCACCGAACCCGGCGCGAGAATTACGTGCTTTGCCTGGATCTCGTCTACCTCGCCATCATCGGAGGTAACACTTACACGGCGTCCATCCAATAGCTTGCCTCGCCCATGGGCGAATTCGATTCCATTGCCCTCGAACAGCAATCCGATCCCTTTTGTTAGTTGACCAACTACTGAGTCCTTGTACGCAAGCATCTTCGCGATGTCGATTTTCGCATCACCAGTATCGATTCCCATCGCATCGAGCTTGTGCGTCTCGTTGAACTTGTGCGACACATCGAGCAACGCTTTAGATGGGATGCATCCCCAGTTCAAACAGGTCCCGCCAAGAGTCGGTTGCCCTTCGGAGTCCTTCGACTTATCAACGCATGTAACAGAAAAGCCTAGTTGTGCGCATCGAATCGCCGCTGCATAGCCAGCTGGACCGGCCCCAACAACAACTACATCCACGTTCTTACTCATAGCAGGCTTCTCCTTACAGTTCCAGCAGGATTCGAGCGGGATCTTCCAACATACCCTTGATCGCAACCAAGAACCTGACTGCTTCCTGTCCGTCGATCAAGCGATGATCGTAGGAAAGCGCAAGATACATCATGGATCTAACGACAATTTCACCATCAACGACGACGGGTCTCGCCTGAATTTTGTGCATGCCCAGGATAGCCGTTTGCGGAGGATTGAGAATCGGAGTAGAAAGCAGCGAACCGAAGACGCCGCCATTCGAAATGGTGAACGTCCCGCCCTGCATGTCCTCGATTGCCAGCTTGCCACTACGAGCCTTCTCGCTATACGACAGAATTTGGTCCTCAATTTGCGCCAATCCCAACGCATCTGCATCTCTAACGATAGGAACGACTAGACCTCGGTCAGTACTTACGGCTACACCTATATCGTAGTAGCCGTGATAGACAATTTCCGAACCGTCAATGGATGCGTTTACTAACGGAAATCGCTTTAGAGCTTCAACAGAGGCACGTACGAAGAAGCTCATGAATCCCAGACGCGTACCATTGTGAGCGGCTTGAAACTCGTCTTGATATTGACGACGCATACGCATGATCGGGTCCATATCGACTTCATTGAACGTAGTCAACATGGCGGCGTTCTGCTGAGCCTCGACCAGCCTATTTGCAATCGTGGCCCGCAGCCTAGTCATGGGAACCCGTCTTTCGACACGTTCCCCACTATCGGCGTCAGGAGCCTTCTCTTCAGGTGCCTCGTCGGGCTCCGCTTTAGCCGCATACGCGCCGGAATCGCGGAGTCTGATTGCAGCAGCAACGTCGTCTCGCGTAATCAGACCTCCACGACCGGTTCCGACAACCGTTGCAAGAGCAATCTCGCGTTCGCTTGCCAATCGTCTTGCCGAAGGTGACGCAACGATTTCCTGTCGCTCGGTCTCGGAACTGGATTGCTCCTCAACATCGGCAGCCGTCCCATCCGTTGTGGTGTCAATTGCAGGTCGCGCCCCCTCCTGAATGACAGCGATGACTTCCTTGCCTTCTACTGTTGCACCCTCCTCCTTGAGGATCTCTACCACGACTCCCGACACGGGACTAGGGATCTCCAATGTCGTTTTCTCAGTCTCCACATCGACGAGAAGTGCATCTCTCTCGATGTAGTCTCCGACCTGCTTGTACCATTTCGACAATTCGCCTTCCGAAATGGACTCGGGGAACGCTGGAACCGAAATTTGTGTCGTCACTTCAATCTTCCCTCTCGCCGTAGAGGGCTTGCTCAACTAAGTCCGTTTGCTGCCGTACATGTCGTGAGGCAAGGCCTACAGCCGGGGCGGCATAGGCTTTTCGCCCTGCATATGCTAGTTCAATGTGGGGTTTCACTTCGTCGAGCACACGGTCCAAGTGATGCCGGCTGGAGTACCAAGCGCCTTGATTTTGCGGTTCCTCCTGGCACCAGAACATTTCCTGCAAGTTGTCATACCCCGATAGGATTCTTGCAAGTTCTTCTCTGGGAAAGGGATACAACTGCTCAAGACGAGCGATAGCAATGTCTTCTCGGCCATCTTCTCGGCGACGATCCAATAGATCGTAGTAGACCTTGCCTGAACATAAGACCAATCTCTTCACTTGTTTCAAATCGATGTTGTCCACTTCGTCAATGATGTTGTAAAAGTGACCCAGAGCCATCTCATCGATTGTCGAAACCGCCAACTTGTGCCGCAACAAGCTCTTTGGGGTCAACGCGACAAGAGGTCTGCGCATCGGTCGAATCATCTGCCTGCGCAACATGTGAAACATTTGTGCAGGGGTGGAAGGTACACAGACCTGCATGTTGTGCTGCGCACACAGTTGTAGGTATCTCTCGAGCCGCGCAGACGAATGCTCGGGTCCAGCTCCCTCGAATCCGTGAGGCAGCAACATGACCAGACCGCAGGCTCGACCCCATTTCGCTTCGCCGCTCGATACGAACTGATCTATGACAACCTGAGCGCCATTGGCGAAGTCCCCGAACTGTGCTTCCCAAATCACCAATGTATCCGGCGACGTCGTCGCGTAGCCATATTCGAATGCGAGCACGCCCTCTTCCGAAAGCAAGGAGTCGTAAATTTGAAACTGTTGATCCGGGAATGCCAGTTGCATGGGGATGACCTGCTCGCCAGTCTTCTGGCAGTAGACGCATGCGTGCCTGTGCGAGAAGGTACCCACGCCCACATCCTGACCAGTTATTCGTATGTCATAGCCTTGCTCCAGCAGCGTCGCATACGCTGCCATCTCTCCGAAGCCCCAATTAGCCGCCAACGCTCCTGCGGCCATGCGTCGGCGGTCTTCATAGATTCCCTCGACTTGCTTGTGCAATCGTATTCCCACAGGAATCGAATTGGCTCGTCCCATCACTTCCTGCAGTAGTGGAATCGCAATTGTTGTGTCGCCAGGGGCGTCCCAGTCGTGCCCCAAATAGGGCTTCCAATCAACAAACATGGACTGGTCGGGTTCGCTTACAACTGACGGGGCGACTGTGTCGCCTTTGTCCAATCGATCTCGGAACGTGGACACCCACTCGTCCGACTCCGCTTGGGTTATGGCTCCTTCCCGAACAAGTCGCTCGGCATACGTAGTTCGAGTTGTTGGATGCTGGCGAATCTGCTGGTACATCAACGGTTGCGTCTTCATGGGATCTTCCGCTTCGTTGTGACCCCGACGTCGATAGCAAACTAAATCGATTATGAAATCCTTACCAAATCCAGTTCGGTAATCCATGGCCAATTGAGCAACAGCGACCACAGCTTCGGGGTCGTCGCCGTTCACGTGAAATATCGGTGCTCTCATGATCTTTGCAACTTCGCTGCAATACTCGGTTGATCGTGCGTCTTCGCGCTTGCTCGTGGTAAAACCGATTTGATTGTTGATGATGATGTGAATCGTTCCGCCGGTGTAGAACCCCCGAGTCTGCGACATTTGGAAAGTTTCCATCACAACACCCTGACCGGCAATGGCTGCATCTCCGTGAATCAGAATCGGAATGACCTCAACACCTGCCTGATCCTGCCGACGATCCTGCCGTGCCCGCACGGACCCTTCCACCACGGGACCCACGATTTCGAGGTGCGATGGATTGAATGCCAGTGCCAAGTGAATCTGCTTGCCGAGGCTGTCCAAGTTAGAGGAAAAGCCCATGTGGTACTTCACGTCCCCCGTTGCCGAAACTTCTGGCGCAGTACCTTCGAACTCCTCGAATATGTCCTCGGTCTCCTTGCCGAGAATGTTCACCAAGACATTCAGCCTGCCCCGGTGTGCCATTCCAATCACAATTTCGCGAACCTTCCACATACCTGCCCTCTGGGTGACCTCGTGCAAGAGCGGGATAAGGCTTTCGGCACCTTCGAGTCCGAATCGCTTCGTGCCTGGATAGCGGTTGTGCAGATAGCGTTCTAAACCTTCGGCCGCTGTAAGTCGCTCGAGAATTCGTCGCTTGTGGTCGCGCTCGAATTTCATGTGCGAATGCACCGACTCTAGGCGACCCTGTATCCACCGGCGTTCCTGCGCAGTCGTAACGTACACGTACTCCGCTCCGATCGACCCACAGTACGTTTCCTCTAATGCCGCGATGATTTCATGCAGCGGATGTCCGTCGTCTTCAAAGAGATCCGAAGTACCCGTCTGAAAGACCGTATTGAGGTCAGCCGCGCTCAAGTTATGGAAATCAAGCATCAAATCGGGGGCTTGATCGCGTTCCCACTTCCCCAACGGGTCGACCTTTGCCTTGCGGTGTCCACGAGCACGATAGGCGTCAATAAGCTCCATGACTTGGATCTGCTTGCGTTCATGCTCGGACATGATTTCCGTGCTGACGCGTTCGGGACGTGCCTTGAGCCGATTTCTTCCCAGCCGCTCGAAGTGATTGATGATCCCGCTGTGGGGAACGTCAATCGCTTTGGCATCTGAGTAAGGCAATGTGCCGAAATATTCGCGCCATTGCTCGGGCACCGAATTTGAGTCGCTAAGGTATCTCTCGTACATCGCTTCAATGTACACCGCACTACTTCCGGCCAAGTGAGAGCTTGACTCCATTCGTTGAAGGAATGATTCAGCCATGGCAGATTTCTCGCGTTCTAGATCAATGTGTTGCGCATTAATCGGTCTATGCGCCGTTCTTTACCAGCAAGGTCTTGATTTGATTGATCGCCTTTGTTGGATTCAGGTCCTTTGGACATGCATTAACACAATTCATTACGCCGCGGCAACGGAACACGGTATAGGGGTCGTCCAGCTTCGACAATCTCTCCTCCGTTGCGGTATCGCGACTGTCCGCCAAGAAACGATACGACTGTAGTAGCGCGGCCGGACCTAGAAATTTATCGGGGTTCCACCAAAACGAAGGACACGAGGTCGTACAACAGGCGCACAGAATGCATTCGTAGAGTCCATCGAGCTTTGCCCGTTCTTCTTGGGACTGCAATCGTTCCCGTGGCGGAGGCGGTGTATCGTTGCTCAGGTACGGGTCCACTCGCTCGTATTGCCGATAGAACTGGGACATATCGACTACGAGGTCGCGAATCACAGGCAATCCTGGAAGAGGACGAAGCTCCAGACGATTTCTCTTTACCACATCGCCTACCGGCGTTTTGCACGCCAAACCGTTCCGTCCATTGATATTCATTCCATCAGATCCGCACACACCTTCGCGACACGAGCGACGGTAGCTGATCGAAGGGTCATGCGCCTTGAGTTGCTCCAGTACGTCAAGAACCATGAGATCACGGTCTCTAGGCATCTCAAATTCATAGTCTTGCATGCGAGGCTTGGCATCCATACCCGGCACAAATCGAAAAATGCTCACTCGCATCGCTAATACACCCTCGCAACCGGTTCAAATGGATCGACTATTGTTGGACTGAAGTTGACTGCACGCTTACGCAACGATCGGTCTTGGGAGTAATACAAGGAGTGGCACAACCAGTTCTCGTCGTCCCTTTCTTCAAAGTCAACACGAGCATGAGCACCACGGCTCTCTCGGCGCCCTTCAGCAGCTATCGCAGTAGCCTCAGCAACTTCCAAGAGGTTATCCAGTTCAAGTGCTTCGACTCTAGCTGTGTTGAAGACTTCGGACTTGTCGGTCAGATGGGCATGCTCCACTCGTTTACGCATTTCCGCGAGCTGAGATAGTGCGTCTCGCATCTTCCCCTGGGTTCGGAAAACGCTGAAACTATCCTGCATCAAATTCTGAAGATCAGCTCTCACATCGGCTGGATTCTCACCAGATTCTGATCGCTCCCAACGGTGGACTCGTGCCATTGCACGCTCCAGATCACTAGTCGTTGGATTTCGATAGCTAACACCTTGCCGCAAGACTTCCTGAATGTGTAGCCCTGCCGCGCGACCGAATACCACGAGATCCAACAATGAGTTGCCGCCAAGCCGGTTAGCGCCATGTACCGATACGCAAGCCACTTCCCCAACGGCATACAAGCCCTCAACCGAGCAATCGTTGCCAGCGGAGTCTTGCGTAACGGCCTGTCCGTTGATCTGCGTAGCTATGCCACCCATCATGTAATGACATGTTGGAAGCACCGGTATTGGTTCAATCGCGGGATCCACCAATGCGTAGGTCTTGCATAGTTCCATGATCCCTGGCAACTTAGAGTCTAGTACATCAATCCCCAAATGGTCTAGCTTCAAGAAAAGGTGATCCTTGTTTGGACCGCAACCTCTGCCTTCGTTGATTTCAATAACCATTGATCGGGAAACTACGTCTCTGCTTGCAAGGTCCTTTGCAGTGGGCGCATAGCGCTCCATGAATCGCTCGCCGTTGGAGTTGATTAAGTAGCCGCCTTCCCCTCGGCTGCCCTCTGTAACTAGAATCCCCATTCCATGAATGCCGGTTGGATGGAACTGCCACATTTCAATATCTTGAACAGGAACTCCTGAACGCAGCGCCATGGCTACACCATCGCCCGTGTTGGTCAGTGCATTGGTAGTACTGGCGTAGATCCGGCCCGCGCCTCCGGTTGCCAGAACCGTAACCTTTGACTTGACGAACACTACCTCGCCAGTCTCGACACAGATGGCTATTACTCCAACGATAGCTCCATCCTGATTCGTCACCAAGTCGACTGCAAACCACTCGCTAAGGAAGGTTGTTTCCTCCTTGAGATTGGCTTGGTACAGCGTGTGCAGCAGCGCATGCCCTGTTCTGTCTTCGGCAGCACATGTGCGGGATGCCTGCCCACCCCTCCCGAAGTCCTTCGATTGCCCGCCGAAGGGTCGCTGATAGATGCGGCCAGTCTCCGTGCGAGAGAACGGCAATCCCATGTGCTCGAGTTCGTAGACGACCTGCGGACCGACGTTGCACATGTACTCGATCGCCTCTTGGTCGCCAATGTAGTCCGATCCCTTGACGGTGTCGTACATATGCCAACGCCAGTCGTCGTTGGGATCTTCGCTGCCGATTGCACAGGTAATGCCTCCCTGTGCCGAAACGGTGTGAGATCGAGTCGGAAATACCTTGGAGAGAACAGCCGTCCGATAGCCCGATTGAGCGAGCTGCATTGCTGCTCGTAGTCCTGCGCCACCCCCACCGACAATGAGGCCGTCAAATTCCATTTCACGTAGTTGCTTCATGCGGACCACAACGGCAGCTGCCAAAGTACAGCGAGACCAACAAGGAGGTAGACAAAGATCAGCAATGCAGTGACACCTTGGTACATTAGACGCAAGAACACGGCATGTCGTCCCATCTTGTGCTCGCTCAGGTAGTCAGTTCCGATCGCCCACATCCCAATCCAAGCATGGATGCCGAGCGAAACGAGGGAAAGCGTACCGAACACAAGCATCACGGGCGATGCCACATATTGAACCCATGCGTCATAGTCGGTGCCTGGATTGACCAGCAAGAAGCCGACGATGCAAAGTCCATACAGTCCAAGGATGACCGCAGACACGCGTTGCAGCAGGAAATCTGCGAGACCTGATCTCGACAGGCTGGTAGCGCTTACAACCATATCCAGACTCCACTGAGAATGCTGGCGACCAGTGTTGCCACAATCACAACGGTTGCACCAATTCTGCTAGCACGCAAGGACTCGCCGAAGTGTAGATCCATTAAGAGGTGTCGTAATCCTGCCAGAAAGTGATACGAGAGTAGACAAAGTGTCACCCAGAGAATAAACGCATGGACTGGCGTGGCGAGAATTAGCTTCAATTGCTCGAACTCCGCACTTCCACCTAGCGATTTGGCCAGCAAGAAAAGTAGGTAAAACGAAGCAACAAACAGGAATGCGCCGCTCACGCGATGCAATATGGAAACAAGTGCGGCGATCGGTAGCCGTATTTTTAGAAGATCAAGAAAAACAGGACGCGAATCCTTCAAGTTTCCTTCCTATATGCCATCCGACAGTGTGTCCCCATGACGGTATTCGTTAGTGTATCCAATGCGCGTCTATGCATTTGGGCTAGTGTTCACGATGAGCAGTTCTCGAATAAACGAAGGAGCGCTTGGCTGCAATCTGCGAAAATAGCAATTGCTAGTCTTGCGCTAGCGAGGGAGATTTGACGAATGGCGGACAAAAAGGCACACCTGAAGATCGACGGACAAGAGATTGAGCTACCAGTTTATTCGCCTACAGTCGGTCCGGACGTTATTGATGTTGCGCAATTGACCTCGCTTGGCTATTTTACCTACGACCCCGGATTCGTATCCACTGCGAGCTGCGACTCAGCTATCACTTACATAGACGGCGATGCTGGAATACTTCGGCATCGAGGATATCCGATTGAGCAACTCGCGGAAAAAGCAAACTTCCTACAGACTTGCTACTTGCTACTACATGGCGAACTGCCAAGTCAGGAACAATTCAGAGATTTCGATGCGCAATTGAGAAACGAACAAAACATCGACGACTATTTGCACTCCATCGTTACGTCGTGTTCTCGAGACGCCCATCCCATGGGTGTGATGTGTTCTCTGGTCGGAGCTCTCTCTGCGCACTACCACCACGAAGTCGATGCCACCAACACAAAGAACCGCCTCGCTACCACTATTCGCTTGGTCGCAAAAATGCCGATTCTTGCTGCTATGGTCTTTCGCCACATGCGGGGCGAGCCCTTACTCCGACCTAAACCCGAGTACAGCTATGCGGCCAATTTTCTTCACATGATGTTCTCAGACACTGAACAGGAAGAAGTCAATCCAATACTCGCACGTGCCATGGACCGCATTTTCTTGCTGCACGCGGACCATGAACAAAACGCCTCAACTTCCACTGTCAGATTGGTGGGATCGACAGATGCAAACCCCTATGCTTGCGTTGCAGCAGGCATTGGTGCACTGTGGGGACCGTCGCATGGTGGAGCTAATGAAGCGGTATTGGAGATGCTTGACGAAATCGGAGACCCTGACAACATAATCGAATACGTGAAGATGGCTAAGGATCGCAACGACCCTCACAAGATCATGGGCTTTGGGCATCGGGTATACAAGAACTACGACCCACGCGCCAAGGTACTTCAAGAGACTTGTCGAGAAGTACTGGACTTGCTGGGCGTCCAATCCGATCCAACATTGCAGATGGCCCGCGAATTAGAGCGAGTAGCATTGAGTGACGAGTACTTTAAAGAGCGACGCTTGTTTCCCAACGTAGACTTCTACTCAGGAATCATTCTTCAGGCCCTCGGCATCCCTCGGAACATGTTCACGGTCATCTTTGTGATAGGTCGAACGCCAGGATGGGCGGCGCAATGGAACGAGATGGTTAGCGATGGCTACAAGATTGGTCGGCCACGGCAACTGTATACGGGGGCAGTAGTTCGCGACTACCCAAAATCGATTGATGGTGACTGATCCTGCCGACTGACTAATCAGAGATTGATGAGTCGGCCAATCCATCCGGCATCCCTGCAAATTGGCATACAATCGCAGGCAAAGTAGACGAGCATGCTCAACGAAGTTTGGCATGCGGCCACCAGACGAGAATCCCCGTGAAAAATTGTCGCAGTTTCGCAGCGTTTATTGCGCTCATGGTCATGAGTGTAGCCATTGGTGAATTGGATGATGTCGAGATCTCCGCTGAGGTTCCAGAGGGCGTCGACAGCGGTGCCGTTCTTCAGGCTAATGCTGGAAGCGTGGAAACAATGGAGGAACTGGTCACCACCGCAGTGCGTCAAGACATCCTTAATGCATTTACGATCAATGACTTCCATCGCATCAACAACTTGGGGTCGTACTACTACAGAACGAAGCAATACGCGAAGGCTTTCCCCTATCTCTTAGCCTCGGCTAAGCGCGGCTTCAAGATTGCTCAATATCGCCTTGGCGTAATTTACTTTGATGGCTTGGGTGGCATTGATATCGACATTCCTCTTAGCATCGGCTGGTTTGGAGTTGCGGCATCTCCGAGATCCAATGCGTCAATGAAAGAGACCTATAAGAGCCTTATGCGGCAGGTTCCAGAAAATCTAAAACCAAAAATTCAAGACGTTGTAGACGCCCTGATCGAACGATATGGCTCGGAGGCTACAGGAGTGACCTGCATGAACACTCGCGTGGCGGGCACACACATGAGGTCATTTCAATGCAATTTTGAAAAGGAATTCGAACACCGGGACGCAGCCTACCAGGATTGGCTCAGCACGAGTTTCCAAGGTATTGACCCCTACACCACAGGGATGGGTTCATCAGATCCCTCAGGACAAGCCTCCCCAAACTCAGGAGTTGCCGGCAACGGGGGTGGCTAGTCCACGGTCAGCTCGAATTCTCAATGAAACCTATCTCTGCAGACTCGCACGTAGTTGAAGGTCGCGACGTATTCGCGGGTTTGGCCGACCGGTTTGGCGACGAAGCTCCCCGTGTCATGAACGTCGGTAACCAAGTGGATGCAATCGTTGTTCCTGCAAACGGCATGCGTGGCGTGAGCGTTGCACAAATGGGTATGGCGGCAACGCGACTAGCCCGCAACGAGCCATTAGGCAGGAAGAAGGGCCGCAAGCCGGACGTGGCAAACATGCAAGCCCCGGAGTTGGTCGCACTCTTCAACAAGGGCTACGCCGGCATGCGCACAGGATTGGTCAACGGAGCGCATCGCTACGAGGATCAAGACATTGATGGTATTGCCGCAGAGCTCCTCTACCCCGGCTACTTTGCAATGTTTGGCATGAGGAATGTTGATCTCCAGGTTGCTCTGCAACGGAATTACAACGATTGGCTGCACGACTACACAACTGCATCCAACGGGCGGCTCTTTGGTCTGGCTGCAATTCCCGTCCAGGATGTCGAAGCTGGCGTTGCCGAGCTTGAGCGGGCGATTTCACTAGGATTCAAGGGAGGAATGATCCCATGCACGTCTCCGGCCGATCATCCTTACTTTGACGAAATTTATGAACCAATATGGTCATTAGCCGAGGAAGCCCGATTTCCCCTGTCTATGCATGTCGGATGCAGCTCCTACATTCCCCGGGAGCATCGCAGACGACCAGTCCGGAGAGATGGAATCGCAGGGTATGCTGCAGCTCAGTCTGCGGTTCAGCCCACAATTGTGGAATTGATGTGCCGCGGAGTGTGTGAGCGTCACCCAAACCTGAAAATCGTCGTGGCGGAATTCAATGCGGGCTGGATTGCCCATTGGCTCGACCGTGTAGATCAAGGATTGCAACGCGAATACAGAAACACCTCTGAGAACTACTCAGGACCGTCGCCGCACGAGGTGTGGAAACGGCAGTTCTATGCGACGATTGAGGATGATCGCCCGGCATTGGCGACTAGAGAGTTCATTGGCGTCGACAATTTGATGTGGGGGTCCGATTATCCCCATACCGACTCCACATGGCCATGCTCCCTCGAGGTACTTGACGAAGTGTTTGAGGGTATTCCAAAGGAAGATCGGGCGAAAATCACACGATTGAACGCAAAGCGTTTGTACGGAATTTAGTCTTCGGCCCTCGAACAATTTGTAGCTTGGCTGGTGCTTCGTATGCGAATCAGCCGACTTCATAGGCGAGCACGTATTTCTGTTCTTTACTGAAGGGCTTGTACTGTGTATCTTCCCAAGAAAAACTCCGTTACCATTGCTTCGTAGGTGGTTGGTGGAAACGTCACATCCGGACCGCTGCTGCATGTGTTCTGCTATTGCATACACTTCCCCAGGTTACAAATAAGCTAGTGTGTGCAGTCAACTATGGAGACTCGTTGCAATCGACACATTCACAATTGATGATTTGAAAGGTGCATTTCAACGGGTGTTGAAGGCACTGCCTGGAATCGTTTACGAGCAAGGCTCTGCCGCCGCCAGTTCGATTGAAATTTCTAATGGGCAAGTAGGCGTCGACCTGACGTTCCAATGCGACTTCACCGGTATCGCTGATCGGCTTCTTACCTTATTCGTTGCAGCGCGCTTAGGGATTGACACTAGCGAGGCAACCGATACTAACGGAAACTCGAGCTTGAGCTTTGAGTGCGACGCAAACCAAGCCATGCGGGTTGCCAAGATGCTTGAGTACGCATCAGAACTTGCCATGGCGACTGACCCACCGAGCAGCCAGCTGTATTCCACTGCCTTGCCAATACTTCTCTCACATGCGCTGTTTGCGTTCGAGAGTGATTACAAGAACGGTCCTAGCCCGCAGCTGCCGAGTCTTCCCGTGTGGTCCAACCTGCTTAGGGTGTTGGATTCGAATGGGATCGTTCAAAACGACATTGAACAGAGAGCAGTCATCTCCACTCGTACCTGCAAGGCAGTCGTCAAGCAATGTATATCCATGGGATGGATCGAGTTGAAAAAGCGAGGTTCTCCTCGTTCCAAGAGCTTTGCTTCGTTGACAAAGATAGGTGAGCAAGTGAAATCCAATGGAGAGAGTCGAGTGCGTGATGTTGAAGGCAACTGGGACACTCGAACTCACAGCACATATCGTGATTTGCGTAGTGCGTTACAGCAGGTTGTGAGCCATTTTCCTCTCAAGTACCCCTACTTCGTTACTGGCTATGGTCCCGCGGACGACAGCTTGACAGGAGGACTCTACGTGCCACAAGAAACCAAACCCTCTGAAGTTCCTGCACACGGCATGGAATGGCCCGTAGTCTTCAGAGACAAGAACGAAAGTGTCGACGGTGTTCCATTGTTCGGTCTCTTGTCTCAAGCACTTACCGGCTTTGCCTTGGACTATGAAAGGAATCGACTCGGAAGTCTCGGACATGTGCTGAAACTATATCGATATATTGGCAATGATGGCGTTGAACTGAAATCAGTTCGGGAGAAAGGCAAGATAACTGGAGGTGGCCGGTCGCTGCACGAACGGCATATGAATGTTGTGCTCGAACCGGGAAAGCCCACTAACGACTCAAGAATGGTCTACTTAACGCCCAAAGCGAGACGTGCACGTGACTCGTATCCCTCCTTGGTGAGAACCGTAGAGGAAGAGTGGATTAGTAAGTTTGGCGAGTCCACAATGTCAGATCTCCGACTCGCTTTGGAGGAATTGGACGCAACTTTGCCAAGTCGCTTGCCAGACTATCCTGATACAACAGGCTGGATGTCGCCATGGTTCCAGCCATATCTGGTTTGAATGCCCAATCGAACGAGCAGCGTTGTGATAGCGTATGGTCTGAAGCTTCATCTAATTTTCCATACACGACTGCTGTGAGTATCGACGGTACAAGCCGATTAGCGCTCGTTGGATCGTGCTTGACCTGTAAAAGCAATTGCGAAACTCATAGTGGCAATTACACTCAAGAGTATCTAGACATCGAGAAGTGCCAAGTGTGCATTTAAAGATTCCACCCAGACTTCACTCAGACATCTTAATTGGCACGTAACTCTTTATGAACCTCATTGGAACTTGGATCAACCAACGTGGCTCCCGGTTAGAGATCGCCAGCGACGACGGCAGGGTTTTCACTGGAAAGTTCACATCGGCAAAGGGGCGAGCCGCGCGCGGACACTGGTATGAAGTCCACGGTATTCGCAACGCCAATCTAGTTGCATTTGCCGTAAATTTCGAAGAGTCCGATCATAATCTACATGCAATTACGACTTTCTCTGGTCGCATTGTTCCTGGCAACAGTCCAGAGATTCACACCCTCTGGATACTCGCAAGGGAATTTGAAGATGCTGAGCAAAACAAGCCCACGCAAGTTTGGAATACGTTCCTAACAAATAGCGACGTTTTTACATTGGAAGATTGAAGTCAACGACCTAGTCGATTACTGGGGAGTAGCTAGTACTACGTCCGCCGGCCGGATTTTTTCGCAAACCACCTCTTTGAATTAGGTCATTTATGTCTCGCGTCGCCGTGTCATGGGAGCACTTTGCAATTTTCGCCCATTTCGAACTGGTTAGCTTTCCTTCAAAGCCGTCGAAAAGCCTATTCAATACCTTTATTTGGCGTTGGTTCAATGGCTCCGTTGCAAACCGCGACCAATACTTTGCCTTTGTTAGGACATGATCAAGGGTCTCACGGCTTAGCCTTATAGAACGGAGTAGACAACCAAGAAACCACTCCATCCACTGTGTGATGTTCATTGTTCCCTTTTGTGTCCACTCAAGGATTCGATAGTAGTCGTTGCGTTCACGACAGATCTGAGACGACATACTGTAGAAGCGTTGCGAAGATTGTTCCGATCGAGCTAGTGCCATATCGGCAATTGCGCGTGCAATACGCCCGTTTCCATCGTCGAATGGATGAACGGTTAAGAACCAAAGGTGTGCTAGACCTGCACCGAACAAGGGATGTAGGTCGTTAGGTTTTTCGAACCATCGCAGGAATTTGTCCATTTCAACTACGACGCGACTTGCTGGGGGTGCTTGAAAATGGACTTTTTCTCGGCCCATCGGTCCCGAGATTACTTGCATCGGTCCGCCTCGATCATCTCGCCATTGTCCTACGTTGATACGAACCATCCCGGATCTACCGGTTGGGAAAAGTGCGGCGTGCCAAGCAAACAACCTTTCTTCATCCAATTTTGCGTCGAAATTGGATGTAGCGTCAATCGTCATTTCTACAATGCCTTCTACCTTTCGATCTGCCTCTACAAGTCCGGCAATATTCAACCCCAGCCGGCGAGCTATGGACGACCGCACTTGATTGGTGTCAAGGTGTTCCCCCTCGATGTCGCTGGATTTGACCACATCATCCGTAAGAGTGCTTAGTTGTGCTTCAGCTCTCAGGTCAAACCCCAAAGCTTCCATTTGGCCTTGCATTCGACCCTGTTCATGGGCTACCGTTGCAAGAAGTGTCGCTAACAGTTCTTCATTCCATGTCACTCTTGGCCAATCTTCTTGTTCCCATAGGTACTGCACCACTAATCTCCGTAATATTTGCGTATATTATAGGCGATATTCTCTGCAAATCTAAAGAATATACGCACCAAATGCGTAGGTTATTGGGCTAATCTCCGCAAATCCGTTTTGATTACAACATCACAGGTACATTGCTACGTGAATGTGTCGACTAAACAGCGCAACTCCAGGTTTGAACTAGTCAACGACACAGCCGGCTAGCTGCTGGACGATTCACATCGGGAAGAGATGGACACGGTACATTGGCGGTAGTACGCAAATTGTGGCATCCACAAATCCAAACTGGGTAAGCAGGCCGGCAGCAAAGAAAAATCTTCTCACAACCTCTGCGCAATTGTGACACTCTCTGTTACTTGCAAGGGAATTCGGCGACAACGAGCAAAGCAAGCCAATGCACGTCTGGATCATCTACGGCAAAGGTACAAAAATCTTTAGGTTGAAACCGTATTAGGTAGCGTCTAGTCTGGGAGACCAAGTACCCGTTTTGCAATGATGTTCAATTGAACTTCCGATGTACCCCCTTCGATGGAATTGGCTTTGGAACGAAGCCATCCCCGAGTGCCACCAAGTTCGGAGCCACTGAAGCCGCTCCCCTTCCAGCCAAGTCCCTGAGTGCCCAATACGTGCATGAGCAAGTCCTGCCGTTTCATGTTCTGCTCGGTTCCAAAGTACTTAAAAAACGACGAAAGAAAACTGGGGGCTTGTGTGCTCTGTGCTTCTTCGTAGGAACGTCGAATCGTTAATTGGTAGGCTTGGTCGTCTTGGCGCAGACGTACAACACGCTGGCGCAATTCTTCTTCTGCGATCTTTCCGCTGACATCACCTACATATTCCTTTGCAGTCTCATCAAGGGTCTTGACGCGTTGCCTAGTGTTCCCCCTTCCTCCAATCGAACTTCGTTCGTACTGCAATAAACGTTTGCCTACGGTCCACCCCTGTCCGGGCTCACCAATGAGGTTCCTTTTGGGTACCCGCACGTTGTCAAAGAAGGTCTGACAAAATTCCGAGGAACCACTAATCAATTCGATTAGCGACACAGAAACACCGGGCGATTCCATGTCAAACACAATAAAGGAAATCCCTTCATGTTTCGAAGCGTTGAAGTCCGTTCGCACGAGGCAGAATATCCAGTCGGCTTGATCCGCGCCAGAGGTCCAAATTTTCGACCCATTGATGATGAAGTCGTCCCCGTCTTCGTCCGCCCTACATTGCAAACCAGCCAAGTCGGAGCCCGCCCCTGGTTCGCTATAGCCTTGGCACCATCGGATCTCGCCTCGCACAATCCTAGGAAGGTGTTCTAAACACTGTTCATGAGTGCCGAACTCGAGAATTGCGGGACCAATCATCGTTAGGCCATGACCCGACAACGGAGCGCTGGCGTTGATCCGAGCCATCTCTTCAACGAGCACGCGTTCCTCGTCCTTGGTCAATCCACCCCCAGAGTACTGGGTGGGCCAAGTTGGAGCTGTCCATCCGCGCTTCGCCATGCGGTCAAGCCATGTCTTTGTTTCAGGATTGCGGTACTCGGCTTTTCTTCCGCCCGATGTGTAGCTCCCCGCAGATCTCAGGCTCTGCGGACAGTTGTGTTCTAGCCAGCGACGTGTGTCGACTCGAAAGGCTTCCAGGGACATTTTCGTTCAGGTTCTCAGTTGTTTAGTCGATTTTGTAGTTGACGCATATGCTGATAGAGAATGGCTAATCGCTAACTAGCTACTGTCAGATGAATTGTTCAATATGCGCATCTATCGCCTGACATGCTGGCCCATACTCTTCTGCACGCTCGTCGCGTACAGTTGGAGCAAGTTCGGTTAGTGGGTCTCCCGCAACGCGTGTGTGCCGCATGACTCTCGGTTCCGAGTAGTCGTAGGGTTGTACACGATGCATTACTCGGCGATTATCAAAGATTGCAAAGTCACCCGGTTTCCAATCGATTCCCCAAACTCGTGGTGGTTGCGCGATGAATTCAATCAATTGCTTTAGGAACTTCCTCGAGTCCTCTGGCGAAAACCCCTCAATCCCATAGGCGTGACGCCCTGAATAGATCGCCTTGCGACAGGTAGCGGGGTGAATTTTGACCAATGGACGCAAGGGTGCGCCATGCGTGTGAAACCCGTAACTCTCTCCAGTCTCAGTAGGTTGTCCCAACTGTTCGTGCGACCAATAGTTGGAATGCCTAGCACACAGTTTGCTTAGATACTCCTGCATGTCGCTATCGAGTGCTTCATACCCAGCACGAGCGTCCGCCCATTCAGTTCGTCCACCCCAGGAGGGAACAACCATGGCTGTGAGGCTCGAAGCTTTAGCCGCTAACGGCATAAACGAACTGTCATGGTGCCACCTCTCATTGCCGCGCAATATCCAATATCGATGTGCATCGTCGTCGAGAATTGAGCCATCTTTGCGCTGGTTGCTGATGGGTACAGAGACATGCTCGAGCTCGCCAAACCGTCTAGCAAACGCGATTTGTTCGTCTTCCTTCAGGTGTTGGCCAGGAAATGTTAGGACGCCAAACTCGTTGAATGCAACCTCAATGTCGTTCCATTCTTGAGCCTCGAGATGTCCGAGATTGACATTCGTTACTGTCGCTCCTAGAGTGGCGTTGGAAGGCGTAACGGAAATACTCATGGAGATTCCATGTGTTCTGTGGTCAAACTTGCGGCAGAGCGCATTTTACCCTTCGTTTCAGATTCCAAGACGTGACTAGAACCTGAAGTCCGAAAGGGATTTCACCGAAAAATTGTGCCTAAACATGTGAACGAGCAAAGTGAGCAACGGCAATATAAACTGGATTCAAACTACATCTGGAATATCGATGACGACGTACTTCGCGACCTCTATGTTCGTGGCAAATACCTTGATGTGATTCTTCCGATAGCGGTCCTTTGGCGGCACGTTCTTGATACTTGAGGAAACCGAGCAAAGCAAGATTTTCGACAACGAAGAGTTCGGCCACCGGAAGGTAGCTGTGGAGCGACCGTTGAGCATGGAAGTTGCTGGAACTCATCATGCTTACCGACCAGCAGAAATTTGGACACTAAAGGAGTCTGGAACGCCAAAGGAGAGAGGAACGCCCACTATCAAGAAAGTACACAGGCGAGGGACGGCAACTAACTGGCTGTACGGCCTGAACGAGGTTGAGATCGGGTGCAAGTCGGCGGTGATTGAATACGAACCGGGCTCAAATCTCCGAGCTACTGAACAGATTCCATTGACCGCCAAGGGTGGAATCGACGGATTCCTCATACGCGAAGTTCTTCGCGACGCTCCAAAAGCATGGTATCGACCTGACTCGAAATAGATTGGATTCGAGAAAAGTTTCAATCGCCGCCTCTACAAATCCACCGCTCTGGGCATACAAGAGCACATTCAGTACGATATTCTTACATTGGAGTCCAAAACGCAGGTACAGTTGACGTAATTGGTTGGAAGAATGCAGGTATCGGAGGCAAAGTGACAGACTCAACGAGTAGAGACGACGGTCTGAACAGCAGGACTGAATCCGGCGAGATCATCTTTGAAGTAACTGAGGCCGTCGAGGGTGGGTACAACGCCAGAGCCCTTGGACACAGCATCTTCACGCAGGGAGATGACTGGAGTGATCTCAAGGCGATGGCACGAGACGCTGTCCTTTGTCACTTCGATGAACCGGAATTACCCAAGGTCATTCGGCTTCACCTAGTAACCCAAGAGACGATTGCCGTTTGAAGCTTCCACGCGACCTCTCTGGCGAGACAGTTGCACGACTACTTCAAATACACTTTGGCTACCGATTGAAGAGGGTAAAAGGTAGTCACATGGTATTGACGACCACTCAAGACAACGGCCAGCACAATGTCACTGTGCCCCGACATAGGGCGGTCAATGTCGGAACTCTTGATGCCATCCTATCTGACGTAGCAAAATTTTTCGCACTGCCCAAAAACGAAGTGCGGGAAACGCTTTTTGGATGAAACGATGAATGAGCTTCCGAAGCCGCAAGAGGCACATAAGAAATCCGGGGTGGAGTGAACGAGCATTGGATAGATGGGTGGCAATTGACGCGACTACGATCGGTCCTCCTGTGTCGACCTAGCCCAGCTGTAGGCGTTTCTTCTTACTACCCAGCCTAGGGTCGTCGAATCGCTCGGCCTAAGAGTCAACCGACGAACTCGTCGAGATTTACTTGGCCGATTGCAGGGCGAAATTACAAAACCTGGCGTAGTCGATGTGCCGCGACGCGGCATCAAGCATCACACGCTTGACATTGATCTGCTATACGGCACTCCGTCTCCAGACAACGAGACCCTCAGACAGAACTTTGAAAAGAACCGGTTTACAGTGAGGTGTCAATTGCGGTACAGCCTTGAGGAGTCTTAACGGGCGTTGGACATAACCCTGTTCATCATTAGCCTTTCCATACTTACCCTCGAGCTCGAGAATAGCCTTTCAACGCATACGGTTCAGGATGCAGTTGAGCAATACAAATGTGACCGCCAACCAACGGAAAGGTTGTTGAACTAGACAATCTCGTTGCACGCTACGCATTCGACGAAAACGCAGTCAGGTTCTGCACACGCCTGAAAGGCAAGTCTTCTGTCCTTCTACCGTTAAATTGCGGCTGGAACGACGTTGGCGGAAGCCGAGTAAAGGTGCCACTCCAATTGACTCTCTTACCTAGTTGGCCCAAGTAGCTACTACGACTATAGATTTAGTCCTACGGCCGAATTCGCTTCGATGCAGCACATTGCATTCGTTCACCAAGGAGCCTTGAGTTGACTGGAGGAAACCCTTTCAAGGATTCGACACCTCATTTCATCTCCCATGTCACTGAAAGCAGGATCTCCAGCTAGATTCCTACCTTCACTAGGATCGTTAATCCTGTCAAACAGAAGATAAGCTTCCCCGTCCCTGTTTACAGCTGCCTTCCACTTTTTCGTTGCAAGCATGAACTCCCCTCGAAACTCGGAAAGTGCACTTGTCCTATGTAGGACGTCAGGTCCCTGCATTGCACGCGTGAGCGACTTAGCAAATTGTCGATACTCAATCGCGCCACCTGCCAATTCGACAAGTGTTGGACCTAAATCACAGTTCTCGACCATACTATCGTTGACGAGACCACTGCCACTTCGTGTCGCTGTATCAGGTGTACGCACTAACAACGGCACTCTCAATGCGCCGTCTAGGAAGTTCATTTTGTAGATCAAGTCCGCATCGCCATTCATTTCGCCATGGTCAGAAGTAAAGGCAACTACCGTATTAGCCAGCTCTCCGCGTTCTTCGATCACCGAGAGTATCTCTCCGATTTGGTCGTCGATGAGCGTGACATTACCAGCGTAGTTCGCACGCATGGATGCCTGATCGCCCAGGTCAAACCTTGGAGATCGGTGCTCCATGTAGTAGTCCAACCAACCTGTAGGTCTTCCAGTAACACTCGAGAACCTCTTGGTGGGTGCTGGCATCGTGTTGACGTCGTACATGCTTGCATAGGGTTCGGGCGCATCCCATGGCTCGTGTGGGCCGCCGAAACTCACCCAACAGAACCAAGGTTGGTCATGATCGAATGAACGAAGGTACTCCTTGGCCATCTGGCCGACATACACGTCTGCGTAGTACTCCAGTGGGTTCGTAGAAGGGCGGACTACGTGAGGTTTGGTGGCAAATCTGTCGCGAAAGTCCTCGCGGTACTGTTCTAACAAGCCCTTCTCTTCCCACATCTTGGTCATATGGCTCGTCACAACTGCGCTTGCGCGAGGACCCCCAATCTCATTGACGTCGTCCAATCCATATCCATGCAGCAGGTGTTCGCGATCTCGCAAGTCTCCGCGGTGTGGGTGTAAGTGAGTCTTGCCAAAGAGGCTCGTTCGATAGCCCAGATCTCGAATTACTCTCATCCAGCTTTGGGCATCCGTTGAAAGCGTAAAGTTGATGTTGTTCCAAACATGCGTATTGTGGGGGTACAACCCCGTCTGCAACGTAACTCTGGCCGGTATGCAGATCGGCGTAGTGGTAATGCAGTTCGAAAAACTAATGCCCTCCTCCGCAATGCGGTCCAAGTTGGGAGTCTTGACCCAATTCCCGCTACACCCCATGGCATCCCATCGTTGCTGATCGGTCATTAGGAAGAGAATATTTGGCTGCGACATGAGAGTTCCTATAGTTTTGAACACTTCACTCAAAATTATTGGCGATTGTGCGTGTTTATGTGTACCTTAAGCAAGAATGACTTGAATGCCACGACTGCCACGACTGCTCGTGCCTGAGAGGAGAAGCCAATTGTCCGACACTAAGATCTATACGACGTCGCCCGAGCTAGACCAAGCGATCGTGAACACCCAACACTGGGGAAACGAGCGTTGGGTTCATGATCAGTTCGCGTGGCTCAGAGCCAACGACCCCATCCGACGTATGGACCCCGACGGATTCGATCCGTTTTGGTCATTGACACGCTACGAGGACATTCAAGCTGTTGAGGGAAACAAGGAGTGCTTCATCAATGACCCGCGACCTATTTTGGGTCCAAAAATGCTTGAGGTCGTCATTCAACAAATGGTAGGACGCAAACATCTTGTGCGATCACTAATCACTATGGATGCACCTGACCATATACAGTATCGAACCATCGCTCAACGGTGGTTCATGCGGGGAAATCTCAAACGCATCGAGGGTCGAATCAAACAATTGGCCGAAAAGTATGTTGATCGATTGTTGGAACTCGGTGGCGAATGTGACTTTGTGAAAGACATCGCAATTTGGTATCCCATTCGAGTGATCATGTCGATTTTGGGCATTCCTGAGGAAGACGAGCCCTTGATGATGAAGCTCACACAAGAGATGTTTGGGAGCTCAGACCCCGATACGCGAAGGTCCTTTGAAACCACCGCTCTTATGGATGTCATTGCTGACTTTGACGCGTACTTTCGCGACCTTACTAGGGCTCGTCGCAACAATCCCACTGACGATGTCGCCAGTGTGATAGCAAACGCCAAAATTGGTAACAAACCTATGCCTGAGCTGGAAACCAACGGCTACTACATAATCATCGCGACTGCAGGACATGACACCACCAGTTCCTCAATTTCAGGTGGCCTGCTAGCTCTAGTCGACAATCCGGATGAGATGTCAAGACTACGGGCTGAACCCGATCTCTACATGGAGTCCACGATCAATGAAATGATTCGTTGGGTGACGCCAGTACGTCAATTCATGCGCACGGCTACCGAGGACTCTGTGGTTGCCAACACCAGAATTCCCGCCGGAGATTCCTGTGTTTTGTGGTATCCGTCCGCCAATAGAGATGAAACCGTCTTCGAAGACCCATTCGAATTTCGTATAGATCGTCAAGATCTTAAGCACCTTGCCTTTGGCTATGGAGTACATGTTTGCTTGGGTCAGCACTTGGCACGGATGGAAATGGATGCGTTCTTTCGTGAACTTCTAAATCGGGTATCGCATATCGAACTGAACGGCACGCCACGCTACTCCGAATCGTCCTTCGTTGGCGGCTTGAAAAGCTTGCCAATTCGTTACAGCGCAGCCTGATCTCGGGCTAGAGATGCTATGGCAACAGATTGCCCAGTTGGATTCAATCGATGCGACGAATTGCAGCACTATCCTGCTTAGGTTTGAGTCATCGCTTCCGCGATCTAATTTGAGTGTACCTACCCTGTCGCCTGTAGATCTGAAGCTTCTAACAAACCGTTGTGAGAGCTTTGACAAGTGGTCCTAGACTGGTAGCCAATTGGTGCATATTCAATCCATTGTGAGACACGAACCAATCCCTTCCTGCTCTAGCCTTCCACACATACATGTTCAAGAAACTTAACCAAGAGGGCACTTCGCTAGACTAATTGGAGCAACCAATTGAAGCATCTAGGAGAAATTCATGGGACGACTCGACGGCAAGATTGCTGTAGTTACCGGCGCGACCAGTGGCATTGGCGAAGCGACTGTAGATGCCTTTTGCTCTGAAGGAGCAAAGGTCATTTTCTGCGGCAGAAACGAGGAATTGGGCAAGGAAGTCGAAAAACGACAACCGTCTGGATCAGCCATTTTCATCAAGGCAGATGTGCTTAAGGAAGAGGAAATCGCCAAAGTAATCAACGCGGCGGCTGAGACATGGGGACGACTGGACATCTTGTTCAACAATGCAGGAGGACCCTCCAACATGCCTGGACGCCCCCACGCCTTCAATATCGAGGATGTGGACGAAGAATCCTTCAAGTATTCACAGTGGTACCTGCTGGGATCCATCATGGTTGCAACCAAGCACGCTTCTCCCATCATGAGAAAGCACGGGAGCGGGTCCATCATCAATAATTCGTCCAAGGGCGCTCACCAAGCCGAACCTGCGGCCGACCCACTTTATTCCGCAGCCAAAGCCGGCGTGTCCAACTACACAAAGGCAGCGGCCATGCAGCTGGGTCCGTTCGGGATCCGCGTGAATGCCGTTAGTCCTGGAGCAATCGCAACCCCAATATTCTGGGGAGGCCATACCCATGGCCAGCAAATCACTTCGGAACACAAGACCAATCGCATCAATCGATTTGTGCGAAACGTCACCGGAGGGGTCATGCCCTTGACTGGACCTGGTGGTGAGGCATGGGACATCGCCATGGCGTGCGTGTACTTGGGAAGCGACGAAGGGCGATGGGTGACAGGAATCGACTTGGTTGTCGACGGGGGAATGCTTGCAGTCAAGGGTGATCACGCAGGTACTAACCAGCGAATGCGAGAGATGTTTGAACAGCGAGCTGCTGAGTCATAGGTGGTTGAGTCTCTCCCTCGTCTTGTGCTGTTTCGAGCAATAGCCCAAAACTTCGCCATCGATTGAGTCGATATTCCATTGCATCTTTAGTCTAAATTCAATAAATGGCATCCATTCCGATATTGCCTAGATTGAACTGAAACCGACTGGTATTGCCAGTCCCACAAAGTGCCGTGCAGGAACATTGAATCGATGGATGCATACCCATATCATTTATACTGGTTATATGTATAGTAATGGGTTGGAAACAAACTTGATGCCAGATACAAAGCACATCAAAACTGGATCGAAAGGAACGGACTACCATCGTCTCCGCGAATCAATTCGGAATCGAGGATTGGTCGAGCCGTTCGTCGTTGGTACGAAGCGATGTGCGCAAGAGTACCTCTTAATCAATGGCGGCGCGACGCGTCTCGAGATTGTGGAGTCGCTCTATCAGGAGACCAAGGATCCTCGGTACCGTGTAGTCGACTGTGTAGAGCGAAAACCTGTCGACGACCTCATGCTAGAACTCTCACACTCTATTCAGAACGACGCCCGCCGCACCAAACCGTTCATCGAACGCGCCTGCGCGCTCATTCACTGTGTCGAACTCAAACAGGAGGAAATTGGCGAAGAGAAGCTCACGCAAGTCCAGGCTGTCAAAATACTACGACAGGAGGGTTATCCGATCAGCGCTTCCCTCTACAACCAAATGGTCTATGCAGTTGAGGTGCTGCTTCCGGTATTGCCCATCGCACTCGGTATTGGTATTGGCCGACCTCAAGTGGAGCGTATACGTTCACTCTACAGGATTGGAAACGTGATTTGGAAGGAGTTTGGAGAATTCGGAACTCCCTTTGATCAGGTCTTTGCTGAAGTTTGCGCTGCAACAGATTCGTCGGATTGGCACATTGATGAACTTAGATATCAATTGGAATACGAAATCTGCTCATCGTGTGACATTGAACTCCAACTCGTTCGTTTAATGTTTGATGTCGGAGAACCCGAATTGGACTCAATGATCGAGAGTCTAAGACAGAGTGATGTACAGTCAAAGCTCAGCAGCAAGAGGAGGCGCAGGAAGAAGAATCGCAATAGAAGAATCCCTAGCCATCGCTCAGGCTTGACCAAAGTTCGCAAGGCACCCCCAATCGCTGTTCAATCAGACAGCGAAGTGTCAACGCAATCTGAATTCAAACGCAGACAACGCTATGCGCGAAAGCTCGCTTTGCAACTCGCGGAGCTTGTCAGCGCAACCCAACAGATTGAACCAACTGTTCTCGATCCAATCGGGTATTCGGTTAGTCCCAAGTCAAATTCAACAGATCAACGACAAGAGATTGTTCTTGCTTACATACAGGCATGCCATGACCTAGTTGCTTTGGATCACGCACACAACATCAAACTGCCCTTGGTTCTTGCTGAAATCAATGACGCGCAGTGGTCCTATTTACGAGACTTGATGAATGTAACCCGAGCCCTCAAACAGTCCTTGAGACCTGCATCTGTCGACGCACCTGATTCGCGGGCCACCGAACTTGCTGCTACCGCCTAAATCTGTTCCTATAGGACTAATTTACACCGTAATCAGGAATCGACGCGACGCAAGCGCTCTATCAAGCTCGAGGTATCCCATCTTCCTCCTCCAAAAGCTTGAACGTCAGCATAAAACTGGTCAACCAGTGCACTAAGTGGCATCCGCGCACCGTACCTCCGTGCTGTACGCAAGGCGATATCCAAGTCCTTTCTCATCCAGTTGACCGCAAAACCGTACTCAAAAAAGCGATCTGCCATGGTCGCTGCACGATTGTCCATCTGCCACGACTGCGCAGCTCCGTTGGAAATGACCTCAACAATCTCTCCGACATCCATGCCCGCCTTCTCGGCAAGGTGCAATCCTTCCGACAATCCCTGAAGGATTCCAGCAATGCACACCTGATTGACCATCTTGGTTAACTGACCTGCTCCTACACTACCCATCAATTTGGCGATCTTCGCGTAAACGTCTAAGACAGGGTACGCACGGTCGAAGGTTGCTTGATCTCCACCAACCATTATTGTCAGTTGGGCGTTGTCCGCTCCAGCCTGGCCTCCGCTGAGAGGGGCATCTAGAAACTCGCTGTTCGTTTGCTGCGCGGCTTCGTTGAGCTCCTGTGCCAATTCCATAGATGCGGTAGTGTGATCCACCACAATAGAACCCGAATGCACTCCAGCGAAGACGCCGTCCGAACCATGGGCAACGCTTCGAACGTCGTCATCGTTGCCAACGCACATAAAGACAATCTCCGCTTCAGCCGCTGCTTCTGCTGGTGTAGGGCAAGAACTTCCCTGATGCTTGTCCAACCATTCTTCCGCCTTTTGATCGGTACGGTTGTAGACGAAAACTTGATGTCCCGCGGCCGCCAAGTGACCTGCCATTGGAAAGCCCATAACTCCAAGTCCCACGAACGCCACTCTCTTGGATTCAGCCATGTTGCTCCTCTTCTCTACCCATGCAGTCGAACCAGACCTATATCAGTTTACTAGTTGAATGCACGGTATCCGTGGAAGTCGTACCATACCCAATCAAGCACTTGACATTCTGTTGCACAGTCAGCACAGCACGACCAACGACAATTTGGATTGCACCGGAAACATGAGACTAGCATCTGTCGACGCCATAGCACGTTCAAACGCTTTGACCTCGCTGGTCGAAGAATGGGGATTTGCCAATGTGGTCGACGGCGTTCGTGCAGTACAAAGTGACCTAAGGCAGCACCAACTCAACGCAGCCTCAGATTTGAGCTTGTCGGAGTACGCTACAAGGGTTTGCACCTGGCTTCGAGAAAACCGACATCTCGGATTTCAGCCCGTGTTCAATCTGACCGGCACGATTCTGCATACCAATTTGGGGCGCGCAGTGCTGGATAAGGACCTCCTGCTACGAGCGATTGAGACGACCACACGACCTGTCAACTTGGAGTTTGACCTACGCAAAGGTGTTCGTGGCGACCGGGAAGGCGTAGTGCGGGAACGCTTGATCCGTTTGACGGGTGCCCAATCCGCTACTGTTGTGAACAACAATGCTGCCGCTGTCCTAATCGTGTTGAATACGTTTGCCAGCAATCGAGAAGTACTGGTTTCGCGCGGAGAGCTGATAGAAATCGGAGGTAGCTTCCGACTGCCGGAAATCATGTCGCGGGCAGGATGCCAGCTGATCGAAGTAGGCACAACGAACCGGACGCGCATCGCGGACTACGCCAACGCAATTTCCGAAAAATCGGCGTTGTTGATGAAAGCGCATCCGAGCAACTTCCACATCCAAGGCTATACAGAGTGTGCGACCGAAAAGCAACTCGCTGAGCTGTCTCAACAGACCGGAATCCCTTTCGTGCTGGATTTGGGCAGTGGTGCTCTAGTCGACCTCGAAAAGCTACATCTACCCAAAGAACCCCTTCCGGCCGACTCTCTGAGCAACGGAACCGACTTGGTGACTTTCTCCGGAGACAAGCTCATGGGTGGACCCCAAGCAGGCATCATAGTTGGACGAGCTGATTTGATTGAAAGGATCGACTCCAATCCGCTCAAGCGGGCGTTGCGAATGGACAAGCTCTCTCTGGCACTCCTTGATGAGACTCTCAAGGCCTATGAAGATCCAACGACCATGCATCGCCATGTGAAATTGCTTAGAGATTTGACGCTTTCCCAAAAGGAACTCCAACACCGAGCCCGCTGTGTGGACAAAGTACTGAAATCAATAGCTAGCACACTGACCTTTGAGATCGTAGAGAGCCACTCCGTCATCGGAAGCGGGTCTCAGCCTACGACCCGACTCCCATCCATCGCGGTAGCCGTCAGTCATACGCAGGAAAGTGAGTTGAGAAAATTCGAGCAGCTCCTTAGAGACTTGAAACCAGCAGTCATAGGCCGTCGCAGCAAGTCAAGATTGCTTTTTGACATGCGTGGCGCCGAACCTCTGGATGACCTGCTTGAGACGCTTGGGCACTTGAATTGATCGTTACTCTGGCTGGCCATGTCGATCATGGCAAGACGGCCATAGTCAAAGCATTGACCGGTGTCGACACGGACCGTTTGGAAGAGGAGAAGCGGCGCGGACTAACCATCGACCTGGGTTTTGCCTACCACGACTTTGATGGCCACAGGGTTGGATTTGTCGATGTGCCAGGGCACCACAGGTTCATTCACAACATGATCGCGGGGATAGCCAGCATGCAGCATGCGTTGCTGATCGTTGCTGCGGACGACGGAGTGATGCCTCAAACAAGAGAACATCTCAACGTTCTCCAGTTGCTTGGTTTGGGACAGGGAACCGTTGTTCTCAACAAAATCGATTTGGTCGACGAAAAGCGCATCTCCGAGGTCACCAATCAACTTCGAACCTTGACATCTGCGTCCTTTCTGGATGGGTGTCCAATCGTGCCGACATCAGCAACAACCGGAGCTGGAGTCGATGAGATTCGCAAGCAATTGAGCATTGCAGCCTCCACATTCAAGCGACAAGACCGACAACGAAATGTTCGATTCTCAATTGACAGATCATTCAGTCCACGAGGGATCGGAGCTGTCGTGACAGGTACTGTATTCGATGGGTCAATCGAAATCGGCAGCGAATTGACGATCTCGCAGACCGGGAAACGTGTACGAGCCAGAAGTCTTGTTGTAAATGGGCTGCCAGCCAATGTGGCGCGTGCGGGAGACCGATGTGGAATCAATATGTCAGGAGAGTCAGCATCGAGAGTCACTCGAGGCATGTGGCTTCGTGACCCCGAATATGCGGAGCAGACAACCGAGTTGACCCTAAATCTTGAAGTTGTTCCAGATTTCCCGCGTCGGGTGAGTCATTGGCATCCCGTGCATGTCTACCATGCAACGAGCCACTCACAAGCAAGGCTGCTCCCCTTGCAAGCTTCTCTACAGGCAGGCAATGTTGGGCTAGCGGACCTAACGTCAGAGCATCAGCTTGATGTCAAGGTTGGTGATAGGTTAATTGTCCGAGATCACGATTTGCAAAGGACTCTTGGAGGTGGCTTGGTCGTCTCGGTCAGTGAACCACCCACACGGCGGCAAAGCACTGACAGAGTCACAACATTGTCCGCGCTTGTGCCTTTGGTTGAGAAGGCCAATTACGCAGACGCTTTCATTCTCGCTTGCAGGGGTCGCTGTGTTCGCCTGCGCGATTTCCAAATCTCCTGGAATCTCCCCGCAGAAGTTGCAACCGAACTCGAACAACTTGCGGGTGTTCTCAAGTTAAACGATCGTTTTCTGCACCAAGACACATTGCGTTCGATTACTTCGGAGGTTGATTCTGTCCTTTCCAGACTGCACCAGGAAAAACCTTCGGAACCTGGTATGTCATTCCCACAGCTTGCAAACCATTTGAAATGCAATCGCGAAACGACGCAATTCGTGCTCGCATACGGAGTTGACCAAGGCTTGTTTCGCGCCAACTCGGGAAGATACTCGCTGCACTCGCATGTAGTGGACAAACCTACCTACAACAGGCAACTCTACGAAAGAATCTGTCCCATCATTGAAGTCACCCAGCCACCCACGACAGGCGATATAGCCAAGGTGCTAAGAATGCCTCTAAGGATGCTTGAGGCGGAGCTTCAACGTATGTCAGGGGCGAACATGTTGGTTCAAGTAACTCCAAAACGCTACTTCACCAGGTCGCGCCTGAACGAGCTTGCAAAGCTAGCAATCTGCCTGAACGAGAAACATCCATTCACAGTTCGAGAATTTCGCGACGAGAGTGGAATGGGTCGGATGCCTGTCATTGACATTCTGGAGTATTTCGATCGCCAGCGATTTACAAAGCGCACTGGAGATGTTCGCACAGTCATTGGGCCCATTGAACGAGCCGTTGAAACATAAGAGATAGGTTGCCAGACTAGGATCCAATGCCAGACTGCGACCGCATTCAATCCAATGTCGCACCTACGTCCGGTGTTCGGCCATCCATTGGCTTATCTGCTCGCCCCACCTTGCAAGCACGGCCTTGGGATCTTCGTCCTTGAGACGTACCCTCAAGAACGTTCCGCCACCATAGAGCAAATAAGGATGCGGACAGTCTAGAACAACTCGCAAGCTCTTTTTGCCTCTCGTTTCTATGTAAGCAATATGATTGGGATTGATGAGCGCTTCGCCGCCATTTCTCTTTTCGACTTTGAGCATGAATGGGTTCCATTGAAGTTCCATAGCATTAGACTACAAGCGAAATGTCCCATTCGTTGCCACCCAGCCCACGACGCCGGTTCATCACGCGCCATCCTCCTTGCAAAGCGATCACCCAAAATTTGGCGTACCTAAAGTTCTTGACATCGAACCGCCTCAAACCAATCCATTAAAGCGCTGTATAGGTGGCGAAACAACCGACTGCCAGTTACTTTGATCGTTATGCGACCCCGCAATCAACTCCTTTGTATAGAGGTCGACACACAGGCATTGTCCAAGGGTTCGCAACACCTTCTTACCGGATGGCGACGACCTCAATGGAGTCGAGTCCGCTATATGCCCCGTCGACGGGTCACATTGCCCGATCCAAATCTAAGAGAAATCAGAACCCAAGCAAACCACGGGAGTTTGGTTCAATTGGTTGAAACTTGGATCTCCGTTAGAGCCACCCCTATTGGGCGAGAAAAGACCTGCTGTTGTAGTGTTGCAATACGTGAGCAGGAGTTTTTTTGGGGGGGGGGGGGGGTTAGAAACTCAACTCACCAAACACATCGATCACACTACTGTCTTTAGTAACAATGGTGGCACCACGTAGATGCTCTCGGTCTCGCATCGCTTCTGCACGTGTCGTTAGACACCGATAGAAGACCTCGCTGGGACCATGCTCCGATTGATACCAAAACGAGTAGATCTCGAACCCGCTCTTCTTTCCTGTTTCGCACAAAGAATTTATGGTCGCTGTTTTCTCGTTGGCTGTGAGTGAAACCAACTCCGCTTGCGATTGAGAAACTACCACACATCCAGAACATAGGCCAACGCAGACGATGCAGGCGACAATCACTTTCCAAGATTTCAGTTGAAACATGCCATTCTCTTGTTTGAATTAGCTTCGATTATAGGTCTGATTGGATGCATTTTTGCAACGCATCAAGTCATAATTGGCGTCGCACCTTAGACGTCACGTTCTACGTCTATCGATCGACGGTTAGGGCAACTGTGCTTGTTTTGTGACCATGAATTCCATGCCAGCAACTTCACAGATTGGTGGAATACCAACGGTCCAGTTGAAGCTCCCAATCTTCCATCACGGCATTGGGGTCCCGACCATCGGTATCGACCCTTATTCCTGCCACGATTGCTGTGTCGTCCATTCCGGCAAGAATAATTTCCACGGATTTCTTGTTCCTTTCTCTGATGTAGGAAATCTGTAGCGGATTAATCAATACTTGTGCGCCCGTGGCGTCTGTGACCTTGAACATGTCTGCCTCCAAAGATTGTTTCAATGACTGCCTCAATGTAGCCAGTCTGGTGTTCTGAGTATAGGCACGTCACGGCGGGTCGTTCAACGGGTCATTCGACGAAACACGATGCATTCCGATACAGAATACGTGCCAGCGGATGGCAACTCAGACAGATCTTAACGACTGTCTAGTACCCAAACAATGAATGTGACATCCGATCGGGCTAGACCGTGTAGCCAATTCGGCTTGCTGCGGTGCGTGCCTTCGATCGAGCTTCGTCAATAGACTCCCCTCTGGAAAGTGCAACGCCCATGCGTCGCTCACCGCTAACAAAAGGCTTTCCAAACAATCGGACATGCGTACCAGGTTCCTGCAATGCTTCGTCCAATCGATCGAATTGAACCTGCTCCGAATGTCCCCCAACGATAACCACGGCTGTTGCAGATGGGCCGTAGTTTTCGATTGTGGGTATGGGCAGACCCAGTATTGCCCGTGCATGCAAAGCAAACTCGGACAGATCCTGACTCACCAAAGTGACCATTCCCGTGTCATGTGGACGAGGACTCAGTTCGCTAAAGAAGACCTTGTCGCCTTTTATGAAAAACTCAACGCCGTAAATGCCCCATCCTCCAAGCGCTTTGGTTACATTTGCTGCAATACTTTGGCACTCTTCGAGGACGCCCTGCTCCATTTCATGCGGTTGCCACGACTCGCGATAGTCTCCTCGCTCCTGCCGATGTCCAATCGGTTCACAGTAGGAAACACCAGCGGAATGCTGAACGGTCAGTAGTGTTATCTCGTAATCGAAATCGATCATTTCCTCAATGATCACCCTCTCGGCGGCACCCCTAGTTCCTTCCTGCGCGTACTTCCACGATTGGAGTGCTGTTTCCATGGACCGCACCACGGATTGTCCCTTGCCCGAGGAGCTCATAGTTGGTTTGACGACACAGGGCAGCCCAATCTGTTCGATGCCTTCCAAGTACGTCTTCTCGGAATCAGCGAAGCAGTAGGCTGATACAGGGATCTTGAGTGTTTGTCCAGCTAGAGTTCGAATGCCTTCGCGGTTCATCGTAAGGTGAACTGCATTTGCCGATGGAATCACTCGAAAACCACTTGCCTCCAAGTCTTTCAACGAAGCTGTAGCGATCGCTTCAATTTCCGGAACTATCAGATGAGGGCTTTCACTCTCGACCAGAGATACCAGCTGTTGCGAATCCAACATGTCGATAGTGTGGCTCCGGTGAGCCACCTGCATCGCCGGAGCGTTGTCGTAGCGGTCCACGGCAATCGTTTCGACCCCAAGACGCTGCAATTCAATGACCACTTCCTTTCCCAACTCCCCGCTACCAAGCATCATTACGCGGGTTGCAGTACTTGTTAGGGGAGTACCGATACTCGTCATGAACTAGATTCCAGTAGCACTAATCTTGGATAGCATCAGCTGAGAACACATCCTGTAAAGCACAGTACCGTGCACCGCTATCTTACCAGTGAATTGACACCCAAGATTCCCTGCAACACTTCTTGGGTAGCATGCATCTATTGGGGTTGCTTGCTTGAGGATTGAAGCCGCTGGCTGCAATTCAACTGCTACCTATAGATGCGAACAAATCACCGGTAACATACGCAGTTGAACTGAGGATCAGAGCACGCCCTCAATTTGGAGCAACGGAATGTGGGGCATCGAGGGCTCATCAACTTGCAAGGTATCTGCGACGCACTGTTCGCTACCAATAATTACGTCCCTGCAGCATCAATAATGAACTTATCTAACTATTTGCTTTGCAATTAACACCATTCAAATATCTCACAAAAATAAACGTTTAAGAACATTTTCTCAATGAAATTCTGGGAAGTTACCAAGGCTGCTACAACAGTTAGATCTCTGATCTTCCTTGATCTCAAACACCTGTTTCGGCGGTTTTCTACATCTGCGCTACTCGCAGCACTAGCGACAGTCCTCCTTGGCTTCGTGCTCATCTTAGGAACCTACCACCACCTTGTTTCTGTATACGCGCCATTCCATGGCATTTCAAACCCAAAATACGCAATGGGTGGATACGAGCCACTACTCTTCTATTTGTGCATCCTAGTAGCAATCGTCTTTGCTCTTCGTCTTCCAAACTATCGGGAAGATTCAATTGAGAGCGTAGTGGTCACCCATAGGTCTCCGAGCAATTTCCTATTGGCATTGTCGCGAGTTCTTGCACCAACTCTCCTCGTTGCCCTCTTTCTTGTCGCTCTAACCCTAGCCTACCAGGGCATTGCGGCTTTGGACGTTGCCACTCATCCTGGAATTATGGAGCCGCTTGAGCCGTGGTCGATTCTGTTCGTATTGATCAATCTGGCTTCGGCACTGTTCTTTTGGACGAGTTTGGCATGCCTAATCACCGAAATGTCTAAAAGCGCTGTCATAGGGTTTCTGGGCACCGTGCTCATCCTGTTGGTTCAGGCAATTGTTAGCCCACTTCTGCCCTGGGATTTGGGTTCGTTTACATTTGGTTACAGTGCCGCAAGTCTATTTCCGACAGATCTTGCTCCAGACTATTTCCAGGTTAAGCATCTGACGTACTGGCTGTCGGTTTTTTGCTTGTCACTTGCTCTCATTGTTGCAACTGCTGCACTCCATCGTCGACTGGACCCAGCAAAACGCAGGTCCTACGTACCCTTTGCAGTCTTTCTGACGTCAACATGCCTAGTTTGCCAAGCTGTTGTTCACACAACCACAATCATTGACGCAAGCAAGCGACAGTCGTGGCTCCAAGCCTACGAAGAAGCTTCGAGAGCACTTCTACGCCCTGTAGTAGTCAATGCCATTGAAGGAGAAGTCCGAATCGTGCCAGGGGCGCAG
Source organism: uncultured Pseudomonadales bacterium (assembly GCA_964572845.1). GTDB lineage: Bacteria > Pseudomonadota > Gammaproteobacteria > Pseudomonadales > Azotimanducaceae > Bin55. The sequence goes on along the minus strand of CAZNFX010000007.1, from coordinate 176,713 downwards.
GTAAGCATCGACCTCGAGTACACAGTAGTGCTACCGGAATCAACCACAGAACAAACCGATTCAGAAGCATTGCGCGTCGCCTTTGCGCTCAATCCTGGAATGAAAGTAGTTCAAGCCTCATGCAACGACAACCCTCTGAGCTACAGTCACAATAAGGGAGTCCTTGAGTTCGACTTGACGTTGTGTAACTCCCCAAGCGGAGATGTATACGCATTTACGTTGACTGCGAGGGGAAGTCCAGATCCACACTACTTGGTAGACCACACGTCTGACGACGTTTTCTCAGACACAAACTCGCAGCTAATCCGCCTAATGGGTCAGCGATCCAGCGTATTCACATCGGACTACGTCGCATTGACTCCATTGAGCCACTGGTATCCACAGCCGCTGGTTCCACCTCTGTCCGTTGATAGCGGAACGGAAGGTACTTCGATGAATGTAAATCTAGCCGTTGACCTAACGAGGAAGTCATGGACGCTGGTGACCGCTGGAGAACTATTCCAACCTCAGAGTAGTGAAGAGAATCAATTCACAATGAATGGAGAATTCCGGTCTCTAACAATGCTTGCCTCGGACTTTCAGGTCGAGCAACACACTTTTGAGGATTTTGACGTAAACGTCCTTGTCCATAGACGACACGCAATGAGATTCGGGAAGAATGAAATGCTGTCATGTTTTGACCGCTCCTGATGATTGTAGTAGTCTTGAGAATTCACATGATGATTTCCGTTTCAGTTTGAACGTGCGACATGGATGTGGAAATGGACCATTGGGACTCTGTCATGCGTGGGTTGGCTACCACAGAATGGTGCTGCTTCAACGGGCTTGCCTCAGTCTAAAGTCGTGGGTAGCTCCTCTGGCGAGGAGTCCACATAGCATACTCGAGGGTTCCCAGCGTGCATCCATGTCGCTCGATTCGGTGTTCGGTTCTCCTTGGGTTGGGTTCGTCGTCGCGGTCAGGCGGCGATTTCGCTTGCGACCTGCAGTTTGTTCATGGCGTTGCCGGCGATGTCCCACACGTAGCCGGCGAGACTTCGAGCCACGGCGACCGTGATGGTCTTGGTGTTCTTGCCGCGTACCACCATCTTGCGGTAGCGATGGCACAGGTCCTTCTGGGCCGCCCAGGCTCTCTCCCTGGCGTAGGGCGAGGCCAGAGCCGCCTTGCGCTGCAGATGCTTCGTCTCGCGGGGCGGGAACCGGTAGGTCCAGGCGCCTTCCACCAGCAGGCGCCGCAGGATGGAGTTGCCCGTCTTGGTGATGCCTCCGGTTCTTCGCAGGCCGCCGCTGCTGCGCTCGCTTGGCGTCAGGCCCAGATAGGACATGAACGCGCCCGCGGTGGGGAAGCGTCGCAGGTCGCCCACCTCGGCCAGCAGGGACACCGCGGCGACCCTGTCGATGCCTCGCAGCGAGCGCAGCTCGTCGACGAGCTTCTTCAAGGCCGACTGGTCCACTTCGCCTGCGAGATCGCGCTCGGCGTCCCCAAGCCGTCGCTCCAGATCCTCCAGCACGTCGAGATGGCAGCGCAAGGCCTTTTGCGCCGCCGGAGTCTCCAGCTTGAGATCCTTGAGCCAGGCCCGATACGTCTGGCTCCAGGTCGATCCTCCCTTCGGCGCCTGCAGGTTCCTGCGCAGCGTGAAGTGGCGGATTCTCCTCCTCGCTCGGCCTACCTGATCCTTCAGCACCATGCGGCACCGAACCAGATCGCGCATCGACTCCTGTGCCGGATTCGGCACCCAGATCGGCGTCAGAAGCCCTGTCAGGCTCAACCGAGCCAGCTCGCGAGCATCGCGCCGATCCGTCTTCACTCGGTCGCCGCTGCGTCTCGGAATCAGCGTCGGAGCCGCAACCATGCAGGACAGACCCATGTCGCTCAGCTAGCGATGCAGCGCGAAGCCGCAGGGCCCCGCCTCGTAAGCGAAGTGAAGGGACTCGCCGTAGTTCCTCGACAGCCCCCGCACGCAGCGGGAAACCTGACTCGCCCGATTCGAGACGACTCCGACGTCCTCCACTCGCAGCTCTCCCGTGACCGCCACGTGCCACGCGACAGCCACCGAAATCGTGTCCTTGTGGACGTCAAGGCCAACGTGGACGGTTCCACCCTGTCTCGTTGTAATATTCATACGACCTGTTCTCCTTGATGATTGAACATGCAACAGGATACTTTCCCGTTCCATGTGAAGAGCAGGTCAAAACATACCGTCTAAAGGTTGGCATTGCCAGGTACGTCAGCGATGCAATTGCGGTATTGAAATCGCAAGGAATCCCGTTTCCCTACAAAGAATTCTCGATTGTCGAAGCCCCTTCAACCCTTTCGCTGCTGAACAAGAACCGAGGCACGGACTTAGGAATGGACTCAATTCATCTGTTCCGAGAGTCGGGAGCACCGTTCGCCCGAATCGATTTGCTGGAGGAAATGCAGGAAAGTGCGATAGATGACCCTACCGGTTTTTTCAAAGAACAGGTCGAATATGGGATTTCCTATTACTGGACTAATGGTATTTTCAATCAAACCTACGAGGACGCAATCGTTAACGCGATCCTTTCGAAGATTGAGTTAGCCCAGGAAAACCAATCGATACTAACTACGCTACTGATGGAAAAGCTTTTACTCAGTGGTCTGGCCAAAGAGTCGACTCATGGATACCGATTCGACTTCGGTTTGGCAAATGCCCTTGCTCCAGAAACACAGGTGAATTTGAGATACGTCCTTGACTACCTTCGTGGTATGACGATTCGGTTCGATCTCAGAGAATTTTTTGCGTCGCTTCTTAATTCCCACGCATTTTGGGAATCTATCGAGAGGACGTTTTCGTCAGTACCCGCGGGCATGCATCACGAGGTGGACCGCCTCTCTGGTGACTCTGTGCGTAAGCAACGGTTTCGAATGCTCAAGTTGTCAGAGATGATTGAAGTGTCGCTTGACCAAGAGACCATAGCTTCAACTACCGCGTCAATTGCTGCAAACGCTCCGTCAAATCCGGTCGCCTTTGAGGCAATCGAGGAAGCCTTTCAGTCGAACGGTCTAAACATTCGGCCAATGATTCAAAGCACTTTGCTCAATACTAGACTGCCGGGAGTGAATTTCTCTGTTGTACGTCAGCTCCAATTGGATGAACCGGATGACTTAGGAAATCGGTTTGTAAGTGTTCTAAACCTGCGTAGCGGCGAAGATGTAGCCGCCCACGTCTGGTTTGAGATCGTGGAATTCAAGCAAATGGTATTCGAGAACATCCCTCATGAAGTGATCGCGGGCTCAAAGGCCTTGGGTCCCTTCGAACTCCCAGGCAAGTCCTCGCACACGCTCATCATGCGAACCGGAAACAAACTCGGGGAACTGTACGCAAAAACATTTCTGTCGCTCAACCGCGGTGAGCTAGAAATTCGAACCCAAATCGTGGATTCGTTGCCGTCTCACCTCCTGAAGCCAATCAATGAGTCACAGTGGTACTCGCTAGTTCCATCTCAATGGAGTCCTAACGACGACCAGAATTCGATCGTAATCGACGATTTGGATCCTGGATTTGAAGCGGAGACTTCATCGGTCAAAGTCAACAACTATCTTTCGATATTTGGAGCCGGGCTATTTCGGAGTTACTTTCCACGAGAGGAAGGGCAAGACAACGGTCTGCCGATCGCATCCTTTGTTGCTACACATCGTGGAGTTTGGGCTCGAAGTACCTGGGGAGCATGTTGGGGACGCTATCGACACACATATGTTTTCGCTTTGCCAAACAAACGACCGATCCAAGAAGTGTCCTTCAACACTGAAATTCCTCGCCCAGGCAGATGGAAGCTGTGGTACCACTTGCCTAGCGTTGCGTGGTCTGGTGGCGACTTCGACTTCAGGATCACAGTTGGAAAGCAACGATGGGATCTTACGAGAAACCGAGAGGACTGGCATTTCGGATGGAATGAACTTGGAACGATCGACGTAGTCGAATCAGGCCATGCTAGGGTTGCACTAAGCAATGAGACCAACACCCCGGACACTATGGCCATATGTGCCGATGCCGTCAAATGGACCTATATCGACGCAGATTAACCCAATGAAGTTGTTTCAATCGCAGCTTGAAGCTATAAGCCTAATGAATCCCGACTGTTGAGGGTCATCCGATATCTCGCCGAATTGCGCACATACCTATCCGAGAAATCGGTCAATTCCTCGATTTCATCGGACGACAGCTCCCTAACTACCTTTCCAGGAGATCCTAGGACGAGGCTTCCCGGTGGAATTTGCTTGTCCTCCGTTAGTAGAGTGTTAGACCCTATGAGGCAGTTCTCACCAATTTCAACACCATTCATGATTACGGAATTGATGCCGATCAAGCTGTTGTCGCCGATCGTGCAACCATGCAATACAACCTTGTGCCCAACAGTTACGCAGTTTCCAATTGTCACAGGGTAATCTTCATCCATGTGAACAACGCAGTTGTCCTGAATGTTCGAACGCTCGCCAACCACAATGGGTTCGTAGTCTCCTCGCAGTACTGCTCCCCACCAGACGCTGGAATTGTGCTTGAGCAGCACTTGTCCAATCACCACCGCAGTTGGTGCAACCCAAACATCGCCCTCCGTTCTTACCTGATTGCCTTCAAGTTCATATAGATTCATTCGACTTCTTTGCCTCGGGCCCATGGGGATGGAATTTCCTACTTTACACTTGCCGGCACGCTGGCTCTGGGCAAATCAATTTCATTGAAGTAGGTGCTGCGTTGCATGTTCCACCGGCGAAATGCGAGTGAATCAATCGCCATGGTTCGAGCAACAACCTCGGTCATGTTACGGCACTCCTCAATAACGATGCAACGCAAATCAGCTCGTTCTCTATGACCTAGGTCCGTCAGTTCTTGAATCCACGACGCAATTGCATCCAGCGGTGACTCCGGCCTCTCTCGAATCAGATAGCGGAGCAATTCAACGATCTTCAATCGATACCTAAGCGACAATCCGTGCGGTTCAACACTCCGTTCGCGGTCACGATGGAAATAGTAGGCAGACTGCAGGTAGGTCGACACGTATACGTCCTTCAGCAGTTCCACTCGACCGAGTTCATAGACGCCCAAGACTCCGTGCATGTAAGCATCCGACGGTGTTCCTAGAAACGAAATTGGACAATAGCCAGCTCGTAACAACGACAGGTTGGCCATGGTCCTAGCCGTGCGCTTGTTCCCTTCGAGAAAAGGCTGCAAGTAAGACAGATGAACAAGCGAGAAGAACGACTGCTCGAAGGGATCCTCGATTTCTTGACACTTTTCCAGGACTTCCATCACCAAATCACGAAGTTGCAATGGATCGCTTGGCGGCACATAGGAGGAACCAGTAACCCTCACATCCATGTTGCGAATCTGTCCAACTGAGTTTGGATCTACAAGAAGGTGTTTTGTAAGTTGAGCATGGGTGTCACACAATGTCGAAACGTTGTAGTTTGTTTCACTCAGTCCATGCTGAAGTACGACTCCACGGCTCAGCATTTCAATCGCATCTTTATGGTTCAGAATGATCGTAACGCTCCTACGGTCGTGCGACGAGCTTGCGCTTTCTCCAAGCCTAATCAGTCGTTCGGTTTGAAGGTAGTCGGTCGACACTCCCTCAAGTACGCTGGAGGCATGAGAAACGTCGATCAAGAATCTTTGCAGCCAATGAGCGCGCCTGTAGCTAGCGAGATTGGATGAATCTTGTGTGTCCAATCGACCAGCACCGTGCAGACTGTTGAGAATGGGGTCTCGAAGGTACTGCGTGGAATTCGGCCGATAGGCGTCGAGCAAACTCTGTTGATAGCCTACTGGCACTCGGGCTTTAACAGGTTGGATTACATGTTTGGCAATGTCCCACGAATCGAATCCCACAGGGACCGACACTAACAGAGGCACTTTTTTCGCAATGCGATATCGTGTCGATCGACCGCCTCCCTCGATGACTACCAATCCCTGAGCAACCAGTTCATTCAGTCGCCGGATTGCGGTGATGCGAGTAATGTCACCAAGCTTTTCTGATATCTCGCGAGCCGCTACTGGTTCTTCAGCACTGCTCAGTAGCGAGATGATTCGATGTGCATCCGATTGAAGCTTGGACAATCGATTTGATACAAAATAAATAAAAGTATAGTTTTATTGTTACAAATAAGCAACGAATATTAGAAAAGTGGTGAAAAAATGCAATGAAAAACTTTGGACGCTGCAAATTAGCTAACGAATTGCTCAACAATCAGCTAACTGCGTTCCACGCATTCCTAAATAGCTGAAACCAGGGACTGAACTCTCTGCTGCGGAGTGCAGGATCGACCCACGAATTTTGTATGGTCCGATATACTCGCTCGGGATGTGGCATGAGAATCAAAACTCTTCCGTCGGCGGAAACGGTTCCTGCTATAGCGTCCGTCGAACCGTTGGGATTCAATGGATAAACGTTCGTTGAATCACCTTGTCCGTCAACATACCGAAACGCGATTCTTCCCTGCCCTTTTAGCTCATCGACAGATTCCTTGCCGTCAAACCGCGCTCTCCCTTCTCCATGGGCTACTGGAACAGGAATTTGACTGCCTGTCATATTGCCAATCCAAGGAGAGTTGCATTTCTCAACTCGAACCTGAATGGTACGCCCCTCAAACTGATCTGACTGATTGCGTTCGAAGGTGGGCCAATGATCTGATCCAGGTATGAGAGAGTGCAAACGCGCAAGCATTTGACAGCCGTTGCAAACTCCCAACGTTAAGCTGTCGCCACGTTCAAAGAATGCCTGAAACTCCGACCGCACCTGGTCGTTGAACAATATTGACTTAGCCCAGCCGCCGCCGGCTCCAAGCACGTCCCCATAGGAGAACCCTCCACAAGCGGCTAGGACTTGATAGTCGTTCAATGTAACTCGACCTTCGAACAAGTCGGTCATGTGAACGTCATCACACGCGAATCCAGCTGCATGAAAGGCAGCTGCCATTTCAACCTGACCATTGACTCCTTGATCACGCAAAATTGCCACTCGAGGCACTGAGCGCTTAGATTTTGTCTCGACACTAGTCGGCTCTTCGATTGCAAACGTTAGTTGCTCGCTGAGGCCAGCGTCACCCGTACCAATAAGTCCATGTTCAGAGTCCGCGCAATCTTCGTCGTCTCGAAGCCGCTGCATCAGAAAGCTAGTTCGGGACCACTGCCTTTCAATGTCAAAAAGCGACGCCCGATAAATCGTTTTTCCGTTGAAGGATATGGCGATGCTCTCGTCGTCTGTGGTTGTTGCAACTCGCTGGCATAGCAATCCCAACTCATCAGCCAAATCAATGATTTGACTCGAACGAGATGGGATGGACTCGAGCACCAAACCCACTTCCTCTGCGAAGAGTTCTTCCTGCCACGATCCGGAGAGTTCCATACTCAATCCAATACGCCCGGCTATCGACATTTCAACAACCGTAGTGAAAAGCCCTCCGTCTGAACGATCGTGCATTGAAAGCGCTAAATCTCGATCATGAACTTCCCTGGCTAGATTGACAAGGGAAGCCAGAGTGGCAGCGTCATTAACATTGGGTGGATTGTCGCCAAGTTGACCGTAGACTTGGGCTAGAGCACTACCTCCAAGTCGTCGCTCCCTTCCAAGTTCAACCAACAAGAGCTCACTCCCAACACCTCTCAATTGAGGAGTCAGTACACTTCGGACGTCGGGTACCGGCGCGAATGCCGAGGCGATTAGGGAAACGGGAGAAACCACCTCATGCTCTTTGTCTCCCTCAGTCCACTGCGTGCGCATCGAAAGGCTATCCTTGCCGACGGGTATCGCTATACCCAAATCGCGACAGAGTTTCGACGCAGCCGACACAGCTTCGTGTAATGCTTGATCTTCACCTTCGTGTCCAGCGGCGGCCATCCAATTTGCAGAGAGCACGACGCGTTCGAGACTATGGACTCGTGCTGAAACAAGATTTGTCAGCGCTTCGGCAATGGCCATTCTCGCGGCAGAAGCAGGATCGATGGTTGACACGGGCGATCTCTCACCCATCGCCATCACCTCACCGGAGTAGGTGTTGTAACCCGCGATAGTTACAGCAGCGTCAGCTACAGGTACTTGAAACGGCCCCACCATTTGCTCCTGCCCAATCAAGCCGGTAATGCTTCTGTCTCCGATAGTTACAAGAAACTTCTTGGATGCAACAGCAGGGAACTGCAGGATGCGATCAATCGCATCCGTCAAAGTTGCTTGACTCAGATCTATCCGGCCCACAGGCCGCTTGCAGCTCGTAAACGCTCGCTGCATCTTTGGTGGCTTGCCGAAAATAACGTCGAGTGCCAAGTCAATGGGTCGATTCTCAAAGAGGGAATCGGTTAGCTCAATTCGCGGTTGGCTGAGAGTGTGTCCAACTATTGCATAGGGACAACGCTCGCGCTCACAAATACCTTCAAACATGGACATCTTGTCTTCAGGAATAGCGAGAACGTACCGTTCCTGAGCTTCGTTGCACCAAATCTCCATTGGAGACATACCCATGTCAGCGTTTGGGACATCCCGAAGTTCAAACCTGCCCCCTACTCCAAGATCGTGAATGAGCTCCGGAAAGGCATTGGAAAGACCTCCGGCGCCAACGTCGTGAATGAATGAAATCGGATTGCCATCAACGGCAGCCGTGCACCGGTCGATCACCTCCTGGCACCTGCGTTCCAACTCCGCGTTATCGCGTTGCACTGACGCAAAATCGAGGTCCTCTGACGATTGCCCTGAGCTCATGCTTGATGCGGCACCCCCACCCAATCCGATCAGCATCGCCGGCCCTCCGAGGACCACCAAGGCACACCTACCCGCTACTGAGTCGCCTTGAATGTGCGAGCGAAAAATAGAGCCTATGCCCCCAGCGATCATGATCGGCTTGTGATAACCCCACCGGGTTTTGTTGTTTCCAGCCTTCTTGGCTTCGAATGTTCGAAAGTAACCCAGCAAAGCAGGTCTTCCGTACTCATTGTTGTAAGCCGCCGCTCCAATTGGACCATCCGTCATGATTTCCAGCGCTGATGCCATTCGCTCGGGTTTGCCAGCATCGAGTTCCCAGGGGTGAGTGGCGTCTGGAATCTCAAGATGAGACGTTGTAAAACCAACTAGCGCCACTTTCGGCTTGGATCCGCACCCTACTGCACCTTCATCCCGAATTTCACCACCTGAACCCGTCGCCGCACCTGGATAAGGCGAAATGGCTGTGGGATGATTGTGTGTCTCAACCTTCATCAACGTGTCGACCGGTTCCTCGACGAATCTGTACTCGCGCGTGTCTGCCGTTACGCAGAAGCGTTGTGTACACACGCCGTCTATCACAGACGCGTTGTCTTCATATGCAGAGCGAATGCCAAGGCCATTGGTTGAGGCAGTTGTACTGCGTATCATTTGGAAGAGGGATTGCGAGGACTTTTCTCCGTCGATTAGCCAATCAGCATTAAATATCTTGTGGCGACAATGCTCCGAGTTAGCTTGAGCAAACATCATGAGTTCGACATCTGTTGGGGCTCGTCCCAAGTTTGAGTAGATCTGAACCAGATATTCAATCTCGTCCTCGGCTAACGCGAGGCCTAAGTTACGGTTCAGCTGATGAAACGTTTCGACCGGATTGGAGCCAAGTTCAATTTGTTGCATCTGTGCTGGCTGAAACTTAGCAAAGACGCGCGAAAGATCGCTATCCAGCAGAACTGACTCCGTCATGCGGTCGTGAAGGAAATCCACGATTTCCGGAAACCAAGGATCGATAAACCATCTCACGCCACGCTCAATCCGGTCAATGACATGAAGATCGCAAAGTCGGAATATGTCAGTTGCCTTACTGGACCACGGTGAGATCGTTCCGAGACGGGGAACGACGGTACACTGCGGTGTAGCCTCTCCTACATTCGTGCGTTCCTCGGTGCCGTAGTCAAGCAATGATCGCGCGATCTGCTCTTCGTGGTCGGTTAGTGGTCGCTCAATCTGGGCGAAATGTACAAATTCAGCATAGACTGAGACATCGTGGCTACTTTCGATGCTCAGTTGAGCTTTGATCCTAGCGAGATGGCTACGGCTGTGGCTTTGGCGACCAACATGAACGAAGAGACCATCCATCTAGGGCGAGCAATTGACGACCGAATGTTGCAACCGGAAGTTGAACATGGAATTGGAATCCGGAGTCACGTACTAACTACTTGACAATCCATGAAGGAATCAGGAGTTGCGATGCGACGATCGACTTAAGGGACGCTATCATAGCTAACAAATGCTCGTATTGCCAGTTTATGCAGCTATTGTTGGGTCCCAGCACCCATGAAAGAGCAAATGTTAGACCGGAACAACAAGGATCTAATGAGCAACTCTAATGTCGTTCGTTAGGTGTGATACGTCGTCGTGCTAGTGAGCAGGTGACAACGTGGCGAACGACTACGTTTTCACCGATCGCTATTCTGTCTCGGTTGCCCCTTCTACCACAGCCTGCTCCATTTGGTCAATCGACACTGGATTGCCTTCGTGCCTCAGTTTGCCGAATAACCTAGCGATGGGTCGTAGCGGTAGAATCCGTACTGCACCTCCCACTATGACGTAGCGTACGCGGTCACCTGGTCGCAATCCAAGCGACTCCCGAACTGGTTTTGGGATTGTGGTTTGCCCTTGCTTTGAAATCGTAGATTCAAACATAGCCAAGTCCAGATTTGCTTATATCACACCTAGTGCCGTAGCACTTGGCTCTAATTCGGAGCGGGACCAGGAAATTTCTCTCGCAGTGCCCATTTGAGTATCTTGCCGCTCGGATTGCGTGGAATCGAATCAACGAACACAACTCCATAGGGAAGCTTATAGCGAGCGATCTTGTTCTGAAGAAAGTTGAGTACGTCCGCTTCTTGCAGTTCCATATTCTTTCGAACAACAATTGCCAAGGGGCTCTCTCCCCACTTCTCACTTGGTTGTCCTATAACGGCACTCTCGGCGACACCAGAGTGCTCTTGAAGCACGTTCTCGATTTCTGCGGGATACACGTTTTCGCCGCCAGAAATAATCATGTCTTTTACACGGTCTTGTATATAGAGAAACCCCTCTTTGTCTTTACGGGCAACGTCGCCCGTATGAAGCCAACCATTCACAATCGTTTCACTTGTGGCCTCAGGCCGGTTCCAATACTCAACCATGATGTGATTGCCACGCACGAGAACTTCACCTGATTCGTCGACATCGCATTCGCTACCATCCGGTCGAACGACTTTAACGTCCGTGTGGAAAAAAGGTTTGCCCGCAGATCCTATTTTTCGGAGCGCCTCTTCCTCCTCCATAACACTTGCCGGACCGCAGGATTCGGTCAACCCATAGCAAATGATCACAGGAATTCCAAGGGCACTGAAGGACTCTAGCAGAGCATCAGGAACTGGAGCTGCGCCGGTCAATACCAATCGCAGTGATGAATAGTCGAACCGTTGAACATCTCCGACTTGGAGCATAAAGTTCAACATTGCGGGGACCATCAATCCAAAAGTCGCGCGTTCCTGTTCAATCAATCGCCAAGCTTGCACCGGGTCAAAGCTGTGCATGACAATGGATGTAACTCCCTTGTAAACCATCAGAGTCAGAGGGATTAGTGCACCGACATGGAACATGGGCATCGGTGAGAAGTAGCGGTCTTTCTCGTGAATACTGAGAGTTCCCATGAAAGTGAATATCGCCCAAGCAACAGTGTCGTGTGTGTGTACGACACCCTTTGGGAGACCAGTGGTGCCTGAGGTGTACATGATGTAAAGCAGGTCTTCATTACCAATGTCCAAGTCAGGTTCAACCTTCTCCCCTTGATCTTGCATGACCCGGTAATCCTCCGCGAACTGAGCTATCGGTGTGTCTTGGCTCACTTGGATCCACTGTTGAACATCAGTCTTGTTGCCTCGAATGTGGAGTTCTTCAGCAACCGGCAAGAAGCTCGAGTCGAAGATCAGTCTCGTTGTTCCACTGTCCTTGAGAATGAACTCCAACTCATCAGGCACTAGACGCCAGTTCAGTGGGACAACTACAGCACCGATCTTGGCTAGCGCGAAGTACGACTCCACGAATTCAAGACAATTTCCCAGCAGGAGTCCGATACGGTCCTCTTTGGCCACGCCGTCTGCCAGAAATGCATTTGCAATCTTGCATGAACGATCATTCAACTCTGCAAAGGTGAGCCTTCGCGAAGTCTGTCCGTCTACATAGGCCTCACGGTTTGGTGTCAGCATTGCCCGCCGAGCGAGCCAGTCCCCAATGTTAGTTTTCACAACCTGCTAATCATTCCGTTTGATCAATCCGAGGGATTGTATGTTGACGACATCGCGTATCTTTGATTCGGAACACACAATTAGTCTGCCCTGTCTCCCATTAAGTCAGGAAATCGGCATTTAAGAAGCTGAGACTCCCCAAAAAGGAAGGTGTCTAGAGGCAGCTAGACTCTGGAGTCTTGGTTCGATGCTTGACGGACAACAGGCCGACGCCCGGGTAGGAGAACGCGATCACTCAACTACTAGATTCACTGCAATTTCGATTGGGACCAACAAACTGAATCGGGACCAAGACCTCGAGGTTCCGAAAATCCTTGGGCCTCAACTCGATAGAGGTGGGGTGCAGGTGGCTGGTGATATTGACACGTAGGGACAACAGTCTTGCTAAAGTGGGGTCTCAAACATCTAGTCTACGTGCTATCCGATACGTAACACTTTACTTCCTCCATGGGCTAAGAGGTGAAAGCACACGCCGACCAGTGGCATTGTCGTTTAGCACTGACTGTAACCGGCACTCGAAAGTGCTAATCCTTAGAACTTGCCAGCGTTCCTTCAATACGCAACTCCCACAGTTGATTTAGACCGGCCCAATAGGTCAATTCCCTAGGATGCCCAATGTTCCACTCTGCGATGTCGGCTCGTTTACCCACCTCTAAAGTCCCACGATCTCCCTCTAAGCCCAATGCTTTCGCTGCACTTCGTGTCACTCCTGCGAGACACTCCTCTGGTGTCAAGTGAAATAGGCTTGTACCAAGATTCATAGCCAATCGAAGCGAACAAAGAGGAGAAGTGCCCGGATTACAGTCGGTAGCAAGGGCAATCGGGACATCAAGATCTCTCAGCATCTCTACCGGAGGCAACTGAGTTTCGCCGAGAGTCAAAAATGCGCCAGGAAGCAATACTGCTACAGTTCTCGTGCCGGCAAGCGCTTCAACGCCTTTCCGAGAGGTGTACTCCAGATGATCCGCTGAGAGAGCGTCGAATGCAGCAGCAATTTCCGCGCCGCCTCCATCACTCAGCTGGTCCGCATGCAACTTGACGGGCAATCCAAAGTCCGAGGCTTGGTCGAAGAGCCGCGCGACCTGATTTGCGGAAAAAGCAATGCTCTCACAGTAGGCATCAACTGCATCAGCAAGATTTCGATCGCTAACTGCTGGAAGTACCTCAGAAATCACGAAGTTCAAATAGTCGTCTCCTCTATCTTGGTATTCCAAAGGGATGGAATGGGCACCCAGAAATGTCGTGACTATCGAAGCCTCTGAGTGTCGCGAAAGCGTTCTCGCCGCTTCAAGTTGCGCAATCTCAGTGTCAAAATCCAATCCATAGCCGGATTTGATCTCGACGGTTGCAACACCCTCTGCCACTAGTGATTCAAGCCGCATCTTGGTGCATTCCACAAGCTCTTCCTGGGTAGCCTTGCGAGTCGCATTCACCGTTGACCGAATCCCGCCACCTGCCCGGGCTATCTCTTCGTAGCTTGCTCCCTTTAAGCGTTGCTCGAATTCAGCAGCTCGATCCCCCGCAAATACCAAATGAGTATGGCAATCAATGAGTGCAGGAGTGAGCCACCGGCCCTGAGCACTTTGAGTTTTTCTTGCAAGAGTGCCCGGGATTTCGGATTTAGAGCCAATCCACGCGATTCGTCCATCGGAAATCGCAAGAGCCGCATCGTTGACAATGCCATACGGTCCTTGGTCCTCTTGCATCGTAGCAATGTTTGCATCCGTTATCAGCAGATCCCATTCAGCCATATGCTTTGTCTCCGAGGTCAGGTCAAAAATGAGTGGATCGACTTTACGTACATTCCACGTGTCTCGTGCGTTCGCCCTATCTCCAATGCGCCACTATCCGCTAGGAGGTACTAAATCTAATGTTACAACCAAGAGTCAGGACGGCCCTCAGCAGTCTGAGGTGGGGAGAGACGCAATGGACATACGTCGCGGACCAACAGCAATTGGTTCTCTAGTGGCAACGAGAGTCTCCATATCGCTCATATGAACATGCTCCGGCTTCACGTTCCCGGAGTTCCAAGAGGTTGGTTACAAGCTAGAATCAACACGGCCCCAGAAATTTACTTGTAAACAGGGGATTAGCCTTGCTGTGACCACACTATTTGCCAAGAAAGCATTCCTGCACAGCGGCTGGTGTGATGACGTTCGTCTACAGGTTGCAGGTGGGCTAATACAGTCAATCCAGGTGGGTTCCGCAGTAAAACCCACTGACTTCGTCACAGGCGCGATTATCCCTGGTATCGCGAATGCACACAGCCATGCGTTCCAACGTGCTCTCGCCGGGCACTGCGAACACCAAGGGCCGGAGGGAAAGGATAATTTTTGGAGTTGGCGTGTACAAATGTATCGGTTGGCCAACGCACTTGGCGTAAATGAGCTTGCCTCTATTGCCCGTCAAGCCTATAGCGAAATGTTGATGAGTGGCTATACATCGGTGGCCGAGTTTCACTATCTGCATCGTCAATCTCATGAAGCAGAACACGAGCACACGATGTATGAAGCTATCCTTCAAGCTGCCGAGGACACAGGAATTCGGCTCACGTATGTTCCCATCCTATATGAACGTGCCGGATTCGGCCAGAACACACCAACCGCAGAACAACGTCAATTCTCGATGGCTATTGAAGATTTCGTTGAGCATTACCAGTTTGCATGCGACTTAGCACCAGCAAACACGAATGTTGGCGTAGGCGCACACAGCTTGCGAGCAGTTTCACAGCCATCGCTAGAAGTGTTAGCCGATGTTGTAGAACGCAACCAATGTCCTATGCACATTCACATTGCCGAACAGACTGCTGAAGTGGAGCAATGCCTAGAACACCACAATGCGCGACCAGTTGAATGGCTATTCAACGAATTTTCTCCAAATGAGCACTGGTGCCTCGTACACGCAACACATGTACAACCAGAGGAACTAGTAGCTATGGTCGAGAGTGATGCAGTCGTGTGTTTGTGTCCAACTACGGAAGCGAATCTGGGAGATGGATTGTTTCCGTTGCGGCCTTGGCTCGAACTAGAAGGCAAGATTGCAATAGGATCTGACAGCCATATCACCATTAATCCTTTTGAAGAATTGAGATGGCTCGAGTATGGGCAACGTCTCTCGAGCCTCTCGAGAAACGTGGCGTCACTACCCCACAATCACACCGGCAGGAATCTGTTCGAGAAAGTCCTTGCGGGAGGAAGTCAAGCCTGTGGAATGGATGTGACAGGATTGAAAATCGGACAGCACGCCGATCTAACAGTGCTTGACATGGACGATCCGATGCTGGCGGGACACTCATCGGAATCCATTCTTGACGCGCTTGTATATTCTGGGCTTGCTTTGCCCATCAGTCATGTCATGGTTGACGGCAAGTGGCGTGTTGTTGACGGCGTTCACGTCGACATTGAATCGATCCAGACTGAGTATCGGGATGTTGTTAACAAACTATGGGCAGCTCGTTGAGAATCCCACCCACCGATTCGCTCGATAATTTCCTGAGATGAAACTCAACAGGTTCATCACTGGTATTGACTATCTTGATTGCAGTGAGATACAGCCCCGAATTGGTCTTCCAGGCTGCGTAAGGTTCGGTTCTTACATACAGACCACGCACCAGACTTAGATCCGACTTCGGAATGGGAATGGGAAATACTCCTTTAGGTACCTGAACGAGCCGCGCGGGCGCGTAAGCAACTAAGCCGCAAAGCGTGAGAGAACGGCATTGTTGAAATTCTTACTTTCCTTGCGAATGTCGGCCGAGTTCTCAGCCGAACGTACGTCGACGTTCTTGGACACGGCAGGTTCGGTATCGGCCGCGAGATCAAACACAACAATCGATCCGTCAGTCGTCGATCGCATGAGAACTCGATGACGTTCAAACGTCTCGGTTGCCAACAGATAGACCGAGTTCCCGATCGATTGGACCCTCACGATGAAACGCAGATTTGCTGGAAGACCCACGGACATGGACTCCGCAAAGTGCACGATGCGTTGCTCTCCAACTTCGAGATCGAGAGGGATTGGGGGGCCGTAGTGGAGGCCGTGACGGACGATGTTAGAAGTAGGAATAGAGCAACGAGTTTACACCTTCGTCGCGGCCTCACTTTTGTTTTGAATTTCAAAGGTTTATTCATCAGCTACTTCACCGTTTTCGTCTTGATTGTTGGTTTCCTCGATTTCCGCTGGCAGCAATCTTCTTGGTCCTTCGCAACTAAACCCATCAAGTGCCAGTCTCCAAGGATTCGACTCTGGGTCTACCGCATAGCGGACTACCCGAAGCGGATAACGGATCAGAGTCCGTTTGATCGACATGCCTTTTACAGACTCTTGAAGCTCTATATCCAGCCAAACGACCCAAACGCCCTCACCCAAAACATCGACTCGCATTTCGCTGTAGCCATGTCCTACCCGCTCTTGCATTCCTCTCACACGGTTGATTAGTTCCCCACTTCTACCTTTCAGTTCGACTTCTTTCTCTAATTCGGTTTGGAACTTAGGCGTGAGATACGGAGCAAGGCCAAAAATTGCTTTGCCGTAGTCCTCTACACCGTTTTCTGTCCATCGATTAAGTTGTTGAAAAATGTAGAAAGCAAAGGAGTAGATATTGGCGGGTTCAGGAGAGTCCGGTTTGATAGCTGCCCCGGAACGGAGATCGGGAGGAATATGCACCACGATGTCGTTGGGCGCGCGAAGAAGACAGAACTCCAGCACCAGAATGACCACAACCTGGATAGCAATCACCGCCCATAACGTCCGCAAATGAGCTCTAACATTGTCTATTTCATGCCTATATCGACGCATGTTCATATCTACCAAGATCCCAAGCACCTGAACGCAACACGAACGGAGACTTCATGATTTTTTTCTGCCAGCAATATCCGTAGTCGTTGCTGGTTTTACCCATCAGGGCGTCCCGCCTTCATTTTTTGGAAGAATCCTGCTCAAAGAACGACTGTTCCTATAACGCAAACTCCCGTCGCGCCGAGGCCCATCGTGACGGCACCAAAAAGCAGTCCTATGATCAGGCAAACAGGTAACCAAAACGCAGTTGCAACGACAACGATTGCCAAGAGCTCTGTCGTGGAGCAACCCTTGAAGATTGAAGGTTCCTCGTTCATACGGTCTACGACGCGTTCTTCAAGTACTTCGTTCACGGTCTAAGAGATTCCTGCCGCTTTCGTCAACAAATAGCTCGCAAAAATCAGTACGACTGCTCCGACCACAGACAGCACGCCCACTTCCGCCCACTCAGCTTTGCCTTGTCGAGCTTCGTTGAACTTGGCGAATCCTACGTAAGCCACCCAGAGAAATCCCACTGCGGCAATCGCGAGACCTAGCACCAAACTTCCGTCTTTGCTATAGCCTGAATTAAGAGCTATCAATCGCCATCGCTTGGTGCTGTACTTGGTGGAACAGCCTTGGGCAGGTCAGGCCGTAGCAGATCTGAGAATGCGATGAAAATTCTCAAACAAAGTTTTTGAATCAATAACATAATTGTTTTTACTCAAGTACAGTTGAAGTATGGGACCTGGTTGCCACTATCGGATGTAGTACCCAAGAATCATGGTCATAATTGCCGCTCGCACTACTTGCCAGAGCAAGTCGTAGACTTCCATGTCCCCAGCACGCCAGGCTCGGAAGGAACCTAACGCAACCCTGGCGACCCACAGAGTTGCAAGCACAGCCACTGAACCGGCTATGGCAAAGAGCAGCGCATCGGCCGATAGACCCGATCCCGCCCGATATGCAGCTTCTTGAAGAGTGGTCATTGTCGGTAGTCTCCTTGCAGGGGTTCAAAAGTTTTGGGTTCGGTGGATGGAGCGTCGAGATGATCTTGAATCCCGTTCTTGACGAGTTTCAGATCTCGACGTAGCCAGTCATAGCGGAATCGAATTCGTTCTGTGGAGTCGGACTCGCGTCCAGCTTTGTCAATGAGCTCGTTGAGTTGCTCCAACTCCTCAATGATTTTTTCGAGTGCATCCTGTTCGGAGTCGGTTGTAGCTAGTGGAGTACCGACGCAAAGGACACACCACTACGAGTCCCAATAGCCTTGTCTTTTTCATTCGATCGCCAAATCAGTCAACCGATGGCGGGAATTATGTGGATGTGAGTGGAAGATTGAAGTGAATTTCAATCAGTGCGATGTGGAGATTTACTGTTTATTTATATAGTATCTTCGTCGTTTTGTAGCCACGCTAGAAAATTTGAAGGCCGAATGTTGCCAACGCTCTTGCGAGAGCGGACTCAAATCGGAGAACACTGAGACAAGCAGCGGATCCACACTGAATTGTCTTGAACCTTGACTGGGTATGCCCGTATGTTTTCGCACTGCGAGTTCACGACATTATTCAATTCTCTCGAACTCACCCGCTAGGGCTTGAGATTTAAAGCTTGCGTTTCCGATTGCATGATTCAATGTGGTGGAACCAATTTTTGTCAGCGAGTGATATGTCGATTTAATTGTGTTTTGTCGACACATTCAAGCAACATGTCGATATAATTGTGTTTTATCGACATATTAAATCAACATGTCGATAAGATCGACATGAACTACAAGCAATTCGTTTAAGGCAGTACTTGTGGACACCACATTCGACCCCAAGCGTCCCTTCAATGAACTTCCGAACTTGCCGCCGGCTGAGGATGTCGAGACGAAGACCATCCTTCGTCACTGCATTGAAGCACGCACAGCGCTCGAAGAGCTTAGGGTCTCAAGCAAACTCATCCCAAACCCTTCAGTAATGATCAACTCCATTCCCATCCTTGAAGCGCAAGCGAGCTCGGAGATCGAGAACATTGTTACAACAACCGATCGGTTGTTTCGATACGCAAATGACGCAACTGGTGAAGCGGAACCAGCCGTCAAAGAAGCTCTGCGTTACCGAACTGCCTTGTGGCGCGGATACAAACTGCTGAAACAACGCCCGGTTTCGACGTCTATCGCGGTCGAGGTTTGCAGGACGATCAAGGGTGTGAATCTGGACGTTCGGAAGACTCCAGGAACGGCTCTGTTGAACGCAACTACCAACGATGTGATCTATACCCCTCCGGAAGGCCAAGAACTCCTACGAAACAAGCTCGGTAATTGGGAACGTTATATTCATGAGTTTGAGGAAATCGACCCTCTGATCCGACTTGCCGTCATGCACTATCAGTTTGAAGCCATTCATCCATTCATCGATGGCAACGGACGAACTGGTCGTGTACTCATCCTGCTATACCTCGTCGATATGGGCCTACTCGACATTCCCGTGCTGTATCTCAGTCGGCATATTATTCAATACAAGGCGAAGTACTACGAACTTCTGCGGGAAGTGACCGCCAATAGGAGTTGGGAGCCGTGGATTCTCTTTATGCTTGAGGCGACCAGAAGTACAGCGAAATGGACATCAGCGAAAATCCAGGCCATCCGAGAACTTGTCGACGCAATCGCCGAAACAATCCGTCAACAGATACCTAAAATCTACTCGCGGGAATTGGTTGAGCTGATATTCGAGCACCCGTATTGTCGAATTAGAGACTTGGTTGAAGCAAACATCGCCAAGCGACAGGCAGCTTCAGCCTATTTGAAGGCTTTGGTGTCCGTGGACATCCTCAAAGAAGTCAAAGTGGGTCGCGAGAACCTGTATATCAACCCATCCTTTTTGAGGCTCTTGTCCGGCTAACACTAGGCTTCGGCAGTTCTAACAGCTGGACACGAGGCTTGTTAAAGGAGGTCTAGAACCACTTCGAGACGCGATTATTCGGATTCCACAAGCATCACATCAGACACATTTTCAGAAACACACCTCTGCAGTTATGACAGCCCACTTTCAGCATACAGGATCTTCGACGGAGCCGGAAGGCGGCTGGCGCACGCCGTCAGGAGGCGATGCGGAAGCTGGGGTTCCCAGAATCGGCGGTTGTAGCGATAGACGAACTCGTCGAGGTGCTTCTGCAGCTAGGGGGAGGACACTCCGTGGAAGGTGCCGAGCAGGAAGCGCTTGAGGTTCGCGATGGCGGATTGCACCTTAGGAAGCCATTCGTCCACCTTTTCGGCGGGCGTGGCGCGCGACTCCACCACCAGTCCGTCCTCGAGTTTCATCATGCCGTACGCCCTCCATCAGTCCCTGCGGATGCGGAGCTCGTCGCCCAAGCACTCGCGGCACTTGGCAAGGAATTTTTATTTATTTTTTTTGAGTATGGACTGTCAATTTCAATGTCGTTTGACCGTCAGTTCTGCTGTCGCTTCACACCACGAAGGCGTCGTCCAGCTCCATGTGCTCGTCGTCCCGGACGCCCAGCACGTAGTTCCGGTCGCGGTCCCCCATGGCGCGTCGGATCTTGTCCAGCATCAGCTGCGCCGTTCTCCAGGTCACGCCGATCATCTTGCGCAGCCGCTCGGCGGAGATGCCGCCCTTGTCGGCGGTGGCGAGGTAGATCGCGGCGAACCACTTGGGAAGGGGAAGGCGCGTGTTCTCGAACAGCGTCCCCGCGGTGGGAGACGCCTGGAACCCGCAGCTTCGGCACTGCCGGATTCGATGACGCTCCAGCACGTAGGCTCGGTTGTGGCCGCATCGCGGGCATTCAAAACCCTCGCGCCAGCGAATCTTCGCCACGGCTTCCAGGCATGCGCGCTCCGATCCGTAGCACTTTGTCCATTCCTGGTAGCTGGTCTTTTCATACGATTTCATCTTGCTTTGCTCTATTCACTTCATGGTGTACTACTATACAGTGCATGTCATATCTACAAAGGCGTGTTTCCCAATAATTTGGGCAGAGATCACACTATCCCAAGGAGGTTGAGGCATTGAAAACAGGCACTAGGCGCATCGTCAAAGCGCCCATAGGAACGCAGATTCAGACACGAAGCTGGCTCACCGAAGCACCTTTGCGTCTGCTCATGAACAACCTCGATCCTACGGTCGCCGAAAATCCCGAAGAGCTCGTTGTCTACGGAGGGATTGGCAAAGCGGCTCGGAATTGGGAATGCTTCGATGCGATTGTTGAACAACTCAAGAGGCTCGAACTCGACCAAACCCTGTTAGTTCAATCCGGCAAGCCTGTAGGCGTACTCAGGACACACGAAGACGCGCCAAGAGTGTTAATCGCAAACTCAAACCTCGTGCCAGCATGGGCTAATTGGGAACACTTTCGCGAACTTGATCGCGAAGGCCTAATGATGTTCGGCCAAATGACTGCAGGCTCCTGGATTTATATTGGGAGCCAAGGGATAGTCCAGGGCACGTACGAGACCTTCGTAGAAATGGGTCGCCAGCACTACGGCGGCGATTTGCGCGGCAAATGGATATTGACTTCAGGTCTAGGAGGCATGGGAGGCGCACAACCGCTCGCCGCAACTATGGCTGGGGCTTCTCTATTGGCTATCGAATGCCAGTCCGATCGAATCGATAAGCGTCTAGAAACTGGCTATCTCGACCGGAGAGCGGAAACGCTTGAGGAAGCATTGAGAGTCATCGATGAAGCTACCAAGAACGGCAAAGCGGTGTCAGTAGGATTGCTTGGCAATGCAGCAGAAATCTTGCCAACGATGGTAGAACGTCGTATTAGACCCGATGCTGTCACCGATCAAACATCTGCGCATGATCCGGCAAACGGCTATCTGCCCATCGGCTGGAGCGTCGAGAAGTGGCAGGAATTGCGCCAATCCCAACCTGACGAAGTCGCAGCAGCCGCATCGGAGTCCATTAGGGTCCATGTGCAGGCGATGCTCGACTTCCACAAGGCTGGAATTCCAACGTTTGACTACGGAAACAACATCCGTCAAGTTGCGCACTCCCAAGGAGTTGGCGACGCATTCGATTTTCCTGGATTCGTTCCTGCCTATGTTCGCCCTCTCTTCTGTAGAGGTGTTGGTCCCTTTCGTTGGGTGGCATTGTCTGGTGATCCCGAGGATATCTACAGGACCGACGAAAAGGTCAAGGAACTCTTTCCGGACGACGAGCACCTTCACACCTGGTTGGATGCAGCTCGCGCCAGAATCAAGTTTCAAGGACTGCCATCACGCATTTGCTGGGTGGGGCTTGGTCAACGTGACAAACTTGGTCTCGCGTTCAACGACATGGTCAGATCCGGTGAGCTCTATGCGCCCATCGCCATTGGAAGGGACCACCTCGACAGCGGTTCAGTAGCAAGTCCAAATCGAGAGACCGAAGCCATGCGGGACGGTTCGGATGCCGTTTCCGATTGGCCGTTCCTAAATGCGATGATGAATGTTGCGAGCGGCGCAACCTGGGTATCTATTCATCACGGAGGCGGGGTTGGAATGGGTTACGCACAGCATGCGGGACAGGTAATTGTGTGCGACGGCACTGACAACGCTGATCGAAGAATCTCGCGAGTACTGTGGAACGATCCTGCAAGCGGCGTGCTACGGCATGCGGATGCAGGTTACGAATCTGCAATCGAGTGCGCAAGAGTGAATGATCTCGTTGTACCAATGCTTAGGAGTTAGCCTATGCAAGTATCGATTGCATGAGCATAGATATCGGCGGAAACTCAGTCTCTCTTCCCGAACTACGTCACGTTTGGGAGCGACCCGTACAGTTGTGTCTCTCACACAGTGCACGTGCGGCGGTTGAGAAGTCGCAACGCTTCCTAGAGAGTTTTATTGAGACAGGCGGTACCGCATACGGAATAAATACTGGTTTTGGGAAATTAGCAACCAAGAACATCGACGCTAGCCAGCTCGCTCAACTACAACACAACCTCGTACGTTCCCATGCAGCCGGAGTCGGGGTTCGCCTGCCTGACGAAGTGGTGCGATTAGCACTATTCCTCAAGGCAACGGCATTGTCGCAAGGCTATTCAGGCGTACGGGCAGAGCTGATAGATTCGCTGTGCTTACTAGTGAACCACGAGATCTATCCCGTTGTACCCTCCCAAGGATCCGTAGGGGCTTCCGGCGATCTCGCCCCTCTCGCACACATTGCGTGCGCATTGATAGGTGAAGGTAACGTTTTCTACAAGGGTCGCTCCATGACGGCAGCTTCCGCACTTGACGCAGCACAACTCGAAACTTTGGAGTTAGCACCAAAAGAGGGATTAGCGCTGCTCAACGGCACTCAGATTTCAACCTCGCTCGCTCTAGCTGCGTTGTTTCGATTCGAACACGTCCTTGCTGCTTCCATTGTTGCGGGAGCGATGTCTACAGATGCGGTCCAAGGCAGCGACACTCCCTTCGACGAACGGGTTCATCGAGTGCGCGGACACAGAGGCCAACAGAAAATTGGATCGCTTCTCTTCAAGTTGATGAAAGGAAGCGAGATAAGGGCATCGCACGTTTCGTGCACACGAGTGCAGGATCCTTACTCAATTCGATGTCAGCCCCAGGTTGTCGGCTCTTGCTTGGATGCATTGAACCGGGCAGCCGAAACGCTTTCTATAGAAGCAAACGCAGTAACGGACAACCCTCTGGTTTTGGCGGAGAGCAACGAAGTCGTGTCGGGCGGCAACTTCCATGCGGAACCAGTAGCAATGGCAGCAGACTACCTTGCGTTGGCCATTGCCGAAGTTGGATCTCTTTCTGAGCGTCGCACTGCCCTACTCATGGATACGAACCTCAGTAACCTTCCAGCGTTTCTAGTTGAAGACAGTGGATTGAATTCGGGATTTATGGTTGCTCAAGTCACTGCGGCCGCACTGGCATCAGAAAACAAAGCGCTTGCGCAGCCCGCGAGCGTCGACAGCATCCCAACGTCTGCCAACCAGGAGGATCACGTGAGCATGGCTACCTATGCTGCGCGGAGACTCCACGACATGGTTGACAATTGTCAGCGCATTGTGGCGATCGAACTGCTAGCCGCGGCTCAGGGAATCGAGTTTCATCGACCATTGAAGTCTTCGGTCGATATCGAAGACTCAATGCGTCACGTGCGTTCGCTCTCTAGCACTTACTCAACGGACCGTTCATTGTCGGAGGACATAGAAGCGTTAGCCCAAGCGATCGTTCAGGGCCAGTTCTGCACAGTAGCCCAGGGAATTCTTCCAAGTATGAGTTCGTGACCGACAAGTACTTCTTCACTCAGAGAAACTCTCCTCTCCTGATAAGCATTCCTCATGACGGCCGCGAGCTAGCACCCGGCATGCGCGAACGAATGACAGAAATTGGACACGAACTCCCCGATACCGATTGGCATGTAAGAAAACTCTACGCGTTTGCGGAGGAAATCGGTGCCAGTGTTCTGGCGGCGAAGTACTCCCGGTATGTTGTCGACTTGAACCGACCGCCCACAGATGCCGCGCTTTACGATGGGCAAGTATCCACCGGATTGTGCCCGTCGGTTACTTTTGCAGGCGAATACATTTACAAAACCGGACAACATTGCGGTTTGGACGAACAACGAGAGCGATTGGAGTCCTATTGGCTGCCCTACCACAACAAATTGACTCAGGAACTACAGCGCATACGCGAGAAACATGGCTACTCATTGCTGTGGGACGCACACTCGATTCGCTCAGAAATCCCTCACTTGTTCGAGGGTGTGCTACCAGACTTGAATGTGGGCACAAACGGTGGAGCGAGCTGCAGCAGTGTCTTAGAGAGCGCGGTTCTTGAAGTTGCACAGAAGACCAAATATTCAGCCGTGCTCAACGGTCGTTTCACGGGAGGCCACATTACACGTACCTATGGCAATCCCTCGCGCGATTGTCACGCAGTGCAATTGGAATTGGCCCAATACACTTACATGGATGAGCACTCGTACTGCTTCAACGAAGCCGAGGCGGCCACTTTAAGCAAGGCAATCCAGGAGATGGTGTGCACGTTTGTTGAGTCAGCCCAGCACACCTATGGTGGCTGAGTATCAGATTCGCGAGACTGGATTGGCAAACTGACCAATTAGGCCCGGTTTCAGCAGCAGAGAGGCCACTTGTGCAAACACCATAGCTCTTCACGACGTACATAGACAGACTGAATGGCACCAACGATCAATCCAACCATGGAAGATTCGTGGTCACACTCTCGGGGTCGTACTCTCCGCGCCAGCGAAGCATGTCTTGGTGATCTTCATGAGTCTTGTCGGCCAGGATTGCAAGATAGTCAAAGTAACCCGTCACACCACCGACATCTTCGGGCGGACAACTGCGCTTCGCATCGACGAGGACAGGGTAGGCGACTCCCGGTTCTTGCTTGCGCGGCTTGTTGAATGAAATGGCGTGCTCCCAATGGTCGCCCATGTCGTAAATGTACAGAAACTGCTTAACTCCCAATTCATACACTTCGCCCACAGTTGTCGCATGAGCATCTCTTATATTCAACTCGTCTGCTACTTCCTCCCAATGACTGCGCTGTCCATAGGTTGATTCCTTGATCTTGAATGTCCACAGGTGATAGTTCCACCAACCAAACGCATCCTGAATGACGTCATGAAGTTCTTCTAGGCTGGTAGCTCGGTGCACATCCACCTTACGATAGATCTTTGGCTGAATTTCGCAGAGCTCAATGTGCAATCGCATAATTGGCTCAATGTGTGTTGAAGTAGGGTCTGTCACGTGTATTGTTTCTATTGAACAGAGCGTGAGGAATCATTCTAACTAGTAGCCTGATGTCTCTCGTATCGCATGTGCTCGCCGACTTCGGCGATTTCAATCTGTAAGACGATGTAGATTGACTTGGAGCTATAGTGAACATTGAACCACCGATGCCCCTGTCACCGAGATTTGAAATTCTCGCTGCTTTGACTATTCTCCCCTAGTGCCACCAGCCAAGGATCGTCTTGTTGACACAGCATCTTCAACACTTGGAAGCTGAGGCCATCTTCATACTTCGCGAAGTAGTCGCAGAATGCAGACGACCCGTGATGCTATTTTCGTTGGGCAAGGACTCTTGCGTAATGTTTCACATCGCCAAGAAAGCCTTCGCTCCCCAAATGCCCCCGTTCCCATTGCTCCATGTAGACACCACCTGGAAATTTCCAGAAATGTATGACTTTCGGGATCGTATTGCAGACATCGAGGGTGTCGACCTCATCGTCCATGTAAACGAGGAAGGATTGCGACGAGGCATCAACCCGTTCGAATTCGGATCCAATGTACATACCAACGTAATGAAGACAGAAGCTCTTATACAAGTGTTGGATCAGCACGAATTCGATGCTGCAATTGGGGGAGCGCGACGGGATGAGGAGAAATCCCGCACTAAAGAACGGATTTTCTCGTTTCGGGACAAAGTGCATAGATGGGACCCAACCAGACAACGACCCGAATTCTGGAATCTCTTCAATACGCAACTTGGCCCCGGCGAGAGTTTGAGGGTGTTTCCTCTTTCCAACTGGACCGAATTGGATGTCTGGAATTACATACTCAATGAGCAAATTGATGTAGTGCCGTTGTACTTTGCACGAGAACGGCCGGTCGTCGAGCGTGACGGCACGCTGATCGTATGTGCTGACGAGCGTATGAAGCTGGAGCCCGATGAGCGACCGATGGTACGATCCGTTCGGTTCCGCACACTGGGTTGCTATCCACTAACAGGAGCAATTGAGTCTTCCGCGAGCACAGTTCAGGAAATCGTCACTGAATTAGCAACTTCCGAGAATTCCGAACGCAACGCCCGACTAATCGACTTCGATCAGATCGGGTCCATGGAGAGACGCAAAGTAGAGGGCTACTTCTAGTCAACTATGGCAACTTCCAACTACTACGGTCGTCCATTGAGAATCGTCATCTGTGGAAGCGTTGACGATGGAAAATCCACACTATTGGGTCGACTGCTACACGATACCAATCAAGTATTTGCCGACCATTTGGAAGCAGTTGAGAAAGAGAGCAAGAGGTGGGGCACCCAAGGCAACGACACGGACCTTGCTTTGCTAGTCGACGGACTTCAAGCAGAACGTGAGCAAAAGATTACCGTTGATGTCGGTTACAAGCACTTTTCCACTTCAAACCGACGCTACATCGTTGCAGATGCACCAGGACACGATCAATACACATCGAACATGGCATCGGGGGCATCCACAGCTGAAGCGGCGTTGTTGTTAATCGATGCAAGAAACGGAATTGTCGATCAGACTCGTCGCCACAGCTGCATCCTCGACATGTTGGCTGTGCGGCATATAGTGGTCGCAGTCAACAAGATGGACTTGTTGAACTGGAGCAAAGATCGGTTTGAATCGATCGTCCAAGTTTGTCGGGAATTCTTATCCAATCTGAGATTTGAGTCAGACGTTTGTGTGCCTGTTTCCGCACTGTGCGGAGACAACATCCTAGATTCATCTCGCAATACGCCGTGGTACGAAGGCCCAACAATCGTCAAGAGCTTAGACTCGATCCCCTTGAATTCATCAGCACCTGCACGACCCTTTCGAATGCCCGTTCAATGGGTCAATCGACCATCGCCTGATTTTCGAGGCTACTCGGGCACCATTACATCTGGTGAGATAGCGGTCGGCGACGAAATTGTTGGTTGCCTATCGGGTTCAAAAGCAAAGGTTTCAGCACTCTTCAATGGCGATGCACAGGTAACTAGCGCTCAACAAGACCAAGCCATTACATTGCAGCTAAACCGCAATGTCGAATTGGGGCGTGGTGATGTGATCGCGACAGCAACCGGACCTCCGGAAGTGAGCGATCAATTCGCAGCAAAGCTAGTTTGGCTTGGGAACGAACCCATGTTTCCTCAGAGGCAATACTCGTTGAAGATCGCAACGCAAAACACATCGGCACGAATTCTCAGGCTTGATTACGTGATCAATGTCTCCACGCTTGCACACGAAGCTAGCACTACGCTTGAACGCAACCAGATCGCGTCAGTAAAGGTCGCATTGGCTCGACCGGTTGTTTTCGAACCATACCGCGTCGATCGCAATCTTGGTGGTTTCATTCTCGTTGACAGAATCAGCAACGAGACAGTGGGAGCCGGAATGATTGATTTCAGTTTGCGGCGCGCTGCAAACGTGCCTTGGGAGTCGTTCCAGGTAGACAAAGAACAGAGGGGCAAACGCCTTGACCAAAAGCCTTGCATTCTCTGGTTCACAGGACTGTCAGGATCGGGCAAGTCTACGATTGCCGGTGTGGTCGAAGAAATGTTGGTTCAGCGTGGAAAGCATTGCTACGTACTTGATGGAGACAACGTGCGACACGGATTGAGCCGCGATCTCGGGTTTACAGACGCCGATCGCATAGCAAACATAAAAAGGGTTGCGGAAGTGGCCAAGCTCTTTGTAGATGCTGGATTGATCACAATCGTTTGTTTAATCTCGCCATTTCGCAATGAACGACGAATGGCTCGCGAGCTCGTTGACGAGTCCGAGTTTATGGAGGTGTATGTCGACACTCCACTTACAGTGTGCGAGTCGAGAGACCCAAAGGGCTTGTATCAAAAGGCTAGACGTGGAGAATTGCCTAATTTCACTGGTGTCGACTCTCCCTACGAAGAACCAGAAAAGCCAGAATTAGTGCTGCACACCGAAAATACCAAGCCTGATGACCTTGCGATTCAAGTAATCTCTTATTTGGAGGGCAACGGTTATCTACATTCGTGAATGTGTTGTGACATTAGGATGCAGGCTTGGCTTGGATGTCAGTCGGTGTTGCGTCGACCTCCGCTGGCCAATTTCTCGCTTGTAGTCGCATAATCGAATTGAATTTCAAACACTTTCTGCATAATGCGCAACCTCGTCTTGGCAGCTGGGAGACATCAAATGAGCCAACACCCGCCAGCTTTGATTGAAAAGGATTGATACATGAGCTCAAGTTGGTGGGTTCTGCTCGGCTACTCGGCAGTCATATTCGCTATTTCCTTTCTCGCCGGCAAGCTGTCCTCGCTGGGTGCTCTGACCCACACACGAACGCAATTCCTCTTGAGCCTAATAGCCGGTTTCATACTGGGCATCGCCATATTCCACATGCTGCCCCATGCCATGGAACGCATCTCTGGGGACGAGAGCGAGCACATCGCCGCACTTTGGATGTTGCTGGGAATTGCTGCGATGGTAGTGCTTATGCGGGTGTTCAACTTTCACCACCACGATTTCAGCGATGACGCCAATCGTGTACATCAGCAGAGTGAAAGTGGCATACAGCGACAAAGTGTCGTATACATCGGTGTCGGATTGAGTCTTCATACCGTCTCGGAAGGAGTTGCACTAGGCACCGCCATTCAGCTATCCATGTCTCATGGCGTACATACCCTATTGCCTGCACTAGGGGTATTTTTGGCAATTGTTGTACACAAGCCTCTGGATGCCTACACACTATTGACTCTCATGCAGTCTGCGGAATACAGCAAACTGAAACGAACTGTGGTAAACGTCGGGTTCGCAATGATTTGCCCCATCGTCGCCATCTCGGCGTACGTTGCCACTGGTCTACTTGGGGAGATGGAAGGAAGTCATGTTGCGGGACTCGCCATGGCGTTCGCGGCAGGCGCATTCTTGTGCATTGCTCTGAGTGACTTGCTTCCAGAAATCCACTTTCACACACATGACCGGTTCAAGCTACTCTTTGCATTTCTGGCTGGTGTTGTGCTGTCTTATCTGATTTATTTCTTCGAGGCTGGTGCGGTGCACCACCACTGACTTTCATCAAGCTCGATGCCCGGGAGCATCAACGAGGCAATGTCAGGGGCACATGCACATTCGACTGGGCACTTGTGGCTATGCTTCAAGCCGTAGGCATGAAGCAAGATATGCAGCCGAGACCACACGATCAAACAAGCTGGGCAACCTCAAACCTAAAAGGTGTAGGCTAGGGAGAACCCAACGGATCTTGAGTCTTGGGTCGCAACAACATCGGCTCTAACGGACATTTGTCCCCGAGAAATTCCGAATGCGGATGTCCGAACATTTCCTCCCTCGAAATCTCTCTGCACATATGCAGAGATTTCCGTTCCAAACGACTCCAAGTTGGATCGCAATAGGGCTGCGCCAACTTCGTACTTCTCCCACGCTCTATAGCGTATTCCCACCTTGCTCACCGCACCGTGTTCAGAGTTTGTTGAAGTCGTCTTGGGACGGTCGGCAGAAAAAATGGCTAGCGGCGGCACGAAGATGTCTCCGCCGCCTGCAGACAATCGGGGTGGAGTCGAGCTATTCGACGTTGTTTTGAATCGTGCAGCACTACCGCCTCTTCCAAGCCTGAAGTATGCCGAGAGGGCATCCTTTGAATAGTGCGCGCCAAAGCCAATTGCAGATTGCAGCAACTGCAGTTCATACGACGAATCGTCTGACAGATCCCGGGATTGCGTCACATCGATCCAAAAGTGAACGCCCGACTGATGTTCATCCAGCATGAATTCATGAATATTACGGGAGAAATTTACGTCCCAATACAAATTCATGTCTCGGGTCAGGTAGTCCGAATCTCGATTGGATAGAGATGCTCCCACATTCCAGTAGTAATAGGAAATGTCATTGGCGTAGACAGACCACGTAGTGCAGAGTGCTACAACCGTCAGCAAAGACAATTGCAAGAGTCTCAATGCCCTACCCTGACTCGTTTCGTTGATGAGCGCGATCTTCATGGGGATATTGAAGTGTGTATTTCTCGATTTGACCTGTCACACGAATTGGAATTTCCCGCTACTAAGTCCGCGTGAACACTTAGCTGGCTGAAGATTCGTCTGGCTGCGGATTTGCATCCAATTTGCATGCAAACGAACGCTGGAGCAACTCTTCGCTAGCTTCCCACAACTGAGTGCCGTTTGCCTTGTCTCGGGCGAATTCAGACACAGATTTCCTTTGCATCATATGAAGGTACATTCCGGACGAGCTACCAGCTTCTTCACTACAGCTGAGGTATGTGATGGGTGCAATCGCCTTGTCTGGAGATGGAAAGCACATCTTCATCACAGGGTCTACCATAGGTGCCAACCATGCAGGAGCATCTCTTGCAATGTTTGTGGCTATCCCACCAGGACACAACGAGTGGACTGCTACGCTGACCTCGTCGCCGTTCAGCCGTCGCGAAAGTTCGGTTGCATAGGTACAGAGCACCAATTTGCTGACTCCGTAGTGCTTCAGGCTCTCCTTCATGGTAAAAGGCACAAATGCTCCCAGACGATTGAAATCGATCGCGTGTGAGGAACGGTGTGCTTCCGACGATACGAAGACCAATCTCGGAATTCCCCTGCCCGCTTCCAGTATGCCATCGCGCATCCATCGATCCACAATGACTCTACTGGAAAGAAAATGCACGACAAACATCGTGTCGTAATCCTGAGGAGTTTGGACGGCTTCACGTGTCATTAAGCCGGCGTTGAAGACTGCGATATCGACCTTTACACGCTGATCTCGAAGCTCATCGCACAATGCATGAACAGACTCCAGATCGGCTAGGTCCACCTGCATGACCTCAACCTCCTTCGAACCAGTAAGGTCCTGAATTTCTCGTTCTAAGCCATCGTGACCGGGTCGGCAAGCAAGAATCACGTTTCCGCCCCTCCTTGCAAGGTCAACAGCCGTTGCCTTGCCCAATCCACTGTTTGCGCCGGTGATGAAGCAGGTCTTGCCATCGATTCGAAGATCCGTGGGAACCGGTTCTACCTCATTTACTCGCTGGGCCAAACGGTTCTTTAGTGCCACGATGATCGCGTTCACAAACGTACCATCGCCCATCTGTTTCTTATCAGGTGGCATCAGGACACCACAAAGTCAGTGTTTTTTGCATTTCTTTTCATCACTGCCGATGTCCCGTCACTCATAGGGAATAGCATAGTACTTCCGATAGAACCCCAGCTTTCTTTCAACAATTTCGCGGTTCAAACCAAACTCGGTCAAACCATAGACATGTTTACCAAACCTGTCCTTTACGTTTTGACAAAGGCACGCTAAAGCACTTGCCTCGTCTCTCTTGTCAAACTCGACGCCAGCGCACCCATAAATCTTACGGAGCACATCAATCGGCTGATCAACAAGATCTCCATACTGGACATCTACGAAATTTGCATGATGCGCCATCGATCTGGACTGCATGCTGCGCTGCACCATTCGTTCTATTTTTTCGAGCCAATGTCGAGCAACTTCCTTGGGGTCTACTTGATCACTTAAGATCGACCGAGCATGGCAGACCATGCTTGAAAACGAAGGAATGGTCTTTAATGGGTCCCGATGTGTTTGTACAACGGTGGCATTGGGAAATACGCGCAGGAAAGTATCAAGGAATTCCAAGTGGTGCGGCGACTTCAATACCCAGATCTTGGAGGGTCTCCTCAAATATTGGATTTTTAGCAGATTGGCAAAAAACTCGTAAGCTCTTGTATGGTCTTGTTCCTCAAGCCATTTCGAGTAGCTTGGAACATGCATAGTCGCCTCAGCAGACTGACTCATGAAGCACAAATCTAGAAGCAAAACATCCTCTTCCGGTGCCGAGTTGTCCACAGGATGAACAGCTTTGAACTGTGGGGCAAGGTAGGAGATGGTTCGTTCCGCAAGAAAGGGTGTAAGTCTCTCTCGAAGTCTAGGTTTATCAGACACGATTGGATTCATTGCATCTGAAGCTGAAATGCCTCGAATTTGCGAATGCGAATCCAAGAGCCGTTGAAGCAACGTAGTTCCGGTCCGTTGGAGCCCCGCGATCAAGACTATCTTGCCGAGGTCCACTTCGCTGGCTTGAGGGTTGTTCGCTAGAAACCGCTCCACTCTCAGGTGATTGGTAAGCGCGGCTGTTAAACGTGCTCGCTGAATCGCCATTCCAAGGGAATTTAGATTCGCTTGGTGATTAATGGAGTCGACCAACGCCCTGAGAGCTTCCTCAAATGCAAATGCTTCAGTCCCAATTGTTCCAATTTTTCTACTTGCATGGCGTAACAGCGACCCCACGTCGAGTGGCCTGGAGTGGCCTAAGCGACGAAGGCTTCGGCCAATCGCATTGAACAATGCGACTGGAATGCGTCGTCTTGGACTACTGTAGTCCGATGCGACCGCCAAGCCTCTTGCCACGTACTTGGAATTCCAGTGCTACGTGCTAAGAAGCTGATTCAATTTGACGACCTTGGTCCTTGGCTGCGGCGTGTGAGCCGCCTTCACCCATCGGAAACTCATGGTTCCGAACGCATGGCCCGCGGTCTGAATCCAGTTTGGGACACTGGGATTTGAGTGTGCGACAACAATTCGCACGGAACCGTCATCTAGGTAGGTAGCTAGATGCTTATTTGTGTGGATGTTGAAGTACCTGTAGTCAAGAGATTCCATCCAATGGTTGTTCAACTGGAAATTCCAGTACTCGCATTCTGGAGGAGTCGCGTCAATTACAAGCGCTTCGTCATCGCCGAGCTCCCAATAGCTGTGGTAGTAGGTGATGTTGGGATCGCCGCCAGCTGCTAGAGAGACTCTTGTATCAAACATCGGAAGTGTATTTCGATGTTTCTGGAAGTCGCGTGCCCACTTGGCAAACATTAGGGTTGCTCCAGAGACAAGAGTTCCAGTCTTTCGCAGTCCTTCATCCAGCTTTTTTGCTGTAAGCGGATCGGGAAGCCTGTCGGTGACTGGACAGTTGATTCGCTCAATGCTCAGTTCTGCCGGTTCTTCCCTTGTTCTATCCAAGAAAGTCTGGCGTATCAGCAATGTACCCGTTTCTGGTTGCATAGGCAGCCAATTGCCTTCCTGCGACGCAGAGCTTAGCGTAAGCTCAAAGTAGCCGTTGCTGTCTATTTCGAGCTCGTCTGCTTGGACATAGCCTGTTAGTGGAAGACCTGCACCCTCGCCGTAGCTTCCGGCCTGGGTGCCAAACCCCAAGTACGCAACAGTATTGCGATGACCGTAGACCTTGTATTCGTAAACACCACTAATCGTCGCCGTTTGGTAGTAGTTGTCCGGATTGTCCGATCCTAGTTTGACTGTTTCATTGACAATTCGGGTGATTTCTGGAGTTTTCGGATCGGAGTGCTCAATGAATTGCAGCAATCCACCACGTGCGACACGAGCTAGATACCTATATCCCTCTGCTTGACTAAATGCGTCTCTCGGTGCGCCAGGAAACACCATTGACGCTCCAGCCGCTTTGAGGGAGTCGCAGAATTCGTCCCAAGACGCACCACTTACAACTCTCCGCGCTGCTACTTCATCCGCTGTTGTTCCCTGAATTTTCCACCAAAACAGCGCAATACGTCTAAACAAACCCAGTAACGACATTGCAAATTTACGCATGGTCTTGCTCTCTTTCGTAGCCTGCAGCCAATTCGATCGCAATGCTGCAACATGCCAAGGTCAAGAAACTATGTTAGTCCGTTGGTTGCTCAACTCGGTTTCTATAAAGCAACTCGGACAA
Source organism: uncultured Pseudomonadales bacterium (assembly GCA_964572845.1). Lineage (GTDB taxonomy): Bacteria > Pseudomonadota > Gammaproteobacteria > Pseudomonadales > Azotimanducaceae > Bin55. The sequence goes on along the minus strand of CAZNFX010000007.1, from coordinate 142,286 downwards.
GCATTAATGGAAGGATTGTTCTTGGTTGGAAGCTGACAATCCCTCAGCTTGATGAGATTCCTATTGTCGCCTAGAAGATCTGCTGCAGCGGTCGCACGATCTTACCTGCTAATCGTCTCTCCGAGTGTGCAGTTGGCCGATGGCAACTGTCTAAGAAGCGTGTTCTTACTCTAACGAGACAAACAGAAAACCATGGAAACCAAACGAAATCGACTTCATCCCATCGCCTATCTGTCGATTGGGTTCATATTAGGGCTGCTAGTGCTAATTACTGGGTCTAAAGTCCTTTCAGCAGACACAGCAGGAGTTGCGCCGTGCGACAACAACTGGGTGCTGGAGTCAGGTGGAGACGGGCAATCGTCAAGCTATATCTACCAGCCTTGCACTGGGCAAGTGTTCCTGTTGCACGGGGGCAAAGCTACTCTGGTCGCGTTTCCAAAGTAACCCAAGATTTGAAGCTAATCTCTCGGACTGGTTGGCCAACTATGGGCAGAACGCCACCAACATGCACTTTGACAAATGAGATGGCTCCAAGCCGGAATCAACTTCTGGCTTGGAGCCCTCGCTGACTACGCGACGTAGAAGCCTTCTTCGCTTATCGGAAGTGTTCTAACCCGATGTCCGCAGGCTGCAAAAATCGCATTACAGACTGCAGGTGCTAAAGGTGGAAAAACTGGTTCACCAAGTCCGGTGGGGTTGTATTCACCTGGTTCAACAAAGTGAGTCTCTACTTCTGGCGTAGATGACATCCGCAGCATTTTGTAGGTGTCGAAATTGTCTTGCTGGATTCTGCCGTTCTCGAAGGTCACAGAGAGGTCCATCATTGTTGATATTGCATCTACAACGGAACCTTCAACTTGGTTTTCGGCCCCGCTCAAGTTGATGATTTGTCCAACGTCAGCCGCCACGGTGACCTTGTGGACCGTAACTCTTCGCCGATCGACTTCATCACCATTTCGATTTCTTGTAGATCCTTCGACTGCTCCTACGCTCACCTCCGCAACTTCCGCAACGTGTCCAGCGTGGCTGAAGTAGAACGCTACACCCAATCCGCGCCCGTTTGGCAGTTCTTTACCCCATCCAGCTTTTTGGGCGGCAAGCTTTATCACATTTGCAGCCCGTCCAGTGTGCATTCCGCCTCGACCACCTGTGGGGCGCGGTTCGCCAAAAGTCTCGAGGAGTACCTCGAGATGATCACGTCCAGCAGCATGTGCAAGTTCGTGGACAAAACTGCCTACAACAAACGCAAACACATTCGAACCCGGTGCCCGCCATGCAGCGCACCTGTGCGACCATTCCAAGCCTACTTGCTCAACTCGAACATTCGGCAGCAGGCCGGCGGGATAAACTCCGCCCCCCAAACTGCTTACTGGTCGGCCACCATTTTCAAAGGTAATGAACCGATTACGCCAGCCGCTGATCTTGCCTGACTCGTCCACACATCCGTCCATTTGATGGAATCCGCCAGCACGAAACAGGTCGTAGGCAAGATCGTCCTCGCGTGTCCACTGCAACTTGATTGGAAACTCTACACGTTGCGCTATTGCCGCCGCCTCGCAGACAAAGTCGTTGTAGAGTCGGCGGCCGAAACCTCCGCCACATCGCATCTGATGCAGCGTAATCTTGTCTTGGGGAATTCCACAAATTTGCGCAACCGGTCCAGTAGCCCAACCAGGAGTTTGTGTCGGCGCCCACAATTGCAACGATCCATCCTTAAATTCTGCCGCGCAGTTTTGAGGCTCCATTGGAGCATGGCTCACGAAGTGGTACTGGTAAAACCCGCTAACTTTTGACTTGCTCTGAGCAAAGGCTGCATCTACATCTCCAGAGTCCATAATCCGTGGCGCGTCTTCGTGCCTTAGCCGTTGCGCCTCTTTGCTGACATCCGTCCAACTATCCTTGGATGCATCTGACTCATCCCACTCGACTTTCAATGCACGCTTTGCATTCATGGCCTCCCACGTGCTGTCGGCAACGATAGCAACACCGGGTAAAAGCTCATTCGTGGAGCCCTGGCCTTCCAACACGAACGCGTCGACTATTCCGGGCATTTTCTTGATTTCGTCAAGATTTGCCGACACCACCTTCCCACCAATCGCTGGACACTTCTGGTAAACGGCAAATTTCATGTCGGGAAGAATTGTGTCGATGCCAAACAAACCTTCACCACGTACGAGCGCTTCGTTGTCAACTCCTGTAACGCGCGTCCCGAGCAGCTTGAATTCCTTGGGATCTTTAAGCTTTACATCGTTCGGGCTTGGCACAGGGAGCTGGGCCGCATCTGCAGCTAGTTCCATGTACGAAAGTTTGTTGCCAGTTTCTACATGGATCACGTGACTATCATGCGTCGTTAGACTCTCTGGTTCCACAGCCCATTTCATGGCGGCGGCATGCACCAGCATCGCCCGAGCCACGGCTCCCGACTGTCTTAGCGGTCCATAATTCATCGGGATCGACATCGATCCGCCAGCAAATTGCGCACCATAAACAGCTTGATTGATGGGAGACTGAACTACCTCGACATCGCTCCACGCGGCATCGAGTTCTTCGGCGACGATCATGGGCAACGACGTCTTCACACCTTGGCCTATTTCTGGGTTCTTTGCATAAAGAAGAATTCCCGACTGGTCGATCCGAATGTAGCCGTTTGGCTGCAACGTACCGGTGTGCGCCATGGCACGAGGTGCGGCGAACGCAAGCATCAATCCTCCGCCTACGACACCTGTGAGCTTCAAGAACTGTCTGCGATCAAGCTTTATGACCTCTGTTAGGCCGACATTGTCGTCATATTGGCGTTCGCCCGTGACAGCCGATTGGATTTCGGAGATTCCCGTATAGTCAAGCGCTCCCATATCAACCTCCTATCTCGTCGACAGAGTTTCTTTCTGCAGCCACCTTTACCGCATCCCGTATGCGAATATAAGTGCCACATCGGCATATGTTGGAATCCATTGCTTGATCGATGTCCGTGTCGCTGGGATTTGGATTCGAACGCAGCAAAGCTTCGGCCGCCATGATCTGTCCGGACTGACAATAGCCGCACTGGGCTACATCGAGGTCTACCCATGCCTGCTGTAGCGTGCTAAGCTCGCCGTTCTTTCCAGCCAAGCCCTCGATAGTTGTGATCTCGGATGATCCAACAGAGGAAACCGGGAAGAGACAAGACTTCATGGCTTTTCCGTCCAACAGTACTGTGCATGCGCCACATTGGCTAATGCCGCAGCCATACTTGGTTCCCACGAGATTTAGACGATCCCGCAACACCCACAAGAGTGGGGTTTGCGGGTCTATCCCGCCGAGATCATGTGTAATGCCGTTAACTCGCAAATTCATCGTAATGAAGATCCCTTTCATTGCTCAAAGACATTGAGCCTATGTTAACGAATTGCCTGAATGATGGAACGTTTTGGCTGGGAAGCGGGTTGAGAAATCCGCACCATGCGAACGTACCCCAATTTTCATGACCCAATTGACGTAGTGCTAGCTGGCTAACCTATGATTCAGAGTGGAAATTGAGTCGAAGCGATAGGACCGACGGATTTGAACTGAAGACACGACGCAAGCTCAAACCCTTTCGGCAAGGGACAAGTCAGTTGGCGACCCGCGGTAGACTTCCTCTAATCCCTCTGTTTTCCTATTAACAGAATTGTGACTGTCCCAACAAATCAACGGCTATGCGACATTCAAGCATCTTTGGGCTAATTGTCTGGCTTCATCCATCGTTGAAACGATTCGTTCATCTGGAATATGGCGCAAAATATTCAACGATCTCAGAGTCTTGTCTACAGCTCCATGCAAACAAGCAACAATGAACACTGTGTTTTTTTGCATTGCAGCTTCGGTAAGTTGCTCAATGACCATCGCTGCGCTATCGTCCAAGTAGGACGTCTCCGAAAAGTCAAAAATGACCACATCGTGATCTTGAATGTCCTTAGACACCGCCTCGACAAGATTCGACGAGGAAGCAACCGAGAAAATTCCCTTTAGAGCAACGATTCCGACACGCGCACTATACGGGTCAATTGAGGCTATGTCGGTCTTGTCCTCAAGAAATACTTGATCGAGAATCGGTACCGAAATCACGCTGTCGAGTTCAAATTTCTCCAGGGTACGTGCATGAGCCATCGATGCGACAATCAGGCCTACCGCGACCGCGACAAGCAAGCCCACGAACATTGTTAGGCATAGCGTTAACAGGAACACTAGAAGCTGAGCGCGGTTCACTAGATGTATACGCGACACAATTCTCCAGTCGATAATTCCCCATCCGACCTTTATCAAAACTGCAGCAAGAGCCGCAAGCGGGATAGGTGCAACATAGGGTCCCAATCCCATCAGAAGTCCAATCATTAGCAATGCGTACAAGACTCCTGATACTTTCGTTCTGCCGCCGGCCTGAATATTGGTAACAGTACTTGCTGTGGACCCCGAACAAGGTAGTCCGCCAATCAGTCCAGATGCAATATTCCCAATGCCTTGACCTACTAATTCCCTGTTGGACTTGTGGCGAGTGCCTGTCAAAGTGTCGGCGACCAGGGAGGTGATTAGACTGTCAATGGATCCCAGTAAGCCTAGAATTAATGCAGGTTGAATCGCACGTAGCAAAAATTCTGCATTTGGTATCTCGGCTTGAATCGTTGGAATCCCTGTTGGCAGTTGTCCCACAACGGGTACATCTGACAGCCAGAAGATGCTTAGAAGCGTTCCAGCGACAATCGCTACCACAGGTCCGGGTACGAATCTGCCTAATTTTCGGGGCCATACGATTGCAATTAGTAGAGCTACGCCACCTACCGCTAACGCCTGAAAATTTATGCCGTTGAGTGCTTCGGGGATTTCCCTGATCGTACCTAATGCACCACCGCTAGAGGGTTCCATACCCATCAGTGGAAGAACATGCATGATCATAACGATTAGACCGATACCCGACATGAAACCCGAGACTACAACGCGTGGCGTATAGGCTACGTAGTGTCCAATCCTTGAAATCCCAAGTAGAACTTGAATGATTCCCGCCATGACGACAATCGTGAACGCTTCACCTATCGTCTCCGCATAGGTAGTTACAACCACTGCCATCGCAACTGTCATGGGAGCTGTGGGTTTGGAGATCTGAGTATTAGTGCCGCCAAAGACCGCTGCAAAGAAGCCCACAGCAATAGCGCCATATAGACCCGCAATCGCCCCTAGTCCCGATGCAATGCCAAACGCCAAGGAGATGGGAAGCGCAATTACAGTAGCGGTTACACCTCCGAGAATGTCCCCTCGAAGCAAGTCCAGACTGTAATTCCTTAGCATTGGTAGTTTGGTGCTCATTGAATTTGCCTTGCTCGTGTTAAATTGCGACGGTGCCAATTTGCAAGTGTAGAAATGGAGCACGAGCACGAAAAGGGTTTACATCTGCAGATCGCAGCGTTCGCTGACATCACGCGCGGAGGTTGGAAAGTCGGTCTCACGTCCGGCGGCAGTCGCGATGGCATGGGGATCGGGTTTAGACCATTCGGACACATCGCCAAGGATCGAATTTTTGAATCTGGTGTGACCATCAATTTGGACCAGGTCGGCGATATTGGTGTCGAAAACGAGCTGTGTTTCGTGTTTGGAGAGACGGTTCCGACGAATACGGATCGGTCGCTGCTGCTGCATTGCGTTGATTCAATCCGCCCTGCATTCGAACTGAATGAACGCCGCCTTAGCGGCGAAGCTTCCGCTCAAGATCGACTTGCTGACAATCTTTCGCAGTATAGCATTGTGGTCGGATCGCCTATCACTGAGTTTCGCGAGCTAGAACTTGATGGTTTAGCTGTCACTCTCCGACGCAATGAAGTCGAGATCGCAACCGTTCAAAGTCAAGGACACATAGATGACCACTACGATTCCTTAATCGCATTGGTTCGAACACTCGCAAAATTCGACCGACGAATCGAGGCCGGTGACCATGTCATTACAGGATCATTCGCTCGCGAACGAGTTTCCACACCGTCTGTGTGGCGCGGTGACTTTTCTTTAGGGATCGGTTCTGTAGAGGTAGTGTTCAAATGAAAATACTCGTGATTCCAGGACTGACTTTGCCTACTGTAGACGAGAAGATCGTCGCGCAAATTCGAGCCGCGAGTCAAGGCGCGGATGTTGTTGTGTCGGATCCCCATAGTGCGATCGATGAAGTACACGATGCAGAAATCGTTCTAGGTTTTGTGAACAAACCTATGTTTGCACGAGCGAAAGCGTTGAAATGGGTTCAATCCATTTCATCCGGGGTCGATATGTTTCTCTACGATGAATTCGTTAAGAGCGATGTCGTTCTAACGAGCGAAAAGGGATTGGTAGGCGAACACCTTGCAGACCATGGCTTCGGTCTTCTGCTGATGCTCACACGTCAACTCCGCACTGCGTTGCTTCTCGGTCCAGATTCGTGGAACCATCGATCTCAAATGCGGCGACAGGAGATCGAACTCACTGGCAGCACAATGGGCATATTCGGGTTCGGCAGTACTGGTCGAGCAATGGCCAGGAGGGCAGTCGGTTTTGGAATGAACGTACTAGCGCTTGATCGCGACCCTGTACCGATATCGCCTGAGGTAGCGGAAGTCTGGCGATCGGATCGATTCGATGACCTTCTTAGATCTTCCGACGTACTTGCCATATGTTGTCCGTTGACAGAGGAAACTCGCGGCAAATTTAATCGCGATGCATTCAGAATCATGAAATCCACCTCGTTTCTCGTCAATGTCACGCGCGGTAAGGTCATGGTTGAAGAGGCCTTAGTCGAAGCACTCAGAAATGGCGCAATCCGTGGTGCGGCGTTAGATGTCACTCCACGGGAGCCACTTCCGCCGGACAGCCCACTCTGGCACCTTGAAAACGTCGTCATGACACCGCACACGGCTGGTGCAAGTCAGTTCCGAGCGCAACGCAACTTGAACCGTTTCCTGAGCAATTTGCAGCGATACCTGTCGGGAGAGCCGCTTGAGGGCCTCATCGACAAAAATCTGGGATACTAGTGAGTTACGTAAGGATGGGAACCACACAATTGCCAAATTGGTCACAACATTGTTGGCCAATAGGCTGGACGGGAACGGGATGAAGTTGACGAAGCAGCGCCATTTCAATGCGTTTGCATTGATGGCAATTGGCATTGTCGGAGGTGCACTTGCAACTTCGGCAATACTCTTCGCAGCAGGCACCGCACAGCCCATCAATGACTCGGTTGGTAAGGTCGATTCCTCATCTTCTGTCGCAAGTTTAGATGCCATAGACGAGCCCATAGACACGATCACCGATCTTGTTCGCCTACCAACCCTACTTGAACGAACGGCTGCATTGCACCGTCTTGTCAATGCGGCCGACGAGAATCTTCTAATAGATTTCCTAGATCAATCGAGAACCATCAAGAGCAGTTCATTGCGTCATGCGATTGAGATCGCTGTCGTGAGAAAACTCGCTGCAGCTGATCCGGAAATTGCCGTTTCGCAGCTAGCAACCCTTCAAAGTGAGCGACACGACGAATTAATCGCAGCAATCTACAGTGCGTGGGCTGGTTCAAATTTAGTTGAAGCCGTTTCCCAAGCAATAAAGTTGGACCCGCCACTGAAGAAAGCAGCACTGCGGGGAATCTTGAGTGCAAGAGGCGATCTCTCCTTCGAACAACGGCAATCGGTAGCTAGGCGGTTAGGCAACGAACAATTCGCAATCGATCTCGTCAATCTCGAAACTGTTAATGGTGCCTTTGTCGATCCTGAGTCTGCTTGGAATTCGTTCGTCATCGATGGCTACTCGAATGCTGCACAAACAGAGCACTTGATCGAAGTAGCTGAACTTTGGATCGATCGGGATGGAATCGATGTGATCGATCGTATCAGCGATTCGCTAGAGAGTTCGACTGTCCTCAATGCAGTGGTGGTTTCCGTTTTGCATCGAGTTGCACGCCAAGATCCCGCTGATGCGTTTCGGCAAGCCCTCGGCCTGAAGAGTAGCTCGCGCGAACTTGCACTCGAGACAATTGTTGAGATTTGGGCAGTAAAGGATCCCAATGGAGCTCTTTCGGCTATTTTGGGTCTAGATTCAGAACCTGATCGACAGCATTTGCAGGAGAAAGTACTGCAAGCGTGGGCATCGAATGACCCCGTTGCTCTAATGGCGATCATTGACCAATTGCCGGAGGACATTCAAGCACTCGCCAAGGAAGCTGCAATGTTCGCGATAGCCCGCATTTCGCCTGAACAAGCCACAGGATTCCTAGCCGAGTTGACGGAGAGGAACGCCCGCGACGCACTGGCTAAGGAGATTGCGACTTACTGGTCGGAAACAGATGTTGCTAGCGCTTTGGACTGGGCACTCAACGACGAATTTGCCACCGACATACTGCAGGCGGAAGTGCTGATGATCGTACTAGCCAATCTTGCCATCGAGAATCCAGAGCTTGCATTCACCACTGCACGTAAACAGCCTATAGTTCTGCGAGGGCAGTACTATCGCGGACTCGAGGTGACCGTTATCCAACAACTGGTGGATACTGACATCGAAAAAGCACTTGGAATGCTCTCTGACATACGGAATGAGGGATTGACGGTCAGCCATGCCTACAGCGAAGTTGGACGAGCCATGGTACGGAGTGGAGACGTGGATCGAGCGCTAAAGTTAGGAGAGCGATTGAGCGAACGCGGACGCAGCATCTACAACGGTTCGCTTATGTACCAGTGGGCTCTTGCCAACCCGGAAGACCTATTGGCTTCGATAGAAGGACTGCCAACGGCTCAACTTAAGGAGCAAGCAGTACGTGGATTGAATAGGTTCAATTCACAAACAAAAGCTCTCACCGATGAGCAATTGGAATATGCAAACAGCCTTCTCTGACATGAGCGATCAACCCAAAAGAACTGATCTCTTTGCATGTTTGATTGTGCGCACTAGGCGGCCGCAGCAATTGCACAAGGTGAATGTATGAGTAACTCGCCCGCTATACGTGTCCGCACCATTGGTTTGCTTGCACTCGGAGTTGCCCTGGGAGTCGCCATATCTCTTGTTGTACTAACCTGGTTCATGCCGCTCAAGATCATCCAAGATAGCGAGACCGTCGAGTGGAATGATTCCAATCTAAGCAGCGCTGCTAACTTGGAGCAAGAAGTCTTTTCGAAACCAACGGTCTTCTACGGTCTCTTGCTCAATGCAGATAAGGACGTCGCTCTCCAAATGCTTGAGCGAACTCATTCCATCGGATCCGAGAGACTGAGAAGTGAGTCCCAAATTGCAATTATTCAACGGCTAACCGCATTGGATCCGATTGCTGCTCTTGCAACGATCAAGGAACTACCCCGGTATCGACAGAATTCTTTGGTATCTGCCGTTTTTGGCGAGTGGTCACTGATCGATTTCGATTCGGCCATAGAACACGCTAAAACCCTAACTGGCGCACAAAAGCACGCGTCGCTGAGGGGAATACTCGCTCACGAGGACATGTCCATTGATGAACGCAATCGGATTTCCCGTCAGATTGGAATCAAGGAATTTGGAGGGCTTGAGAGCAAAGCTAAGAGCACGATTGTAGGGACGCAGCATCCCGAAGTCGTCTGGCAATCCCTACTCGATGACGAACTTCCTGATGTCTCTCAAACAGCGGAATTCATACGACTTGCAAGGCAGTGGGTGGGTCAAGCAGGGATCATCGCCATCAATCGTATAGGTCAATCGCTGAAAGACCCCATCGTTCAGGAGGCCGTCGTTCGCTCAGTCTTGCATCGAGTCACACTTGAGGATCCACAGCTTGTATTGCAGCAAATTGCGGAGTTGAAGGGCGAAATAGGACAACTAGCCATTAGATCGATCGCTGAAGCACTGGTGTCGATCAATCCGGTCACAGGCATCGAATCCCTTGCCATGGTCGACTCCGGCAGCACACGAAGGCAAATGCTTGAGGAGATAGTCGTGGAGTGGGCCATCTCCGATCCGGAGGGGATACTGAACCAATTGGATGTGATCCCTCAAAACATGCGAACACTTGGCAAGTATCAAGCGTTTCTAGAACTTGCCAGAGTCGAACCAAGTACGGTGGCACCGATGCTGCATGAAGTCGCTGACGAGGATTTCAAGTTCGAGCTAGCCATGGAATTGGCTACTGTCTGGGCGGAGCAGGATCTTGAAGCAGCTTTGGAGTGGGCTACTTCTGACGAATTCGATGACACACTATTGAGAGGGACCGTTCTGCACTTTTTGTTAGGAAAATTAGCGTTGGAAAATCCAACGCTTGCATTGCAGATGGCTCTTGACCGCCCTGTCCGCCAAAACTCCGTGGGTTTGGAAGCCACTGTGATTGCTCACGTGGCAACCCACGACCTTGAATCGGCGTTCGAAATGCTATCGCAAACGCGAGATGGTTGGAGTAAGACGGTGTCTTACATGGGGGTAGGTCGAGCATTGCTGAGTAATGACGAAACAGACAGAATGCTTGAACTTGCAACTCAACTGCCCGATGACCAACAGGAGGGTTACTACTCCTCAGTATTCAACCAGTGGGCCAACACCAAGCCCTTGGAGCTAGCCGCAACCATCGAAAGTCTCCCAACAACGCTAGCTAAGTACCACGCCGCAATGGAGCTTGTTCGCTACAACGTCGGCAAGAATGTACTTTCCAAAGACCAACTGAATCTCGTAAGAACCTACTTACCCGATGACTACAATGCCGAAACGGGCAGACGAAATTCAGGATGGAGAGGTCCGCTAATAATTACCAGAGAAATGAACGAGGCTATGATTGAATATCGGCGAATTCGTTCGCAAACAGGAGTGCGGTTCTAACAGACTTGGGAGTGACCGTCACAATCTGGACGCTCGGTTCGCTAACTCGCAATGTAGTCTCTACGACTGCAATCTGTTTTTCCAATTCCCAAAACTGATGGGACAATCAGCTGCTCCCTCATACATGCAACCGCTGGCTCGAGAAATTCGGGGCAGAAAGTACTGGGATTTGTTCTGTGCCACGGTAATCGGACTTTCTCTTGCTCTTTTCGCCCTCAACTCTTCAGCAGACGAGGAAACCACGCCTGCACAAGTAGAAGTTGACAGTTTTAAGGGGCCGGTACTGTTAGACCAAGTTACCCCGGAATATCCCATAAATCAATTGCGCGCTGGAGAGGAAGCGTGGGTCGAGCTTTATTTCATGGTGGATACAGACGGAAAGCCATACGAAGTAACCGCAATAGACTCAATTGGGCATTCTTCATTCAGAAACGCCGCGATTCGTGCTGTGAAACAATGGACGTACCAACCAGCTCTTTACAACGGTAGCAACATAGATGCAGGTGCTCGATTCAAGGTCGTATTCAGCATCGAGAACCAATCTCGAGGAGCGTCCGACTGGTTTGTTAGACTCCAAAAAGGGTTGCGTCAAGCGATCTCCGAGAACGAAAAGGAGAAAGCTGACGAGTACTTGAACACCTTGGAGACCACACGAAGGCTCAACCTCTACGAGGACGCATTCTTCAATTTCGCCAAATACGAGTACATGGCCAAGTGGGGCACGGAGGATCAGCAACTACAAGCTCTGGATCGAGCAATAGCTCATGAGTCTCTTGGAACTTACTTGCCCACCGATGTGTTTGTCTATGCGCTGGGAAAGCAGTTGCCTCTGCTACTTAAGAAGAGAGACTACCAACGGGCAATGGTCACCAACATGAACTTGGCAAAGCAAGATGTTAGCGATGAAACGAGATCGAGACTTGATAGCATCGGGCTCGCGCTTGAAGAATTACGTAAAAGCCAAGAATCCTACGACCTCACTGCTTCTCTCGACGAAAATGCAACTTGGAATATCTGCCTATTCAAGGACGAATTCTGGTTCGAAGACGTTCAAGGTCGTATCGTAGAGCTAAAGTTGAGATGCCAACGGGACAAGCAGATATTCAGGTATCAGCCTGGCGTCAAGTACAAAATAGAAGAACGCTTTGGCGCATGCTACCTTGAGGTTCTAGGCGATAAAGGAACAACATTTCGATTGTTTCAATCCTAGAAGTAGCCAAAACCTCCATGTCAAACTTCAGCTTGCCTTTACATCTCTACGGGGCATGGAGGTTCGGACCGAGCTAGTTCGTTTGGTTGGATTTTCTGAGAAATTCCAATTCTCTGCAAATTAGACGCTTTGCACACACTTCTTGGCTACAAGGGTATGCGTTTTAGTGCCCTGCACAACGCTTTTTGACGTGCTGACAAATCCTCATTGGTCCTCCATGTCGATTGCTCTCCACGCAGCTATACCTCGGGTGGCACATCTCACAAAATCTGAACCACACAATTCTTCAGCTGCATGATCTTTGAACGTGAAATCCATTAGGCTCGAACCCGTTCCCATTGCTCTGCTGTTTCTTGTTGCATTTGCGGCCGGTGCCCTCAGCGTGTGGGCAGTTACTTCGCTTCTAGCCAACGACAATGAACCAGCTTCCTCTCAATCGCCGCCCGAAGGGTTTCACAGTAAGTCCCAGTCAATGGGGGACGCAGCTGGTTCGGATCTGGATCTCCGTTCGGTTGCTCGGGTGAAAAGCGACTTTGCGCGTTCGTTGGCGTTGTGGAAAATGGCGGAATCCGCTAACGAGTACGAATTGGCAGACCTGCTCTCGCAGTCCATCGAAGTCGAGCCAGCGTCGCTTCGAGCGGAAATGCAGGTTCCCATCGTCAAGAGACTTGCGACAATCGATCCGGAACTGGCATTGACGCACATCGAGCGATTACCGGACGACTCTCATGCAGATCTAGTTTCAGCAGTATTTGGAGAATGGTCAAGAACTGCTCTCGATGAAGCGATCAGTTTCGCAAACGGACTGGAAAAGGACATGCAAATCCTGGCCTTCGAAGGGATTGTTGAATCCGGGCATGGATTAAATGGTGAACTTCGAGCCCAGATCGCTGAGCGAATTGGAGGTGAGGTCTTGACGGCTCAACTCCTGAATCCAGGGACACTGCTAACTCCAATAGAGAACCCACGAGAAGCATGGCAACAATTGGTTCAACAATCAGCTGGCACTCTTGGAAATGTAGGAGCCCTCATCGATATTGCCAACGCATGGGTACGTAAAGATGGTTTGAACGTACTTCAAGAAATCAGGAAAGCAACTCTCCACCAACCAGAGATGAAATGGGTAATTCTTGGCTCGGTGCTGTTTGAGTCGGCCAAGAGAGAACCGAGAGAGACATTTGAACATACTCTCTCAATGCAAGGGCATGAACGAAATAGTTTTGCAGTGGGAGCCGCGCGGTCCTGGGCAGAATCCGACTGGATGGCAGCTTTGACAGCAGTGAACGATGTCGACGATACGTTACTTCGTGTCCACTTACTGCAGGAAGTTCTAAGGCAAGTTGCAGGAAGCAACCCTGGAAAATTGCTTGCGAATCTGGAAGATCTCCCCACCAACGTACAGGAAATTGCCCAAGAGCATGCATTGATAGGAACTGCTATAGAAGATCCCCAAGGAGCAGCGCGTTTGCTGGAAACGCACAACGTCGCCACAAGTAGCGTTGCTAATTCCATAGTAGATTACTGGAGCGAGAGCAATCCACTCGAAGCACTGGACTGGGTCTTGAGCAGTCCAATCCTTGAGGAAAAACGAAGAGAGCTCGCTGTCCGAGTCATCGATCGCTTAGCTCGCGAACAAACCGATCTTGCCATGAAGCTAGCTTTAGAACAACCCACGGAATGGGGACTGGAGGCCCATGTGATTTCTACCGTTGCCCACTCCGATGCATTCGAGGCCATGAAGCTTCTTCCCCAGCTGCGCGATCCAGCTGTTGCTTTTCCTTACGATGCAATAGGCTACAGCCTCATCGAGCAAGGCCATGCGAAATCTGTCTTAGATGTCGCAAAGCAGGTCCCAGAACAGACGCGAGAAGCCTTCTACAGCAACATGACCTCAAATTGGGCAGTTCACGACCCGTTAGGTCTTTTAGGCATGATCGACGATCTCCCTACATCGAGCATGCGGTCAAAGGCTGCGTATGCCTTGTCCTCACAATACCATGCCATCAACACGCTATCTGATGAGCAAATCGAATTGGCGAAGACCTACCTCAACGAGTGGGATCTGCAGCGTTTAGACAAATCTCAAACCCACTTCCGATTTGTCGGGGCATCTCAAGAAATCCGCTTTGCCGGTACACCCGACCAGGTCGAATTCCTGATGACGGAAATAAACAAACTGATGGACACGGTCAAATCGGAAAATTCGACGGACTAATCAGGTCTTCCAACCGAAGTAGAGCCAATCCCAATTCGCCCCGCGTGAACGACTGATTCAATGGGATGCGTGTGCTCATTTCGCATCCCTCCCTTTGCGTTGAAGACTCAACCTCTTGTTGGATTTAGGCTGGCTCTAAATTTGCCCGCTGATGGTCCAGTCAATACTCTGGGGAATCTTCTCTAGGAGTCTCTCCTGGCAACCGGTACAAGCTATCAGAGTCAGGTCTTGGATAGCCCAAGAGCCGCGGAGCTTCAACAAAATAAGGTATTCGTCCTAATGTCTTGAGGAACGACTCGAGGTCCTCGATCTCCTCAACAGACAAGTCTAGTGGTTGAATCAGAGGGGACAACGGAGGTGAACGTTCTCTCACTCTACTGTTGAATGTAATCCCGTGGTTGTACATATTCAATACTCCGGTGAAGTTGGTGAAGAGTCCGTTATGCATCCAGGGACCAGTGAACTCCAAGTCACGCAGAGTTGGTGTGCGAAATCGAGACATATCCTCTTTATCTTCTGTGGCTTCGTAACGTCCTCGATCTTCAAACCTCCTGCCGTAGTAACTCAGCCCGGTGTGGTGAAACTTTCCGTCCGAAAACAGAGGTCCGTGGTGGCAGTTCATGCACCGAGCCTTTGTCCGAAAGGTGTGCAATCCCCTAATCTCCTGGTCGCTCAAACGCTCGTGATCCCCATTCACAAAGTGGTCGAAGTCGCTGGGACTTGAGCGAATAGTTCGTACAAAGGAAGCAATCGCGATGGAGATTCGTTCCTCGTTGACACCGTCGTCACCAAAGGCTTCTTCAAATTTTGTTCGATATTCAGGGATAGCGCCGATGCGCTCCAATACCTCTTCGATGTCTCCGTCCATTTCTATCTCACTCTGGAGTGGGATCAGAATCAAATCTAACAGTCCCCTGGCTCGTCCGTCCCAAAACAATTCGTTGAAGTAAGCAGCATTTAGCAACGTCATGGCGTTGCGCTTACCCCTTACCCGATCGTGGCCGAAGGACACCCTTCGTCCATCTGTCCAACCGAGACTGGGATCATGGCAACTCCCACAAGCGATTTGCTGGGAGCTCGAAAGTCGTGGGTCAAAGAAAAGATACTTGCCCAATTCCTCTGTTTCGGGCGTATGCCATTCAACATCGGGCAATTTCGGCAGCAATCCAATCTCTTGAGCTTCTACTCCTTCATCCACTTCGAATGGCGGCCACTCTGAGATCGGCTGGCGATACTTTGCGATGAGATCATCGTCCACCGCATTCAAATTTGGAAACGTTAGGAAAGCGATAACAATTGCAATTGCAGCGCTACACTGACGCAACGGATGTCTTCCAGTGTCCGTCTGACTGGTATTCATAGCGAGGAATCGAAGCTGACAGTTGGCGTTCCCTGAGTGTTGTCGCCGTGAAGCACATCTTCGTTTGTCGAAGCTAGCTTTCGGAGCATTGGTAGTGGTTCGCTGTAAGGCATCGTGTCTGAGTAGAGGATTGGTGGCGTTAACGCAACTAAGGGTAGCAAACGTCACCCTATCCTGTTGTACTTCAATGCACTAGGGGGACTCTCGGCGAGCTTCGAAAAAGCGTTGAATCAGCAGTCGACAGCATTCTTCAAGAACGCCCGATGTCACCTCGATTCGGTGATTCAGTCCGGCTAACTTAGTTCCCCTCAGATTGCTCGACACCATCCCTGATTTTGGCTCCGGCGCGCCGTATACCAATCGCCCCACCCTCGCGTGGATCATTGCACCCACGCACATCAGGCAGGGCTCAACCGTGACGTAGAGCGTAGTACCAGGCAAGCGATAGTTACCGCAGCGTTGGCCTGCATCGCGCAACGCGAGACATTCGGCGTGTGCAGTTGGATCTGCCGACGAAATTGGAGAATTGAACCCTTCCCCAATCGTCTGTCCATCAAGTACTACGACTGCTCCTACAGGTACCTCTCCCGCTCTCTCCGCCTTTCGAGCTAACGCAAGAGCGCGATGCATGAAGCACTCGTCGCTGAACGACAAATGTCAGTCTTCCTCTTCGACGGTGAAGTTCGAAGCCAGTTCTCTCTGCAAATTGGATTGAACAGCGGCGTAATGGCTAAACTCCATCGAGTAGTTGCCTTTGCCGCCCGAAATTGAGCTCAATCGCGAATGGTAGGTCTGCATCTCGCGTAGCGGCACTTGGCCAGATATGTCAGTAGTTGAATCTGCTAGGACATTGGATCCATTGACCATGCCACCCATGGAGGCCAAGTCGCCGGTGACATCTCCCATGCAGTCGTTGGGAACATTGATCGTGACGCTCACTACAGGTTCCATTACGATTGGTCGTGCTTTAGCTACTGCATCCAGAAACGCCTTGCGTCCAGCTTGAATGAAGGCGATTTCCTTGGAATCTACAGGGTGGTGCTTTCCGTCATGTACGGTGACTCTTACATCCTGCAGCTCATGCCCCGATATCGCTCCAGTGTCCAGGACTTGCTTGACTCCCTTTTCCACAGCAGGAATGAATTGCCCCGGGATTACCCCACCGACAACTTTGTCAACAAATTCGAAGCCACCACCACGCTCCAGAGGTTCGATTCTCAAGTAAACCTCGCCAAATTGGCCAGCTCCGCCGGTTTGCTTCTTGTGTCGGTTGTGACCTTCTGCGGCTACTGTGATGGTCTCCTTGTATTCGATGGATGGAAAGTCCGTTTCAATGTGGACTTCCTGCTGCTTTTCTATGCCGCTGATGATTTCTCGCAAATGCAACTCACCCATGCCACGAACAACCGTCTCATTGAGAGCAGCAACGTGAACGACCTTGAACGACGGGTCCTCCAATGCGACGTTGTGCAATGCGTCGGACACTTTTTGGGCTTCGTTATCGTTCGCAACTCTAACTGCCTTGCCAAAGACGGGAACGGGAATCTGGATGGGGGCCATATGCACGCTCTCTTCATCCCGAGACTCGTGCAGAACGCCGTTGTAAGCTACGGTTTCCATTCTCGGCAGCGCGCAAATGTCCCCTGCTACTGCCTCGTCTACTTCAATCTGCTTGCCGCCCTGCAGTCGATATATGTGTGAGACCTTGGTAGGTTTTCGTTCTGAGTCAACGTAGACCTGGGCACCCGCTTTCAAAACACCTTGGTGAATCCGAACGACGCCCATGCGCCCTCTAAACGGGTCGATAGAAACTTTGACAACATGTGCTAACAACGGCTTGGTAGGATCCGGTTCTGGAACAAACTCTGTCTCATCGCCGGACTTGCTTACCGTAAAGGGAGGAACATTCGCTTCGGTAGGATTGGGCAGCAAACGGCAACCTGCGTCCAAGAACTCCTTTACGCCAACATCTGTTTCGGCGGAAGTAAAACAAATGGGAATCAAGTGACCTTCGCGCAATGCCGTCTCAAATGCAGCATGCAGCCTCTCCTTGGGCAATTCGTCACCTTCTTCGAGATAGAGTTCCATTAACTCTTCGTCCACCTCGACGACCTGATCTATGATCCTCTCGTGGGATGATTCAACGCTGTCAAAGTCGGTTTCGGCTCCATTTAGTTCAAAGAAGCAATCCACGACGCTCGTACCTGAGTTCGCCGGTAGATTCAGTGGCAAGCACTCGGAGCCTATGGATACTTTGATTTGATCAAGTAGCCCTTCCAAGTCGACGTTTTCAGCATCGATCTTGTTGATTGCAATCATTCGACACAGTCCGCGTTCGCCTGCGGTCCCAAAGAGCCTTAGAGCGAAGGTGTCCAGGCCTGCGGATGCGTCAACGACAAGTACTGCGGTCTCTACGGCGGGAAGAACTGAGAGCGATCTTCCAGCAAAGTCATGAAATCCTGGCGTGTCTACAACCGTAAGAAACTTGCCTTCGTGCTCAAAGCTCACAAACGATGGTTCGATAGAGTGTTTTTCCTCTCGCTCTCTTGGAAGATGATCGGATGTTGTGGTGCCGGCATCGACGGATCCCTTGGTGTTGATCGCTCCCGACGTGTGCAGTAGAGCTTCCGTCAACGATGTTTTTCCGACACCACCGGACCCAATGAGAGCAACATTGAGAGTGTCCTGAGTTTGATGGCCCATGTCCCTTTTCCTTACTTCATCAGCTAGGTTGAAAATATACCCGGTGAAAGGCGTTTGTCACGTCAACGTGCGAAATAACAAGTACAAAGTTCCAATTACCCCGATAGCCGGCAATTCTCTGCCGGGATTTTGGAATTCGTGGAAGGGGCAAGTTTCCCTTGCTATTCCCATTCGATGGTAGCCGGGGGCTTGCTTGTCACGTCGTAGACGACACGCGAGATCCCGCTGACCTCGTTGACGATTCTGTTGGCGATTCTGCCAATTAATTCGTGCGGCAGATCGGCCCAATCAGCAGTCATGAAATCAACGGTCGTCACCGCTCTCAATGCCACAACATGGTCGTAGACACGCGTGTCGCCGACCACTCCTACCGATCGAATCGGCAAGAATACAACAAACGCCTGAGCCACCTTGTCATACCAGCCGTTTCCGTGAAGCTCGTCTAGAAATATTGCATCGGCTTCCCGGAGCATTTCCACGTATTGAGAACGGAAGGGGCCCGCCATGCGTACAGCAAGTCCGGGTCCTGGAAACGGATGCCTGTTCACGATGCCATAGGGAAGGCCCAGCTGGATGCCCAATGCCCGAACTTCGTCCTTGAACAGCTCTCGAAGCGGTTCGAGAATTTTGAGATTCAGACGATCTGGCAGTCCGCCAACATTGTGATGGCTCTTGATGACGTGGGTCTTGCCATGTTTAGTTGCGGCAGATTCCACTACGTCGGGATAAATTGTGCCTTGGGCCAACCAAGCTACGCCTTTGTGTTTTCGTGCTTCCTCTTCAAAGACGTCGATGAAGATCTTGCCAATGATCTTTCGTTTGGTTTCGGGATCTTCGACATCTTCCAATGCTTCAAGAAACCTCTTGCTTGCATCGACCACTTCAAGGTTCAGGCTCAACGCATTGGTCGACTCAAACTGTTCCCTAACCAACGCCACCTCGTTCTTTCGCAACAATCCCGTGTCCACAAGGATGCATGTGAGTTGATCGCCAATTGCGCGTTGCAGCAAAGCTGCCAATACGCTTGAATCCACTCCACCCGATAGTCCAACTAGGACTTTCTCCGCTCCAACCTGATCCCGTGTACGACTCAGAATGTCATTGACTATGTGCTCAGGTGTCCACGTGGGGTCGCACTCGCAAATGTCTATGGCGAACCTTTGGAGCATGTCCATCCCATTTTCTGTGTGGGTGACCTCTGGGTGAAACTGCACTCCAATTCTTCTGCCGTCGTCGCTCATGCAAGCGGCAATGGGCGAGCCATCTGTGGAAGCAATCGCATGCATATCGGGAGGGAGTTCCGTAACTCGGTCTCCATGACTCATCCAGACATTGAGGGATCCCGTGGAGCTATCAAACAGGTGACTTTCGCCGCAAACTGTCAACTCCGCTGGACCAAATTCACGGCGTTTGGAGTATTCGATTTTGCCGCCACCCTGGGAAACCATGGCCTGCATTCCATAGCAGATACCCAGAATGGGAACTGTGCCTTGAAGCAGCGATTCGTGAATGCGTGGAGTTTCGCCTAACGTGACAGATTCGGGACCCCCAGACAGCACAACACCTTTTGGGGCAAGCGCCTCCACAAGACCCCCATCGTGATCGTAGGGGTGTATTTCGCAATACACACCGATCTCTCGCAATCGTCGGGCGATAAGCTGGGTGTATTGCGACCCAAAGTCAATGACAAGAATTGCATCATGCTCAAAGTGAGCGCCGAGCGGCTGATTGGTCATGGACGCGGGAACGCTAACCTAGGTACCTGGATAGTTCGGCGCTTCCTTGGTTATTGCTACATCGTGCACGTGGCTTTCGGCCATCGCTGCCGAGGTAATCGGAGCAAAGGTAGTTTCGTTGCGAAGTTCCTCTATGTCCTTGCAGCCTGTGTAGCCCATGGCCGCTCGTAGTCCACCCACTAGCTGCTGAATTATTGGGGCAATTGGACCACGATAGGGTACTCGGCCTTCCACTCCTTCGGGAACCAGCTTGGTCGCACCCTTGGCATTGTCTTGAAAGTATCGATCGCTCGACCCCACGTCAGAACCCATTGCACCTAACGATCCCATTCCTCGGTAATTCTTGTATGTTCTACCCTGGTAAAGTTCCACTTCGCCAGGCGACTCGTCCGTTCCCGCAAACAGAGAACCAATCATTACGCAATGTGACCCCGCGGCAATCGCTTTGGCTACATCTCCCGAATACCGAATCCCACCGTCGGCCACTACTGGTACGTCCTCCTGCTGTGCAATGGAGACAACATCCGAGATTGCTGACACCTGAGGTACTCCAACTCCGCTAACAATTCGAGTCGTACAAATGCTGCCGGGCCCGATGCCAACCTTTACCGCATCGGCTCCAGCATCTATGATCGCCTGTGCTCCTTCCACAGTGGCAACATTGCCGCCCATCACTTGAACCGAAGGATAGGTTTGCTTGATCCACCGTATGCGTTCGAGTACTCGCTTCGAGTGTCCGTGGGCTGAATCTACGACGATCAAATCCACATCTGCATCAACCAGTGCGGCAACTCGATCATCCGTTTCAGGACTGGTGCCGACTGAAGCACCGGTTCTCAAGCGACCGTAGGAATCCTTGCATGCATTTGGAAAAGCTTTGGCCTTCTCGATGTCCTTTACAGTAACCATGCCGCTGAGTTTGCCCGCGTCGTCGGTTAGCAGCACCTTTTCAATTCTGAACCTGTGCAACAAGGCGGTGATCTCGACCGAGGAAGTTCCTTCGTGAGCGGTGACCAGTTTGGACCGTGGAGTCATTACATCTGTGACCCTTGCTTCAAGGTCTTGCTGGAACCGAATATCACGATTGGTGACAATTCCGACTAGTTCGTCCCCGTCAACAACTGGAACTCCCGAGATTTGGTGCAACGAAGTCAAAGCCACAAGTTCTCGCACGGTCGCACGGGAGTTGATAGTGATTGGGTCGCGGATCACGCCAGCCTCAAATTTCTTGACGACTCGAACCTGGCTTGACTGCGATTCAATGGACATGTTTTTGTGCACTATGCCTATTCCACCTTCCTGAGCAAGTGCTATTGCGAGTTGTGATTCCGTGACCGTGTCCATAGCGGCCGCGACCAAAGGAATGTTCAACTCAATGCTTCTACTGAGACGAGTTGAAGTGGACACTTCGTGCGGAAGTACGTCGGAGTACGCAGGACGAAGCAGTACATCGTCAAAGGTATATGCCTCGTTAACTATCTTTTTCACAAGCGTACCTCCTGTGAAAGTGCGCATATTAGCCGTAACTGTTGCATTTGTGAACAAGAAACTGTGCAGAATTGGAGGTTCGTGTTCGTGACGATTGCCTTTCGGGGTCAATGTCTCTATTCAGGCAGAGGGCCAAAAGGACTCTTGGCAAATGGAATCTCGTCTACAGATGACACATACTGGCTCAATGTGTAAAGCAATTCCAGATCGAATTCACAAGCGTTGATTAATTCAGTCACATAAGGTTACTTGTCGTCCGTAGTCCATGAACACCTACATGGCAAAGCGAATTGGTCTGGGTGGCAGGTTCACCTGCGACCAAATGGTGGACGTTTCCAATCTCAGCTGAATTGATACCACAAACCTGCAACCTACGAGTCTCGGTGCCATCCAATCTGCAATAGTCTTAGGGACGCAGTTCTGTCATTTAAACTGTGCGCACCGTTGCTTTTGCTACGCAAAAAAGTTCACTGAAAGAGCACAAAAAATCGATGCAAGCCGACTCGCCGAACGCTGGATGGAATGAACCGGTCTTTCGCGTTAGCGAAATCAACGAGACTGTGCGGGAACTACTACGTGAAACCTTTCCCGTGGTGCTCATCGAAGGTGAAGTATCCGACTTGGCTAAAGCTCGCTCTGGACACTGGTACTTCACCCTCAAGGACGAAAGTGCGTCGCTTCGTTGTGTAATGTTCGCATTCAACGCGAAGCGTGTTCGGCATACGATTGAAGATGGCGCGCTTGTTCGCATTCGTGCCGAACTCTCTATATATCAACAAAGAGGCGACTTCCAAGCTGTCGTCAAACACATAGAACCTGTTGGCGAGGGAGCACTAAGGCTAGCATTCGAAGAACTTCGTGCAAAGCTCATGGCACTTGGATGGTTTGACGACTCGATTAAGAAAGAGCTGCCGAACTATCCACGAAGAATTGTCGTTGTAAGTTCGCCTAGGGGCGATGCGACCCGTGATGTGTTCACGAATATTCGGAGACGCTATCCCATCGTTGAGCTTAGTTTGGAACCCACGGCCGTTCAAGGACAAGCCGCCGCACAGGAGATTGCCCAAGCACTTTCGAATGTGAACGCAATGCAACCACAACCCGATTTCGCAATTCTTACTCGTGGCGGTGGTTCGCTGGAAGACCTCTACGTATTCAATTCTGAAGTCGTAGCCAAAGCCATTTTTCAAAGTAATGTACCGATCATTTCCGCGATTGGTCACGAGGCCGACTACACCATTGCAGACTTTTGTGCGGACGTTCGTGCTCCTACTCCCTCTACCGCTGCAGAGCTGGCAACTCCCGATGCTGCCGATTTGCTTTCCATGTTTCGCCACTTTGAGCGCAACTTGCACCATCGAGCCGCGACGCAGATCGCCACCCAGAGAACGGTGCTTGAAAGTCTAGAAAAACGAATCAAAGATCCAAAAAGTGAATTGAACATTTGGCAAGAACGAATCGAAAATTCAATTTCCCGCTTAAGTAGGGCGGCACAAAGCCTAATGCATAGTCACAATGCCCAAGTTTTGCAATGGCAACGCCTTCTCCAAAGACAAAATCCGTCTCAACAAGTGCGCGTAGCGGACTCCCACGTTCAGCACCAGTTGGAGCAGCTAACAAGCTCCGTGCAATCTAGAATCAAAACGCTGACTAACGATGTGGCCAATTTAGGACGAAACTTGCATGCGGTTAGTCCGCTCGCAACGTTGGATCGAGGGTTTGCCGTCGTGTCCAAGCCTGACGATACCGACTTCGGTCAGGTGATTAGATCGACGTCTTCTGTTGAAGTCGGGGAAGAGATTCAAGCACACATTGCGGACGGAACTCTTCACGCTCAGGTGTCAGAGGTTGTAAGCAAACATCATGACTAACAAGACTGCAATTTTCGTATGCGTGTCCTTTCTGTGTACATCAATGAGTGCTGAATACAAAGGGGTAAATGGAGGTGTAGTCGCGATTGACATTCCAGTTGGCGCCGAGTCGGTGGAATTCAATGACGAGCAGCAGCTAATGGTTGACGATGTCGCGATTGTTGCAATTCCTTACGAACAAGCACCAGGCGAGGTCAGTGTTCGAGTTCACTTTTCAAACAACTTGTACTCCGATATATCCTTGACAGTCGAGAGCAAGCAGTATCCAGAACAACACATTACCCTAGCGGATGAAAAGTACGTCACTCCTCCACAGGAAACCTTGGATCGCATTAGACGCGACGCAGAACGAATGAGAGTCGCATACGCGAGACGGACACCGCTCTTGGACGGACTATTTCCTCTAGTGATTCCTGTTTCCGGAGAAATAACAGGTGTATTTGGTAGCCGACGATTCTTCAATGGCGAGCCGCGCAAACCACACTCGGGCATTGACTACGCGGCAGATACCGGAACTCCAATACAATCGCCAGCTCCCGGTACCATTGCATTGACGGGAGACCTGTATTTCAATGGCAATACAGTCGTGATAGACCATGGAAGCGGGTTCATGTCGGTTATGTGCCACCTGGATGAAATCAAGGTCGAGGAGGACCAAGAAATTGAGAAGGGAGACACCATTGGCACCGTCGGCTCTACAGGTCGCTCCACGGGCCCACACTTGCACTGGACCATCAGCTTGCAAGGAACCAAAGTCGATCCGGCGGTGTTTGTCGATGTAACCAATGAAATTAGTGGGCGGGCGACTTCATCCGACGAAAATTGAACGCACCTTACCCGTACATAAAGCGTGTGCGCTACATCAAAGGAGCTGTCGTTCCTTCGTTTACAAACATCCCGGCGTTGAATTGAAGCATTCAGGTCATTTGTTGGCCTAAAGTTTTCCCCAACTACATGAACGCTCCATTGAACTCAAACACACACAGCATGCTACGATAGCATCCGGGTTTGGATAACCCTACATTCTGACTCGCTACCTAAAGCTTGTTAACTACTACATCGGCAACATTGACAGAGGAAGTCATGGAGATCGAGAACGTCAACTCAAATGGTGTGCAGGTCTTGGCTGTGTCTGGTCGAGTGGATGGCTCAAACGCGACACACTTCGAATCTGGAATCAGGGATTCGCTTGCCGAAAACTCTAAGGGGCTAGTGCTGGACCTGTCGCTCGTCGAGTTCATTAGCAGCGCGGGACTACGGGCTATTTTGCTAACGGCCAGAGAACTCAAAGAGCGTCGAACTCAATTTGCCCTGTGCTCTGTACCGGAACCGGTCCGGGAGGTGCTGAAAATAGCAGGATTCTTGCGCCTCATGGATGTAATCGATTCGAGGCAGCTTGCCATTGAGCAGATGGCCGGAGCACCGAGCACCGCCTAGCGCAGAAACGAAGAGTTTAGCCGGTCACTTGGATCTTCTGTGTTTCCGTAGCCTGTCTCTATGTCGCTTTTGTCGCTCGGTCAAAAGATTCCGGCGATCGCCAAAGGGATTCTTGCTTGTTCGCAATTCAATCACGACGGGCCAACCGTCGAGATCGAGGGCGTTTCGGAAGCCGTTCTCCAAGTAGCGCTTGTAGCTAGCGGGCAACGACGCGGTTTGGTTGCCATGTACCAATATGCTTGGCGGGTGGGAGTCAATTTTGTGAGCATACCGCAATCTGATCGTTCGGCCTCGCACAACTGGTGGAGTGTGTGCTGTCACCAAGTCCGTCAATATGTTAGTAACTTCGTTCGCCGAGAGCTCAAACTTTCCCGATTCATGGATGCGAGCTACATCCTTCAAGAGCACTTCTGTTCCCTGTTGCTTGAGTGCCGAAACGAACCGGACAAGAACCCATTCGGCGAATCTCAATCGTCGGTTCAGCTCATCTCTGCATTCGCTCCTCGCTTCGGCGTCTAACATATCCCACTTGTTGACCACTAGAACCACGCCCGAACCAGCTTCAACGGCAAATTGAATCAAGTGAAGGTCTTGTTCAACAATTCCTTCACAGGCATCGATTACCAGCAGGGAAACGTCAGCAGCTCGTAAAGCCTCCAGTGCTTTAACGACTGAAAACTTCTCGATCACGTCGCGAACACTGCCCTTGCGTCGAATTCCAGCAGTATCAATTAGTTCAAAAGAATTTTCTCCACTTTCTACAACCACATGGATCGCATCCCGTGTAGTGCCAGGTTGGTCGAACACAATGCAGCGCTCGTCCGCTGACAAAGCATTGACCAGTGTAGACTTGCCAACGTTCGGACGTCCAATCACAGCAACAGGAATTCTGGGCTCGCCTGTCGACTCAACGGACTGCTTTGCGGGAAGATCGGCCAAAACGGCTTCAACCAGTTCACTGAAACCATGTCCATTCGACGCTGAAACAGGCAAGCAGTCTCCCATGCCCAATTCTGAAAACTCACTGAAAGCAAACTCAGGTCCATGGGGCATGCCGTCAATCTTGTTGACTACGAGCAATACTCGTGCCGAACTACGCCTAAGTTCATCGGATATTTCTCGATCGTAGGATGTTAGTCCGTCTCGAGCACTAACCATGAACAGCACCAGATCGGATTCGTCTATGGCCAATCGAACCTGTGCGTCCACATGAGTTGAGATTGCTCCGGCGTCGTGAAGTCCACCGGTGTCAATCAGGGTCACCTCCGCATTGGGAATGGACTTTGCAGTCCCGTACTTCCTGTCCCGAGTCAACCCCGATCGATCATGCACCAACGCATCGCGAGATTTGCACAGTCGATTGAAGAGCGTTGATTTGCCGACATTGGGGCGACCAACGATGGCCACGATGCCGGCAGCTTGGGGGATCATTCGATCCGCGAGATTCGCAGGGCTCGAAGTCTACCTTTCTTGTTTAAGCTGTATACGATCCCATCTTCTTCCGCCATGGGTGAACGTAGCGAACTGCCTACCTTGTGTCGCCCCAAGAGCCGACCATCGCTTTGGGCCAATACGTGCATATAGCCAGCGCGGTCACCCACGATTAGATAGTTGCCGAACGCCAATGGGTCGGATAGATCTCTCAAGTAAAGGGATTCCTGACGCCAGACTTCGGTGCCGCTGTTCTGAGCAGCCGCCACAATGACATCATCGTCCCTAACCACAAAGAGCAGGTCGAACCCTTCAGCCAAAGGACGATGTGAAGGATCGGATTTTTCCCAAAGTATGGATCCATCGTTTCGACCCAACGCACGTACCTGACCTTGATGGCTAACCGCATATACCACCCCCTCGATTACCAATGGTCGTCCATCCACGTCAACCATCCTTTCGAGTTCAGAAGTTCCTTCTGGAAGTGATACTCGCTGTTCCCACGTCGGAAATCCACTAGTAATCTCAACCGCTGCAACCATTCCGTTGGCAAATCCCGAATAGACGTGCCCGCCTCCAATTGCAGGTGATCCCGTCCCCCGTAGCGTGACGATGGGATCTTGAGTGTCGTAGATCCAGCGCACCGAGCCATCTTCTACTTCCAACGCGAACAGTTTGCCGTCGCTCGTTTGGACCGCGACGATTCCAGATGCCGCTACTGCCGGAGCGAGCACTTCGCCACTGAGCTGCGTGCGCCAAAGTTCCTTGCCATCGCCAGAGTCCAATGCGATGAGATATCCGCGCACAGTCCCAACAAGGGCCAAACCCTCTCCAGTACCTACTCCTCCGCCTACGAACGAGCGGTCGCTTCGGTCCGTGAAATTGAACAGACCCTTGCGATCCGGTCGTCCGACTCTAGTCCTCCAAACCTCCTCTCCCGTGAACCGATTCAATCCGAATACGAGCCCATACGCATCGGCAACGACCAAGATGTCGTCGACTACAGCAGGCGAGATTTCCAGGTACTTCTTGCCAAGTCCCTTTCCAATCGTACGCGACCAGATTCGTTCGACGCCGACTTCTGGTACAAATTCGACAAGCTTTGCCGGACCATCAGTTTCGTCGTCTTCAGCAGATTTGGATCCGCCTCCACCAAATGGATTGAATCGGTTCAGTGGTTTGAGTGGACCGACGCAGCCAACAAGTAGAAGAAGGATGCATCCGACGACAATCGCACGCCCGAGGTGTTGCTTTGAATATTTCATGGACTGAATTGGAGAACTAGGACGATGAATTGGATTCCGAATCTTCCTCTAAAGTTCTTGGAAGGCTGGATAATTTCGAATTGATGCGCTGCTCGTCAAAGAAGCTGTCGGAAAGCTCCAGGGCATCGCGATATGCAGTTGCTGCCAATTCGATCTCTTCTCTTGCTCGATAGATGTCCCCAGTCAGCTCCAGCGCCAGCAGCTCGTAGCCCGCTCCTACCTGCCCTACGGTGGCCAGTGCATCATCCAATCGGTCTAGTTGGAATTCGACTCTCGCCTTGCGCATTCGAATCATGCTTTGGAAAGTCTTGTCCTTAGCCAGATCCAAAGCGCCGCTCAGGTGCTCGAGCGCAAGTTCATAGTTGCCTTCGTCTACGGCATCCTTTGCCTGGTACAGCAGAACGAACATTTGGTAGCTGGAATTGGGATAGCGCTCCTCAATGTCCTGTGCTATTTCGTCCGCAGGACCCATGAGACCCCGGGCGGTCTCGAAGTCGACGAACACATCTGCACGTTCCTGAGAAACCTCGACGCGATGTTCTTGGAACAAGTTCCACCCTATGACTCCCCCGATTCCCAGCACGAGCGCGATCACAATTGTTAAACCGTAGTCGCGCCACAACTGTCGTATTCGTTCAGCTTGTTCCTCTTCGGTAAGAAAATCTGCCAAGCCAGTTTCTCCTAATTCTCACTCAACATCACAATCACGTGGTCCACGGAAACGGTTGCTTGTTCCTTTTCGGATCGCATCCACTTGATAGTGACTTCATGCTTTGCTGCTTCCACGTCGCCGGCAATTAACGCCCACTTAGCGCCGGACTTGTCCGCCCATCTCATTTTTGTGCCCATTCGTCCGTGTTCTGTATGCTCCCGTACTCGCAAATCGGTATGCTGCCGCAATCTCCTAGCGACTTCTGCTACATAGTGCTGCTGCTCTTCGCCAAGTGCTATGACATATACATCGGTACCTTGGTATTCGAAATCCTCTTCGCATTTCTCGAGCAGTAGAGCAATCCGATCTATTCCTGCTGCAAAACCAATGCCAGGTGTCGGCTTGCCGCCTAACATCTCGATAAGCCCATCGTAGCGGCCTCCCGCACAAATGGCATCCTGTGCTCCTACTTTATCAGTCACCCATTCAAATACCGTACCGGTGTAGTAGTCGAATCCGCGTACTAGGTGTGGGGCGATTCGATACTGAATGTCCGCACTGTCGAGTAAATGCCGCACTGTTGAGAATCTCTCGTCGGACTCCGAGCTAACAAATTCCTGAATTTTGGGAGCGTCTTCCAAGATCTCCTGCGTGCGGGCGTTCTTGGAATCCAAAATGCGAATCGGATTCACCACAAGCCGGTGTCGGCTGTCTGAGTCGAGATTGCTCTCATGCGGGGATAGGAAATCTACCAACGCGTCGCGATAGCTTGCTCGCTCTGCAGCATTTCCTATATTATTGAGCAAAAGAGTGGTCTCGTCAAGTACACCAAGCTTGCTGAACACGTCGGTACCTATGCTCATCAGTTCGTAGTCGATCGCAGGACCCAAATATCCAAATGCTTCTGCTCCGACCTGCTGGAACTGTCGATAGCGGCCAGATTGCGGTCGCTCGTGCCTGAACATTGGACCGGCGTACCACAGCCTCGGTTTGTCCTCATGTGCCATGCTGTGGTTCACAATTGCTCGTGCACAAGATGCCGTGCCTTCGGGTCGCAACGCCAGATGTGTTCCATCGCGGTCTTCAAAAGAGTACATTTCTTTTGACACGGCATCGGTTGCTTCGCCCAAGCCTCGGTCAAAGAGAGCTTTGGCTTCCACTACGGGCAATCGAATTTCTTCATAGGAATAGCTCCGCAAGACATCGCGAAACGTATCCTCGATCAATGTTAGACGCGCTGAATCCTCGGGAAGTATGTCGCGCATACCCCGAACCTGCTGAAAACGTGGTTTCACGGAGGAAAATCGAAACTTGCAGTGGTTGAGGCCCGATCCGTGTATTGGTCCAGTGCGACTTCCTCTCCCTGATACAACATCCGAACTGCTGTCACGTTGCCAATATTGATGCGAAATGGCGCTTCTCCATCCAGCGTCAATTCGGTGCCCTCTTCTTGTACGCCGCGTACTAGCTCTGAATTCGTTGAGTCGGTTACTGCTAGATAAGAGTCATCGTCGATAAATGTGAACACTAAGTCGTGCTCTGGAACCGGGTCAGCTTCTTCCTCACTTTCGGCTCCTTCAAAAACTAACGTGTTCCCAATGCTTCCATCAGAATTCTCTAAGTCGCCAGAAGTTTGGCTAGTGTCGCGATCAGTCGCGACTTCTGAACTCTGCGTCGTTTCAGCCGGGGAGTCTGAATCTGACGACACAACCGACATCTCGCCGCTTTCTCCTAAATCAATGGATTCATTGCTAAACTGCGTATCGTCGGTGTTGGATTGATTGGAAAGTGATGGATCCAATTCCGCCGTAGCAGTAAAAGTTATCGGGACATTGTCTAGTTGGGTTGGATTGTCAACGGACACTGGCTGGGCCGAACCATCGTCTTGAGACAACGCTGAGGATTGAGAAGCAGACTCGAGCTCGGTGTGGTTGGATTGTTCGGAGGAATCCGAACTTGAACCACCATCCCTAGGCGAATAGAAGCCGAACCACCAAATCGCGAACGCTCCACACAATATAACCAACGAGAAAATTGCTATGCCTATGATCGTCCCGACACCTTGAAAGTCTCGGAAAAATCTAGCTGCAGCACGGTTTCTTCCCACATCGGCCTGAACCAACTCCTCTTCGTGGGTGCCGGTATCGCCAAGGCTTTCAAGCATCTCGTCAGGATCAAGTTTCAGGTAGCGAGAATAGTTCCTAATGTAGCCCTTCAAATAGCCCTCTGAGGGCAGCTTGTCATATTGGTCTTTCTCGATGCTCTCGATATGCTGGCTTGGCATTCGTGTGTCAAGCATTACATCGTCGAGCGTAATTCCTTGACGCTCTCGCTCGGCCCGCAATCGCTGGCCGAGCGACAGTTGAGCTGATCGCTCTTCGCTCGCCTCAGGTTGCTGGTCGTCAGCGCTGTCTTGAACTTCGTCGTTCACGTTGCAATCCAATTCGTTACCTAACGGCCACAAAGCCATTTGCACTCACGTAGGCAGAAACGGGACTTTGGAACCAATTCCTGCCGTTGCACATGCGACGGAATTTTACATTGAGAGCTGGCGTTGCATAGCCGAATACCGACTTCGTCTCTGTGTCCGGTCTGCAAACTGTCCAACGAGCTGTCCACATGCGGCATCGATGTCTGAGCCTCGTGTTGTTCTGTAGGTGACCATCAAACCATTGTCTACCAAGGTTCGTTGGAATCGACGAACACTCTCCATTGAGGGGCGGCGAAAGCTTGCAAGAGCAATGGGATTGAACGAAATGAGGTTCACCTTGCACCTGAAGTCGCGGAGCAACTTAGCAAGGTCTCGCGCTATGGCATCGGAATCGTTGACACCGTCTATGAGCGTATACTCGAAAGTCACGATTCTTCGGTCACTAAGCGATCCCAGATAAGCACGACACGCTTCGAGCAGATCAGCAAGGGGAAATCTCTTGTTGATAGGTACAAGAAAACTTCGGATTTCATCATTGGGTGCGTGAAGCGATACTGCAAGAGAAGCTTCTGTGCGTCCGCACATGTCGTAGATGCGTGGTACGACACCTGCAGTGCTGATCGTGACTCGACGTTTGGAGATTCCGAACGCTAAGTCGTCCATGAAAATGTCACTCGCTGCCATAACAGCCTCAAAGTTCATGAGTGGTTCGCCCATGCCCATGAACACAATGTTGGTCAATTCCCCTCTTCTGACGTCGCTGGCAAGCCAATTCCTAGCCAATACAACCTGACCAACAATATCCTCGACTAACAAATTGCCCGCAAATCCCTGTTTTCCAGTTGCGCAGAACGCACAGTCGAGTGAGCATCCACGTTGAGAGGAAATGCACAGAGTCTTCCTTCTGCCGTCCGGAATCAGCACGCACTCCACGGCACCGCCATCCTTCGTACCTACTACCCACTTCATCGTACCGTCGCTAGAGCTGGACTCATTAAGAAGCGATGGCAATTCGGTGTCAGTAACCTCGGCCAATTTCTTCCGCAATACCTTGGATAGATTTGTCATGGACATCACGTCGTACTGGCCTTCGTGATAGATCCACTTCATGAGTTGCTCAGCTCGAAATGGGCGGTCGTCAAAGCTGTGAAGAAACTCCTTCAATTGGGCTCTGGACAACCCGAACAAGCTAGTTCGCGGCTTGGGCGTTTCAGTTGCCATGCTCAATGGCGAGGATGAACCTCGTCTGCACTAAAGAAGAAGGAGATTTCTCGGGCAGCCGATTGCAAAGAATCCGATCCGTGCACCGCGTTTTCGTCCATACTGTCCGCGTACTGTGCACGCAGCGTACCGGGTTGCGCTTCTGCCGGATTCGTCGCGCCCATGATTTCCCTGTTGCGCGTGATGGCATCCTCGCCTTCTAGCACCTGTACACATATGGGACCGGAACTCATGAACTCACAGAGGTTGACATAAAACGGCTTTTCCTGATGTTCCAAGTAGAAGTCTTCTGCCCGTTCCCTCGTCAGGTGCACCATGCGAGCCGCAGCAATTCGAAGACCTTCAGATTCGAACCGGGCATAGATCTTGCCTATGACATTCTTTTTCACCGCATTCGGTTTGATGATTGACAGAGTGCGTTCAATAGTCATGCTTATCGGCTAGCTTTTCCTGTGTGTGCGTCCAGTGTCTCGCAGCTGCGAAGATCACCCGCAATGCAAGAGAGATCGAGTAGTTCAAGTCAACTACCGGGATTGCCGGGCCTATTGTACGAGTTGCGACGTGTCCTCGCGCAGCGCGTCGACTACAGTCGCCACCCTTCCACCGACGTAGTCTACGTCGTCCTGCGTACTGTAGCGACCCAACGAAAAACGGATTGAACTTGCTGCTAGGTCATGCGGAACGCCCAATTCGCGAAGCACATATGATGGCTCTACCGTAGCAGACGTGCATGCGGAACCAGAGGAAACAGCAACATCA
Organism: uncultured Pseudomonadales bacterium; assembly: GCA_964572845.1. Lineage (GTDB taxonomy): Bacteria > Pseudomonadota > Gammaproteobacteria > Pseudomonadales > Azotimanducaceae > Bin55. Next base: position 109,716 of record CAZNFX010000007.1, on the reverse strand, counting down.
CTCAATGCCATCAGTAGCGATTCATCCTGAATTCCCTCAAACCCCACATTCAATAGGCCAGGTACGCGCTGATCACCGCTACCGTTTAGATGTACGCCTGCGATTTGCTTGAGGTGTGACCAAAGACGCTCTCGCAATTGAAGAATTCGTGCCGCATCCGTCTCCAACTCCTGTTCACACACTTTGGCTGCTGTACCAATACCGACGATTTGGTGTGTGGGAAGGGTTCCCGATCGCATCCCCCGTTCGTGCCCTCCACCATGAATTGTTGGAGCAATTCGTACGGGAGGGTTGCGACGAACGTACAGCGCACCAATTCCCTTCGGGCCGTAAATCTTATGACCCGAGATACTCAAAAGGTCAATGTGCATGAGTTTCACATTCACGGGGATCTTACCTACGCTTTGTGCAGCATCTACATGAAACGGCACACCTCGTTTCCGGCAAATCCTTCCAATCGTGGCGACATCGTTGATCACTCCGATTTCGTTGTTGACATGCATGACCGACACAACGAAAGTGTCTGACGTGATCGCTTCCTCAACTCTGCTCGGTTTGATCAAGCCATCGCTTTCTGGTTTGACGTACGTCACGCTGTAGCCGTTCTCTTCCAAGTGCCGGCAGGTATCCAAGACTGCTTTATGTTCATAGGAAGAGGTGACAACGTGACGCCGATTGTCGATCTCGGCCAACCCCTTTATCGCTAGATTGTCGGCTTCAGTTGCTCCAGAGGTCCACACTATTTCGAGTGGGTCCGCACCAATCAGTCTTGCAATGTCCACACGGGATTGCTCGACGAGCTCCTCTGCTTCCCATCCATAGACATGCGAACTGCTTGCAGGATTGCCGAAATGCCCGTCCATCATCAGGCAGGAACTCATTTGGTGTGCGACACGTGGGTCTACTGGTGTCGTTGCGGCATAGTCCATGTAAACCGCACGCGAACGAAGAGTCATTTGAACTGAGAGAAACTCGCTAAGAGAACTCAATCTAGGTATTGACTATGTTATCGACATTAGTGGAAAGCAACGATCAATTTCGTTCATTGCACATCTAATCGACTGCATTTTCGATGTGCGTGAGTATTCCACGAAGGATTTGAACCTCTGTTTCATCCAATTCAACTCTACCAAACATTCGTCGAATGCGAGTCATCGCTTCACGAGGGTTTGCCGGGTCGTAAAAGTCAATCTCTGTTAGTACCGATTCAAGATGCGCATAGAAGCTCTCGACAGCTTGATGCGTGGCAAGATTCCTGTCCCAGGTGTCATGGTCGCAGTCCGGCTTCATGCCGACTCGAAAGAGATCGTAGGCAATTACCTGCACCGACATCGCCAGGTTGAGCGAACCGTACTCGGCGCTCGACGGGATTCGCACCTGCAGGTTGCACATATTCAATTCATCGTTCGTCAGTCCGCTGTCCTCGCGACCGAACACAATGCTCACTGTGTCGTTGGCGCCATACTTCGTGTGTACCAAATCAGCGAAATCCGCGGACTCGAGCACTGGCCAGGGAATATGGCGGCTGCGAGCACTAGTCGCAGCCACCAGCGTGCTGGATCCGATGGCACTCTCGAGCGTTTCATGCACCTCAGCATTCACAACGATGTCCAGCGCTCCAGCTGCACGCCAATCGGCCTGAGGATCGGGAAATCGCTTTGGTCGTACAAGCAAGAGATCAGCTAATCCCATCGTCTTCATAGCTCTTGCCGCGCCGCCGATATTGCCAGGGTGGGAAGGTTCTACCAAGACTATGCGAATCTTACTGTTCATCTTCAAGTGAGCGCGAGCATCAATCTCTCAGGTACCCTGTCGCCGTTCTCCGATTGTCCTGAACCTGCTAGCATGGGCGACTGCCTCAGCAAGGACCTCATACTTGGAACCTTTGATTCGAATCGGTCTCAGAGCCGCAAGACAATTCAGAGAACAATTGCTGAGCACGTACGAACGTCCCCCGTTTAGTCGAATGCAGCGTCAGGCATTGCATAACTATACGGCGAGATTGAAGAATCGACTGCACCGTAACTTCGAAAAAGCCATCCTTAGCGTTTATCCAGACCATTCTGTCGTCCCAGACATTTCTGACGTTAGCAAGACGGCTCCCGTTACTTGGGTCATTCGGCCCTTGGATGGGACAGCGAATTACCTCCGCTCATTGAACGACTTCTGTGCGGTTTTGGGAATCTTCGAAGGATCGTGGCTAAGGCATGCCATTGTCTACGACTATCTGCTGGATGACGAATACTACGCTAGCCAAGACGAAGGTGCGATCGTCAACCAGAATCGTCTTCGCGTCGCCAACAACACGATACACGACGAAGCTCTAGTAGCAGTTTCGGAGCAATTCTCGTCGCCTAGCAAGGGTAGTGCCTACTATCACAAAGTTCACGCCTTGCTAAGCGCTACCATGCAAGGGGTTCGTACCAGCGGCTCGACAGCAATGGATCTTGCACGAGTGGCGCGCGGCAAGCTCGACGCATTCGTAACCGTTGAACCCTCTTCCGACATAGTCCAAATTGCGAAGCTACTAGTGACAGAAGCTGGAGGCTTCGCTGCACAAGTAGAGCCGAGCGTAGGAAACAGCAACTTGCAATTGCTTATCGCCGCGAATCCACAACTCTCATCGACGATTGGCGCGCTTCTTGGGCAACGGCTCATCGAATCCGACCGATCAGCCGATTCACAAGGCGACGAGCTAGCCGAAACGGTTCCTAATACCGACACGAAGTAGCAACCAGTTCCACTTACCGTCTTACGTAGTCACTGCCCTCCTTCTCGGGTATTGCCAAATCCTCTCCTTGAATTCCCAACATCAACAGCATGCTTGCTGCTACATAGATTGACGAATAGGTTCCAACGATTACACCAATCGATAAAGCCGAAGCAAAACCTCTCAGCTGTTCGCCTCCTGCAACCAATAGGGCAACCAGAACCAGCAGCGTGGTCATCGAGGTAACTAGTGTTCTTCCCAGCATTTGATTTAGAGATCGATTGATGATTTCAATCGGTGTTCCTCGCTTGCTAGTACGGAAATTCTCCCGAATGCGGTCTGAGACCACAATTGTGTCGTTCAGCGAATAGCCGATGACAGCAAGCAAAGCTGCCAGCTCTGGCAGATCAAAAGTCCACTGCGTTAGGGAAAAAATGCCTATCACGATCACAACATCGTGAATTAGTGCGGCTACGGCTCCCAATGAGAACTTCCCAGTGAACCGAAACATGATGTAGACCATGATGGATATGAGGGCAACAAGCAGTGCAAGCCCGCCCTGTTCTGTTAATTCGTCTCCGACGGCCGGTCCAACGTAGTCGGAGCGCCTTAAATCAACAGTTGTATATGCGTCTTCAAGTAGCTCGTGTATGTCCGTGCCGACATTCGATTGGTCAACATCGTCCCCAGGCGGAACCCTAATGACGATGTCGGTTTCGGATCCAAGGATTTGGACAACGGCGTTGTCGTAGCCAGATTGCTCCAACCGAGAACGAATCTCCGCGGGGTCGATGGGAGTCTCGAAACCAACCTCAACAAGCACTCCACCTGTAAACCCCAGTCCTCGATTGATGCCAAGGAACAAGAGGGAAGCCACGGATACAACCAACATCGTGGCGGACGCGACAAGCGCGATCTTGCGCTTGGACATGAAGTCGAAATTCATCAGATCCAGACCTTCTCAGTTCGTCGATTCCCGTACACGAGATGAACGAGTCCGCGTGAGACGTAGATCGCTGTGAACATGGAAGTCACAATGCCTATCGACAGCGTTACTGCGAATCCGGCGATGGGCCCGCTCCCAATTGTCAAGAGTATTAGCGCAACGAACAGGGTGGTTAGATTCGCGTCCAAAATCGTCAGAAAGGCTCGGTTGTAACCCGCCGGTATGGCGACATGCGGAGCCGAATGTTTCAATTCCTCGCGAATACGAGAAAAAATCAATACATTGGCGTCTACAGCCATGCCTACAGTCAGCACGATCCCGGCGATGCCTGGCAGAGTCAAGGTCGCGCCCAATATCGACATGACAGCTACCAGAATTACCAAATTCAACGCCAATGCAATGTTGGCAACGAAACCAAAGACTTTGTAGTAGACAAGCATGAAAGCGAGAACCAGCAGGAACCCAATGGTTACCGCCATTACACCGCGATCGATGTTCTCTGCTCCCAAAGATGCACCCACGGTTCGTTCCTCGACGAAATACATTGGTGCAGCAAGTGCTCCAGCCCTAAGCAGGAGCGACAATTCGCGCGCTTCTGCCTGGTTCAAACCTGTAATACGCGAGTTGTAGGCTAGCGCTGCTTGAATCGTAGCGACGCTTATCAATCTGCGTTCGGGAACGATACGCGTACTTTCAACTCTCTCGCCGTCAACAACTGAGGTGACTATGACGGGCTTTTGCTCGATGAAAATGATTGCCATCGAATGGCCGATCTCATCCTTCGTGGCATCGTGAAGCCTGTCACCTCCTGCACGATCCATGGTGATTCGAGCTTCAGGAAGACCCGTATCTGGATCAATTCCCGGAACAGCATTTATAACGTTGTCTCCAGAAACAATGATGTGCTTGTTGACCTGGACATCCCTACCCTTGTAGGGAAGTATTTCTATTTGTGACGGGTGATCCTCCGGCTTGGCAACCAAGTGAAATTCCAATGTAGCGAACTTGCCGATGATCCGTTTGGCCTCGGCACTGTCCTGAACGCCAGGCAAGTCCACAATCACACGGGTTCTCCCCTGCCTCTGCACCAGCGGCTCGGACACGTTGAGTTCATTTACCCGGCTCCGCAGTCCAGTCAAGTTCTGTTCGATCGCCACGTCCTCTATTTCACGCAGTCTGGCATCAGTGATCGAGATTTGAACCGCAAGGCCCGTCTCATTGTCGATTTCAGCTACTTCAAACTCGGGCGGTCCGTACTGATCTGAAATGACCGAATAAGCGTTTTCTCGGTCACTTTCCGAGGAAAAGTAAATGAAGAATGATCGGTCAACGATTTCGTTAAGAGTCGCCACGTACCTCACCGACTCTTCTCTCAATAGAGACAATATCTTTTCAGATTGGTCTTCAAGTTGTGTCTTTATGGCCTCGGTCATGTCGACTTGCAGAACGAAATGAATGCCTCCGGCCAAGTCAAGGCCCAGAGTCATTGGCTTTGCACCAATCTTTCGAAGCCAGAGCGGCGTCGTCTCAGCCAGGTTCAGAGCCACAACGAACTGGCGGTCCCTTCCCGTTGGATTGAGTCGTTGCTCCATCACGGTTTTCGCACGCAATTGGTCTTCGCTGTTGTTGAGCCGAATGAGTGCTCCTGTAGATATGCGCTGTGCTTCCTTGACCTCCACACCATTTTCCGCTAGGTGTTCCACCGCCTGATTCACGAAGGAATCGCCTATGCGGAAGGGTTCGCCTTGAGAATTCGTGGCATTGTCGGTTTGGATCTGTATTGCCGGATCGGGAGGATAGAGATTGGGAAGCGCATATATCAAGCCGATCGCGACGACTAGCGCTGATATCAGGTAGCGCCATGCTGACACCCTACCTGCTGGGGTAGCGCCAGATTGTGTCCCAAAAAGGTTTTGTCCAAAAACCCGGGTTTCAGACATTTAGACGTCGAGCGTTCCTTTGGGCAGGGAGGCGTTTACAGCATACTTTTGAAATCTTAGCTCGGTGTTCTTGGCCACACGCACGATGATGTAGTCGTCTTCTACGCGCGTGATGATTCCCATCATGCCGCTTGCCATGACCACTTCGTCGCCACGTGACAAAGCACCTACCAGTTCGCGGTGCGCCTTCCGCTGTTTCTGTTGCGGGCGAATGAGCAAGAAATAGAACAGCGCAACCATGCCACCTAGCATTGCGATGGTTATCCAGCCTTGTCCTGAATTACCACCTTCTTGGGCATATGCAACAGTTTCAATCCAATTCATTTTTGCACCTGGTAGCCTGAATGATTACATTGCGAGAGTTTTCCATCGATGCGCATACAGCGATCCATTGGGAACCAATGCAGGCTGACTATCTTACTCGGAATGTGTGTTGTTACATCCTGTAAGAGCAAGTCGAACACGCAAATTATTCTTTAGCGCGGCTGAAAGCTATGTTGGTCCGCTTTCGCTCTTGAAGTGGGATAGAACCTCGTTCAAGTGCCACTCGAGCTCCTCAAGACGACGTTCAATCGCTGCAAAGCTCGTGTTGATTCGATCCTCCATTTCTTGCAGGTCTGATCTCAGTTGCACAATATCTGCCGCCGTTGCATGAGGTTCGGACTTCGTCCCTGAATTTTCTGACATGACGATCCATTGACTACGAATACTTCAATTGTCTCCACTAGAGGAGCCCATAGCAAATGTAACAACGAAAGATCGAGGAGCGATGGTCAGATCTAACCCCTGCTTGGCCATCTAATCCCTAGGACGTTGCCCAAACACTTCTTGTTGCCGTTGCGAACTGTGCCCATTGCCCTGCTTCGATTGCCCCGCGCGCCTCCTTCATGAGGCTGTGGTAGTAGTGCAGGTTATGGATCGTCATGAGCGTCGCACCAAGCATTTCTCCACGTTTGTCTAGGTGATGCAGGTATGCCCGGGAAAATCTCCTGCAGGTCGAACACGTGCAGTTTGCATCAATGGGATCAGGGTCGGTACGATATCGTGCATTGCGAATTTTGACGACGCCAGTGGATGTGAACAAGTAGCCATTTCGGGCGTTGCGAGTAGGCAGGACGCAATCGAACATGTCGACGCCTAGCTCAATTCCGTAAAGCAAATCGGAAGGGGTGCCCACACCCATTAGGTATCGTGGATGGTCGTCCGGCATTTGGTGTACTAGCGAAGTCAACACGGCTAGCATCTCTTCTGCCGATTCTCCCACCGACAATCCGCCAATCGCATAGCCGTCAAAACCGATGTCCCGAAGCAATTGCAGGCTTTCCGACCGCAATTCGTCGAAAACTCCCCCTTGTACGATCCCAAACAACGATCCTGAACCGGTGTAGGATTCCCGACTTCGCTTTGCCCACTCCATCGATCTCGCCGTCGACTTTCGCACGGTGTCCTTTGTCGCTGGAAAGTCCGTACATTCGTCAAAAGCCATGGCAATGTCGGAACCTAGATGTTTCTGAATCTCCATAGACTTTTCAGGAGTCAGGCGTAGCAGATCTCCATCGTGGGGCGAACGAAAAGTCACGCCATCGTCGTCGACTTTAGCTAAGTCACGCAGGGAATAGACCTGAAATCCGCCAGAATCGGTGAGTATTGGTTGCTGCCACTGCATGAAACCGTGCAAACCGCCAAGCGAATGAATCAACTCGCTGCCTGGGAGTATCCAAAGATGAAACGTATTGCCAAGCAGGACCTGAGTCCCCACGTCTATGAGTTGATCGGGTGTCATGCCCTTGACGGAACCGTACGTTCCACAGGGCATGAACACAGGTGTTTCCACTACGCCGTGATTGAGAGTCATGCGACCTCGGCGAGCCGTGCCGTCTGTGCAAAGCAAATCAAACTTCATTGCGTTCGCACCACATTGCATCTCCATAGCTGAAAAAGCGGTACTTTTCGTTTACGGCAATTTCGTAGGCACTCATCGTACGTTCATAACCACAAAAGGCACAGACCAACATGATCAGAGTTGATTCTGGCAAGTGAAAATTCGTAATCAAGGCATCGACTACTTTGAACTCGAACCCAGGGGCGACAAATAGATTCGTCTCCCCTTCATCCCTTTTGTTGAGTTCGGCACTCTCCAACGTTCTCACAACGGTTGTGCCCACGGCAACAACCCGTCCCGAACAACGCTCGATGGCTTCTCTTGTATTAGCGGGAATGAAATACCGTTCTGAGTGCATTTCCACCTTCGAAAGGTCAGTATCTCTAATAGGCTGAAATGTCCCGGCACCTACATGCAGAGTTATCGGTTCGATTCTTACTCCCATCTCTCGGAGTTCCACCAGTAGCGCTTCGGTGAAGTGGAGACCAGCAGTTGGTGCGGCTACAGCGCCTTCGCTGTGCGCATAGACGGTTTGGTAGCGCGTCTCATCTTGCTTGGTGTCTGGCCGATCCAAGTAGTTTGGCAAGGGAACATGTCCGCACTCTTCAATAATCTGTCGTACGGGAGAGTCGAATTCCAACCGAAAGAGATCTCCGTCGCGTTCATTCAATTTCGCACAAAAGCGCTCGATTCTCACTAGATGTCGACCTGTCAATCCGCGACTTGCCCTGACATGACAAGTTGCAACACGATCCGATTCAATCCTCTCGATCAAAATCTCGACTCGGCCGCCAGTTTCCTTTTGCCCAATTAATCGGGCTTTGATTACCTTGGTGTCGTTGACGACTAACAGATCTCCTGGACAAAGAAGCTCAGGAAGTTTGTCGAATTTCAAGTGCAGCATGCTATCGCCTCGCAAAGCTAGCAGACGACTGTCAGTGCGTTTTGGCGTGGGGTTGCTTGCGATTAAACTTAGAGGCAGCTGATAGGCGAAATCCGTCTTGGAATACTTGGTTTCATGCATGGCGTGAATGATTTGACCAACGTAGATGCTGCCCTCTATCGAAATATTGGCGACTTCCTCTGCTCTAAGCCTACAAGATTGCGAAATTCAGAGAACAACCTAGTCAATGTCCGAACTATGCATGCGACAACTCTGCGTCTTATCGGAGTAGTTGTCATACTCCTTGCCATGATCGCAAACTCCCAAGAGACCGAATCTAGATGGGAGCGTTACATACAGTACTTCGAGCAATTGGACGTCACGAAGATGCCGCCTGAGAATGCTGTGTTATTCGTGGGCAGTTCCAGCATCGTCTTCTGGCGCAGTCTGGCCGATGACATGGCCCCGTTGGCGGTCATTAACCGTGGGTTCGGCGGATCGCAAATGCATGAACTAAATCAGTTCCGAGACCGGATTGTGACCAAGTACAAGCCACGCGCAATTGTGATCTACGAGGGCGATAACGACGTTTTCTTTGGCAAGAGCGTAGAGCAGATTCTGGGAAGCTACGACGACTTCATAAGCCACGTAGACAAGGAATCGCCTGACGCGGACATTTGCTTCATAGCTGTGAAGCCATCCATCAGTCGAGAGGAACTTTGGCCCACCATGGAAGAAGTGAATCACGAATTGAGGAAGCGTGCCGATGATCGGGAAGACATGTGCTATCTCGATATTGCAACGCCAATGATGGAGGCAGAAGGATTTGTACGCGAGGATCTATTTGTGGAAGACGGTCTTCATTTGAACACGAAAGGCTATGCGGTCTGGACTGAAACCATACGCCCAATTTTGGTGAAGAGATACGGTCCGAAATCTGAACGTCCGGCTGCTCTCCAACCGGCGAACGAACGAACTGAGGAAACTGAAGCGAATGAGTGATTCCAAGCTATCAGCGTGGGTCGAAGACCATGTCCGACAATACCTAGAGACTAACGGCGAGAAAGGACACATTTGGAACGGAATGCCCACGCTGCTGCTCACGACACAAGGGCGCAAGACCGAGAAGTATCGTACGATCCCACTGATATACGGGACGTATGACGGTTCCTATGTGGTGGTTGGATCAAAAGGAGGTCACGCACACCACCCTTCGTGGTATCTAAATCTACAAGACAATCCCAAAGTGACAATTCAGGTGGGTTCGAAACGAATGGATGCAGTTGCTCGAACAAGCACCGGTGAAGAACGGCAGAAACTGTGGAGTCAGATGTGCAAGGTATTCTCCGGTTATATTGAGTACGCAACCAAGACCGACCGTGAAATTCCTGTAGTAGTGATCGACTGTTGTTGACAACTGTCAAAACAAACAACTATACTGATATTTTGTACATACCTACCTCGGCAAGAACCTTTGATAGAGGTAGTTCAATCTGTTAGCTGGAACATTTAGATATCAATGCGCGGAAAGTCCGTCTACACTCCCCCAGAACCTCTAGAGTTGCATGGACTGCACCTAATCGTCATCGATGGATGTCATGTGTCTATCCGATTGCGATCGCGCCCCCGACGGCGTACCCGCGTAATGCTCTCCTACCATCCGGACCGGATATTGTTTATCGATGCGCCAGTCGGGACCACAGAGCGAGCCCTGCGCATTCTCCTATTCCGCAGCGAAGAGTGGTTGCGCAAAGAGATTAGAAAATTCAGAAGCGACGATCATGTTGTGTACCCTTCCAGCTACGAGACGGGAAGCACGCTTTACCTTCTAGGCGAAGCATTGAAATTGCAGGTCCGCGAGTCCAAAAACACAACGGTAAATCAAACAAATGGGTCGATTCGTGTCTCTGCGCCAAAACACTCGCCGATCCAATCCGTGGTGCACGATTGGTATGGCATAGTTGCCAACTCTGTGTTGAACGAGAGCATACAGCGAATCTGCAACAAGACATCGCTGCTCGAGTCCGTCCCACAATGGAGCCATCGCTACATGTCCTCGAGGTGGGGCAGCTGCAGCGCACGAGGCACGATGCGCCTCAATACGCATTTGGTCAAGGTGCCTCAAGACGCAATCGACATGGTGGTGCTACACGAGCTGTGCCATTTCAAACAACTGAACCACAGTAAAGCGTTCTATTCTTTGATGTCGACCTACATGCCGGATTGGAAACAACACGACAACACCCTCAAGAGATTTCATCGATTGCTCCAAGAGGAATTCGTGTGAATGACAATTGGTGTCTGACAATGACAGGACGCATTGCGACATCTGGTGCCTGAGGAGAGACTCGAACTCTCACGGTGTCGCCACCACCAGATTTTGAGTCTGGCGCGTATACCAATTTCGCCACTCAGGCAGACGCGAAATTATATTTACAAGGATTGTCTCGATGATTGGACACATTAATGAGTAGAAAAGTCTGCTTAGTTACAGGAGTAGGTCCAGGAACCGGCACAGCTGTCGTGCACAGGTTTGCTTCTGAGTATGAAGTAGCGATGGTTGCGCGCTCCGCCGACCGACTCCAAGGTCTTTCGGAAGAATCGAAGCGAATGCACGCCTATCCGTGTGACGTCGCAGACCTGGAGAGCTTGGAAAAGGTATTCCTGCAAATCCAATCGGATCTGGGATCTCCCGACGTGTTAGTCCACAATGCCGTATATGGTCTCTTCGGAACATTCGATAATCTTATCGTCCGGCAATTCGAAAAAGCCTTCAGGCTAAATGTCTCCGCGCTGTTGCGTTTGGCCCAGCTTGCAGCTCCCAAGATGATTGACAGGCAGGGCGGTGCTATCGTTTGTACCGGCAATACTGCAGCGTATCGCGGAGTTCCTAACTTCGCCGGATTTGCTCCAAGCAAAGCGGCTCAACGAGTACTTGCCGAATCTCTTGCGCGAACATTAGGACCATCGGGCATTCATGTAGCTTATGTGGCAATCGACGCCGTGATAGCAACACCCAGAATGCTCAAAGCAATGCCTGACAAACCTGACGATTTCTTCGCCCACCCTGCGGACATAGCACAGCACATTTGGGACGTTGTGCATCAACCCAAATCCACCTGGACCTTTGACAGCGTTGTTCGACCATTTGGAGAGTCTTGGTAGGCCTCAGCCGCCGTACTTGGCTTTTGCTTCTCGCCGTCTGGCATGAAGTACAGGTTCCGTGTAGCCATTTGGAATGTCGAGCCCCCTGAAAACTAGGTCACAAGCAGCTTGGAACGCAATGCTGGAATCGAAATTGGGTGCCATGTTGCGGTAGTCAGAATCTCCAGCGTTTTGCCCATCAACGATTGCGGCCATGCGTCGCATTGTTTCGTGCACCTGGTCTTCAGACACTATTCCGTGAAGTAGCCAATTGACGATGTGCTGGCTAGATATTCGGCAGGTTGCTCTATCTTCCATGAGTCCGACATTGTTGATATCGGGCACTTTGGAACACCCTACTCCCTGGTCGACCCAGCGGACCACATAGCCCAAAATGCCCTGCACATTGTTGTCCAATTCTTTCTGGACTTCGTCGCTTGACCAATTCTCGCCCTGTACAAGTGGTATGGTCAGCATGTCGTCCAAGCTTGCCCGCGTTCGGGAAGCCAAATTGGATTGGCGATTTGCCACATCTACCATGTGATAGTGAAGTGCATGCAGGGTTGCCGCGGTAGGTGATGGCACCCATGCGCAGGATGCCCCAGAGTTCGGATGAGCAAGCTTGGTTTCCAACATATCCTTCATTTCATCTGGTTTAGGCCACATGCCCTTGCCGATTTGCGCAACGCCTGGAAATCCACTGGCCAGTCCTGCATCGACGTTGGCGTCCTCGTAGGCAAGAATCCAGCGTTCCTGCTTCATTGGCTCTTTACGCACCATGGCGCCAGCATGCATGGAAGTGTGGATTTCGTCTCCGGTTCGATCCAGAAATCCTGTATTGATGAACACAATCCTATCTTTGGCTACCCGTATGCACTCACGCAAATTCAAGCTGGTACGCCGCTCTTCGTCCATTACGCCAAGTTTGATGGTGTTTCGATCGAGGCCAAGAACATCTTCCACTCTGCTAAATAGATCGCACGTGAAAGCAACTTCCTCGGATCCATGCATTTTCGGTTTCACTATGTAGATGCTGCTTGTTCGTGAATTGCCCCCTGAGTTTTCTCCCCGCAGATCGTGCAAGGCACACAGGCTGGTCATACATGCATCAAGTATTCCCTCAAATATCTCATTTCCATCCTGATCGAGTACAGCATCCGACCTCATCAGGTGCCCAACATTCCTAACGAGAAGCAGACTACGCCCTGGAAGTTGCATATTCGAACCGTCGCTGGCGGTAAAGGTCCTATCGTTTTCCAGAACTCGATGAACCACTTGACCGTCCTTTTCAAAGGTCTGTTCTAGATCACCTTTCATCAAGCCAAGCCAATTGCGGTAAACAGCGGTCTTGTCGCCTGCATCGACCGCCGCCACCGAGTCCTCGCAGTCCTGGATCGTTGTAATCGCGGACTCGAGAATCACGTCCTTGACGCCGGCTCGATGCGTACTTCCTACTTCGTGACCGCGATCGACCTGTATCTCGACGTGCAATCCGTTGTTGCGAAGCAGAATCGCAGATGGGTCCCGGCCAGCCGGTCGTTGAAAGCCCCGAAATTGCGACTCGTCGATCAATCGATGAGTAGAAAATGCCGAGTGAGCAACGAGCTCAAAGCCGACAGCTGTGGATTGGACTTCATACTCGCCCACTTCAGAATGTGAAATCCCTTGCAATGGAGCAATAGCGTCGAGGTGCTCGGCTGCGAGTTCAATTACCTTTTCGCCTCGCGCTGGGTTGTAGGCGTTGCCTCTCCCCAGACCCGAGTCTTCAGGAATGACGTCAGTCCCATACAACGCATCGTAGAGGCTTCCCCATCGTGCATTGGTGGCATTGAGAGCAAATCGTGCATTTAGGACAGGTACCACCAGCTGTGGTCCAGAAATTCGTCCGATCTCGTCGTCCACATTCGTGGTCGCAATCTGAAATGGTGGGCCTTCAGCTTCCAGATAGCCTATTTCGAACAAGAACCGCTTGTATTCCTCGCCATCCACAGAACTTGCGCGATGTTCCTTGTGCCAAGCGTCAATCTGTTGTTGCAAGACATCTCGTTTTTCTAACAGACGTTGGTTTCGTGCCGTGAATTCTCTAACGATGTCGGCTACGCCCTTCCAAAATGCATCGTCACTCAAACCTGTGCCTGAAACGGCTTCGCTGGCTACAAAACGATGAAGAACGTCAGCAATCTGCAGTCCGTGCTCGCTTGTTCTGTCAGGCATTGTGTTTCTCCCTGCCGATATCGTTAGTGTCCGCTGACCCACAAGACAGCGCGTATGATAGTGTTGCAAGTGAATTCTTGTGGCTAGTGTGGGCATCTGTAGCAATTGATCGCACAGCCCAAAAAATCGTATGAGTTCTGACAAGACCCAATCGTTCATCGACGGGGAACGAGCGCAATTCCGCTTTCGCCTAGCGGCAATGCTCTATGACGCGTTCATCATTCTTGCTGTTTGGGTGTTTACGATCGTGCTGCTTGTTACGGTCACCGGCGATTCGGTCGTAGGCGCGTGGGTTCAGAGCCTTCTGTTTCTGGAGCTGTTTGTATTCTTTGTCTACTTCTGGGTTCACAAAGGGCAAACCATTGGAATGTTGGCTTGGCGATTGCGATTGGTATCGCCAGAACCCTTCACCTTGCGACAGGCCTTCTTTCGATTTCTGGGCGCGATTGCTTCCTTTCTCACGCTCGGATTGGGTTACTTCTGGATTTGGATCGACCCAGATCGACGATCTTGGTCAGACATCGTGTCCAACAGCTACATTGTCCGCTATTCCCGCGACCAATCCTCAAGTGAGACGACTCAACAAGAACGCTCCGAGCCCCCACATGACAGCAATCGGAATGCAGACAGCTAGAAGCGGCGGGGCGTCATATAGCAAGGCCATCGGTGCTAGAGTCTGCTGAAGGTAGCCGAAGAACACTCCCGCGCCTATGCCAGCTGTGATTCGTGTGCCCATGCCAGTCTCGCGAAGCGGACCCAGTACGAATCCGATGGCAATCAAGACCAACCCAACGACCATGAACGGCGTTGTCAGTCGTGACCAGAACATGATTTCGAATTGCCCAGTCTCCATCCCCTCTGCCCTCAAGTACGCAATGTGACGTTGCATATTCACAAGCGAAAGATCCTCGGGTTCACGCTTTACGCGTGTAGCAAACGAGGGAAAGTCACTGTGGAGTGTCCAATCTCGTTGGTTGGAAGTTCGCGTAGATTGGCCAGCCGTGTCGAATATCGTTTCCGACACGTTTGCCAGCGTCCAAGTATCCGATCCCAACTCCGGGATTCCTCTCTCGGCTGAAGTTGAACGGATGAGATTTCCGGCCCCGTCGAACTCATACTGTTTCACTTCGGAGAGATGTCCGGACTCGTCGATGTCCTGCAACCATGTGAACACGTTGCCTTCTCTATACCAGTAGCCGCGACTCGGTTTCGTCCCAGTTTCCGGGTCATCAAGGCTGTTGGCGTACTCAGTCGAACTTGGACCCACATACTCCGTTAGCAAAGACATGACTCCAAGAAAGGCCAATGCGGCAATCGATGCGGAAACTGCCAATCGCCACTGCGAGATTCCCGCAACCCGCAGCACCGTGATCTCCGAACTTGCACTCAGCACGCCAAAACCGACCACGGCACCGAGAAATGTGACGTAGGGCACCACTTCTCCCAACTGCAAGGGAACATTTAGCAAGACTACCAAGGCGATCGTTGCGAATGAACGAGTCTCGTTGCTGCCCCTTGCCTCATCCACAAAACCAAAGAGACACATCAAGACCGCGATGCACAACAAGACAACCGTCATGCTGAGCACCAAACTTCGCAGGATGTAGAGGTCGTAGTGGCGAAATATCATGCGGGCCTGCTCTGCTTGAGAGTCCAAATCACGGCGAAAGACCCTACCAGCGCATGCACGGGCCAGAGCCCCAATTTCATCATGAAGTCGCTTTGCCCCATGCCCTGGCGGGCTAGCACCAGAAGCACGTAGTAGCCAACGAATATCAAGATGCCGGGGACAATCTGGCCAAATCTGCCGGAGCGAGGTCGAGTTCTCGAAATGCCGTAGGCAAGCAGCCCGCTAACGAGGGTCATGATTGGCAAACCTAATCTCCACTGGAACTCCTGGGCGTCTTCGGTCTTGCCCCTGTCGAGATCGCTGGTTGGTCGGGACTCGAGGGCCAAGTCGATGGGAAGCGTTTCTTCAAGTTCAAGACGCAACGCGAGCTCCTCAAAACTGACGACTCGATAGTCATACGCACCCGGCACTCCTTCGAAACGTCTGCCTCGTAGCAAAACCAGCAACCGTTCACCAGGTTCGGAACCCACTCGGATCTGTGCTTCTTCCGCGACAACGGTAACCGTGAGATCGCCCCTGTTCTCGGCATAGAACATTCCACTGAGTGTTCGGGTATCCCGGTCGATTCGCTCAGCGTAAATAGTTCGGCGTCCCCCTGAGAACATGCGGAACTGCCCAGGAACGATCGCGGCAATTTCCGAGGATATCGCCTGGTCCGCGACCAATTCGACAACTGAGGCCGTCGATTTCGGAGTCACCTCGAGACTCAGCACTCCCACAAGAAGCGCACACGGAACTACAACGGAAAAAGTCCAGGACAGCATGTGCACCGGACCTGCTCCACCAGCCAATAGGACGACGAATTCTTGATCTGCATGTATGCGTCCAAAAGTAACGACTATGGCTAGAAATAAGGAGAAAGGAAGAACGATTTGAACGAATTCCGGGAGTCTAAGTCCAATCAACCTCCAAAGAACATCCGCATCAAAGCGACCACTTGCCGCTTCCTGCAGATAGCCCGTCAATCGAAACCCAACGCCAATGAATATCAATATGGCAAATACAACTCCGAGTACCAGGAGCAACTCTCTTGTTAGATGCCTATATGCCGTGTTCACGGAGTTTGTCTCTTACAATGCTTGCCCGATGTCGTCACACGACTCGTTCGTTCTCCAACCAATAGTCACGAACCACAGTTGTTGCGCATGTTTCGGTCCATGTTAACGGTAACGCCCCCGTGTCAATCGTAACGTTTTATCTCCTGCCTGAAGAAAACGAAGATGCCCGACAAAGACTCTCATGTCGGCTGGCGAGCCGCTTCTGCCTTCAGCTAGTTCCCACACATATTTACACTGGTCAAGCAGAGTACGCCGCACAATTGGACCAACTACTGTGGGAGTACCCACCCGATCGATTTGTTCCCCACGTAGTTTCGAATGCACGGTCCGAAGAGTGCCTGATCACCCTTAGTCACGCAGGAGCATTCAAGGGAAGCGGAGGAACTTTGATCAACACTACTCAGGAAATCCCCGAAATGGTCGATCAGTTCGACGAGGTCTGCGAGTTGGTGCTGGCAAATGAGCGGCCCCGCGCTCGCGAACAGTACAAGGAATATCGGTCACGCCAGTATGAACTTCGTCATGAGCAACTTGATCAATGGGAGTGAATTGGACCAAAGGTCCACAAGACAGTTGAGCCAACATTAGATGGAACACACAGCCAAACTTACAGGAAACTTCGATCCTAAGAGCATCGAGTCGACCTTGTATGCCAAATGGGAACGAAACGGCTACTTTGAACCAAGTGGCAATGGCACTTCATTCTCGATCGCTATACCGCCACCGAATGTGACCGGAACGCTTCATGTAGGTCATGCATTTCAACAAACCTTGATGGATGCGATCATTCGCTATCGACGCATGGCGGGATTCGACACTCTCTGGCAAACCGGAACCGATCATGCGGGGATCTCAACGCAAATGGTCGTTGCGGAGCAAATTCTCGCAGAAGGCAAATCTCCAATCGAACTCGGCAGAGATGGGTTCGTCGATAGGGTGTGGGAATGGAAGAAGGAGTCGGGCGGCACGATCACACACCAAATGCGGCGAATGGGTGCGTCCGTCGACTGGTCACGCGAACGATTCACCTTGGACGAAGGATTTTCTCGCGCAGTGATAGAGGTCTTCGTCCGACTTTACGAGCAAGGACTAATCTACAAAGGCACAAGGCTCGTCAATTGGGATCCGGAACTTGAGACTGCTCTGTCCGATCTGGAAGTCATTAGCGAAGAGGAACAGGGCAATCTTTGGCACCTACGCTATCCCCTCTCCGACGACGCAAAGACCTCCACTGATAGACAGTACGTTGTCGTAGCGACCACACGCCCCGAAACGATGCTTGGAGATACAGCTGTTGCGGTTCATCCAGAGGACGAACGCTACCAATCGCTGATTGGCAAACATGTGGATCTGCCTTTGGCAGGCAGGAGAATACCCATCGTCGCGGACTCTCATGTCGATCGAGAATTTGGAACGGGTTGCCTGAAAATTACGCCTGCACACGATTTCGACGACAACGAGATTGGTACGCGGCACAGCCTAGACTCCATAAACATTTTCACGCCCACAGCACACCTCAACGAGAACGTGCCAGACGAGTTTCGAGGGCTTGACAGATTCGATGCTAGGGAACGAGTTGTCGATGCGTTAGCCGAGCAAGACCTTTTGGAATCCGTGGAACCCTACGTTGTAAAGATACCCCGTGGCGAGAGATCCAATGCAATAGTTGAGCCGTTGTTGACTAACCAATGGTTTGTTGCCGTACAACCTCTTGCAGATGAGGCCATCAAAGCTGTAGAGGAAGGCCACATCGAGTTTGTGCCCAAACGATGGGAAAACGTCTACTTCGCCTGGATGCGGAACATACGCGATTGGTGCATCAGCAGGCAGCTCTGGTGGGGACACCGAATTCCCGCATGGTACGACAGGCAAGGCAATATTTACGTCGGCCGCACAGAAGAGGAAGCACGACACAAAGCCAACCTAGGGCCAGAAGTTGAGCTGAAACAAGATCCCGATGTCCTAGAGACTTGGTTCTCCAGTTCGCTGTGGACCTTCGCGACGCTTGGGTGGCCCGACGATACGCACGAATTGCGCACCTACCATCCAACAGATGTATTGGTTACGGGACACGACATCATTTTTTTCTGGGTCGCCCGCATGATCATGATGACCTTGCGCTTCACCGACGAGATACCGTTCCGTAAGGTCTACATCACAGGTCTGATCCGCGATGCGGAAGGTAAAAAGATGTCCAAGACCGCAGGAAACGGCTTGGACCCTTTGGATCTCGTTGACGGCATTGACGTCGATAGCCTCATTGCGAAACGCACAAGCAATCTAACCCAGCCGCGCTTGGCAGAACGCATAGAACGAGCTACCCGACGGGACTTTCCAAATGGCATACAGGCGTTTGGAGCAGACGCTTTACGCTTCACGTTCTGTGCCATTGCGTCTCCCAGCAGCAACTATAACTTTGACGTCAACCGAGTGGAGGGCTATCACTACTTCTGCAACAAGCTTTGGAACGCCACAAAGTTCGTACTTGCGAACTGCAGCGATCTTGATCCTGACGTCCAGCGGGAGCTTTCGGTAGCCGATCGGTGGATCCAATCAGCGGCCAATCAGTTAGTTGCACAGTGCAGGAGATCATTCGAGGACTATCGTTTCGATCTGTGCGCGAAGCACATCTATGACTTCGTGTGGCATGAGTATTGCGATTGGTATGTTGAACTGACAAAACCAGTCCTCTATGACGACGATTCGCCAATGTCAGCAAAACAGGGAGCAAAACACACCCTGGTGAATGTACTTGAGCTTCTCCTACGAGCAATACATCCCGTAATGCCGTTCATAACCGAGTCGCTATGGACACATGTAGCGCCGCTTGCAGGAAGGAAACAAAGCACGCTAATGCTTGAGGAATATCCGAAACAGAACGAACTTCCCAGTGACTCACAAGCCAGCAATGCCATTGACTGGCTCAAGAGTGTGGTGCTAGCTGTGCGCAACATTCGCGGAGAACGCCAAATACCCCCTAGGCAGGAAATTCAGGTACTTTTTAGCGAAGGTAAGACAACTGACCGTCAATTACAGCAAGACACTGATGCATTGCTCTCTAAATTGGCCAAAATTTCCAGCATAAACTGGATGGAAGACGGAATGGCAATGCCGCCGGGGTCAGTTCAATTGGTCGACGACCTACGCATTGCTGTTCCCTTCATTGACCAAGACGAAATCAATTCCGAACGCCAAAGGCTCAAAAAGGAACTGGCACGCATCGACAAGGAAATAGATATCGCTGCTAACAAGCTGAACAATAGAAACTTCGTTGAGCGTGCGCCGCAGAATGTAGTTCAACAGCAAAGGGACAAGGCCAAGTTACTTGAAACGCAGCGTCAGACGCTAGCAGATCAGGCAGCTCTCCTTCCGGATTAGCTAGGCCGGATCGACCTCCAAGACTACCTTGCCAAACGTGGAGTTGGATGCGATCAATTCGTGCGCTTCACCGGCTTTCGCTATAGGCATTTTGCGATCAACTATTGGTTTGAGTTCGCCCGACTCAATCAATGGCCACACACGACGTTTCAATTCGTCCATAACACGAGCTTTCGCCTCAATGGAGCGAGCACGTAGAGTAGATCCGATCACCCTCTGACGTTTGACCATCAATCGACCTAAGGGCAGTTCGGCGCTAGCACCTCCCATGAGTCCGATTACCACCAACCTGCCGTCCGTGCTCAACGAACTCAGGTTCGAATTGAAGTATTCACCTCCAACCGGATCAAGTATTACGTCTACACCTTTTCCAGCAGTCCATTCGGCAACGTTTTCTGCAAAGTCGGTTTCGTGGCGGACACACCCATCGTTCGCACCTAGACTTTTGCATTTCTCGACCTTAGCCTCAGATCCTGCCGTTACATAGCATGGATTGAGAAACGACTTGCAGAGCTGAACCGCTGCTGTCCCTACGCCGCTTCCGCCCGCGTGAATTAGCACCGATTCGCCCGGTTGCAAGTTCGCTTCCATGTATAGGTTCAAGTAAGCCGTGGCAAGGACTTCCGGCAACGCTGCCGACGCAACAAAGTCCAGGTTCGAGGGAGCGTGCACGACCTGGCCGGCTGGAACCGTAACTCTCTCAGCATATCCGCCGCCAGACAACAGGGCACAGACTCGCTCACCCACTGCAAAGCTAGCGACTCCCTCACCTACTGCATCGATCTCTCCCGCACACTCCAGACCAAGTATTTGGCTAGCGCCGGGTGGTGGAGAGTAGTTGCCAGCTCGTTGCGATAGATCTGCTCGATTGACGGCTGTAGCCTTGATTGAAATCCCAACCTCGCCTCGATGCGGGTGCACATCGGGCACGTCTGACCACGACAAACGGTCTCCCTCTTGAACTATCGCCTTCATCACCAAGACATCCTGACCTTCACCTCACGCGATGACAAATAGTGTTTCAATTCGCTGACTTTGTAGGTTCCATAGTGCACCATGGATGCGACCAACGCAGCGTCGGCGCGACCCTCTGTTAAAACTGCAAAGAGATGGTGGGGAGTTCCCGCACCTCCCGAAGCAACAATGGGTATTCTCACGGCATCGCTGAGCATTCTCGTCAATTCAATCTCGTAGCCATCTAGCGTCCCATCCGCATCAATGGAATTTACTACCAACTCTCCGGCACCAAGGTCTTCGCCTCTCAATGCCCACTCCAGGGCATCAAGCCCAGTGTCGGTTCGACCACCGTCGATTATGATCCTGTACCCGCTTGGAGTTTCGTGATCAATCCGACTTTTCAGAATATCCATTGACAGTACGACGTTCTGCGAGCCAATCGCGTTGGCGCACTCCTGAACAAGCTGTGGTCTCCGTACAGCAGCAGAATTTACGTTTATCTTCTCCGCTCCCGCAAGACGCAGATCGGTCGCATCATCCACCGATCGAATTCCGCCCCCTACTGAAAGAGGTATGAACACCTGATCCGCCACGGACTCTACGACGTCGAGCATGATTTTGCGCTTCTCGCTTGAAGCCGTGATGTCGTAGAAAACAAGCTCATCCAGTCCATCGTCGTAGTATTCCCTTGCTTTCGCGACAGGATCGCCAATGTCTTTGGTGTCCACAAACTTTACACTCTTGGCAAGTTTGCCATCCCGAACATCAAGACATGCAACGACGCGTTTACTAAGCATGGTTTCCCTCCCACGTTACGAATCTCTCTAACAGGGAAAGGCCAGCTCGACCGCTCTTTTCCGGGTGGAACTGAGTCCCGACGAAGTTCTTGAATCCAACCACACAGCAGAATTCCTTTTCGTAGGTCGAAACTGCAATTACGTCCTCAGTACGCTTCGGTTGAGGATAGTAGGCGTGAACAAAATAGAACTCGACTGACTCATCGATTGATTGCAATACCGGATGGTCCCGTACAACTTGAAGATTGTTCCACCCCATGTGGGGAATTTTGAGATTGGGATTGTTCAATCGAAATCGGCAAACCTGACCAGGCACCATTCCAAGAGTGGATGTGTCATCTTCTTCTGAGTGCTCGAGGCAAATTTGCAAGCCCATGCAAATCCCGAGCAACGGACGTCCAGAGTTGAAGACATCCACAAGCGCCGTGTCAATGCCAGCGCTTCGTATGCTTCGCATTGCCGGTCCGGCTGCACCGACACCTGGAAAAATCACTCTTTCGGCTTCTCGAATCTCATTGGGTGATGCAGTGACGACCGCAGGAACTCCAACCTCGGCGCAGGCTCTTTGCACGCTTCGCAGGTTGCCAGCGTCATAATCTACGATAGCCAGCACTAGGGACATCCTGAAAAACCGCGGATATTATCGATTTTCAGCGATATTGCGAGTCGGAGATCAATGAAAGTTGGAGTAATAGTTGCAAATCTAGGGTCGCCTGCTACACCGTCCCGTCATGATGTTCATCAGTTTCTCGCTGAGTTTCTTTCTGATCCTTACGTGGTCGATTTGCCAACTCCACTCCGTCAAATCTTGGTGCGAGGCGTAGTCGCTCCCTTGCGAAGTTCCAATTCTTCGAAGTCGTACGAGTCCATATGGCATTGGGACGGCGGTCCACTGCGTAAATTTACAAACGACATTGCTGAGGCGTTGGCGCACGAATCCGGATTCCAAACGGTTGTTGGAATGCGCTATGGCGAACCGTCGCTTCAAAACGCATTTGACTCGCTTGTGGGGTGTACAAAAGTCATTCTCTTGCCTGTTTACCCGCAGCATGCCGACTCGACTCGAACCACATTGGTCGAGAGGGCTCGGCAACTCGCGAAAAACGTAGAGCTAATGGTTGTGCCTCCGTTCTACAGCCATGACCGCTATATCCAAATCCTTTCCAAGCAAATTGCTCAGGAACTGGATGATGGTATTGAACATGTCGTCCTTAGCTTTCACAGCCTCCCGCTGCGGCATATAAGAAAGGCAGACCCAACAGGTCGGCATTGTCTGGCTTCTCCCGATTGCTGTGAGGTGTCTTCGCAGTCTCATGCGACCTGCTATAGGCATCAATGTCTATGGACAGCAGAAGCGGTAGGACAAGAATTGGAAGCACCCTTCTCTGTCGCGTTCCAATCTCGTCTGGGCAGGCTGAAGTGGTTAGAACCATCAACCGTCGACACAATTTCATCGATTGCGAAGAAAGGAATTCGAAGAATCGCGGTAG
This sequence comes from uncultured Pseudomonadales bacterium, assembly GCA_964572845.1. Lineage (GTDB taxonomy): Bacteria > Pseudomonadota > Gammaproteobacteria > Pseudomonadales > Azotimanducaceae > Bin55. Next base: position 86,687 of record CAZNFX010000007.1, on the reverse strand, counting down.
CTTGCCCAGCGTTTACGGTGGACAACCTGGAGACGCTAGAAGAAATTGGCATTCAGGCAAAGCGACAGTTTGAGTCAGAGGGCGGCGAACATCTGCAGCTCATCCCCTGTCTCAACTCTGATCCAAATTGGATTCAATTCCTCTCGGCACTTGTGCGCGAGCAGGCTGGCGACTGCTAACTGACTACCCGACGCATCAACTCTCCGATTCGTTGCGACAGGAAAGCTCACCCATTGGATTTGGGTTGTTATGAACAATGCCCATCATGTGCTTCAGCCTATCGGACAAGAGCTCATAGACATCGTTTGGAACGTGCAGATTTGCGCTGGACTGCTCGTGCAAAGCACGAATGAAATGCCGGTTGTAATGACAGCGCATGCCATACCGTGTACCCGACACTGTTCGTCGCCCGCCGCAATGCAGTACTCGAGTGTCGGTAATTATGCAGGTGCCCGCTGGAGCACATATCGCAACCAATCCCGGCTCCTCATCGACCAACTCAAGCAGATTGGTTCCAGGTTCGAAGAGAGTATGTCCTTCGGGTGTGCGATGGGAGCCCGGAACAATGTACGTTGCGCCCTTTTCCAAATCAAAGTCGCTAAAACACCAAATGATCAAGGAACCAAAAGGAAATGGCGGATAAGGTAGTGGCATCAAGCCTTGATCAATATGCAATTCCTGCAGGCCTCCGCCCTCATGCACGATGGACCCATGTGCGCAACCCAGACCAAACCCCTCGCCCATAATCTTGGTCAGCAACCGGTCAACAAGCGGACCGCGTTGAGCTGCCGACTGCTTGAACTCCACCAGATCTCTAAAAACCGCACCCTTTAAAACAAGATTGTTGACGAGCTGTGCCCTTTCGTTGCGGCTTGTCATTAGTGCCTTGTTGGCTGTGCGTTCCGCTTGCGCTTGATCAAGCAATCGGTCGAGCTGGCGCTGAATCTGCTCTTGTGAGAGTGCATCCGATACAAGACAGTAGCCCCATCGTACGAAGTCTGCCTCGAGCTGTGCTTCATCGTCCGAGGGAACGGGCAGGTAGTCGATCTCGGTGCTGTTGCGAATGTGCCCAGCTTTCATGCGCTCTTTCGAAATTCCAGCGAGTTGCTTCAACAATCTGCCAGCACCAATAGCGCTAGTATGAGAATGTCCGTCGGAATAACCTATACCTGCTCGCATGGCAGATTGCCATGATCTCGGATTGTCTATAAGATCTTGTTTTTCTTGAACTTTTCTCAGATCCTTGCGCAGCTGCACATTTTCTGAGCGTAAACGACGGATAGTTTCTTTGAAGTCGGCCGCTTGCGGCAATTCGTGCGAAGCTGATGAGGTAATGTCGTCTTGCATGGCAATCAGAATAGTCTAATACGAGGTTTGACACCTAGCGTATCTTCAACGAGATATCGGATCAATCGAGCACCACCGTCATTGTTCGGTTGGTCGAAAGTGCCAAAACACTGGAATCAGAGATTGTGCCACATAGGCGACCTTGCATGCGACCTTGATTACGAACGTGGCCCGCTATCAACAGTTGGGCTCATTCAGCAACTTGCATGGCCACTCTCAATGAATTCCTCGACGGAACAACTGTGTACCAACGTAACAAGGAGTGTTAATGCCAACTGACCGAATTCGTACCTGTCAGTCGCCACCAAATGACCAGTGGTTTGTTGGAAGGTGACTGTGACAACATCAGGGAGTAAGTCTTGGATCTTGCTGTTGATTTGCATTGTCCAAGAGACACTTAATCGTTGACGATCGCAATATTGGCTGTATGATTAGGCATCTACCTACGATGCCCTGCTCAAAAAGGGGTACCCATGAAATTGCCACTTAAGAAATCAACCGGCAAGGCAATACCATTCGTCGCCGGAGTCGTTGTGACAGCGGCAATTTTTGGAGCCGTACTGCTCATAGCCAACTTCAGCGACAAATCGACGGACCATGCAGCCAATCTGGATCGATCAATCGATTCTGACGTTGGACAAGGGCTACTTGATGGATCGCCGGCATCACAAAGTGGAATTGCAAGTGATTCCATAGGAAATCTCTATGACCTGTCACAGCTCGACAGCGACTTTGCGCGCACAGTCGCGTTGCACCGCATTTTGATTGACTCAAACTCATCGGATTTGAATCTACTCATAGAGCAGTCAATGGAAATGACCCCCAAGAGTCGGCAGCACAGTACCCAAGAAGCCATCTTTCAGCGCTATGCAACAATCAATCCAGCGAATGCTCTGGTTCGAATCGAGAATCTACCGGGCAATCGGCATGACTCGTTGGTAAGTGTGGTCTTTAGGGAGTGGTCTCAACTCGACCTAGACAACGCCGTCGCCAAAGCAAGGCAACTAGAAGGATCGAAGAAATTGGCAGCATTGAATGGAATATTGCAGTCACGAGACGATCTGTCTGAGGACTTAAGGTTAGGGATTGCACGTGACATTGGTAGTGAACAGTTTGCAATCGATTTCTTTACACAATCACAAATGTCTGAATCCATCGAGGATCCACAAGCGACATGGAACATGCTAGTCAACGACGACCATGACGATATTGCGCAAGTTGCAATGCTGGTCGAAGTTGCTCAGAAGTGGGTGGAACAGAGTGGATTCAGCGCACTACAGGAGATCAATGAATCTCTTTCCAATTGGCAATCGCGGATGGCAATCCTGGGGTCCGTTGTTCATCGGTTGGCGCAGTCCGACCCCGAAGGATTGTTCGCGGAAGTCTTGAATTACGACAACGACCGTGGCAACTTCATTGCTACTACACTCGTTCAAGCTTGGGTAGGATCGGATGCGCATGCAGCCCTCGACGCCGTGGTCAGTGTCGAGTCGGAGAGTTTGCGACGAACGCTCCTGGAGTCAATCGTTAACCGCTGGGCATACAACGACCCACACGCAGTACTCGAAGCGATTGAATTGTTCCCAGAAGAAACGAGAAACATGGGAAGAAGGACAGCGATTATTGCTATGGCTCGTACTTCCCCAGAGGAAGCTGCCTCGCTCATGTCTACTGTATCCGGCAATAACACTAGATGGGACGTTGCACGGTCCATTGCAGGGAGTTGGTCTCGTCAGGACGTCTACGGAGCTTTGGATTGGGTGTTAGGCAGTCAGGATGTGCAGAGCATGCAAAATCGACTGCTTGAAGTCGTGCTGAACGAATTGACGCGGGTAGACCCGCAATTGGCAATGGAAACCGCATTGCAACAGCCGATCAGTGGCGACCAACGTGGGCTGGAGTCCGTTGTCATTGCTCGATTGGCAAACATCGACATGCAAAAAGCTATCGAAATGCTCTCCCAGGTCCGTGATGGGCAGACCAAGTCAGCTGCTTACGCTGCGGTCGGAAGTGCATTGGCTAGAAACGGAGACATTGATAAAGCTCTAAAGTTGGCGAGCAGCCTCTCCGACCGGACACAGACCTACTACTATCAATCAGTTGTAAGTGCGTGGGGACGTCGCGACCCCCAGGACTTGCTGGCATCCATGGATAGACTTCCCTCTCCGCAAGTCAAGTCGCGCGCAGCAATGACAATGCTCTTCAACAGTCGCTGGCAACGAGACTTGACCGAGGAACAGTTGGACTACGCTAGGTCGTTTCTGACCGAACAAGATGCACGCACTATGGAACGCACTAGATCCAGAGGTGGTAACTGGCAAAGAAACTCGGGAGGGGGTCCCACGTCCTTTCGACGTAGTCGTTGAACTCAATTCAATCTAGTATGACTTGACCCGCTAGATTGTTGAAATACTATAAATTTAGCGTCCACAAGGGTTTGAATTGATGGTTACTTCCTATCCACGGCAAACCCATTCGCGACGTCGACATTTGTTCCTGCCTTGGTTGGGATTGACAGCAATTTCAGTGGTTCTTGTCGGTGCCACGGGTTGCAATGGTGGAACTGCGCGCCACGATGTCGACAGTCGGCAAAGCTCCGAAGTTTCTGCCACAAGCGGCGCTCTCAACCTAGATGGAGCATCGACTCCAGATCAGCTTCGCGAAGCCTATGAAAAAGTTGAATCGCTTAGCGATCTCAGCGTTTTCAGTCGTGGTTTCGATCGTTCCGTGGCATTGCACAATCTACTTGCGAGAGCAAACGAGCGGCAATTGGTCGAACTGATTCGGCAGTCCAAGGAAATTGAACAATACAGTCAACGACACAACACTCGGATCTCCATTTTTCAACGATTCGCTTCGCTAGATCCCAAAGCAGCGTTGACTCATATAGCCACGATGCCTCGTTTCGAGCGCGATGGCTTGATTGCAACGACCTTTTCGCAATGGGCCTTAGAGGATTTGGACAAGGCAACCGCTCATGCCAAGTCGTTGGAAGGTTTCCGGAAGCAGGCCGCCTTACGAGGCATACTCAAATCAAGAGATGACCTGGCTGACGAGCAGCTCCGAGAAATCGCCCGTCAAATTGGAAACGAGCAACTTGCAATTGAATTAATTGCACAATCCAAGCTGGCTGGGTCAATGGAAAGTCCTGAGCAAGCATGGAATTCTCTTGTTAATGACAATGTAGGCGACGCATCCCAAACAGGATTGCTCATTCAAGTTGCAGAAGCATGGTTCGACAAGAGCGGATTGAGTGTATTGGATGACATAAACCGATCACTACTGGACTGGCAGACCCGACAGTCGATTCTCAACGCAATAGTTCAACGAGTGGTGCAGTCGGATCCAAGTGAAGCCTTCGAATACGTGAAGGGCATGGATCACGAAGGAAATAACCTACTATTGATCGTAGCTAGAGCATGGGCTAGCATAGATCCAGAATCGGCTCTCAACGCAGCACAGACAATTGGAGCTGGATTGGTTCGCAGGAATCTTGAGTATTCGATTGTGCAAGTCTGGGCAAGCAGTGATCCTCATTTCATTCTGGACAATCTGGATCGACTTCCAGAAGCCTCCCGGGCTGTGGCACAGAGCCAAGCAATCATGGCTATCGCCCGTACATCTCCCGAAGAGGCTTCTCAATTGATGGCAGGCATGGACGATCCTACAAGTCGATATTCCGTCGCCTACGCGATAGTTTCCAATTGGGTTCGAACTGATGTGAACGCTGCGTTGGATTGGGTATTGAACAACGGAGAACTCAATGACTTGAGGGAACAGCTATTAACGCTGGTTTTGAGCCGCCTAGCTCGTGACGATCCAGAATTCGCGATGCAAACCGCCTTGAATCAGCCAATAGGCAGGAACGGTGCGGGGTTGGAATATACAGTCTTGAGCTATATAGCGTCGACTGATCCACAAAAAGCCCTTTCGATGCTACCGCAGGTTCGTGACGGACAGACTAGTCTTTGGGCTCATATTTCGGTAGGAGGAGCGTTGGTACGTGCTGGCCAAACTGATAATGCACTCAAATTAGCATCCAACCTAGACGAATCCGAGCAAGAGAGGTACTACGGCAACCTAGTAAGTACATGGGCATCAAACGATGCCAAAAACTTATACGACAACATCGACCGATTACCAACCGCCAAAGCCAGATCTAGCGCCGCTCTGACGCTAATTACATGGAATAGTTGGCAAAAAAGCCTTTCGGACGATCAAATTGATAGGGCCAAGAACTATCTCACAAGTGACGACGCGGAGGCAGTCGAAAAGGGTGATGCCACAAGGGGACTTGGCTACCGAATGGCAGTGGAGCAAGGGTTTGTTCTGCCCGCTCCTGCGAGTAGTCAGTAGAAGCGATTGCGCACTCGCTGTTTCTGTACAGTGTCGTGAGAAGCCTATAGCCGGATCGAGACCTATGGTTGGGTACGGTCATATCGACTACCAAAAGACTCTAAGAGTGAGGTCCACCAGAACAACACTCGTTGAGATTGACGCTTTTCAAAATATTCAAGCTATACTACCCACTGTGATGCGACTTGCTGCACGCAGTTCACGTATATCGTTCCTGACTTGATACCTCGCATCACAATTGATCGAGGCGGTCAATGTATTGACCAGGGAGGCCACTGTGCACAGTATGTCGAGAGCCACCTATGCCACTAAACATGACGAAAACTGAACGACTGCAACTCAACCGCTTCGCGCTACCAGCACTGATGTTCCTACTAGGCATTGGAGTCTCAAGTGCAGTGTATTGGCTCTTCTTGGCACCAGAAAACAGCAACCAGTCAACAGACCCGCTCAGCACACTCCCAGACAGGTCGACCACGCCCAGTACTGTCGGCCGCAATACAGCCAACCAACCTACAAGTTCAACCGATGAGTCCCACTCAGGACGTGCGAATTTAGAAGAAATCCTACAAATCAACAGCCCCTTTGACCGCGGCACCGCGCTTCGAAACGTACTGGCCAACACTGATGAAGACGGTGCGTTTGAACTCTTGACCCAATCGCTCGAACTACCAAGCCGAGCCAGTAGCCGCGAACTGCAATCCGCAATCATTCAGAGACTGGCACAAGTCAATCCAGCGCGAGCGCTGTCCAGTGCTATCAAGCTGGACAAACGGGAACGATTTGTGTCCGATCAACTCGTTTCCAGTCTCTTTAGCGAGTGGGCACAGACAAATTTGGACGAAGCCATTTCGAGTGCTAGATCACTAGAGGCAAGTATCAGGAGAACGGCCTCGGAAGCAATCTTGCAGGAACGGGTGGACCTATCCGAAGAGAATCTACGCGCGATCGCGCGTGACCTTGGCGATGAACAGATTGCGGATGCCCTCTTCGTGCAACTTGAGGTCGAAGCGGCAGTTCAAAACCCAGCTGAGCTATGGAATGAGTTGGTAACCAAACTGCAAGACGACGCGCACCTGTCGATGCAACAGTCGTGGAACCTCGGTAGAGTCGCAATCGCTTGGATTGAGAAAAGTGGTTTTGACGTTATGGATCAGATAGTTAACTCCATAACAAATTCACAGACAAGAGTAACCGTAGTCCGTAGGGTCCTAGATTCCGTCGCCGAAACTGATCCCGTTGGTGCATTTGATTACGCTCTAGGCATTGAAGACGATCTTTTCAACTCAACAATCGACGGAGTTGCGCGAGTGTGGGCACGTACAGATCCCGAAGCCGCTTTGACTGCAGCTTCCGATATTGACCAACCAGCACTACGAACCAATTTGGAGAATTCAATCGTCCAATCATGGGCAATTGCGAATCCCGGAGAGGTCTTGCAAAGGGCGAGTACATTACCTGAAAGACTGAGAACTCAAGCAATCAAATCGGCCATTTCCAGGATAGCTTGGATTGCTCCTGTAGAAGCCGCTGACCTAGTGATCGAGTTGGAACCAGGTCCGGATACAACGCAAATTGCATCAGACGTTGTGCACACATGGTCAGTGCGAGACGCCAAGGCCACGTTGGATTGGATTCTAACGGAACCTTCAGTCAAGGATATACAGCCTCAACTTCTCTCCACAATTATCTATAGACTCACGTCTTTTGATCCACAGCTTGCTATAGATACAGCACTAAGTCAACCGATAGCCGAGAGCGGCACCGGCATGGAGTTGAGTGTCATTTCTGCACTAGCGTGGGAAAACGTTGACGAAGCCTTGAAGTTCATTCCTCAAACACGTAGCGGGCAGACGCGATTACGTGCATTCCAAAGCGTTGGAACTGCACTGATATCCCAAAATGATGTTGATCGGACATTAGACTTGCTTCAAGCAGTGGACGATACAGAGAAAATCACCGTGTTTCAGCCTATAGCTGCGAGTTGGGCGAGAAACGATTCGGAGGGATTGCTCGAATCAATGGAACGACTGCCATCGCAACAGTTCAGATCGAAAGCAGCCATGGCTTTAGTTCTCTCCAATCGCGAGTACCAGAGAGTTTTGTCCGACGAACGGATCGAAGAGGCCAAGAAATTCCTAACGGACGATGATCGGCAGCTGCTCGAGGGTGCCGACTCAAGTACGTTTGGGTGGTGGTGAGTTGCTCTCGGACGTACTCTGCACTAGGAACTCGACAAGCTAGTCGTTTTGACATGCCCATCCAGGTGAATTGAAGCTCGCTTGGCCATTCCGTGCCAAGTTTGCTTAAGCCTTGCAATCCAGCATAGCCACAGGTGTATACCCCTTGGGAGAACAAGCAGCTCTGCGTACCTTCTTATCAATGAGGTCCTGTTTGACCACACTTATTCAAACGCATAACATGCATTTAAGCCTCGTCCAAAGTTGGAATTCATGAAGTCGTCTCGATCCCAAGGTACGTTTGTAGCGTTTCTAACACTCGCATTCTTCCTTGGAATAGGGTCGGCAAGCGCCGTGTATTGGCTTTTAGTAGCTCCCGGCAGTACCGACCAATTGGTGGACTCGGTCTCCCCAAGCCCGCCTTCGCAGCTTGACGAACCTATCACTTACCAAGATATTGAATCTAGCGAAATCTCGGTTCAAAGCGAAGCTGCCGTCAAGACTATTCGCAGTATTGACGACCTTAACGACATCAAGAGCTCGTTCGAACGTGGATTGGCCCTGCGCAATCTTCTGGCCAACTCTACTGAGTCGCAGGTAGCTGAATTCTTTAGGCAAACACTAGAACTGCCGCCGACTAATACTGCGCACGTTTGGCAAGTAGCTGTTGTCCAACGATTTGCACACATCAATCCAAGGCGAGCCCTGTCTGTCGTATTGGAATTAGACACACAACAGTACAACATTTGGCAATTCGTACCGAGTGTCTTTAGTGAGTGGGTCCATTCCGACTTGGATGGAGCCGTTGCTCATGCCCGAACGCTAGATGAGAATTGGAAGGACTCTGCACTGAATGTAATCGTGCAGGAACGGAGAGATCTCTCCGAGGAGATTCTTCTGGCAATTGCGCGTGATCTTGGAAATGAGCAAGTTGCAATTTCCGCCATAACCCAGCAAAAGATCGTAGAAGCAATTGGAGACCCAGAGAGGGCATGGAATGAGCTTGCTGTAGAGTTGCAAGACGATATGGATCACATGTGGATTATCGCTCGTGTAGCAACTGCCTGGGTAGAACAGAGCGGATTGAGTGTATTGGATCAAATCTCCCAATCGATAACCAATTTAAACATGCGACAGCATATAGTTCATAGCGCTCTTAGAACTGCCGCAAACGCCGATCCCGCTGGTGCGTTTAGGTACGCGTTGACTATCGAGAACGACCAATACAACCGCTCCTTAACGGACGTTGTAGACGCTTGGGCAGGTTTAGACCCACACGCTGCCCTAGCGGCAGTTTCCGAGGTAGATAGACGGACGTTACGCCGACAACTCGAGGAATCTGTTGTTGGAACTTGGGCGTATAACAAACCTAGCGCAGTCTTGGAATCGGTATCGTCTCTACCGGAGCATGTTCAACCAACGGCAATATCAATAGCCTTAAGGGGGATCGCTAGGAACTCTCCTGAAGAAGCTGCACAGTTTGTAGGCACCTTGGAGTCCGGGCCGACACGAATGGCGGCTGCTTCTAGCGTTGCTGACGCTTGGATGAACCAAGATCATGAGGAAGCACTAGATTGGATTCTCAATGACCCTGTCAACGAAGAGATAACCTCTCAGCTCCTGCAAAATGTCTTGTGGGACCTTACAAGAATCGACCCAAATCTTGCTATGGAGGCAGCACTTGCCCAACCCATTTCTGCAGACGACAACCAAATGGGACGGGGATCAGGTATGGGACTGGAACTGGTCGTCGTTTCAAATCTAGTCCATTCAGACTTGGACAAAGCAATTGAATTGCTTCCACAGGTTCGTGAAGGTGCGACGAGACAATCAGCATATCAGGCAGTAACCTCAGCAATGATCCGAGATGGCCAGATTGATGAAGCACTTGGTATGGTGCGGCAGGTTCCCGAATCCGACAGAACCGCACTTTACATGGCATTGGCCTCTGCGTGGGCAGGATCAGACCCCAAGGGATTGCTTAATTCAATGGACCGGTTGCCTTCCAAGGAGGTCAAGTCGCGAGCAGCAATGACGCTCGTCTCCCACAATCGCTTTCAAAAGAGCCTGACAGAAGAACAGTTGGAAAAGGCCAAGAAGTTTTTGACAGACGAAGATGCAAAAGCACTAGAGGAAGGCGACGAAAACGTATATTACGGTTGGTGATCACTAGCTCCCTAGCATGAATTTGCAGTCATGCCAATCCAATGTGCGCGTAAGGTGCTTCACAAACGTGGTTCTGTCCATTGAGGAAATCTACCGCAATAAAGTTTGCTTCCAGCGACTCTCGATAATGTAATTTGCGTTGGCAAGAATCGACTTCTTGCCATCATGAAAGCGTTTCTCAACGGTTAGGGAGTGCCATGAGGTTATTCACCTCTGCAAGAGGAATTTGCAGAGAGGTATTGACCTAACTCGCCAACTGTCAATCGAACGAGAGCTAACACCAAAAATTGGCTTTCCAACTGCTACACCTAAAGCAGCTCTAGGAATGAGCACTGACTCGATAAAAACGCGTTCGCGGTGAACTGTTGAGGCAGGAACTGGTACAGTCAAAACCACTTGCGGGGTCCACAGGACATTCAACTGTTGGATACGGAATTGTCTGTTCCGACACGGTGCAAACTTCCTAAAGCAACTATTTCGACGTACTCTAGGAATCAAGAACTAAGATTGAATCGCGAAAACCGTGGAACGCTCAAAAGAGTGCGACGAACGTGCAACGTCAGGCATCATTAGAGAGGGCTTGGAGAACAAAATGAGACGTAGTTGGCTACTTGGCAAGACGATGGGACTTGTCGCGCTGCTCTGTTGCACAGGTGCACCGAACTCACTTGCCGACGAGGTCTACGTTCCCGATGATCTCAAGCCTTGGGTCGACTGGGTGATGCACGACCAAGAGCATTTCGATTGTCCCTACGATGCTCAGGGCGGCGGTCGAGTTGGTTGCGTGTGGATTCGTGAGATAGAGGTCAATGTAAGACGCAATGCGCCTACTGGAGCATCATTCCGCATTGACGCGTACGCATTCGTCGATTCCAAACTGACTCTCCCCACTTCAAATGCCCACAAGCCGTACGATGTGCTGCTCAATGGAGAACCGGCAATACTGGGCGGAGGCAATCAAACTCCGAGGGTCGGTTTGCAAGCTGGCCCACATGAAATAACAGGCGAATTGACTTGGGGGCTGGAAGACGAACCTGAATTTCTTCATGTTCCCCGTGCAGCACTTGTAAGTCTTGCTGTAGATACCGAAGGCCCAGTACGCCCCTTTCTCGACAACAACCATTTGCGACTGTGGCTCACACGCACAATGGAACTAGCAGGTGAGGCTAACGAATACCTAGCGGACACCTTGAGCGTAAAGGTGTTTCGGCACCTCGAAGACGGACTGCCGCAACGTCTGACCACCTACATTGAGCTAGCTGCAGGAGGTCGACCCAGAGTGGTGGAGTTGGGCAAAGTATTGTCCGATCAATTCAGCTTGATTGCCCTCCGATCAGGAATCCCTGCCAACATTAGTGACGATGGAATACTCAGCGTTCTGGTCTCCCGTGGCGAGAATACAGTCGTCATTGCATCTCGAGCAAACGGATTGATCGACTCATTTTCCTACGAACGTGCAAGTAAAGAATGGCCAGACGAGGAAATATGGGGATTTCAACCCAACCGAAATTTACGTGTTGTGAGTGTAGAGGGACCGCCCCGAGTAAACCTTGAGCAAGTCCAGGCTCCAGGACCTCTGTCACGTTCGGGATCTGACATCTACGGTTACGTTCTGTCTAGCGACTCAGCGTTGACGCTAATTGAAGAACAGCGAGGAAACGTCAACCCTAATCCCGCTCGCTTCAACATTCAACGGAATCTGTGGCTCAGTTTTGATGGCGATTCCTACGTTGTGGCGGATAGCATCCAAGCTCAGACGGACTCTGAAATCCGCATCGCAGCTAGCTACCTGCCCGGGAAGGTCGAGGTAGATGGGCAGCTTAGACTGATTTCGTTCGATGACCCCACCGCAAAGGACAACCCCGGCATCAACCTAAACCAACGAAACGCGAATATTCAGGCTGTGAGCGTGATTGACGGGCGCGGCCCTTTGCGAGCTAATGGCTGGCATGTCGATGCCAATTCGTTGAGCGCCACTTTGCACCTGCCGCCGGGCTGGCGATTGCTTTGGACCACCGGGGTCGACAAAGTGGAGCAGACCTGGTTGTCCAAGTGGTCGATTTGGGACGTGTTTCTGTGTCTGTTGCTCGTGTCGTTCGTGTTTCGTATTGGAGGGGTCTGGTGGGCCGCCACCATCTTTGTGACCGTTGTGCTCACCTATCAGGAAAGTCCGCTTCCTACCATTGGTTGGCTAGTGCTCGCTGGTTTGATCTACCTAACCAATCTAGTAAACGCAAATTGGTTCAGATCCGCTACGAGCGTCGTCTATTGGACACTTGCAGTTGCAGTGGCCATCGTCACGGTCTACTTTGCTGCTCTGAGTGCGAGAGAGGCAGTCTTCCCTCAATTGGATGCCCCATCCTATTACCCAACCGTCCAACCAATGTCGCTGGCAAGGGAGGACTCTAGACAAACAGAGGGATTAAGATTTCAGCCAAGTGTAGACCCGGACACCCAACTTTCCAAGCAATTGTCCGTAGTTACTACTACCGGTACGCGATTGCCTTCCACATCAGATAGTGCAACGACGCGCACTGCACTATCTTCCGTAGGTAGCGGATTAGACTCCAGATTGTCTTCGGGTAGCGGGGCGACTGACTTTGACACAACAACGCATGGCGTAACGATCCAGACAGGGCCGGGTACGCCTTCTTGGCGGTGGCGATCGGCTCAACTGAGCTGGTCGGGGCCCGTAGCGAAGGATCAGACAGTCTCACTTGCCCTAATGCCGCCATGGGCGACGCGCATAGTCGCTGGTGTTGGAGCGGTGCTTGCCCTCCTCGCGATAGGTTTCTTCATTGCGATGCGGTCAACCACTGTAGCAGGGAATCTTCCAGGCTTCTTGCGAGGAGTATTGCCGGTATTGGCGATTGCTTTGCTAGTTCCCACTGACATCCTTGCCGACACACCGGATTCGAGGGTTCTTCAGGAATTGCGATCAAGGCTAACGGAGCCACCAGATTGCTTGCCTGACTGCGCATACGTGGAAGATGTGCGGATCGAAGTAGACGAAGCGTCTCTTGGCATGAATTTGCTGATCCACGCCGAGCAGACCGTAGCGGTCGCACTGCCTAAAGGCATGAACTCATGGAACCCCAACACTGTTTTGGCCAACGGCAAGGAATCGCCACTTCAAAGAGACTCGGAAGGTTCGCTCTACGTTCTCTTGGAACCGGGTAAACACACTGTCGACATTAGTGCAAATATTGGAGACTTGAATCGTTTCGAGATAGATTTTCCGTTGAAGCCAAGTCTGATTGACATTGGCACAACCGCGTGGGTCGTAGAAGGACTAACTGAAGGCAAGCTCAAGGGTTCACATCTTTCGTTTGCGAAACTTTCGGAGGATAGCACCGAGGAGACTCGTCTTGAACCGGCGCTGCTATCGGCATCACAGCCAATTCAACCCTACATTCAGGTTATCCGCCGTATGAGCCTTGCATACGAGCCGACGGTGTTCACTACAGTGGTTCGGATCGCGCCCGACAATGAACCCTTCACGGTGCAAGTGCCACTACTGGCTAACGAAACCGTTCTCCAAGCTACCGGGACGGTACAAGAAAACGTCATTACTCTGTCGTTCAGAGAGGACGAAAACTCCCAAAGTTGGTCGAGCCAATTCCGCGTAGATGGGCCGATCGAACTGACAGCTCCGGACCTAAGCGAACGCAACGAGATGTGGTCAATCCGCGGATCGGACTTTTGGGCTTTCAAGTATGAAGGAATCACCCCGGTAAAGTCCGATTTCAATGAGACTGTATTCCATCCACGCTCAAATGAGACGCTAACACTTAACCTCTCAAGACCCGTGCCAGCACCAGGCAAGGTATTCACGATCGAATCGGCCAATTTGGGTTACGTCGTAGGCAACCGGTCTCACCGGACGAGTCTTCAATTGCTGATACATGCCTCTCAATCGGCCAACTTCGCAGTGACACTTCCCGACGACGCCGTAGTGCAAGGAATTGCAGTTCGTGGTGAACCCCAACCCATTCCAGCCGATCCGCGGATTGTCTTGCCACTGCGTACGGGTACGCACCGCTACAACATTAACTGGCTTGTTGAGTCCGGTACAGGTCTGATGTTCTCAACTCCTCAAGTTGAACTAGAGAGTGAAGCACGCAACATCAATATGACGATGTCGTATCCTGAGGATCGCTGGACCCTTTACTTGGGCGGGCCAACCTTAGGAGGCGCGGTCATGTTTTGGGCTGTGATTGCCGTTGTGCTCTTGGTCGCCATTGCCATTTCGCGGTTGCCGAACATGCCCGTCACGACTACAGACGCAATACTGCTCTCTCTCGGTGCAACACTAACGAATCTTTGGGCACTGCTGTTCGCAGGCGCATGGTTTCTGGCAATTTGGGTGAGATCACGCAAGAGGGAGATCGATCGGATCAAGTTCTTCTACTACCTAAAGCAAATTGCCTATGTAGCATTGAGTGTCACCGGTTTCTCCATGCTTGTTTCCGCGGTGCCCACTGCACTGTTGGGACAGCCCAACATGCACATTGCCGGTTACGGTTCTGGACCCTTTACGTTCAGGTGGTTCTCAGATGCGAGCGATACCCTACTTCCCACCGCGTGGGTGCTTTCGTTGCCGCGGTGGGTATTTTTCATCGCCATGCTGATTTGGTCGTTGTGGCTCGCGTTCGCGTTGCTCAAGTGGACGAAATCCGCTTGGGTCGCAGCCACACAACCCGAATTTTGGCCTGCTTTCCGCTTTTGGAAGGAGCGTCGCGCCAGACTTAGCGAATTGAGGAAACGCAGAAAGGAGGAACAAGAAGAAGCGAAGGAATAGAGCCCAAGAGCCGCTACACCATAGCGCAAGGGAGATGCCCTACCAGGCCCGGTCCCGCATGTAATATGCTTTGCGCCAGAGGCGGAACACCTTAGAGGACCGAAGTGAGCGCAGCAATGAATTCAGTTAGCGGCAAACTGTTGTCTGAGTGGCAACAACCCATCAACCGATGGATGAACCAACCTGGCTCGATCCACAACGACTCCGTGGCGACGAAGATTGGTATGCGGGGTGGCACGATACCAGGGACGGTTCATCTCGATCATTTCGTACCCCTCATTCAAAACGCTTGGGGAAGACGCTGGTACGTCCGCGGGTCCATCTCCATGTATTACACATTTGCGACCACGCATAAGGAAGATGTTCGTGCAGTCATGTCGCAGCCGACCGGACAGGAAAGTGAAAGGGTCGATGCATTTGTAGAGACTCCAGAGCATCGAATAGTCGCCAAAGGATCGCTATCCGTAGGATCCCCTGTCGAGGAGAATTACGTCTCTAGTTTGTCTCTGGACAATGCCAATTCCAACCAACTCCGCATTCTTGAAGACCTCAAACCGGGCGATACATGCCCTTCGAGCAATGACGTGATTGTCGAGGAAGGAGGCGGAAACGGGGACTATGAAGGAAGTGTGGTACTTCCGTCCGAGATGTACACCGCACTCAACGCCGGTTTTCCAAGGAAAAAGATCCAACAAGCAGTAGGATTCTTCGGAGCGACCGAAATCAACTTGGTCAATGGTCCAATTCAGGTCGGCACCGAATACCGTCGAGCTGGTACTGTCGTCTGTGTTGGAGCAAGTCCAAGAACGGAATTCGCCTGGGTGGATTCCGCTCTGGTAGACAAGAAAACTGACTTGACGGTGGCCCGAATGCGCCATCTAACCAGATGGATGAAAGCTTCCTCGCCACTCTGGAGTTGAACGCGTAGAGGCGTAAGCCCTATTTCCTCCGAAAGGCCATCCAACTTCACTGACTGGAGTTGCCGCCCTTTCCTAGATAGCTGCGCAATTCACGTTGCTACCCACTTTGCAGATGCGCAAATGCAGCCAGGAGCAAAGACGCAATGCTCGAGACCACGTCGATCGGCGCGCATAAGAACACCGAGACGACTAAGGCTAGAGTGTTGTGTGTTGTTGTTTGGAATCCGGTCTTTGGTGCGTGAAGTAACACGCCAATGAGTATTGTTCTGATTCTGGCAACCGTTCTCGCCACAAGCGTATTGTCCGGAGTTGCCGGCATGGCTGGCGGCATGATTCTCATGGCGGTCTTGTTGGCGGCAACTCCTGTTGCACATGCCATGATTCTTCATGGTTTTGTGCAGTCAATTGCAAACGGATCTCGATTCTGGTTCCTGCGAACTCATGCAGTGTGGGAGGTGCTTCCAGCCTACCTGCTAGGTACAGCGGTCGCGGTCGGACCGTTTCTCGCTCTTAGCGTCCTGCCGAACAAGAACATTGTCTTGATTGTCTTGGGATTGGTGCCGCTGGTGTCGCTCCTTATTCCCAGAACCGCCAGTTTGGACATTAGAAGACCTTGGACCGCCTTCCTTTGTGGATTGCTGGTCGTATTCACTCAATTACTGTCTGGTACTTCAGGACCTTTATTGGATTTCTTCTACCAGAAGTCGCCTTTGAACAGGTTTCAAATAGTCGCTTCGAAGGCGTTTACTCAAACGATTGGGCACTTGTGCAAGACTGGCTACTACGCCTATGCCGCCTATTATGTAGGGGATATGCCGCTCCCAGCGTCATGGACATGGGTGCTACTTGTGGCTGGGTTGGCCGCTCTAATCGGAACTCGACTCGGTACGCAACTGCTCCACAAATTGAAAGAACAAACGTTTCAGAAATACGTTCCCTGGCTCATCAACGCCATTGGGGTGCTGTGTGTTATCCAAGGAGTTCTAGGCCTACTTCAGGGCGCCGCTTGAGGTTGGACCACAAATAACAGATCCCCAGCGTTAACTTGCTGCCCTGACGAGACATTGATTCTGGTAACCCTATAGTCTTGATCTTCAGGATAGAAAGGACTTGTACCGACGTTCAAGTCACGCAGCTTCAATGGCGTGAAAACCTTGAATGCCTCGATTTGGCAAATGGTGTGATCAGTTCGGATACATTCGTTCTGCTGTACGTAGTCGTTTTCTGCAGGAGTAGGTTTCAGGTAGAAGATCCCGGTTGTCGGCGCAAGAACCTTGAGCTCATCGCTTCCTTCTATCGCTATTGCTGCGGCATCTATTCCAGCCGACTGATCGCCCATAGTCGATTCCATCTCAGCTATTAGCGAATCAGCATCAATGCGATTGAGAAACTCGGGCAGGAAATTCGTGGTGTAGTCTCCCTCGAGAAAGACCGAGTCTTCCAGCACTTTGCACAACAACGCAATATTGGTTCCAATTCCTTCAATTTGGACCTTGGACAGAAAATTCCTGAGTCGGCGCGCCGCGGAGGCCCGATCAGAACCATGCGCGATAACTTGGGCGATCATGCTGTCGTAGTACGGCGAAATGAACTTTCCGGTTGCCGCAATGGAAATAACATCCACTTTCAAGTCTTTGGGGAACTTGCATTTCGTAATGAGTCCGGCACTTGGTTGAAATACAAGTGCCCCGTCTGCGTCCCTTACTACCCGCTCAGCATTGACACGAGCTTCAATTGCATACCCTTTCGGTTCGACCTTGAGATTCTCGATGTTCTCTCCACCCGCAATGGAAAATTGCTGGCCAACAATGTCGACGCCCGACACCAACTCCGTAACAGGGTGCTCCACCTGAAGTCGAGTGTTCATCTCCATGAAGTAACAGCTGTCGGCTTGTACGTCGTAAATGAATTCGAGAGTACCGGCGCCGACGTACTCAACCTGGTCTGCAATGGCAACGCTGTCTCGGTAGATTTGCTCAAGATATCGATCTGGCAACACGGTCGATCCTGACTCTTCAAATATTTTCTGCTTGTTTCTCTGTACACTGCAATCGCGAATGCCAAGTACCTTGGTATTGCCAAATTTGTCCCTAAGAATCTGTGCTTCGATGTGCCTCAAATCCGTGACGTAGCGTTCGAGATACACGTCGCTGCTCCCGAATGCAGCACGAGCTTCAACGGAAACTCTCTGAAAGGACTCATGAAACTTATCAGGGGATTCAACTAACTGAATACCCTTGCCGCCCCCGCCGTGAACAGCCTTGATTAGCACCGGATAACCAATCTCCTCTGCGATCAGTGCGGCCTGATCTATGTCTTTCACGATGCCATGGCTGCCGGGTACGACTGGGACGCCCAGCCGCATTGCCGTTGTTATTGCGTTTGACTTGTTGCCCATGGTCTCCATGCTGGAGACAGGAGGCCCAATGAAGTTAATCCCGTGGGATCTAGCCAGCCCCGCGAATTGACTGTTCTCGGAGAGAAATCCTATTCCGGGATGCAGCGAATCGACTTGTGCATTCTCTGCTATGGTCAGTACCGAACGTGCGTTGAGGTAGCTCTCGTCCGGAGTGCTGCCGCCTATACATACGACCTTCTCCTGATCAGCCACCATATCAGCCGCAACTGACTCCATGTCGGGGTCAGACTGCACAAGCACAACTTCAATTCCAAGTCGCTGAGCTACGCGGACGATCTTTACTGCCGCACACCCCCGAGCATGAACTAAGACTCGCCTGACCGGTCTGTAAAGCAACTCGGCACTGAAGGTTCGGTGTTGTGCGGGAAGCTGAGCTGTACGTACTGCTGAGAGCGACCCTTCCATTACCCCGGAAACCACATCGACGATCGTCGAGTCAGGCACTGGAATTTCGCTGTCGATGTTTCGCAAATCCGTATCCAGATTGTCGTAGAACGGGTGCTTTACGAGTCCTTGCATCGCCCCAGGGACCAAGACCAAATAGTTTGACAATATCGAGTCGAGGGGCAGATAACTGGGTACCACAATCTGGCCCGCAAAAGGCATGCTGGTTCCTGACAGGTAGTAGGTGTGAACGAGCGGGTGTGTCACAAAACTAGCTTGTGCTCCACCTGTGCAGTCTCCGTAGCCAAATACAACAACGGGTAGATCGTAGTCGCGGACAAAGTGCGTGATCCGATCGTTGATCGCTGCCATGGAGAAAAGTGCTCCTGCTCCTTCCTTGGTTTGCATGCCCCCCGAAGAGATAAAGCAAATCAATGGCAACTTCTCCTCGGCGCAGGTCAATAGCAAACGGCAGAACTTCTCAGCGCTGGCCATATCGAAAGCGCCAGCTTGGAACGACGAGTTGGATATGACAACGCCGACACGCAGCCCACCTTCGATTCCCTTGAAATTACCCACTCCCGTGACAATGCCGCAAGGTGGTCTATTGCGCTCAACAGCTGCTTCTATCGACAAGCGGAATCCAGGAAACTCGCACGGGTCGCTGCTCAACTGATCTTCGAAGAGCTCTTCAAATTCATCGAAGAACTCGTCGCGAAACGCTTCATAGGTTGTACTTTGGGATCGCTTGTATTCATTGAGGACCTCTTGAATTTGCAGGTCCCGATAGGCATTGTTCAAGCGATTCCAAAAATCCTTCTTTCGACCGATGTTGCGAGGAGTGATGCGGCCGATGTAGCGTTTGCCCTCCAATTCACTCGAAAGAAGCGAAACCAAGAGGTTTTGGAAGTAGAAAGTAACAATCACCAGCAAGGTGTCTGAAATGTAGGGGTAGCTCGTTTTCTTCCACTCTTCGACAGCAAGGAGGAATTTGCGAAGTCCTACAGTGGACTGGAATCTGAAGTACCACTCGCAGAAGCCATCGAGGAATGTATCCATGTCCAAGTCCTCGGGCAGTCCTCTGCCTTGATTTTCACGCACAGCTTTGCGCACGGACTCTCGTAGGAGCTTTCTTACCGTTCCCCGTTCCAAAGACTGAGTGTTCTTTGCCTCAACCGCAATTTCCTTGAGGTTCGTTAGGGTTTCGTCGTAGATGGCATTGAAGACGACAAGATGCTCCAATTCCCTGAGAAATAATGGCCGCAGCTCTGGCTCGCGAATAATGTCCAATATGGTCTCAATACCATCCCCAGGTACGGTTGATTGGTCGACGGTTGCTGGAACGCGCTTAAAGTGATCGCCGAACTGTTCATCTAAGACGCTTCGGTTGTATGCTGTGCCTGTTTGAGACACAACTAGCGATGTTCCGTCGGAGATGGCGGCTGAGTCGTCTAACTGGATACGTTCTCCAGTAATTACTAAGTTCAGTTCTATCGCCAGGTGTTCCGCCAATTGAGTCTCAGACATGTCATCGATGCCGAGCCGACCCAACAGTTTTCTTCCGTAGTGTGTGAATCTTTCGCGCAAGACCGGACCCAAAACTCGATCGGTAGCTATCGAACGCAACAGAATTCGAGGACTTTCTACGCTTCGTGCATCGATTAGATCGCGAGTAGCCGTTTCGTTTTGCAGATAGTCGATGAGCGACATCAAGTTGCCCGCACTATCCGTCTTCCACCGATTCATCAAATAGGAACCGACAACCGACAAGAGAGTATTCGTCGCTGCTTCGTAGTTCTTCTTTGGTTCTCCAAGTAGCAACCGACCTAGTCGTCCCCGAGATTCACCAAGTGTCGCTTTGGTTGTCACGTAAGTGCGCCACGCCCGACGTAGAGCGTCGTCGTAAACAATCCTGTCGGGATCCTGAAGCCATTTCAAAAAAGTTCTGCGCCGATCCTGATCAAGACGACTTGTAAGTTCGCCTTCTGGAACTTCTCGTTGCGAAAGGCGTCCATACTGACCCTTTCCTGTGGACTTGATCCGACGACGAACCCTTAGGAACCTGGACAACCGATACGCCAATCCAAATACGTTTAAGTAGTCTGTCGGGTTTTCCACGAATTCGAAGAGGGACGCACTCTCGGTCTGTCTCATGCGTTCCGTAGGATTGAGGTAACGACTTAGAACGTGCTCGTATTCCCTAAGAAACATGCGTTCCTGAGCGACGAGAGCCTTGGTGCTGGATTCGATCGAACCTATTCCGGTGATGATCGATTGCCGGAAGTTTTCGAGTTTTTCTCCTGTTTCTCCCGGTACGTAGTCAATAATCCCGTCAATGTTGCCTTGACGTAGCAACTCATATGGTGACAATCCCACATGCTTTGCACACTCTTGCCACGAGAGGTTCAGCCGTCGAGCAATACTTGCAAGCCCTCGTGGTTGGATCGTGCTGAACAATCCATTGCGAACCGAGAGAATCATGTTGCTCGCCGCTAGCGGGATCGCTCCGCCTGAGTAGCCAATTCCGAAAATGATTCCGATATTGGGCACATCTACGTCCGACATGACAGCGATCAACCTTGAAATGCTGTGAGCCTGATTGCCGCGATTGGCCGGCTCGTCAGCAGCCGCTCCCGGCGTGTCCATCAAACTAACGATCGGAATGGCTCGACGTGCACAGGATTGGACGAAATCCGCCGCCAGAGAATGTTCGGTCGGACCCCACTCACCGTTGCGATGCGTTCGGTCCTGAGCTACAAACCCAATCGTACGGACATCTTCATCAAACTCCATCTCGACAAGCGCATCGAAATAGGCGTCTCGATTTGTCGCATTAATCACCGAACCAAGCAGGGGAACGACATCAGATGCTGCCATGCGGTTGGGCATTTCGGCGGGGGCAACAACAGCTTCTATGTAGCTGTCTATGTCCATGCGCTCCAACGCGGCAAGTTGAGATTGAATATCCTCTGCACCCAGCAAACCCCGGATTGCATATTCAGACTCCGGGTCATCTGCCGCAAGCAAATGAGACTCTTGCGCTAGCCGTTCCGCGCTAAGAAAAAGTCTTTCGATTTCCAATGTCATTTAGTTCCAGGTAGAAGTTTGTACCCTGTCCATGAGCTTGTGACTTAGACAGGAAAGTAAAGGATATATCATTATGTATTCAAATAAGCAACCTATGCACAGTTTGCAAATCCTTTGAATTCATGCATCAACTGAATATTGCGGTACTTACTGTCTCCGATACGAGGACAATCAAAACGGATACATCAGGCGGTTTTCTGAGGAATGCCATAGAGCTGGACGGGCATGTATTAGCCGACACGGCTATAGTTCAAGACGACCTCTACCTAATCCGGGCCGTCGTATCAAAGTGGATCGCTGATATGGGCATAGATGTCATTTTAACAACAGGAGGCACGGGATTCGGCGGTCGCGACAGCACGCCTGAAGCACTATTGCCCTTGTTCGACAAAGTAGTCGACGGTTTTGGCGAACTCTTCCGCACCCTTTCCTATCAGGATATTGGGACATCTACAATACAATCCCGAGCTATTGCAGGACTTGCAAATTCCACCATTATCTTTGCGTTGCCAGGTTCGACTGGTGCTTGTCGTTTGGCATGGGAGCAAATTCTGCAGCAACAACTTGATGCTTCGCACAAGCCCTGCAACTTTGCAGAACTCACACCCAAACTAAAGTCTTCGTAGTTCAGTGCATCGGTAGTCGCACTCCTCCGGCAAGGCATTTCGAAAATACTCCTTTGATGATTGTGCTATTGCTAACGACAACTGCAGTCTGCATAAGAATGTCATGCGAAACACAGCTTTGAGAAGCCATGATTTCTAGGATGTCGAGTAACATTTCGATGGAAATATCAAGGAGAGGAATACACCTTTGAATCGATTGCCTGTTATAGTGGGTTTTGGGGGAGTCAACCCTGCGGGGAGAGTCTCCTGCCACCACGCCTTTCGCCGTACGGTGATCGACGCTCTGCCCACTCAAGCATCGGATGAAACCTTCGATTCGCTAAGGGGGCTCATGGGTCTCTCGGCAACGAATGAAGATCAAAGTAGCCGAGAATACATTCTTGATCATACCTTGGTTCGCAAGATTGAGCTGTTCGACATCAACGATTGCGATTTTCACAGGTCTACCACGATTCACGCAAACAATGGAAATGCGATCAGATTCGCAATTCCCGTCCGCCAACTCCCGGAATCCATCCCAGACAACTGGTCAGTAAAGTCGAGCGCTAACGGCAAAGTCGAGATTGAAGTTCACGGCGAAACTCCGGTCTTATTTCCAGACAGCAAGGTGGCTCGTGTAACTTCGGCTGGGCAGCTGCCTACAGGATTCGACCCAGCAGCCACCTACCGGTCTCGCAACCACCCTCGTGGATTGCAAGTCGCCATAGTTAGTTCCTCCGATGCGGCTCACTCTTTAGGAATTCCCTGGGAAACGATCCGTCAATCGGTGGGACCAGACGAAATGGCTGTGTTCGCCGGCAGCGCCATGGGCCAACTCGATACCAATGGCAATGGCGGGATGCTTCAAGCTCCCTATCGCGGCAAACGGCCAACGTCCAAGCAGATCGCACTGGGACTGTCCGAGATGCCCGCCGACTTTGTCAATGCCTATGTCTTGGGATCCATGGGTGGGACGGGCGGAATTATCGGCGCATGTGCAACTTTTCTGTACAACGTCAAACAAGGCGTAGAGGAAATCCAGCACGGTGGTAAGAGAGTAGTCATGGTAGGTGGCGCGGAAGCACCGATAACAGCAGAGATCGTCGAAGCTTACCGAATCATGGGCGCTGTTGCCGAGGATGAAGCGTTGATGGAACTCGATGGTTCCGACGTCGCTGACAATCGACGGGCATGCCGACCCTTTTCATCCAATGCAGGATTCACTCTCGCCGAGGCAGGGGTTTATCTAGTCCTTATGGATGAGGAATTGGCATTGGAACTTGGTGCACAGATCTATGGGTCAGTTCCTTCGGTCTTTATTAATGCCGACGGATTCAAGAAGTCCATTCCCAGTCCAGGTGCCGGCAATTACCTCACTGTCGGCAAAGCCTTAGCTCTTTCCAGAGCGATCCTAGGAGACGATGCCGTTCGATTCCGATCATGCATCCACGCGCATGGAACCGGCACTCCACAGAATCGCGTCACAGAGTCGCACATCCTTAACGAATTAGCAAAAGTGTTTGGTATCGACAAATGGCCAGTTGCTGCGGTTAAGGCCTATTTGGGACATACCCTTGCCGCGGCTTCTGGCGATCAAATGACCTCCGTTCTAGGCACGTGGGAATACGGTTGGCTACCAGGCATTTCAACCATCGACCACATTGCCGATGATGTATTCCATAGCAATCTGCACATCGATCCACACCATCTCGAATTGGATCGCACGCATGGGCTCGAAGTTGCACTCGTCAATTCAAAGGGATTCGGAGGGAACAACGCAACAGGTGTGGTACTGTCGCCCACAGTTACGCATCAAATGCTCGAAGCTAGGCATGGAAAGCGAAAAATGCTCGACCACGCACGGCGCAACGAGGCGGTCAGGGAGGAGATCCGAGCCTACGACCATCAAGCCACATCGGAAGGAATTCCTTCGATCTACAAATTTGGCGAAGGTGTGTTGGACGGAGAAGATCTGGAAATTGATGCCAATTCCATTCGTGTGCCAGGGTTTGGCAAGCAAATAGACTTAGATGTGCGCAATCCATACGAGGACATGCAACGAACAAGATTCGATTAGGTTCAGATTCTTACTACAGCTAGTTGACTGTTTCGTTTCCCGCAGACAGGCTTAGAATCCGACGGCGTATGCGTTCCTTGATGTGTTCGTGACTTGCAGATGCGAGAGCTTCTTCAAGTAACTCCTTGGCCATTCCCACTTCTCCCACCTCCAACCAAACACGTGCTCGTTCCATCAGTATTTCTGTAGGATTGGGCACAAGCAGTGCTTTGTAGTCTAAGACCGTAAGTGCTTCCAACAGACCGGTTCGTATGTCCAATGCAGCGAAGACGTTGTTCAACATTCGTATTGCAATATCTACATTTGAAGCTCGGGCAAACAGGTTGTTGTCTGGAATGCCATGGCTCTTTGCCCACGATCTTAAATCGGAGACGGCAACGACTTCCATTTGCAGCGGGTCGACAAGCTCACCATTCACGCTAGCCAAGAAATGCTGAGGGAAATTCACGCCATGGCACTCGATATCGAGGTATCTGGCGACTCCAATCAGCACCATGGCCAAGGTGATGGGATTTGCAGTCTTGTACTTGAGAGCTTGATCAATTCGGGAATTGTCCACAGGATCAAGGTTGAGTCGCTCGCCCGAAAAACCTTCTTGTCTCAGCATCGAAACGAGGCAGTCGACTTGAGGTTCAGGCACCATTTCGGTGAGCTTTTGAATTTCACGCCTTACCTGGTCGGCATTGACGGAGGAATCAAGGATCTGTGCAATGGTGATAGCCACTTCAATGGGGTTTATTGCCGAATCGACTACGTGCAGGAGCTGGTCCCGAAGTGGCAAATCGGAAGAAGACGAGCTGCCTAACATGTCGTAAGCAAACCGTTAGTAGCTACACAAAACTATTGAATTCTACGTTAGCAGCGTTGCAGCTACCCCGCAGATGCATGCTCTCGAGTATCCGCAAACGTAACGTCAGGCCATCTCTCCTCAAGAAGCTGCAGGTTAGGTCGCGACGTGGCAAGCAGAGCCAAGTGATCGTCGCCATCTCGTGCCAACTGCGAACGAGCTCGTGTACAGAATTCTTCAAAGACATTGGGGTCTTGGGAACTAACCCATCGAACCGTATGTATCGCACAAGGCTCATACAGGCAATCCGCCCCGTACTCCTCGAGCAATCTAAACGCCACTAGGTCGAACTGAAGCAAACCAACGGCCCCCACAATAATGTCACGATTGTTGAGTGGTGAAAAGACTTGGGTTGCCCCTTCCTCCGACAATTGCCTAATGCCATTCTTCAATCTCTTGGAATGCAGGGGATCTCGAATCCGTACTCGACGAAAAATTTCAGGCGCGAAGTTTGGAACTCCGCGGAATCTTATGGATTCTCCCTCTGTGAAGGTATCACCTATTCTGATGGTTCCGCGGTTGTGCAATCCGATTATGTCCCCCGCATAGGCATCTTCGACCTGAGTTCGATCCCCTGCCATGAAGGTCACCGCATCAGAAATCTTGATATTGCGATCTAGTCGCACGTGTCTCATTTGCATCCCTTTTCGATACGTTCCGGAGCAAATCCTCATGAATGCAATTCGATCTCGGTGCTTGGGGATCATGTTCGCCTGAATTTTGAACACAAACCCGGTAAGTTTGTCACTGTCAGGCTCGATCGTGCCCGCGTCGGTTTCTCGAGGTTGCGGACGCGGTGCAATGTCGACAAAACGATCTAGGAGCTCTGACACTCCGAAGTTCTGCAGCGCACTTCCGAAATAAACCGGCGTTTGTCTTCCAGCCAAATACTCGTCAAGAGCGAATTCGTGGCCAGCATCCCGTACTAGCTCGATCATTTCCTCGGTATTGCTTGACTCGAAATTCAGCCAGCGCCTCGACTCGTTCGATCCCAATCCCTGAACGGTCCTATAGTCGAATCGAGCGCTACCATGACCCTGTTCGTAGACGACAAAGTCGTCAGTCGCCATCCGATAGATCCCGCGAAGTGAGCGACCAGAACCAATCGGCCATGTTTCCGGAATGCACTCGACCTGCAACTCGTCCTCCAAATGGCTCAGAATCTCCAATGGGTCCATGGACTCGCGATCAAGCTTGTTGACAAACGTAATAATTGGAGTGTCGCGCATGCGACAGATCTCAAGCAGTTTCCGGGTTCGAGGTTCAACACCCTTTGCTGCATCGATTACCATGATCGCGGAGTCGACAGCAGTTAGAGTTCGATAGGTGTCTTCGGAAAAGTCCTCGTGCCCAGGAGTGTCAAGCAAATTGACCACGCAATTTCTGTAGTTGAATTGCATGACGGAGGTCGTTACAGATATACCGCGCTGCTTTTCCATTTCCATCCAGTCGGACCTTGCATGGCGACCACTTTTCTTCGCCTTGACTGTACCCGCAAGCTGAATGGCATCGCCCAGCAGAAGCATTTTCTCCGTGATTGTGGTTTTGCCTGCATCTGGATGCGAAATAATCGCAAAGGTTCGACGTCGTTCAATAGAATCGCGCAGGTTCATTGCTCTGGAGTACTAATAGCACCAAGTTTCGGACTAAACAAATAGAATGCCCAAATCCTCGGCCAAAAGCCAGGTTGGACGGAGGCTGAAGGCGCTTACTATACCTTATAGTTAGGAAATTTGCAACTCCATCATTTCAGCATCTTCGCGCCCAATTACCGCAATGTAATAGTTCTTGCGACACCCCACTTTCACAAATCCAAACTTCGAATAGAGCTTCTTGGCAACCTTGTTCGATGCACGAACTTCCAAAGCAACCGTTTCTATCCCGTTCTCGGAGCATCTCGCAATTGCATGAGCAAGTAGCGCTGATCCATATCCAGCTTGCTGCTCATCTACATCTACACAGATGTTGCACAGCTCTCCATAGGATCCGACTACATACAGGACGTAATAGCCGACGATCTCAATCTGTCCCCGGCATTTGCGCTCTAACTTCCAGCATTCGTAAGGGCCGACCAAGCAGGTCCTGAAGATGTGCTTGCTCCAACCAAATGGCATGGACCTGTTTTCGATGTCACAGACTCGCGTGAGATCGTCGTAGCCAATCGGCCGAATCCGTAGGGAGTCGGCAACGCTTTTCTCTAGGACATCGACACTATCTGTTGCCATAGCTGACGCTTGGATTTGGCATCTTTGGGGAATGCGTCAATTTTAAGGATCGACTCTACCGAATTCTCCAATTCCTGAGCAACGGTCGCTGCACCACCGCCAACGACAAGAACCACCTTAGGTTCCCATTCGTTTCGGTTAATGAGGGAGCGTAACGCTCGTCTCGCACCCTCAATGCTAGCTTGATTGTTTCCTTCATCGGCAACTGCGTCTAGCTGAGGAGGCCAGTTAAAGTCTACCTCTTGTGAATTGCTTTCCTGAAAGCCATTCAACGCTGCCACAACTCCCCGATACATTTCCTGAGGAAGGCGGTTGTCGTTATCGAAGACTGCGAGAACTTTTCCACTGCTCACACATCTTAGATGTACTGACAGGTTGTCAGTTGAGACTTCTTGAGCACTAACGCTTTGTTGTGTCTCTGGATTGCTGGTTGCAGCATCAGAAGAGTTGCTATTGCTTGGCGACGAAATAGAGGCTGCAGTAGTGCTGGCTGATTCGGAACTGGCGAGCGGGCTCGACGGTGCGCTCAAGGTGCTTTGGTTGTCTTCGAGGGTTGAATCACTGCTGGATTGAATTACAGGCTCACGTTGAGTAGTGCTAGTTGTGGTCTTGCGTAGACGCCACACATCAATTCCCATACGGTGCAACCACTCGATCCTTTCTGTATCCACGACAATAACCTATAAAATTCGTACGCCCAACAGCTCTAGACGACGCACACAAACAGAGCGACAAGACAAGAGCGCTGCTAGAACCCGAGAAAAACCTACCATGCAATGGCAAACAGACGACGTCCGGATCATAGGAACTGAGGAAGTAATTGCTCCGCAAATTGCACTGGAAAAGTATCCCATCTCCGATCGAGCTTCAGAGCTGGTAGTTAATCGTCGGAATGCAGCTAGCAACATTATTTCTGGTAAGGACTCTCGACTGCTTGTTATTGTCGGTCCTTGCTCTATACATGATCCCAAATCGGCAATCGAATACGCCGGCAGGCTTAGCGAGGCTGCACAAAGGTTTGACGATGAACTGTGCATTCTAATGCGCGTCTACTTTGAAAAGCCCAGAACGAGCATTGGGTGGAAGGGCATGCTGAACGATCCTCACATGAACGGTTCTTTCAAGATCAATGATGGATTGATGGTGGCCCGCAAGCTCTTGTGGGAAATCTTGGAACTAAATCTCGGAGTCGGTACCGAATACCTAGACCCCATCACGCCTCAATACCTGGGAGATCTAGTGTCGTGGAGCGCGATTGGTGCAAGAACCACGCAAAGTCAAATACATCGTCAGCTTGCATCGGGACTGTCGTGTCCAGTCGGATTCAAGAACACGACACATGGTGACATTCAGGCTGCTGCAAATGCAGTCAAGTCAGCCACATATTTGCATACCTTCCTGTCGGTTACGAAAGCTGGAAACACAGCCATTTTCACGACAACGGGCAACGCCGACTGCCACGTAGTGCTGCGGGGCGGCGAACAAAGCACCAACTTCGACGGCGAATCGATTTCCAGCGCGTGCGAAATCTTGAGAAAAGACAATCTCAACGACAGGGTTATGGTTGACATGAGCCACGCCAACAGCAGAAAGAACTTCAAGCGTCAAATCGACGTATGCAG
Organism: uncultured Pseudomonadales bacterium; assembly: GCA_964572845.1. GTDB lineage: Bacteria > Pseudomonadota > Gammaproteobacteria > Pseudomonadales > Azotimanducaceae > Bin55. The sequence continues at coordinate 57,651 of CAZNFX010000007.1, read as the reverse complement.
CGCCCTGTGCGATCAAATTTCCAAGGGCGAGCACGGAATCATGGGCACCATGATCGAGAGCCACTTAGTCGAGGGCAATCAGGCCATAGGCGACGGCACTGGCTTAACCTATGGCCAAAGTATCACTGATGCCTGTATAGGGTGGCAGGATACCGTGGAGTGCTTGGAGAGCCTTGCGCTCGCGGTTCGTGAACGAAGAGGCGTTGGTGTGCCCGAATCTGGTGTAGTCGATTAGTTCATTCGTGCGAACAGGACATCGCACTTTGCGGCAAGCACGAAGTCGTTCATGTGTACGCCACCCACTGTGTGCGTCCACCAACAAACTTTGACGCTCCCGTATTGAGTGGTTATTTCAGGATGGTGCTGTTCCGCTTCAGCGAGTTCTCCGACTTTCGAATGAAAATCCAGGACTTTGGTGTAGGAATCGAATTCGAAGCTTCTGGCCAAGACAAACAGGCTTCTATCGCTAGCGTATTCGATTTGCCAGTTCGGAACCTGCTTTAGCAATGACCGAGTTTCATCGTCAGTCAATGGCTGCTCACCAGCTTTAGTGGGAACCGCATGTCCATCTGCCAAATTGCTCATCGTGTAGTTCTCCTTTCGTTAGGCACTACTTGAACCTTAACGCGTCATTTCCCGAAGGTACGATCATATAGCATGTTTAATCGCTTGCGGCAGTCTTGGCTGCCCGCTTGCGAATTCGTTGAGTGAAATCGACAACTCGTTCGACCAAGAGCAGCAACAACACCGAGCCATATAGGGCAGTGTCCATAAAGGAAGCCTTCTCTTGCATCCAAAGATGTACGAGAGCAAGAATTGCCGCTACATAGACGACTCTATGGAGGCGCTTCCAGTTTAATCCCAGCCGACGCTGCCACCCTCGAGTCGATGTGATTGCAAGAGGCAGGAGGAGGCAAAGAGCCAGAAGTCCCACGATGATATAAGGGCGTTTGGAGAAGTCTGCAAACATCGTATTTACGTCGAATCCCGCAAGGGCAGAGAAATATGCTGCCAAGTGCAACACTACATAGCTAAACGCCCACAATCCGACGGTTCGGCGATGTTGGACTAGAACCGGCAATTTGCACACTCTTGCCACGGACGACACAAGCAATGTGAGATATAGAATTCGGATCGACCATGTGCCAAGTCGCTCAACCAATGCTTCTCCTGGGTCCGGACCAAGACCTAAGCCCGGTTGAACGAATTCGATGCGAACATCGTTCAATAGCAATAAGAACGGAATAGCGAGCAGAAGTCCAACTGACCACTTAGCGTACGGTGTGGCCAACCATCGAAGTCTTGGCCCGGATCGGCTAGAAGCTACGGCACTCATCTTTCCACGTGTCTTGGCCAGTGGAATCAAGAACTAGTAAAAGCGTTTGAGATCCATTCCCTCGTAAAGTGACGCCACTTCGTCATAGCCATTGAACATCTTAGTATCGATCGTGCCGCCGAATATGGTGGTCGGAAGCCTTCGCTCTCTTGCTTGCGACCACCGTGGGTGGTCGACGGTCGGATTTACGTTCGCGAAAAAACCATATTCGTGAGGTGCTGACCTATTCCACGTGGTTCGAGGTTGTCTGCTTGTAAGCTCAATTTTGACAATTGACTTAATGCTCTTGAAGCCATATTTCCACGGGACCACAAGCCTAAGAGGCGCACCGTTTTGGTTGGGCAGAATCTTTCCATACATTCCGATAGCAAAAATGGCCAATGGGTGATTCGCCTCGTCAAGTCGCAATCCCTCAACATACGGAAAGTCCACAGAAGAGAAAATCGAACGAATTCCTGGCATTTCCTTGGGTCTGTAAAGCGTCGTGAACTTTACGTACTTGGCACTCCCCAGCGGCTCAAACTTGTCGATCACTTTCTTGACGGGGAAGCCAACCCACGGGACTACCATGGACCACGCTTCAACGCACCTTAGGCGATAGATGCGCTCTTCCAAGTCAATTCCCTTCAGGATATCCTCAATCTGCAACTTACCCGGTTTGGCCACTTCTCCAGTTACTTCAATGGTCCACGGATCCGTCGTCAAGACATGAGCTTTCTTGGATGGATCTTCCTTTCCAGTACCAAACTCGTAGAAGTTGTTGTAGCGAGTCGCGATTTCTTCGGGAGTGATCTTTTCTCCTATCGGTTCTCCTTCAGAATAACCTTGCTCTTCCACCCAACCAGAAGGAAGAGCCAAAGCAGGCGAAGCTGCCGCGCCAACAATCATCGCAGTAGAGCTTTGGCCAATGAATTTGCGACGCGAAAGATAAACGGATTCCGGAGTGACCTCCGATGCTGGAATTTGGTTCTTGTTCTTTATAAGCACTCTCAATTACTCCTAACAAGCTGACGCCCCGCCAATATGACAAATAGTACAACCATGTATAGGACTTTGCCCGTGAGCACAAGCATTGTCTCCATCAGATCACCTCGGTCTCCACAGAGTGGGACTACCAGAACAGTGTTCGTCCACATGCGTTGTGAGCGTTCTCTATAGCAATTCGACACAATGTGTACGACCATTGTTCCAAGGCACGATTCCTTCAGCTGCTCGTCAACTACGTATGAAGAGCGATCAACCTTGAGGCTGCTACATTGAGCCCAAGACCGGGTCGCGAAAGAGCTGGAAGCTCCTCGAGCACGATACTCGCATTTGCGTCGAATTCGATCACCTCTTCTGTCAAGTCTTCCTTCAGCAAGTGTCTTCCAAACGCACCCTCGACTGCGAGCTGGGCATTGTCCAAGTATTGAACCACCGCAAGTGATGCACGAGACAGCAGGCTCGTTTCGCCTACGTGGGCACCGACTATTGCTTGAATTCCCCTTCGCCTCGCTCGATCAGCAAGTTCAATTGTCCTAATCAATCCGCCCATCTTGGATACTCGCAGATTGCACACCCAAGATTCTCCTTCGATAGTGTCTACGTCGTCAATGCTCGTACAGCTCTCGTCTAGTATCACTTTGCATTTCAGTTCGTTTGCCACCTGATGCATGCCATCAAAGTCTCGTGCCTGCAAGGGTTCCTCCATTCCCCAGAACACGGCGGGAAGTAGCTTCAAGTAAGCCATGCAGTCGTCGCTGCTTCTCCAAAGGTTGTTGGCATCCAATCGAACGCGCCAAGTAGCTTGATTTGATTTCTTCCATAGTTCTAACTTTCGCTGGTCTTTCCTCGCGTTTCCCGAGAGTTTGATTTTCAAGTCGCGAAATCCGTTGCGTTTGTAACGATTTGTTAACAGCCAGTAGGCCAAGAACGGTGCATCCCCCAACACACCTGTGTAGCGTACTGTGTCCTTGATTCCATTGATGTCCAATAGTGATTCAAGGGAAACTCTGTCGCGCTTTCCCAATACATCTAGGATGGCTAGTTCGATTGCACAGAATGCACTGGGGTTCTGATCTATGGAGCTGCTGTGTTGATGAATCCAATTCGTCAGCGTTGCAACATCACTAACGCTCTCAAGCAAGGAGTTTCGATGTTCATCAAGGAACTTCAGGCAGGAGTTGACGCTCTCCCCGGTCACATAGTTGCGCGGACACCCTTCTCCAAAACCTACTATTGAACTGTTCGTAGTTGCGCTCACGACAAAGTTTTCGGTGCGTTTCCGTGTTGCCGATGAGTGCCGGAAAACAACGTTGAATGGCACTGGGAACGTATGTGCCTGCAGACTGACAAGGCTCATCAAAAAGCGTCAACACTTGATAGGTCTAGCGCAGTCTTGTTCAAGTACTGCAGGTGCAGATATTTGAACTGACCGTCTCTCTGCCCAGCTGCGACCAGATCACTGCGATACTTGAAGCCGGTTCCACGCGGAAGCGCTACAGCTCGTGTCGTGCCAAGTCTTCCGCTTTTTTGTTTGGATTCAAACTCGACATTCAACTCTCGTAACGAGGCATCAAAACAATCGGCAATCAAGTCGAGATCGCAAGGAGATTCAAGTTCCAGGCAGAGTAGGTAGTACGAGTCTGCTTCATTCGCAAGAACAACGAAGAAATCAGGGAAGACATTGAGTCGGTGTTGTACGACCGCAATCGCATCTAGCACTTGGGATTCGGTTAACTTTTCACCGGTGATATTCGTGACACCACGTCCCTTCTGGACAAACTCAAGCGTTGGGGTCGCGTGAATTCGACCCGATACTCTAACGATGTCATTGATGTCGTACCTGTATAGTCCACTGGAAGTAGTGGCGAAGATGTAGTAGAGGCTATCTTCGGAGAGTTCATCTAGACCTAGGAATCGCTTGTCTCCCGTTTCCCAATCGTCGCATTCCACGAACTCGAAGAATGTGTGATGCAAGGTGGGTAGACAGGCATTGTTGGCAAGATCAACGTTAATCGTGCCTCGAAATTCACTGGAATTATACCCAAATTCATGTATTTTGCAAGAGACTGGGAGCAAAGTCTGCAATTTGGACAATGCGAAACCACAACTTCCTCCACACCACGTTACGACACCTGCCAATCCGGGCCAAATTTGCGAGTAATTGAGCTTGCCCCGTTCTCCAAGAATCCGTTCCAACTGTTGCGCCCGACGGGGATTGGGCTTCGGGCGCCGCAAAGCAACGTCGCTAACTGGCATAGACCCATCGGATATGTGACGGAGAATGGACTCGATTTGCCCGTTTATCACTTCGTCAAGTCTCACGAAAGTAGAAGGATTTGCGGTTGCAATAGTTGTTACAGCATTGCTCGCAAGTCCGTATGCTGCAAATGCGACGTAGCGAGAGTCAATGTTCTCGATATCGAATACTTCGGGCGGCAAGACGTAGCGAGACCGAACAAATCTTGACTGTTGGCGATACAGCAGCCCGGAAGCAGACCCAATGGGCGTGTCGCGTTTAGTTCGTTCCTCCTCCGCAGATCCTCCAATTGCAAACACCCTTCCTCTGAGAGTGTGTGATTGTCGAGCTAGCACGTAGGCGCTCAATTGGGACGCGGCTCTTGTCTCCTCCAAGGTCTGTGCTGTCACTGGCACATCCTTTGGGACGCCAGTTGTGCCGCTAGTTCGGTTGTAGCAGACCGGGGCCGCACTGGTGAGGGACTGCACTCCTTCGTCCCTCTGACTCTCAATGTAGGGCCTGAGCTGTTCAAAGTCGGAGACAGGGACTGCATTCCGATAGTCCGCAACAGAATCAATCGTCCCGAAACTGTGCTCGCGACCAAACTCGGTTTCCCGATTAGTGCCTACTATGTTTCGGAGAACTGCGAGCTGGGCCTTGTTCGGATCCTTCGCAACCTCCATCAGCTTGTCAAAATGAGGCTTTTGCTTGAGTGTCAGAACCGACTTGAATAGAAGATACGTTGGATCGAAGGCCATCGGGCTCAGTCCATCGGTATCCTTCGATCAAACGGAGCGACCATTTGTCTCAGAAAACTCATAGGGTAGTCTGCAATTGGAATCCCAAGTGATTCAACACTTCGATTAGGAGGCAAGTAGCGAGTTCCAAACAATGCATCCCACACTATGAGATTGTTGCCGTAGTTGTGATTGGCTTCCTCAAGGTTCACAGAGTGGTGCCAACGGTGCAACTCTGGGCCAGCAACCACCCAATTCAACCACCCTAGCCGCACGTCGCAATTCGAGTGCTGGTAGAAACCATTGATTGCATAGAAAACAAAATAAACGCTTAGCACCTCAGGTCCGATACCCAGCAGTATGAATGGCAGGGCGTCGACCGCAAACTGCAACGACTGCTCAAAGGGATGAAACCTTCCAACATTCAACCAATACAATCGTTGCGGCGAGTGATGTATTGCGTGCAGCCGCCACATCCAACCGAATCGATGGAAAGCGCGGTGCATCCAGTAACGAAGAAAATCACCCAATACTAGGATCAACACAGCTTGCACCCAAACTGGATAGTCGTAGGGCCACAGTCCAGGTATTTGCCATTGGGCATTGGCAACTATTACGGAAATGCCGCCAAATGCCATGAGAATCAGCAGTCGTTCAAAGAAAACCTGACCGAATAGCATGTATGCGCCGTCGTTGAGTAGGTCCGACCGAGTTGGGTGCCAGAGTCGACGATAGGGCATGAGCCATTCATGCAGAGTGACGAATACGCACCCGATCACGGCTGCGAGGTATGCCGCGATTGCTACTTCCATTGCGTTGGCAAGCAACCAAAAAACAACGTAGCACCCGCAAACGGTCAGAGGATAGGAGCTCACACGAACAACTCTGTGAACCAGCTGTTTCACTGACACAATGATCCTACTCGTGGTTTGGGTCTGTAGAAATTGCCATTGGTGCTACTTGGCAGTTAGCGTACTGCACACCCACGCGGCCAGCACTTGCTATGGATATGTGGTGCAGTTGGCAATGACAGAACCGTTCCGTGTCCGCTACACGAGCGCTTTGCTACTAGATTGATCCAATGATAATGACCCCATTAATTCCTTGCGTAGAATTAACGTGGTGCCTCGCTTCGACAGAGCAACTTTGGACTCCCATGGGGATTTCCTACTATCATGTCTCGGCAATAGCGTCTTAACTCCCCAACTTCGAGTGGTAGAAACATGAGCGAAACGAATTTGAGCATAGCTGAGGAGATCATGTTGTTGCTCCTGCACGACAGCGACGGATCGTTCGTACGCTTGCCAGAATGGTCGAGACGCTATGCGCTCAGCGGCGCAGTGTTGATGGAACTAGCTGAGAATCGAAGAATCGATAGCGATCTGGACCGATTGTTCGTCGTTAAGGATGAGCCAATTGGAAGCCGAAGTGCTGATGCTGTTCTTAAGGAAATCGCATCTGAACCGAAAGAAAAAGACATCCGATATTGGGTCGAGAGGACGGCGGAGCGAGCTGACGACATTCGAGAGGAAGCCCTTGGAAATCTAATTAACAAAGGGATCATTGAACAAGCAGATGAACGCTTCTTGTGGGTATTTCGATCCAGACGCTATCCAGTTGTCGATGGCACTGCAGAAAAGGAAACCAAACTTAGACTGTTTGAAGTATTGTTTTCTGATGCGATCCCCTCTCCACGAGATGTAGTGTTGCTTTGCTTGGCGCACGCTTCTGGGATCTTGAACGAGATGTTGCCCAGAAAGCAGCTAGACACCATTGCCGACAGAATCGAAACCGTACGTAAACTCGATCTAATCGGGCAGACTGTTGCCACGGCCATTTGGGACATCGAGATCTCTATTGCGATGTCTACCTAACGCAATGTGTGGCCTTTGAGCGCTTTTGCTGGCTTTGTGCAATCTGCGGCGTCTCTCGTTGCACTTCAACCAGTCGGTTCAAGCGACGTTTCGTAAGATTTCCGAGATACAGATGCCGTGCAATCCGGCCTAGCTAGTGTCCCAGACACCAAGAGGTTTGATTCGTTGAAATAGAACTCTATTCAATACTCTCAGGCAGCTACATCGAGCACGTCAATCCCGCCTGTCGCATAGCGGCAAAAGCACTCTGTCTGACTCCTGTTTCAGGTCTCCCATAAGCGGCAACTGCTAGCTAGAGCTACTCGATTTTTCCGCGTCAGCGGGATCTGTGTATTGGTTCATGAATCTTGAATTCGGACTAAAGCAAGCCAAACCCACAACATCGATTGTTCCGCCCTTGAGAGCAATACCGGAAAACACGGCGACCTTGTACTTTTCATTCGCAGCAAGCTGGCTTCGGCACTTGTTGTGCGTTTCAATCATTGCATCAAAACCATACCTGCTCGCCGAGTCAACGATGGCTTCGGTTATCGTGTGATTCTGTCCAATTAACTCAGAATCAAGATATGAGAAAGTACAGGACCAAATGAGTTCGGTTGTCTGGCTTGTGAAACCATCTACTCGTGCACGTTCGAATTCGGTGCGGCTGGCATCGTTCGGCAGACGCATTTCCTCTTTGGTCTCTGGGTTCGTCAGTATGTAGTCGCCCGACTTGCTGGAGCAGTGGAAGATTTGATTCTTAACTTGCGATCCTTCCGGAAACCAGCCTGTCAGCAACAATACTGCACTCAGGCAAAGGACAAGTGGCAGTAATTTTCTGCGGATGTTCATTTGTTGTTCTCCATTATTCTTGGTCTTCCGTTCTAGGAAATTCGCGGCATCAATTACGAACGTCAGCTTTGTGCCAGAGACTGCTGCAATAATTTAAGATTGAGGTCTCAACTGTGTAGCTGATGCACGATTCAATTGCAGGAGCGCAAGGTTCCTAGTACAAATTTCAATTGAATAGATGAGCTGTAGGGCAATCGCGTTACATGGTGGCTGGCGGAAAAGCTAGAAGACCTTCAATTAAGATTCGACAAATCGCGGAATTCAGTGGCGTAGCCAACATCTTGATGCAACGGTGCGTCCGCAGCAAGGAACGTTTGACCAATGAGCGTTGTCTCGGTCAGAAGTATGGATCAAATTACGTTGTATGATGTTGAAATGAAAATTCGAGCTAAACACTTGAGTGTCGGCATGAGCAGGCTTCCGATTGCAGTCGCCATTGCAACGTTGATTGGATCACTGACCGTGTTCGCTAAAGTTGAAGGTACTTACGTCCTTAGTAACGACCACGACGACAATAGCCCGTTCGACCCGAAAGAAACCACATTGGCCATCAATGTCGATGATGAAGGGAAATACTCAGCTATTTTGACCAGTGGGTTTGGCGCTGTCAACAATAGCGACAACGTCGAGGTGACCGACGACGAATTCGAAGCTAGCTTCGTGCTATCTACGAGTCAAGGTGAGCTCACTGTTATCTACGCGGGCAAAGTCAAGAATGGCAGCTTGTCCGGTACCTTATCCGGCACTTTGAGCGAAGAGGGTGAAGAGATCAAGGTGAACTTCACCGGCAAACTCAAAGAAGAAAACGAACCCGATTCAGATAAGGAAGCTGCTGAAGCGGAGTAATCCAATAGCCCTTCCACTTAATTCAGCAAGTATCGTGCTAACGGTGCTTGGCTGACAGTAGGGCCTAGGCAGAACTAAGTCAGTTCTTGCTCCGATCAACCAGCTTGTTCGATTCAATCCACGGCATCATGCCTCGCAACCGAGCACCCACTTCCTCAATCTGATGGTCCTTACTAAGCCGCCGCATTGCTTTTATGGTCGTGGCACCAGCTTGGTTTTCCGCTACAAACTCACGAGCAAATTTTCCAGTCTGAATTTCGTCCAGAATTCTCTTCATTTCTTGTCGAGTTTGTTCGTTGACAATACGAGAACCTCGAGTGAGACCACCGTATTCCGCCGTATTGGAAACGGTGTACCACATGTTCGAGATTCCTCCTTCATAGAAAAAGTCCACTATGAGCTTGAGCTCGTGCAGACACTCGAAATAAGCCATTTCCGGTGCGTAGCCCGCTTCAGTCAACGTTTCAAATCCCGCTTGCACCAGTGCGGCCGCGCCACCACATAGCACAGCTTGCTCGCCGAAAAGATCGGTCTCCGTTTCCTCTCGAAACGTGGTTTCAATGATCGCAGCCCGCCCAGCTCCGATAGCCATTGCATAGGACAAAGACGTTTCTTTAGCGCGACCTGATGCGTCCTGCCCGATTGCGATCAGAGCTGGCACTCCCCCTCCTTCTTCATACAACGCACGGACTGTGTGCCCCGGGCCCTTGGGTGCAATCATCACCACATCGACATCTGGGCCAGGTTCAATCAGCCCGAAATGAATGTTGAACCCATGTGCAAACGCAATAGTCGATCCAGGCCTCAAATTGGGTTGTATCTCCTGTTGGAACAGGTCTCGCTGGGTTTCATCCGGAACGAGGATCATCACAAAATTGGCGTTCTTCACGGCCTCCGCAACCGGCCTTACGTCGAATCCCGCATTCCGGGCTTTGGTTGCTGAGCCGGACGCTTCACGTAGTCCAACTACTAGATTCTCTACGCCACTGTCGCGCAGATTGTTGGCATGTGCGTGTCCTTGTGAGCCATACCCCACTACAACCACGTTCATGTTCTGGACGATAGAAAGGTCGCCGTCCTTGTCGTAATAGACTTGCATTCGAATTCCTGTGAATGGTCGAGTCAGACGCTTAGAACTTTTGTTCCTCGGCTAATCCCGGATACGCCTGAACGCACAACTTCCATGATCTTGGTAGGACCTACGGCTTCGATGAAGGCGAGCAGCTTTTCCGTTGGGCCTACAAGCTGGATAGTGTAGGTGTTTGGAGTTACATCAACTATTTGTCCTCGAAAGATGTCGCATGTGCGTTTGACCTCTGGTCGTGCATCGGTCTCTGCTCGAACCTTTACCAGCATTAATTCACGCTCGATATGGACGTTGTCGGTCAGATCGATAACTTTTACCACCTCGATGAGGCGGTTGAGGTGTTTGGTGATTTGTTCAATCGTACGATCATCCCCGACTGTTACAAGCGTAAGTCGAGACAGTGTTTCATCTTCAGTCGGTGCAACGGTGAGCGTTTCGATGTTGAAATCGCGTTGTGCGAACAAACCCACGACTCGTGAAAGAGCGCCGGCTTCGTTTTCAAGCAAAACTGAAAGCAGGTGACGCATGGCTTATCCGTGTTTCTTCAAAACCATGTCGTTTACTGCCCCACCCTTGACGAACATCGGGTAGATGTGCTCATCGGGATCAATGATGGCATCAATGAAAACCAAGTCATTCGCGTGCTTGTCGCTGAATGCGAGTTCTACTGCGTCTTCGAGTTCCTGAAGAGACTCCGCACGTATACCTACGTGCCCAAAAGATTGAACTAGTGATACAAAGTCAGGCAGCGAATCGGCATAGGTGCTATGAGAGTGTCGGCCACCATACTGCATGTCCTGCCACTGCTTGACCATTCCCAACGCTTGATTGTTGAGGTTCACTATCTTGATCGGCAGGGAGTATTGCGAGCAGGTTGACAATTCCTGCATATTCATCATGAAACTGCCCTCCCCAGTTATGCAGACTACCGTTGCATGAGGGTGGGCAAATTGAACTCCCATGGCGGAGGGCAATCCAAATCCCATGGTCCCCAATCCACCGGAGTTCACCCACTTGCGAGGTTCGTCAAACTTGTAGAACTGTGCCGCGAACATCTGGTGCTGCCCGACATCGCTCGACACGAACGCTTTGCCATTGGTGGCTCGATAGACCATCTGAACGACTTGTTGAGGCAGCAACTTGGCATTATCGGACTCTTGCTGGTAGAGATTGTGATCAAGCCCGTGGGTGTCCCGCCACGAGTTGATTTGGTTCCACCACGCTCCGATGGCTTCACGATCGACTTCACTTTCCTGCAAGTCTTCATCTAGACAATCCAAAATCTGCTTCAGAACCACCTTGCACTGCCCAACTATGGGAATGTCGGCTGCAATGACCTTGGATATGGATGCTGGATCCACATCTATGTGCACGACCGTGGCGTCTGGACAAAACTTCTCGGGATTGTTGGTTACGCGGTCATCGAATCGAGCTCCAACCGCCAATATCATGTCGGAATGGTGCATAGCGTTATTGGCTTCGAAAGTCCCATGCATCCCCAACATTCCGAGAAATTGCGGATCGCTACCAGGAAAAGCTCCCAAACCCATTAACGTGTTAGTAACTGGATAGTTCAGTTTGTTCGCGAGCGCAGTGAGTTCCTGCGCTGCATCACCCTGGATCACTCCACCACCGGCATAGATTATGGGTCTCTTACTTTCCAATATCGCTCGTGTTGCCCGTCTTACCTGACCGAAATGGCCTCGCACCGCAGGCTTGTACGATCGAAGTTCGATCTTGTCTGGTATGTGGTATTCGAATAGCCTGTTGGGATCGGTAGTGTCTTTGGGAATGTCGATAACGACGGGTCCACGTCGTCCCGAGGTGGCTATGTAGATCGCCTCCTTCACGACGTGAGGCAGCTGCTCTGCTTCCTGAATCATGTAGCTGTGCTTCACAACCGGGCGCGAAACTCCAATCATGTCAGTCTCTTGGAACGCATCGGTGCCAATGACTTCGTGAGGCACCTGTCCCGAGATGACAATCAAGGGAATCGAATCCATGTAGGCTGTGGCAAGTCCCGTTATGGCATTGGTTGCCCCAGGACCCGATGTGACCAACACCACGCCTGGTTCTCCTGTAGACCGAGCATACCCGTCCGCCATGTGAGTGGCAGCTTGCTCGTGACGCACGAGCACATGTTCAACTTCCTGCTGTTTGAAGATTGCGTCGTATATGTGAAGGGCGGCACCGCCAGGGTAGCCAAATACGTACTGGACACCTACGTCGTGCAACGCACGAATGAGCATCTCGCCGCCGGACAGCATTTCTGCCATGGGTCGGCAACCAAGCCTGCAAAAGAATGGCGTATTGTTTAGAAATCGTTCCTAAGAGTCAAGCAGACCAGCTCGGTCCTCTTGCAATGCTTGAATAAGCAGTTGCATGTCCTCTGGCATTGGACAGCTGAAATCCAGAGGTTCACCTGATTGGGGATGTTCGAAGCAAAGCTCGGCAGAGTGCAACGCGTGCCTTGCGAAGTTTCTGACTCGATGGATCAACTCGTTTGTGGCTGTCTTAGGTAGCCGACCACTGGCGCCGTAGGTTGTGTCGCCGACCAGCGGGTGTCCAATGGCTGCCGCATGGACTCGTATCTGATGCGTGCGACCCGTACCAAGTTGTGCGAGTACAAGGCTATGAGCACGATAGGATTGTCTTGGATGGAAATCTGTCAGGCTTGGTCGTCCGTCAGGTCTTGTCTGTTGCCGTGTTCGGTGGACCGAGTGGCGACCTATGGGGCGGTCCACGCGTTGAGAAGACTCCATAACGCCTTCCACAACGCAAACGTATCGACGAGTGACTTGCCGAAGCGCTAGTGCTTTGACAAGTGTGTCCACAGCTGCCTTGGAAGCGGCTACGACCAGTAGTCCTGAGGTGTCCTTATCCAAACGATGCACAATGCCCGCCCGCGGCAATTGAGCTAGTTCTGGTCGGTGTGCTATGAGACCGTTTACTAGAGTGCCACTGGCGTTTCCTGCTCCGGGGTGCACTACGATGCCCGCCGGTTTGTTCACCACGAGCAAGTCACTGTCTTCAAACAGGACGTGGAACTCCACATCTTGCTGACTGTCCCAATCCATGGGCTCGCCGTGCTGGCCCCTAACAGCAACCTGCTCGTTGCCTCTTACCCTAAAGGAAGGTTTGACAATGCTGCCATTCACTGTTATGGACCCGTCGAGAATCCATCGTTTGACCTCGGTGCGGGATACATCTTCTAGCAAGCTCGCGAGCGCTTGGTCGATGCGAGATCCCTGATGGGAATCTGGAACGCGCAGATCTGCTGTGTATACGTTCTTGCTCATGCATCTATCACCGTAGAATTAAAATAGGTCCAAGGACATGAGGCATCGTGGCACATTGCAAAAGCTACTACCTACCATACTACTTCTAAGTGTGCTTCTTCACGGTTGTGCGTTGATTCCCTTCGTGGGGAAGCGCAGCGAGGATCCCCAGCAGGATGAAGAAGACGTAAGTGAACAGATACTCTACGAACACGCACAGTCGAGCTTGCTAGCAGGAAACTACATTGATGCCATCGATAGGTTAGAGCTTCTAGAGTCCCATTTCCCCTTTGGGCGCTATGCGGAGCAAGCTCAAATGGAGCTAATCTACGCGAACTTCATGCGTACCGACTTCGATACGTCAATTGTCGCGGCAGACCGTTTTCTCAACCTGCATCCGCAACATCCTAACGCCGACTATGCGTACTACATGAAGGGTTTGGCTAACTACCAGAGAGACCGAGGTTTCTTCGACAGGTTGCTTGGGACGCCCGAACCTCTGCGAGACGTAACTAGCGCTCGCCAAGCCTTTGTTGATTTCGAGAACTTCCTGTCTCTCTATCCTGCGAGCATCTACGCAAAGGATGCCCAACTTAGAATGATCTATCTGCGTAACGTACTAGCAGAATCTGAACTCAACGTTGCGCTTTTCTACCTTCGACGCGACGCCTGGGTTTCTGCTATAACCCGCGCCCGCAACATTGTTGAGAACTTTCCTCAATCCTCGGCTGTCCCCCGAGCTCTTGCAGTGATGGTCGAGGCGAATCACAAACTGGAATTGCCAGAAGCTTCCAACGATGCGTTAGAAGTCCTTGCCTTGAACTTTCCAGACTACTCCGGATTCGACGAGAACGGCAATCTCGTGATCGAAGCCTCCGCCCGCAACAGCGACCGAAGCTTCCTCAATGCGGTGACGTTTGGCATTCTTGACCGTCCGGAGCGAAGAGGCAGGGTACTGCTCACGCCTCCGAAGCTCGATGTCCCTCTCCCCCCAAGTCTTGACACTGCGACGAGCAAATCGACCATCGAGTAGTTGATTGGACTTACGATTCTGATTGTTGGTCTTTTACCGAGAGACTGGTCGTTTCACTTCTAATCAACGACAAAATCCAAAGTGCCGCGCCGACAGTAATAGCCGAGTCTGCGAGGTTGAAAATAGGAAAGTGCCACTCGCCATGATGTACGTGAATGAAGTCCAAAACGCAACCACGGGTGAGTCGATCAATCACGTTTCCAATCGCGCCAGCGAGTATGAATGAAAAGGCCGTTCCTTCAAGTACACGCTCTTTGGGAAGTCGAATAATCAGATAGACAAACACACCAGCAAGGACAATTCCGATAGTTGCCAAGAGCCCGCTGTGGCCCTCTAATATACTAAACGCGGCACCAGTGTTGCACGCCAGAGTCAGGGAAACAAAGGGAATCACTGGTGTCGGCAGGACATCCAGCCATGCATGAGCCATTAGCTTGGACACTTGATCTAGAACTAGAACCCATGCGCTAACCCCAAACCAATTCAGCGTGCGTGGCGTTAGTAGCCCTACTAGTCTCTTCAGTCGTGTCTTGTACGAAGCCATTCGCGTGTCTCGGCTAGATCCTTGCACATCTGTTGCTGCAATTCCGAGATAGAACCAAACTCTTTGTCGTCTCGAAATTTCTTGAGGAAGGTAACTCGCAATCGTGCACCGTATAGATCTTCATCATAATAGTTGAACAGGTGCACCTCCAACAGGGGTTCAGTGCCTTGAATAGTAGGACGGGTTCCGACGTAGGCTGAGCCAAAATACTCTTTGTCGAGACCCAATACTGACACCGCAAATACCCCCTGAATTGCGGTTCGGTATCGTTGAAGCCGGATGTTGGCCGTTGGTATGCCCAAAGTCTTGCCTAGTTGCTGCCCGCGTACAACCGTTCCCATCATGAAGTAGGGATGACCTAGTAGTCGTGCTGCAAGATCGAAGTCTCCCTGTTCCAGCAATCCTCGAATCCGCGTACTTGACACGCGCGACCCATCCAATACGACTGTAGGTGCCTTGTCGACCTCAAATCCGTAGCGATTTCCCGCCCGTTGCAGCATGCCGAAGTCTCCTTCAGCATTGGTACCAAATCGAAAGTCGTCGCCAACAATAAGGTGCTTAACGGCAAGCATTCCCACAAGAAACTGCTCGATCACAGCCTGTGCGCTAATCTGACGGGTACGTTCATTGAACGGAATACACAATACTCGACTAATGTCCTCCTCGCCGAGAATCTGAATCTTCTCTCGAAATCGCGTTAGACGTGCAGGAACCAGAGAGCCCTGAAAGTACTCCCGTGGTTGTGGTTCGAAGGTAACTAAGAGACTCGAGGTTTCCAAATCAAGAGCCTTTTTCTTCAATAGCGAAAGCAGACTCTTGTGGCCTAAATGGATGCCATCAAAGGTTCCAATCGTACTAACACATCCTTGGTGGCGACGACGGATGTTGTGTAGACCTCGGATGATTTCCATGCCGAGATTCTACACATGCCCCAGAAAGTGCCGGATGCGCACTCCAAAGAGAAAAAGAACAGCAAAGTAGGAGGCCATGCCTGCTCCTAACAAGAGCGATGTCCAACCTATTCGAGACCAAATTCTGGCGGCAATCCAAAACTCCCCCCCAGGAGCGAGGATCACGAGTACTATCGCCATCGCAACACATGCGACGGCAGCTTGGACGCAGGTTTGGCCGAGAGTACGGCTCCAAACCAAGTCTCCCCGAACAGCGAGACCTCGCATCAACAGTATGCACTGAACCCCTGCTGCTACGCTCGTCGCTATTGCTATACCCACATGTCCAATCAACTTGAACAAGCAAAGACTCACAACAATGTTCACAGCAACGCCAATCGAGGCATACTTGAACGGTGTCGCAGTGTCGTGCCGCGCGTAAAACCCTGGTGCGGCCACGCGAACCAGCATGAGGGGCAAAATGCCAATGGCAAATGCCTGCAGCGCGATTGCAACCATGTAGATGTCCGAAACCTCGAACTCGCCACGAAAGAAGAGCGTCGATACCAGCGGCACCGAAACGCAGCAAAGTCCCACAGTTGCTGGAGCGCCTAGAAAAATAGCCACGCGCACTCCCCAACCAAGACTGTTTTGAAATCCTTCGCGATCGTCGCGGCTGTGCAGCTTTGAGAGGCTTGGGAGTATCACCGTTTGTATCGCAATCGCGATCATGCCTACCGGCAGTTCAATCAGGCGATCTGCATAGTAGAGCCACGACACACTTCCCACAGTCAAGCTTGCAGCCAGAATGGTTCCAACCAAGATGTTGATTTGTCCCGCCGATGCCGCGTAAACAGCGGGCACGAGCAATCGCAGCATTTGGCGAGTACCCTTCGATCGCCAATCAATTCTCGGGAACTTCAGTAGCTTTAGAGCAGCTAGCGAAGGCATATGAAATGCGAATTGAAGTACTCCAGCTACGACAACCGACCACGCCAGTGCATACACAGGTTGCTCGAATGACCTTCCAAAGTAGAGTCCCCCGGCGATCAGAGCAATATTGAGAAGTATTGGAGTAAATGCTGGAACGGAAAATCGGCCAAAACTGTTGAGAATCGCCCCTACAAAAGCGGTTAGCGAAATCAATCCCAAATAGGGAAACATGATTCGCAAGAGACCCGATGCCAATTCATGCCTGCCATCACCTCGCCATCCTCCCAATGTAAAGACGGTGACCAAGACCGGAGATAAAACCACTCCTACAACACAGATTGCTATCAGGACAACCCCGAAATTGCCAGCGACGGCTTGAACGAAGCGTTCCAGCTCCTGGCGGTTCCGGCTTTCTTGGTACTCCGAAAGAACAGGCACAAACGCTTGCGCGAAGGCACCTTCCGCTAGCAATCGTCTGAAGAAGTTCGGTATTCGGAACGCCACGAAAAAAGCATCAGCAATGTAGCCTGCACCGAAGAACGACGATAGAACGACGTCTCGTGCCAGCCCAAATACCCGAGATGCGCCTGTTAGGGAGGCAACGGTCAAACTTCGGGTACCTAGTGTGCCCGAGTCAATCTCGGATTGATTTCTGGTGTCGATGCTCAGTCCCGCCTAGTAGCAATGAATGCCTTCGAGCAATGAGGATCCGTGCGCAATGTGTAGGGCATGGGTGAGTATAATGCTGCGCCAATTCTGCTTAACTGAGGTGGCTTTACCAGCCATTTCGCAGTCATCTGAGGAAAACCACTTGGCTAACAGTGCCCAAGCGAGAAAACGAGCTCGTCAAGCTGACGTGCACCGCCAACGCAACATGCGCCATCGAACGCGCTATCGTACCTACATAAAACGGGTCGAGAGCCAAGTTGAAGCTGGTGACTATGAAGCTGCGACCGATGCTTACAAGGAAGCAGTGCCAGTGATCGACTCCATGGTCAACCGAGGACTAGTTCACAGAAACAAAGCTGCGCGCCACAAGTCTCGTCTCAACCAAAAGATCAAGCTACTCGCTACTTCCAACTAGCCCCGCAACGAACTGGCAATACGCGTCGAACATGCGGTTCGACGATCAGATCGAATTAGCCAGATGCTGTTAGTTTCGTCTATAGACAACGTCTACTTGATCTGAATCTGGAGGTGAGTCATCCCGCAGGGCTCGCCGCTCCTCTAACGAGTGCCCCAGCGTATCCAAAGCTAATCGGTCTCTCCGAGATTGGACATTCCTCTGGTAGTTGGAATCGTCTTCAAGACTACGTTTAGCTTCACGCATTTGATCACCCAGGAAATTCATGAGTTGCCATACGCCATCGGTGGTTACCGACGAAATTGCAAAACTTGGTCGATTTGGATGAATCTCATCAAGAGACCTAGCAATAGTGTTTACGTGTTCAGAAGAGACTGTGTCAATCTTTGTAAGCACTGTGTAGATAGGCGTGCTGGCAAGGGTATTGCTGTAGGCAGCCAGTTCTTTCTCTACAGTCTCAAGATTGCTGCAAGGGTCACTGCCGTCTAAGGGATTGACATCGACTAGGTGCAGCAACATGGAGGTTCGCGTAAGGTGTCGCATGAATCGCAAGCCTAGACCCTGACCCTGCGATGCACCAGCGATCAAACCAGGTACATCCGCGATAACGAAGCTGTTGTCCGTGCCCAATCGAACAACTCCCAACGAAGGGTGTAGTGTTGTGAAGGGATAGTCAGCAATTTTCGGTCGCGACGCGGATACCACACTGAGCAACGTAGACTTGCCAGCGTTCGGCATGCCTAATAGTCCAACATCAGCCAGGACTCTCAACTGAAGTCGGAGCTGCTTGGTCTCTCCGCTATTGCCTTTTGTTGTGATTCGGGGAGCACGGTTGGTGCTGGATTTGAATGAAGCGTTGCCGCGCCCGGGACTCCCCCCTTGAGCAACTCGCAAACGCTGTCCCGGATCCGTAACATCGCCTAACACAAGCAGAGTGTCGTCGTCGATTACTGTAGTTCCGCATGGCACCAAGACTTCGACGGATTTGCCGTTTGCGCCCTTCTTCTGCGAACTACTACCCTGTTGTCCGTTTTCGGCCCGAAGTTGAGGTTGAAACCTAAGGTCTACAAGAGTGTTTAGGGCGGCGTCACCAACAAGGTACACACTGCCGCCTAATCCACCATTGCCGCCGTCGGGTCCGCCTTTGGCATAGTTTGCACGTCGAAGAAAACTTAGACACCCGTCTCCACCACGACCAGCAATGGCTGTTACCGTTACCTCGTCGACAAACTTCATGGATTCGTGCTCTCCCGCTTAGGCAGAACACTGTGGTTGGTCGGTCTTGCTAGGAGGGTGAAACGCTTACGTAGCTACGAAGGGAGCGTCCATGCGTTTTGAATTCCACGACACCATCCGCCTTCGCAAATAATGTGTGATCCTTGCCACACCCAACGTTTGCTCCGGGATGGAACTTGGTTCCACGTTGTCTGACTAGAATATTGCCGGCGCGGACAACCTGTCCACCATACTTTTTGATTCCGAGACGTTTGGCCTCAGAATCACGCCCATTCCTAGTCTTGCCCCCCGCTTTCTTATGAGCCATGGTTCACCTACCTATCAACTTACGATTTCGGTTACTTTGACGACAGTGGCCTCTTGCCGATGTCCCGCCTTGCGCAGGTAGTTCTTGCGTCGTTTGAACTTTACCACTCGAATTTTCTTCTTTCGTTCGTGGCGCAATACTTGTGCAAGCACTTTGCCATTGGGGACGAACGGCTTGCCGACGGTCGTGTCGTCGCCTTCACCGACCATCATTACTGTCTCAAACGCTACTTCGTCGCCGGGCTTTGCAGTCAAGCGTTCAAGCGACACAATATCGCCTTGAGCAACGCGATGTTGCTTCCCACCACTCTCAAAGACTGCGTACATTAGGCTATCCTGCTTGCTACTCGGTTCAAGTTGCTCTAATTCGTTGGAAACCACAGCCAGGAAGGTATGTGGCCTGTGGAGAAGCGCATTTTAGCACCGATTGGACGTAAAATCTCGTAGGCCTTAATCTTCCAATCCGCCGTACGCTGCTTGCATGCGGACTACGTACATCATGAAGAGGAACAATACTCTCTCAAGTACACACCTTTAACAAACTCAAGAAGCTAGTATTGAAATACAACCAGCTACAGCTTGCCCAGATCCGTTGATTTAATGTCATTCGTTGCACAATTCATGACATGAAGACAAATCTTGCAGAGCTACTTACCGAACCTAGTTTGGACCAAGTACGCTCACTTACCACTGGAAGCTTTCAGGCGTTGAACGATCTCATAGAGCGCGAGCTCGAATCAGACGTTTTGCTTATCAATGAAATTGGACAGTACATTATCGGTTCGGGAGGAAAACGCCTTCGTCCCCTGGTTGTAATGCTCGTTGCAAAAGCGTGCAGCTATCGTGGTAATGATCACATCAAGCTCTCAGCATTGGTTGAGTTCCTGCATACGGCCACTCTACTTCACGACGACGTAGTCGACAGCTCGACTTTGCGCCGCAATCGGCGTACAGCCAATGCGATTTGGGGTAACCCTGCGAGCATCCTTGTGGGTGACTTCCTCTACTCTCGAGCATTCGAACTGATGGTAGACATCGGCTCAATCCAGCTGATGGCGATCATTAGTGAGGCGACCAACTGCATAGCCGAGGGCGAGGTCCTGCAACTTCAAAACGTGGGCAACGTAGAACTTGGCGAAGCGGAATACCTCGAAATTATTCGTCGAAAGACAGCAATGCTATTTCAAGCAGCGGCCCACACTGGCGCAGTCCTTGCGGCAGCCGACGATGCCACTGCAAGATCGTTTAGAGACTTTGGGCTCTACTTTGGTTTGGCATACCAACTGATTGATGATTGGTTGGACTATGCCGGCAGTAGTGATTCAATGGGCAAGAATGTGGGAGACGACCTCGGGGAAGGAAAGGCAACGCTCCCCCTCATTCATGCAATGTCGAATGGCTCGGCATTGGACGCCACCAGAATTCGAACTGCATTGCTGAATCGATCGACCGACGACCTAAGCTCCGTGATTCAAGCTGTCCAAGACTCCGGCGCTTTGGCTTACACACGTTCGAAGGCGGAGCACTACACTGAACAGTGCATACATGCACTGTCTCATGCTCCGAAAAACGCCTACTCAGCAGGATTGGAAGCGTTGGCGAATATCGCCGTGTGTCGAATGAAGTAGCTTGCACGGACTGTCCAACGACTTACAATCATCGGACGGCGGAGTGTAGCTCAGTTTGGCAGAGCGCTGCCTTCGGGAGGCAGAGGCCGCCGGTTCAAATCCGGCCACTCCGACCAGCCTCTCAACGATTACACAAGCATCTATTGCTTGGGCAGGCTTGCATCTTCGATTCTTTGCTGAAGTCGGCGCATTCCGTTGAGCCAACGCTCTAGGTCTGTTGCCTTGCGATCCATCCAAGTTTGCGCAATTGGATCCGTCAATATCAGAAAGCGTTCCTCGGTCACAGCTTCGACAACCATATGTGCCACTTCGTCCGGTTCTCGAATTGGACCTGCTGCATTTGTGGCAAACGCAGACCTTGAGTTTCCTAGCATCGGCGTGTTGACCCCTAGAGGAGCAAGCAGCGAAGTCCTCACGCCCTTGTTGTGGTAAGTTATGGAGTTCCACTCCGCTAAACCGACAACAGCGTGCTTGGTCGTGGCGTAAGTTGCATTTCCATGCGTGGTCAATATGCCTGCCATGGATGCTGTATGTACAAGATAGCCTGATTTGCGCTCAAGCATTCCAGGCAAAACCGCACGGACCGCGTAGACGTGAGCCATGACGTTAACCGCCCACTGACGATTCCAGTCTTCGATGTTCGAGCTTAGTGGATCCCCTCCCGTCGCGATCCCTGCGTTGCTAAAGAACAGATCGATGGGTCCAAGTTCCTGAGTGCACCTAGCAACCAATTCATTTACTTCCTCCTCGCTTGCCACATCGCATTTGATGGCCAGTCCGTCGGTGATCGACTGTGCTATTTCGTTAGCTCCATTCAAATTGAGATCGGCAACGCAGACACGAGCTCCGAGCTCAGCAAACGCTTGGGCGCAGGCAGCTCCAATACCACTGGCTCCGCCTGTGATCACACACACTTTGTCCTTAAATTCCATATCGTCTTCAACACCATATTCAACGTACGCTAATTTGCCGTTCAGCCTTACAACGGATTTGCGGCTTCTTCAATTCGCAGAAGGTCCGCGACGTCCGCCTGATCGCAATTTGCTAGGATTTGTACTTGGTTGCACATCGATTTTTTAGACATGAAGTACCTGCACACGATGGTTAGAGTAACTGACCTAGAAAGTTCACTGGATTTCTACTGCAACAAGCTAGGACTCGAAGAACTACGACGAATCGAGAATGATGCCGGAAGATTTACGCTGGTGTTCTTGGCCGCACCAGGAGACGGTGAAGCACAAGTGGAACTAACCTACAACTGGGACTCTGAGGAACTTTCAGGTGGACGCAACTTCGGTCATCTCGCTTACCGTGTGGATAACATCTATGAACTATGCCAAAGACTCGTGGATTCCGGGGTTACGATCAACCGACCGCCCCGCGATGGATACATGGCATTTGTCCGATCGCCGGATGGGATTTCTGTAGAACTTCTGCAAGCGGGCGGACCAATGCCGCCGACCGAGCCATGGGCGTCCATGCCAAATACTGGGGAATGGTAGATACTAGATGGTCGATGTAGTGTCGGCTAGCAGATTTAGGGTTGTCCCGGCGCCTTTGGGAGGATCAGAGGGAGGGGAAATTCAAAGCTCACCGGGACGGTAGTACCTGCTCACTAGGTGGGAGAGTCCATTGAGTTGGACTATTGGAATACGTAAGGGATCGGTTAGCGAGCAGGTACTGGTAAATTCGCTAGTTGGGCCTTCGTGCTTTTGCATTGCGTTCATTCATTGATCAGTTAGTCAGCTAGAGAATCAAATAGTTCCATACCCCTAGAGATGCGTTACCAACGAATTTGGTCAATGCAAATTCCACTAGTCCTATGCTGCGTTGGCTTTTTTCGCACGCCCCCTAATGTCGCCAAGCGCGGGTTTACTGGCGCAACACATTAGAACTCTTACATTCGGAAGAACCCACTTCTCGGTTTTGTGCCTGGCCTTTGTGGTATAAGTACCAAGATGACTCAATCTACTTAAAACGTATTTCATACTAACTGTCGCCCGTGAAGTCCACTTGCCAAAAGAGAGAACCATGCGACTCCTGATGGGGGCTCTAGGCGTGGCACTCTTGGCGATGGCAATCGCCTTTGTAACGCACCCAGCACAAGCAGGCATATTCGCTGTAGCGGGCATTGTTACGATCATAAGTTGCAGACCAATGAAATCTACGATTTTGCTGGGAGTTCTAGGATTCTGTGCTGCAATATTGATGTTCTGCATGTTCGCAGGTTTCTTTGGCGGAGTCGCAGCCGCCCACACAGATAGCAATTGGTATGAACTGGAAGAAGCAGGTCTGTATTTCGCATTCCTGTTTGGCGGTTTCGTCATGATGTTGACGGTATCCGAGTACAGCTGCTGGATGAAGGGTCGAAATGACTCATTCAAGATCTCTCTACCTGATCGAATAAAAGCAACCGGCCGTAGACTGGGACGAATGGAATTTTCAGACTAACGCAGGTCCGAACGCCCCTTTACTCTCCGCCCAGCACACTGGCTCAGGGCACTAGCCAAGGCACACCCCTGCACGGATTGTCGATAAAGCTCCAGACCGGCAATTGCTTTACTATCTCCCTTGACATGCAACTGTACATGAGGGAGCACGAACATGGCATTTAAAGGCGAGGCAGGCGCACGGTTTGGTGTTTCAATGTTTCCCACGGACTATGCGATCCAGCCTGCAGATTTGGCTATGGCGGCCGAAGAAAGGGGGTTCGACAGCCTTTTCTTTCCTGAACACACCCACATCCCAGTAAGTCGCCTGACCCCGTTTCCAGGAGGGGGCGACCTTCCTCGTCAATATTGGCGCAGCCATGACCCGTTCGTTGCTCTAGCCGTATGTGCCGCTGTTACCAAACGAATACGACTTGGCACTGGCATCTGTCTGCTTATAGAACGCGACCCAATCACAACGGCAAAGGAAGCCGCTTCACTCGATATGCTTTCAGGCGGACGACTAATCCTCGGCATAGGTGCGGGATGGAATCGCGAAGAAATGGAGAACCATGGCGCCAACTACAAGAACCGATGGGCAATAGTTCGTGAAAAAGTCCTCGCGATGAAGAGCATTTGGAATGCCGACGAAGCCGAGTTCCATGGCGAATTTGTAGACTTTGATCCCATTTGGTCATGGCCTAAGCCAACTCAGCCTGGAGGACCTCCCATTTGGATAGGAGCGAATTCCAAGTGGGTGTTCGACCGCATTGCTGACTATGCCGATGGATGGATGCCGATAATGGGATTGGGATCGGGAAGTATGGAGCGACTCGCCGAAGCTTTGGCCAAACGAGACCGGTCCATGAACGAGATTGACGTTGCGCTCTTCGGAGCAAATCCAAGTATCGAGTACTTGCAAGGTCGAATCCAACAAGGCGTCGACGAGTTTGTTTTCAATGTTCCCTCTGCAAGTCGCGACGAAGTGCTTCCGCTGCTGGACCAATACAAGAAGATTGCCGACGAGATCAGGAAGTGATCGTTCTCATGTGTTCGTGCAGGCAGCGAACATGAAGCACTGAGTTCTTGAGAATTCCCTCGTGAACTTCCGAAGCGCCATCGAACTTCGTGATGTGACCAAGAACTATGGGGAGGTAGAGGCTATTGCCAACCTCTCACTGACAATTGATGAAGGCTCGACGATTGCTTTTCTAGGTCCCAATGGTGCAGGCAAGAGCACGTTGCTGAACATGATCATGGGTTCCGTCAAGGTATCTAGTGGTCGGATCTCCGTGTTAGGACAGAAACCTGGATCGGTTGGTGTTCGACTGCGTAGCGGCGTCATGCTGCAAGTAACAGGCGTGCCGGAGACTCTGACAGTGTCAGAGCACATTCGACTCTTTCGCACTTACTACGTCGAACCAATGCAATTTGAATCGATCGTGCAGATTGCTAATCTCCAAGGACTGGAAAAGAGACGTTATGGCTCTCTGAGCGGCGGCGAAAAGCAGAAGTTGCACTTTGCGTTGTCAATTGCTGGCGATCCAGATCTCCTTTATCTTGACGAACCAACAGCAAACATGGATGTTGAGACTCGGATGTCACTTTGGGCCCAAATCCAGCATTTCAGAGAACAAAAACGAACTGTGGTTCTGAACACACATAACCTAGAAGAAGCCGAGCAGTTGGCAGATCGAATAGTCCTGATTGACCATGGCAGAATCATTGCAGATGCACCGCCCCCCGATATGCGATCGTTGGTAGGTACAACCATGGTCTCGGCAAAGACTGAGCTAACAGTTGAAGTACTGCGGCAGTTGCCTGGTGTATTGCATATGGAGTCAGCGAATGAAGAAGTACGTCTTATTGTCAATTCTCCAGAAATAACTGTTCGCAAGTGGTTGGACCTGGACCCAAGTATCAAGAACTTGGAAGTAAAACCAGCTCAGCTCCAGGAAGCGTATCTACATCTAGTAAAGAGTGCGACTGAATGACGGACGCAACACAACCGTCGCGACATACATTTTTGCACCTCATGCGGATCGCTTACAACGAGTCCAAGCTTGAATTCGTCAAGTGCCTTCGGCTTCCAGCGTTCTCTATTTCGCTGTTTGTGTTCCCCATCGGCATGTTCCTATTCTTCGGGTTGGGAATGAATTGGGAACCCACCGCGGTGGAAAACACGCTGTATTGGGCAACTGCCTCAAGCTGCATGGGAGTAGTTGGCGTAGGTTTATTTGGATTTGGAGTCTATGTAGCCACAGAACGAGGTCAAGGCTGGTTGCTACTAAAGCGTGTCAGTCCTATGCCTCCGATCATGTATTTCCTAGCCAAGATGGCCATGTCAATTCTGTTCAGCGCAATTGTCGTAGTTGTGATCTTCGGGATCGGACTGTTGTTCGGAAATCTCGATTTTCGACTTGACCGATTAGTGCTGCTTTGCTGCGTCTTAGTTCTAGCAACTATTCCCTTTTGCACACTGGGGCTAGCAATTGCGTACGTGACAGGGCCCAACTCTGCACATGCTGTAGTTAATCTCGTCTACTTGCCTCAACTTTTCTTGGGTGGAATAGTTGTTCCCTACCAGGTTTTGCCAGGCTATCTGCAGTCAGTCGCGACAGCAATGCCGTCATTTCACTCGGTGCAGCTGGCTCTGAGAACCATTGACATTGATGTCGGCATGTCCACCTATTCCCATATCGCAGTCCTAACTATCTATTCCGCAGTCTTCATCGCGATTGCCATATTCTTCTACTACAGAGACGAAGGAAAGACGTTTGGGTAGACGTCTAGACAACGTCGCGCGGGACCGCTGACAACCGAATTCCAGACAGTACTCGCGTCGATTCACTTTAAGGAAGTGTGTGACTTGTATGCGATTTTCAACATTCTCAATTGTCTGTCTCAAAGAGCGTTGTAAAGGCCAACTTTCTCAACTCTTTTGGAGGGTGAGCTTGTACTACACGCGGCTTACAAACGCCGCTACTCGACATTGTTTTTCCGGTCTCGAATGGTCTGGCCCGTTAACGCAAACGATCAGACGTTGTTTGATCGCAATTGCCGTACTAAAGCCTGCGCAGATTGACAACTCTTGGTTGAAGAGTACAAACATTCGCTTGCAGGATGTTGGCGAGTTGTGCATGGTAAGCTAACGCAGGGAACTTGGTGGGATAGAAATAGAGTCTCGTCGTCAATATTCGTGACTCTCTTGCTGCGCACTGTGTTCAGCAACCTTGATCCTTCCAAAGAACCCAAGGAACCGCATCCAGTTCTTAGGATTTGATTATGCAAGGTAGTCCGGAACTCAAAGCCACCGAAATCCGAGCTTCTAAAGCTCTCCCAATTATGGGTCCTGGTGAGCTTCCTCCGGACAAGATGAAAGGCGTTGAAGAGGATGACAGCGGGCTGATCGATGTCATCAAGCTACTCTTCAGATCATGGCCATACATCCGGCCCCAGCTACTGGGTCGGTGGTACGTGCCGGGAGAAGGACTCGAGAATCGGGTCGCGGATACGGTCGCCGGATCGGGCTATAACTTCGGCTATGCGCCAATTCTTCTTGCGCTTGTAGTAATCGTCGGTCCACTTTCGGGCATTGTCCCGAGAACGTTGGAGTCGCCCTACTACTACCTCTACGTCCCCGTGGCCGTGTTTTGGTGTGCCATGACAGCCATGACCTATTCCCGGGGCCGCACCCAGATTTGGGCAGCGCTGGCTGCCATATTTTCTGGGTTTCTAATCAATATAGCCGCCATTTACCTTGTAGAAGGTTGGATTGACGGGTTCTATGCAATTGCTGTTACGCTGGCGGGGATTATCGGTTGGACAGTACAGTATCGGATTGCTGAGCGTCGTATCCACTTCCGACTCCGATCGTCCACTCACCTTTGCTACTACTACCTCATTACATTCGTCCAACAGATCATCGGGTTCTTCTTTGGATTGGTTCTGGTCGACCTAATGAATCAAAGTCTGTTGCAAGGCGAACCATTGGCGCCCGGAGTTGCTAAATGGCTCGGTCTTCCTGATTTGTCGATGGAGACACTCACTTCGCTTACCAACGACCAACGCTATGACCTTCTATTCCTGTGGGTACAACTGCAGGTCATTTTGATGTTGATCAATTCTGGGATTGGCGTTTTCAATGGCTACTACAGAATTTGGATCTTGCAGCGCATTAATCAAGATTTGCGTGTTGCTCTTGTCGAGCGGTGGCATCTATTGTCAATGAGCTATCACAGCGATCATCGAACAGGAGATTCCATATTCAGGATCTATCAAGACAGCGCCATGGTTACCAACGTCATTGAACAGTTGATCAATGCATCTCGCGACGTAATCAATTACTTTATGGCAGTGTGTGTCGTATTCCTGCTGAGTCCTTGGATTGGGATATTGGCTGCGCTTTTGGTCTTTCCAGCCTTGACGTGGGCGAATATTGCCATGCCACGAGTCCGCGTACGGTCTCTTGTCTACCGAGCAGCCACGTCAGATGTGACATCCAACATACAAGAAGCCTTCAGTGCAATCAAGCTGATCAAGGCGTTTGGGACTTCAGACCGAGTTCAAGAGAAGTTTGAACGCGATTCTGTAATTGCGTTCAATGCGGCCTATCGAGTTAGGAATCTGATCGCTCTGATTACGATCTGCATGTTCACTGCTGCTGCAATCTTCTTGGTTCTTGGCGAATCGCTAATGGCTTATTGGGTAGTGCAGGACAATCCGACCTTCGCGGTGGGACTCATTGGGCTTGTTGGGGTCAGTTTCATCGTGTGGAACTATGCCAGCTGGGATTGGGCGCGTGGTCAGTTTCGCAGTTCTGCCAACAACCTACGGGGACTCTTGCGCAACTGGATGACAGCTCAGGACATTGCGATGGGGCTACGCCGAGTATTCGACATATTGGACCTCGAGCCCGACATCAAGGATTTGCCAGATGCCGTTCCATTGGAAGGTTTTAAAACTGAAATCGCGTTCAATGATGTCAACTTTCGGTATGAAAAAGATCGACCCGTACTCGACGGCGTGTCGTTTAGCGCCACTCCCGGCTCAGTCACAGCAATCATTGGTCCAACAGGATCAGGAAAGAGCACCTTGATGGCTTTGCTGCTGCGCCTATTTGATCCCCAATCAGGTTCCATCACCATCGACGGGCGCGACATTCGCGAATACAAGACAGCAACACTGCGCAGCAATATCGCGATAGCCTTGCAGGAGAATCTCTTATTCGGCATGTCGGTTCGCGACAACATTCGGTATGTGGCGCCATACGCATCGGATGAACAAATCAGCGAGGCAATTAGAGTTGCCGCCATTGACGAGTATGTGAGTCAACTTCCCAATGGATTGGATACAGTACTTTCAGACCGCGGCGGAAAGTTGTCAACTGGACAACGTCAGAGGCTTTCGATTGCCAGAGCCATTGTTCGGGATGCGCCCATACTTGTGCTCGATGAACCAACAGCAGCCCTCGACGCATCAACCGAGCATAAAGTCATGAACAACTTGAGCGATTGGGTCCAAGCCAAGCCTGAAGACGAGGGCCGTGCAATCTTCCTAATCACTCATCGGATTTCCACAATTCGGCAAGCGGACAACATCCTTTACTTGGAAAACGGCACGATTGCTGAGAGCGGCAATCACGAACAGCTGATGGGAATTGCGGGCGGAAGATACCGAGCGTTCGTAGAAGCCGAGTCAAACCTTACGAATGTGGCAGGGAGGTCTGCGTAATGGCCGAACGTCAACCAACTCCACCACCCCGTAAGACTCTGCGAGAACGCGAAGCGGAACTTGACGCTCGATCAAGCGGCCTCGATACGCGAACCGACATAAATTGGACCGAGGCTCTCCTAATCATTGTTCGTTCTGCGAAATTTATTTCGTTATTCTGGGGTCGATACCTTGCTAAATTCTTCCTCAAGCTAGGTTCCTACGCCCTTCCACTATTTTTGCTTCCCTGGCCCATCAAACTACTTGTAGATCATGTAATTCTCAAGCGACCGCTCGCTGAGGCTAGTGGCTTCCCTGACTACGCAATGCCGTTCGTGAACGCGCTGCAATACGCATCTCCGCTGGAAATTATCATTTGGTTTGCCGTGATAGGCATCCTATTTGTTGTCTTCATCGGATCGTACACGACTGGATTTGAAGACGAAGTCGATGCTGGCCTGGCGCAGGGCCACGATTACGCTACGCAAGTCGAGAATCACATGCATGGCGGACACAGTACGGCTGGTGGAATCTACGGTTTTCTCGAATTCAAACTGCACATGCGTTTGAACCAGTCCTTGAATCACACATTGAGATCCAATCTCTTTGCACGGATTACGTCGTTGTCCATGACCAAACTCGAGGAGCAACGAATCGGCGATTCCATATATCGTGTGATGTACGACACTCCGCAAATCAATGAGATTTTCTATGAAGTAACGCACACGCCGTTCATGTCGACCGTACTCTATGCTCAGGCGTTTTTCACATTGATGAATGCCTACCCCGGCATGCCTGAAATAGCAGTACTGACCGTTTTCATCATGCCAACTTGGTTTCTTGTCTCAATACTTTTTGGCCGCATCGTGCGACGACGCGGCCAAGCCGCTCGAGCATCTGGAGCGATTACAACAGCCACTATAGAAGAGGGAATGGACAACGTCTACGCTGTGCAAAGTCTAGGTGGTAATGAGGAAGAAAAGGGACGATTCGATAGTGACAGCAAAGAGTCGTTTTCAAGATTTCGTCGAGTAACTCTGCTGTGGATCATTGTGATCTCCATGAGCGGCATGCTGAGCCAATTGACATACTTTGCGTTTACCTGCTATGTGGTTCACAGGGTTATTCAAGGCGACTTGACACCCGGAGACGTTGGGGCTCTCCTGCTTTTTTTTGGTTACTTGCGCGGTCCGGCAATGGCGATGGGGTGGCTATGGATTCGTTTCATGGACAACGTTGTTGCCATGCGACGTGTGTTTGCGATTATGGACATCGAGCCCGAAGCCGACATGGGAAGAACGAAACTACCCATGATCGAACATGGCATCACGATCAAAGATGCAGGACTCACTTATCCTGATGGACGGCGTGCGTTGGGCGGCATCAATCTAGAGGCCAAAATCGGGGAAATAGTCGCCTTGGTCGGACCCACAGGAGCAGGCAAGACGAGCTTGGCATACCTGATTCCACGCTACCACGCTGCCACCGAAGGCCGAGTCCTTGTCGACGACCAGGATGTCAACACACTCACTCTAGACAGTTTGCGGAGCCAGGTCACCTACGTGTTTCAAGAAACGCAACTGTTTTCAGAGACGATTCGAGACAACATTTGCTACGGAAAGCTCGATGCCAGTCGAGAAGAGGTTGAGCGTGTCGCAAAAATTGCAGGAATACATGATTTCATCGTGTCATTGCCAGAAGGCTACGAGACTAAACTCGGTGCGGCAACGGCTAGCAAACTTTCAGTTGGGCAAAAACAAAGAATTTCAATTGCACGAGGATTGATTCGCGACTCCAAGATTCTGATTTTGGACGAACCTACCTCCGCCCTCGACCCTGAAACCGAAGAACACTTGGTCAATGCATTGCATGAAGCAGCCAAGGACCGATTGGTAATCATCATTGCCCATCGTCTCTCCACAATAGCTCAAGCCAGCAAGATTGTCTTCTTGGAGCAGGGATCCATTCTTGAACAGGGAAGCCATGAAGAGCTGCTCAACATTCCAGATGGACACTACAGACGATTTGTGGAACTGCAGACGACGAGTGCTGGACAGGGAGGTGCAGCCAGCTAAACCGTCCGTTCTGACAGACTGCAAACATTGAGCAATGAATGACACAACCTGCGTCCGGATCCGAAATCTTCAATGAGCGTGCAGTGGTCGTTGATCGTCCCACGCACCACTATGTTCTGCTGGAAGCTGAAGACGGCAGATTTGCATCGTTCGATGGCGAAATATTGAGCCTATCCGGCGCCGGGGACGATAGCATTGTCTGGAACTTGCATGGCGACAACGAGCTGGTCCATGTAAAGACGGGCTTTCGGGTGGAGAGTGTTCCGGACTCTGCGAACTCGGGATTCCGCATTGCGGCCAAAAATTCTCCCGCCAAAGTAGAAAATGGGATTGCCTCGGTGCGACTCCAATCAGTTCATGGACCTTCTGAATTGCCGTCGGTATATCTGAGTCGACTTCGAACCGAAGGTTGGGTTTGCCTACCTTGCATATTGAGTCCAGAAATTGTGGAAGGTCTGGAATGGGTTGCCTGCACGGATCGTCATGCACAACGCGAACGAACCCGAGATACGGCGATCGCTCAGCACATCGCGGTCGCTCGAACGGTTGCCGAACCCATTTCTCTTTGGCTAATTAGGCAATACCTACGAATTCCCGATGTTCGACTTTCGCATGCACCAGGAATCGCAGTTTTGCATCGCGATGACGGAAGCCGAAACGTCCAAGGATGGCACTCGGATTTTCCCTACCACTGGGGCACTGGACACAAGGGACAGGTTCCATCGCCATCAGGGGACACAGTTCTTGGAGTACAACGCAATGTTTGTGTTTCGGACTTTACCAAGGAACGGGGAGCAACTGCTTTCAAGCTGGGTTCGCACAAACTGGACCAACCACCACCTGCGGAGTGGGGACCAGCGAGATTACATGCACGGCCGAACTATCGGTCTCAGCACGGTCTTCCCTACTCCGGCGACGAGGCGGATGTCATCGAAGCACCAGGAGGGAGCATAGTTCTTTTCGATTCCAGAACCTGGCACCGTGCTGGAGTCAATCGAACCGATCACAAACGAGCCGCGATGCTTCTAGCCATGACGCCAATGTATGTCTTCCCAAAGAATGACACGAGTCGTGCGTACCTATCGTTTCGCGAGAGCGTTGTCTTTGAACAGGCCAACGAGAGGGAGAAGCGTGAAATCGAAAATCTCATGGTGCACCAATTCATAGGGCCGGGAGGAGAGTTCGCGGTTGCACCAGATCGCGAATTGACCGAAAGCCTGCAACCTGAACGAGCAGCGACGATTCGATACTAACTATTACTATCTAATGTGAATCAATAACAATCGATCAGTTGACTCATCGTGGGAAATAGCACCAGCAAACTGGAAGGTCATGTAAGGCACGCAATCTCAGACATACCTGCTAAGACCTGGGACGCTTGTGCCAATCCATCCAATCGCGCCTACAACCCGTTCATAGACCATCGCTTCCTAACAGCATTGGAGGAAAGCGGTTGCGTATCGCCAACAACTGGTTGGCAACCTTTTCACATGGAACTACGTGGGCAAGATAGTACTTTGGGTGTCATTCCCATGTATCTCAAATCCCACTCTCGCGGTGAATTCGTTTTCGATGGCGGCTGGGCGAATGCTTGGTATTCTGCGGGCGGCGAGTACTACCCAAAATTGCAAGCAAGCATCCCATTCACACCCGCAACAGGACCTCGGCTGCTAACCTCGCAAACTCCAGCTAGCAAACTGATCGAAAGGCAGCTTCTTGGGTCCATGGCTCAAGTTACCCGCAAGCTCAAGTTGAGTTCCGCCCACATAACTTTCATGACTAAGGATCAATGGGACGCCGCAGGAGAACTTGGTTTTCTGCAACGAGTCGACACCCAGTTTCACTGGCACAATGCGGGCTATCACTCTTTCGAGGAGTTCCTGTCTGACTTGTCGTCCAAGAAACGGAAAAACATTCGTCGCGAGCGGCGAGAGGCGTTGCGTAACGGGATATCCATCGAGTGGGTTACAGGATCAGATTTGAGCGAACACCATTGGGACGCCTTCTACGAATTCTATGCTGACACGGGCTACCGTAAATGGGGACAACCCTACTTAAATCGCGAATTCTTTAGCCAAATCTCCGAGGCAATGCCAGATCAAACACTACTAATACTGTGTATGCGAGAAAACAGGTACATTGCAGGTGCGATCAACTTTATAGGTGGGGAAACGTTGTTTGGTAGAAACTGGGGATGCATCGAAGATCACAGGTTTCTGCATTTCGAGACCTGCTACTATCAGGCTATCGATTTCGCTATACATCGCGGCTTGAAGACTGTGGAAGCCGGTGCACAGGGGGGCCACAAGATCGCTAGGGGTTATATGCCTCAACCTACCTACTCGGCACACTACATAGTCAACGACAGCTTTCGACGTGCTGTTCATCAATTTCTGAATGAGGAGAAGCAATACGTTGCACACGACATCGAATACATCGAGATGCACTCGCCATTTCGGCAAGACGTCGACCTCAGCAAGTACCGCGCCCAAACCAAGTTCTGACTCCACCGTTCCGGCGGTGCCTGCATGCTAGCGACGACGTAGCATGGCCGCGCAAACAGCTTCAATAGCAACCGACAGCGAGCCACTGGACGAGGTCGGCAGTTCCTATTGGTCCTACGTTTCTCCGCATGCCGGTGCGGTGATAGACACTCGAGAGGATCTTGAGACTCCAGAGGGTGCAATCATTCATGTTCGACCCGCTGGCATCGCAATACGCGCGGGCGCATTTCTTGTCGATGAAATGATCAAAACCTGCATTAACGTAGCAGTTTTGTTTCTTATGCGAATCCTAATGCCCGGACCTCTGGGCACGATGATTACCTATCTCACTATTTTTCTTGTGATGTGGTTTTACGGAGTCCTGTTCGAAGTCTTCAACGATGGGCGCACACCTGGCAAGGCCATGGTCAACTTGAAAGCAGTTAACGCCGACGGTACGCCCATTCGCCTTCCAGCTGCACTCATTAGGAACATCTTCAAAGTGTTGGAAGGCCTGCCCCTAGCTTGTGTCCCTGCGGTGGCGAGTATGGCGATCACTAAGAACTTCAGGCGACTTGGAGACGTCGTAGCCAATACGATAGTGATCTACGACGACAAGCCCTCAACCGCCAAGATTTCAGAAGTCGTCGTTGCAAAGCCGCTGCCAGCTAGTTTGACGGCAGACGAGCAAGTCATGCTTACAGAATATCAGTCTCGAGTGGTATCGTTTTCGCGCCCCCGAGCGACTGAACTGGCGGAAATCCTCCAACCGTTGCACGGTGAATCAGGCGAACCCGCGGTCAAAGCAACGCTTGGATATGCCCAAGGAATTCGCGGCGGCCAATGAAACAGGACTACTTCGTCAAGTCACGATCTCAAAGCTGGGACGAGTATCTTGCTTCACTGGAAGAATATGAAAAGAAGCCTTCCACGGCGAAAAGCCTCGCTCCGCAGGAATTCGTTGCAAGGTATAGGGATATCGCGAGAGACTTGGCGGTGGCCCAGAGTCGGAACTATAGCAATGACCTCGTAAATCGACTGAACGACTTGGCGGTACGGGGCCACAACATCGTATATGTGAGCAGATCGGGTTGGATGGCAAAGTTCCTTGAGTTTTTGTCTCAAGGATTTCCTCAAAGCGTCCGCGACCACAAGGGATTACTACTTCTTTCAATATGCCTCGTGATGATCCCTGCGTTGATTGTCAGCGCTCTTATCGTTGAGGATGACCAAAACACTCATTCAATCCTCTCCACTGAAATGATTGAACAAGTAGAGCGAATGTACGACCCGAGCGCTAGAAGTCCGGGTCGGATAGCAGACGCCAACTCGAATGTACACGCATTTGGCTATTACATATTGAACAACGCATCGATAGGTCTACGCACCTTTGCGCTCGGCATCTTTTTTGGATTGGGCACGGTGCTGATCCTGATCTACAACGGAGTCTATCTCTCAGCGATAATTACGCACCTCTTGGTTGCCGGCTACAGTTCTACCCTGTTGCCGTTCATCGCCGGACACAGTGCGATGGAATTGACTGCCATTGCTATCGCTGGTGCTGCCGGGCTCCGACTTGGCCAAGCGACCGTAGCACCAGGCGAAATCTCGCGATCAACATCGATTCTTCAGGGTGGCCGTAAAGCAGTAGGTCTGGCGTTTGGATCGTTTCTAATGTTCATCGTCGCCGCCTTCATCGAAGCTTTCTGGTCGTCTCTGCACATGCTCCCGACCATCAAGTACTTCGTTGGTATAGCCATGTGGGTGTTTGTAATTTCGTACTTCGCCTTTGCGGGCAGAAGTGGAGTACGAGTGAGTGGTGCCGATTCGGCAACCATCCGTTGGCAATCCGCGCCTCCTGTTGCACATGCAATTCGATAACGCTCAAATCCACATTCGCCAACGACCAAGCATGGAAGCCTTGGACCTTGGGGTAATGCTGGCGCGACGCTATTGGTGGTCACTACTCGCTGGATGGCTGATCCTGGCCGTCCCAGTCTTTATTGGGGCATGGCTTGTGCCAAACCTGATTTTCGCGTTGATGCTGCTCTGGTGGTTCAAGCCTCTCTACGAGCGCATTCCTCTAACGATCGTAGCCGCGTCCATATTCAATGGACATGCATCGTGGAGCACGATTCGAAGGAACATTCTTGCTCCAGACTGCTGGCTCTGGCTCACGCTGTTTCGACTTTCACCTGGCAGAAGCACACTGACTCCCGTAGCTGCTCTGGAGGGCAATCACTCCAGGGAAGGCATCGTTTCTACACGACGTTCTCTGATTAGAGAGCGTACGATGGGCACCTACATATGGCTCCTGATCTTGGGCTGGTGCCTGGAATTGTGCATTGTCCTGCTGTTGTTGATTACTGTCGCGAGCCTAGTTGGGATTGAGATTCCCGGGGACATTCTCAACGACCCAGAGACGGGATTCACTGGAATGTTCACAACCGATGCGTTCCACTACTGGACGGCGAAGCTGGTGCTCACGCTGTTCTTCGTTGCCTATGCTCTTGTCGCTCCGTTCTACATCTGTAGCGGATTTGCACTGTATTTGAACCGGCGAATCGAACTTGAAGGTTGGGATATTGACATCGGATTTCGCAAGTTGGCACAGCGGGTAGCTCCGATACTTGGATTGTGCCTAATCTTGCTTTGCGTTGATACATCTTGGGCACAACCCGTCGATTCAGAGTCGATTGAATCTCAAAAGACCAGCATGCAAAACGAGATTGAGGAAGTCGTGAATAGCGATTTGATTTCGGATGAGCGAGTTCGAAGTAGGTTCGAATTCGACCCCCCAGAGCCTCAGCCGTATCGAGTAATCCCCGGCCTAGAGCGAATTCTCAAAATTCTTATGTGGGGCATGCTCGTTGCGGCCATAGGATTCCTTCTGTATAAGCTTCGTGTCTGGGAGTATGCCAAGTACTTTCGCAAGGGGAGTACAAGGGAAAAACCAATTCATAGCAATGTGCCCATGCTCAGACGCGAATTGAATTTGCCGGACAACGTCTCAGCCCAAGCAACTGCGCTGTGGAACAGTGGACATCGTCGTGACGCATTGTCCTTGCTTTATCGCGGCGCGCTTTATTCGCTGGTAACACGTCACCGGTGCAAGATTGACCTTAGCTATACAGAAGCGGCCTGCAAACGGGAAGTTAAGAAAACCGTACCGTCTAGATCCAAATCTTTCGATTCGATTACAACTTGCTGGCAACAACTTGCTTATGCCAACCGGTCGATTGCAGATAGCGATTTTGCGTTGTTGAGGGACAACTATGTCCAAGACTTCGACTAAAGGATTGGTCGTAATCTATGCCGTTCTCTTGGTCGCCCTAGCGGTCGTAATTGTGCTCATCGTAATGTGGTGGCCTCGAGGTGAGCCGGATTACATACGATTTCCTACAAGAGAGGCTCGGGCAAATCCTTGGTTGGCTGTTTCCACTTTTCTGGAGCGGCACAACGTTACCCTCCACAGGGAATCTCCATTCGATGCAGAATCCGCGCCGTCGCGCTTGGACACCATTGCCATAGTCGATGGACCCCTATCTATAGTTCGTCGTTCACAAAGCGACAAACTGGAGGAATGGGTTCGTGGCGGCGGGACGCTCATTTACGCGGCCAAGGACGTTGTGAACAAGGAACGGGTGATACGCGACTATCACCATCTCTTTCCAATGAACTTGAATATCAATCGTCAACGAACCCCATCGCTGTCGGATTTCGACCTCTTCGCGGAATTCCTGGAATGTCCGGAGAAATCAACGAAGATCAGATTGGCAGACGGCAATACTGCTGAAATCCAATCTGCTACTGCTCCCAGAGTGTCTACGTTTGACTTGAGCAACGTACCGCAAGAGCTCGATGTACAAGTCGTGGCAGAAAACCTGATGCTTAGAATTCCCTACGGCCTAGGCGAGGTCTACGTATTTAGCGACCTAAGACGCTGGAATAACTCCTATGTCGCCTGTTACGACCACGCCTATGTCTTGCATTCCATCGTAACGGACTCTGCACTGGACTCTCGCGCTGGAGAACCGAGAAATCTGTGGATTCTGCCCCTAGTCGATGTTCCATCTCTGCCACTCTTGCTGTGGAATCGCTATCCGCTGACGATAGTCGGATTGGCGCTCGCGTTTGTAATAGTGCTCATAAACTGGAACATCAGGCTTTCGCCACCCAAGTACGAGATTCTCAGACCTCGACGTAGCGCTTTCGAGTATGCGACCAGCGGGGCGAAGTTCGCGTGGCGAACGCGACACCTAGGCCCCTATTTGAAGTCCTTGAGTTCGTACGCTCTCCACGATCGTTCCGATCTGGAGAAGGAAAGACACACGATGCAGGCCGCAAGAGCTACGGGTGTTTCCGAAACAATCGTGAAAGACGCGCTTCAATCGCAAACCACTCCTCTGAAGGAACCGTCCCTTGTTGAGCGTGTCCGCCTAATCCAAGCCTTCTACAAGGTTAAAGAAACTCATTCGGGCAAACGATCCCAAACATAGCCCATCAATACGTCCCAATTGGAAAATTCTATGAACGAAAAACTGTTGTCAGATACAGACGAAAATCGCCAGGAACCTTCTGAAGCAGACATCTTGGAGTGCAAAGAGAGCTTCGAGAAAATTTCCAAAAATGTGAATTCTATTTTGGTAGGACAGGAAGATGTTGTGGCGCAAGTATTGTGTTGCATGGTTGCCAATGGCCATGTTCTTCTTGAAGGTGTGCCGGGATTGGGCAAGACTCTTTTGGTACGTGCTCTGGCCACAAGTATTCAGTGCTCCACCGCACGAATTCAGTTTACGCCCGACCTAATGCCTAGCGACGTAACGGGACATGCCCAATACAACATGAAGGAAGAGCGGTTCGTCATTCGAAAGGGTCCCGTGTTTACGAATCTCTTGCTTGCCGACGAAATTAACCGAGCTCCAGCTAAGACCCAATCAGCACTTCTGGAGGTCATGCAGGAGCGTCAAGCCACGATTGAGGGAGAGAGTTTCCTTGTAGATCGACCCTACATGGTGCTTGCCACCCAGAACCCAATCGAGTTTGAAGGGACCTACCCTTTGCCTGAAGCACAACTCGATCGATTCATGCTCAATGTATTCATAGACTTCCCTGAATTTGAGGATGAAGTGTCACTGGTTGACCAAGTCACGACCGGCCGGCCGACAGACTCATTGGACACGTCAGCGATCCAAGCAGTCGCGTCCGAGGAAAGTGTCACTAAAGCACAGCGCTTAGCCTCTGAAGTGCTAGTAGATCAAGCCGTACTCCATTACATCGTGAACATCGTTAGAACCACTAGAGAATTCGAGGGCATAACCAATGGTGCAAGCCCGCGTGCAGCGATCGCTATAGTTCGAGTAGCAAGAGCGCTCGCTTTGCTCTCCGGCAGAGGGTTCGTCACCCCAGACGACGTTCGCGAAGTTGCGATTCCTGCGTTAAGGCATCGCATCGCGCTAAGCCCCGAGTATCAGATCGAAGGCATGTCCAAGGATCAAATCCTGTCGAGCGCTATTCAAAGCGTGGATGCTCCGCGGACATGAAGCCAACAAGGGTTCTTGTACTTGCAATTCTGCTAGTAGCAGGTTCCTTCTTCTTTCGAGAAATTCAGCTACTTGCAATTTTGTTCGCTATTGTCGTCATCGGCACGGCATTGCTCGATGCATTCTTAGTCGTCACCCAGAGACACCCAACCACACTAAGAAGAGTCTCTTCCAGCTTGGCTTTTGGACAGGAATCTATAGTGCATTTGGAAGTCAACAACGAATGCAGATATCGAGTCAGATTCACAGTCAGTGATCGGTGCCCTCTAGAGC
Source organism: uncultured Pseudomonadales bacterium (assembly GCA_964572845.1). GTDB lineage: Bacteria > Pseudomonadota > Gammaproteobacteria > Pseudomonadales > Azotimanducaceae > Bin55. The sequence continues at coordinate 18,273 of CAZNFX010000007.1, read as the reverse complement.
TAAACCCTACGGGACTCCCAGTGACTAGTAACGTCCTAAGCGACAACTCACTAGTTATCGACTACTCGATCCGACCTGCATTACGGGGCGACTTCGACTTCCACTTTGTTGACGTTGCCGTGGATTCGAGGTTTGGTTTTTGGCAACGAATCCTGCACATTCCATGCGAGGATCATGTACGTGTCTACCCGGATTTCTCCCAAATCACCACCTACCTTAAGCTCTTGATGGTGCATCAGACGATTCAATTAGGCATAAAAAAGCAGATTCGGCGCGGTGAGGGGCTAGAGTTCTTGCAACTCAGGGAATACCGGCAAGCTGACCCGCTCAATCGTATCGATTGGAAAGCGACATCAAAACGAAGGAGCCTCATTTCGCGTGAATTTCAAGACGAACGTTCACAGCAGTTGTTGTTTCTTGTCGATACTGGGCGAAGGATGCATAGCCATGATGGGAAGGTGTCGCTGTTTGATCGAACTCTCGATGCGATGACTCTACTCTCATTCATCGCGTTGCGTCAAGGTGACCGGGTGGCGGTCCTTTGCTTTGGTCACGAACAGAGGTGGATCCCAAGTCTTTCTAGCTTGTCTTCGGTAAGCGAACTGCTGCACCACACCTACGATCTTCAGACCAGTACGGTTGCATCAGACTACATCGCGGCAGCGGAAGCCGCTTTACTTCGTCAACGTAAACGCTCGCTGGTCGTGTTACTAACTTCCTTGCGAGACGACGACCAAGAATTACCATCAGCTCTACGTTTGCTCGCGACCCGGCACAGTGTCCTGCTGGCAAGTCTACGAGAGAACGTGCTTGAGGAATCTTTAAATTTAGAGGTCCAAGACATTGATGACGCGCTTGCTGTCCTGGGTGCGGCAAAGTATGTGGAAGAAAGAAGCAATGTTCTAGGCAATTGCAAAAACTCTTGCCACATGGTTGTGGACTCGCAACCTCAGGACTTTCCCGTTAGAATCGTCAACGCCTACTGGCAGATGAAGAGATCTGGACAATTCTAGGCAGTCGCGAACCCAACGTGCTGTCGATAGCCACCGGACCAACTTCCGCAAGTGTGGTACGTTCCTGGGCCCAATCCTGTATCCACCATCGACCAGAAATTTAATTCTCCAGCGGCCTACGGTTACGAAGCCAGAATTGCACTGTACAATTCGACCCCAATACGTAGGTTCCACGACTTTGCATGGACTCGGTGGAGACTAATCTTAGACATGACTCAACCAGATGCGCCAACCGGCAATCCCTATGCAACACCACTTGCAAGGTTGACCAGAAAGAGAATAGGTCCGTCGGAAATCGTTCTTGCCACGCGAGGAGAGCGACTCTTAGCGTACCTGCTCGACATGATCCTACTCTACTTAGCCATGTTCATCGGTGCCATGATCGTAGTAATAGTAATGGTTACTACTTCGCAAGATCCCCAAACGGTTTTCAATCTCCTTATAGAACAACTCAATCAGACAAGCTCTCCATTCTTGAAAATAAACTTGCTTGACAGATGGGTTTACTTAAACGTATTAGCACCAGTAATTCTATACTTTCTAATTAACGGCTACATGCTACAAACGCGAGGACAAACTATTGGAAAACTCCTAATGTCAATCGGAATAGTTGACAAAAACACGCATCAAGTACCGCCACTTAGTACAATCTTTCTTCGTAGATACCTCCCATTCAATACAACTGCCATAATAAATTTACTACTATATCTTTTCATTTATTGGTCTGATGTATTGTCAATATTCCGTGAAGACAAGAGAATGCTGCACGATCTAGTTGCCAATACAATTGTAATTAAAGTATGAAATTATCGCAATAACTAGAAATGAATACACAGCTAAGTACTGTGAAATAGTTGATTAATCTCCGATTGCTATGAACTCAACCTATATGGATTCATCAAACTCGAGCAATCCATACGCGACACCACAAACGGATTTGGGGCACAATAAACCAAGTTTCTCGCATCACCCGTTAGCCACTCGCTTTAAGAGACTTGTAGCCATTACAATCGATATGGGTATTCTCTTGTTGGCAGAACTACTTGCTCTACTCGCTATTGACGCAATATTTGGAACCAATTTCTTTAATGAATTTTGGGGCGATCCAGAAGAGGATGACACTTATTTGTTTGAAACTGGGTTGTTTTCTCCACTAGTTTACTTATCGGTTGCTTCGGAAATGCTCATATTCTTCGTAATAAATGGATACTTTCTAGCCACCAGGGGTCAATCGTTAGGGAAAATGGCATTGAACATTGTTATAGTTGACTCTAAGACAAATGAATTATCTTCCTTTCCGAATTTGTTTCTATTTCGCTATCTTCCGTTTTGGGGCACAATAGTAATTATGCCCATTGTTTACTTCGCCTACGCTCTTGTCGATGCGTGTTTCATTTTTGGGAGTAATCGCAGAACGGTTCATGATCGGCTGGCAAGAACGGTTGTGCTGGATTTGGGCAAGATTTCGTCCAATGTGTCTGACGAACCTGTCGACAAATAGCACCCTTGGATTTTGCTCTTGATGACAGGGGGTGGTTTCGTCGGTCAATCTAATCCAGAACGCACACCCGTCGGAGTAGCCATACAGCAACTGAACACTGTCTCAAGCATTTCCTTTCGTACCCTTATTCGTCAGATCTAACGCTTGGGCAGCACGAGGCCACTGCACCGGAAAAACCAAATGCTCGGTCATAGGTTGCGCTCCAGAGAGTTGTGGTCCAACCCTAATTCCTTCTCGGTCCAGGTAACCGATGCGCAAAAAATGCACCGATTTAGTCTAAAATTGGACTTAAAGACTCCATATTTCGACTTAAAATGGATTTTGTAAGACGTTTTTTTGACTTTCCAAAACAGAGCTGCTTTGTATTTGGCCCGCGTGGCACTGGCAAATCAACATGGCTCAAGGCGCAACTCCCGGATGCTCTTCACTTGGACTTGCTGGAACCTAGATTGGTCAGGGAACTAGAAGCATTTCCGGAACGAATTCGAGATCATATAGGAGTCGGACGTAATTCACACACTGTGGTAATCGACGAAGTCCAACGGGCACCCGGTGTACTTCCTGTAATACATGCAATGTTGGAACAGCCAGATTCGCCACGTTTCATCATGACTGGGTCCAGTGCACGAAAACTGAGACGCAATGGCACGAATCTCTTGGGCGGACGTGCTCTACAAAAATTTATGCATCCGTTCATGGCAGCAGAACTTGCAAGTTTCCAACTTGAACAGGCGTTAAACCAGGGGCTACTTCCTCTAGTGGTCGCTTCCGACTCAACGAGAGAAGTGCTTCAGTCGTATATCAATCTATACGTAGACGAAGAGGTGCGCACGGAAGCTCTTACTAGAAACGTCGATGCATTCTTTCGTTTTCTTGAAGCCATGAGCTTCTCACACGCATCCCTGCTCAATGTCAGTAATGTCGCACGCACATGTCATGTGCAGCGAAAAGTAGTCCAATCCTATGTTTCCATCTTGTCGGACTTGCTCTTGTCGTTCACGTTACCTGTATTCGAAAGACGAGCCAAACGAGCTACAGTGACGCACTCCAAGTTCTACTTTTTTGACACTGGTTTATTTCGTACTATGCGTCCAAAGGGGCCTCTTGATCGACCCGAAGAAATAGATGGCATGGCTCTAGAGGGATTGGTTGCCCAACATTTGCGAGCCTGGTGCGACTACAGGATTGATGGATCGAGCCTACACTTCTGGCGGACGCGAGCAGGCAGCGAAATAGACTTTGTCGTATATGGAGGCTCCGACTTTTCGGCTATAGAGGTCAAGAATGCGGGCAACATTCAGTGGGCAGACATAAGAGCACTACGAACGTTTGCATGTGATTATCCTGAAGCATCAACCGTGCTGCTGTATCGCGGGAGGAGTGCCAAGGTTGTTCGAGACGTTCTTTGCATTCCGGTGACAGATTTTCTCCGGTGCCTGAGACCTAACCGCACAATTAAGGAAGTCATAGACCTAAGCCTAGCAGCGGATGGTTAGATGCAGTCGAGCAGATTGGTGTACATCAAAATTGTCAATAGCCCTGCGTCTGTATGGCAGGCAACCCAGTTGCGAGACACTAAAGCGATTTACAGGATAGGATATTAGCCACAGGGCGACGGTCTCCTACGACTGTTTGATGAGCGTTCAGCAGCGAGAGCTCCGCAGTCCCCTATCCTGAGCAAATACCGCTCCCAACGGAGGATCTCGAACAAAGTGGCCAGTTTCAAGTGTCCATCCGATCCAGAACTAGCACCCCTGGGAGTTGCAACGCTGGGCGCACCCCCTGTCTCGCCAGCATTCCATCACAATCTAAAATACCCGGACAACGTCGCCGTTACACCACTAACTAGTGCTTTGCACCCTACATAGTATGACTACTCACAACGTCCGGGAAGTATTGCAGAATGGAATCGCCTTAGGCAGCACCATTACAGTCAATGGCTGGTTGCGGTCAGTTCGACACTCGAAAGGAGGCTTTTCGTTTCTGGCAATCCACGACGGGTCAAGCTTCGGCCATCTGCAGGCTGTTGCGGATGGGTCACTACCAAACTACGCTGACATTCAGACTCTCACAACTGGAGCTTCGGTTAGGGTTACCGGTACAGTGGTCGAATCTCAGGGACGAGGGCAAGATCGGGAACTTCAATCAACCGAAGTACAGATTGTTGGGAGAGTTGCAGATGCCGATCAGTACCCAATCGCCAAGAAACGACACACTTTCGAATACTTGAGAACGGTGGCGCATCTGCGCCCCAGGACCAATACGTTCGGAGCGATCGCCAGACTAAGACACGCCACGGCCATTGCTATTCACCAGTACTTTCACTCGCGCGGATTCGTATGGATTAGTACACCGATTATCACTGCTAGCGATTGTGAAGGTGCAGGCGACCTCTTTCGAGTGAGTACGCTCGACATGACCCATAGAGGTCAACCCGATTTCCAGGAAGACTTCTTCGGTCAGGAGACATTTCTCACAGTGTCAGGCCAACTAAATGTCGAAGCGTATTGTCTAGCGATGTCTCGTGTGTACACATTTGGACCCACTTTCAGGGCTGAGAACTCCAATACCAGCAGACACCTAGCGGAGTTTTGGATGGTCGAACCGGAAATTGCCTTTGCATCGCTTAAGGACAACGCTGATCTTGCCGAAGACTTCTTGAAGTGCGTGTTCAAGTCTGTTGTCGAAGCCGTACCAGAAGACATCGACTTCTTCCAGCAGCGCATTGACAAGCACGTGGGCCAGCGGATTCAACAGGTAATCGAACGTCCTTTCGTTCGAATCGATTACACGGAAGCCGTCGCTGAGCTGCAGAAGTCGACTGCAGAGTTTGAATTCCCAGTTGAGTGGGGCCTCGACCTGCAATCTGAACACGAGCGTTACCTGACTTCAGTTGCCGAGGCGCCCGTCATCGTGACAAACTATCCTGCTGACATAAAAGCGTTCTACATGCGCTTGAACGACGACGAAAAGACCGTGGCAGCCATGGATGTGTTGGTCCCCGGAGTTGGAGAGATCATTGGCGGAAGCCAACGTGAAGAACGTCTCGATGTACTCGATGCTCGCATGAACGACGAAATGCTCGAGGAGCTATGGTGGTATCGCGAGCTGCGAAAGTATGGAACGGTTCCCCATGCTGGATTCGGCGTGGGATTCGAACGTCTCGTTCTCTACCTATCTGGTATGGAAAACATTCGAGACATTGCTCCGTTCCCGAGGGTTCCGAACAACGCCTCATTTTGAAAGTTCTACTGAACTACACAACAACGCATGTTTCGCGATCTACTACGTCTTGTACCGTTCGTTCGTAAATACAAGGGGCGACTGCTAGGAGGTATCGCCCTCTTCTTCATAGCACGCTTGTTCGAAGCAAGTGTCCCGCTGTGCCTGATGGTAGGCATCAATCGATTGGAAAGGGGAGAAGCCGACCTGCTTTTGCCCATCCTCGGAATCGTCGGCGCAGTGGGAGCAAGATTCGTAATGGTGAGCTGGGCGAGAATTGCCGTTCGTCGGGCAGGTTTCCTTGTCCAATTTGATCTACGAGATGCTTTCTACAAGCATCTGCAAAACATGGGTCCAAATTTCTTTGGCCAATATGCCATTGGCGATCTAATGACCCGAGCGGTTGCCGACATTCAGCTTATCCGACGACTCATAGGCAATGGCACGACCATGGTCGTGATTTTCTGCTTTGCAACTGTTGTCGGATTTTCCTGCATGGTGTTTCTCTCACCATCGTTGACCCTCTTCGTTCTGCCCCCTCTGCCAATTCTGTTTTTCTATACCTGGCGGTCGTCTTTGAGACTTGGGGTGGCTTCCCGCAAGGTTCAAGAGAAACTCTCCTCCTTGGGCGCACAGGTCCAAGAGAACCTATCTGGAATTCGAACGATTCAAGCGATGGCATTGGAACAAGAGGAAGTGCGTCGTTTCGACGGTCACAATCAGGACTACACAGATGCTTTCTATGCTCACGCCAGAATTCACTCCATCATGCACTCCGTCATGCCTACCCTGGCTGCTGTATCAGCTGTGGCCATCTTGGGCTACGGCGGCCACAAAGTACTGCAGGGCACGCTGAGCATTGGGGCATTTACAGCTTTTTTCTTCTATGTGACTATGGTTGTACAGCCATTTCGGGTTGCCGGCATGATCATCAGCATGATGCAACGTGCGGCTGTCGCGTCTCGCAGACTGTTCGCAGTCTTCGACTATGTGCCGGAAATCCGTGACCAGGGCATCCTGTGGGTACCCGAAACCATACGAGGCTCCATTCAGGTAAAGGACCTTACCTTCGAATACCCAGGCTCAAATCGAAAAGCCATCACCAACGTGAATCTCTCTATCCAACGTGGTGAAACGATCGCGTTCATGGGACGAATCGGTTCAGGCAAGACAACCTTGCTAAAACAGTTTGTGCGCTTGGTCGATACCCCAAGGGACATGGTGCTCATCGACGAGTTTGACGTCTGCGACTATCCACTGAACCAGTTGCGGACGCAGATTGCCTATGTCCCTCAAGATCCCTTCTTGTTTGGAGAACCTCTCCGAACCAACATCTCATACGATCAGCCACGACGAGCCATCGACCAGGTGTGGCAGGCCGCCGAAGCCGCAAGCTTCTCCCAATCGATTGACGAAATGGCATTCAAAATGGAAACAGTCGTTGGGGAGAGAGGAGTAACACTCTCGGGTGGACAAAAACAACGTGCGACCTTGGCGCGGGGATTGATTCGACACTCTCCAGTCTTGATTCTCGATGACTGCTTCTCGTCTGTGGACACCGAAACCGAAGAGGAGATTCTGTCCCACCTATCCATGATGCGCGCCAATAAGACGACTCTCTTGGTATCACACCGTGTGTCCACCGCTCGGCACGCGGATCGAATTGTGGTGCTCGAAGATGGTGAAGTAGCGGAAGTCGGTTCACACGATGAACTGCTGAAACTCAACGGGATCTACGCGGAATTCGAACGAATTCAACGCGAAGGAACGGATGAAGATCCATCCTGGCAGAGGGAAATGGGACTGGCTAGCCGATGAGCGAAGCAACTGACACACGTCGCGATTATTCGCTTTTCGATGCGGAACTGTCGGGTGCGGTACTCAACACTCGATTGCTCCTGCGTCTTCTAAAGTGGATGAGACCCTACTGGAAAACACTCGCTGTCAGCTTGATATCTGTGTGCGCAACGTCGTTGCTAGCGATCGCGTTGCCAATCATTATTTCGGTTGTTGTGATCGACCACGTTCTCCACCAGCAGTCTGCAGCGGTTGCACCGAGTTTCGGCACAATCTGGCTTACTGAGTGGATCGCTACCAACACAGGCTGGTCCTTGCTCATTTCAGCGTGCGCACTCTATGTGGTTGCGCAGTCGATTTGGGCGTTCACCTCTCATTTGCACCGGATGACGCTTACACGGACTGTCATTAACGGACTCCGAGACCTTAGGCATGATCTCTTCAAACATCTCGAGACTAGGCCGTTCACTTTTTACGACAACGTCGCAGTAGGACGAGTCATGACTCGAATTACCAACGATGTGGAGTCGCTCTACGAGCTTCTTCGAGGTTTGGGTACGTTGGTCGGCGAGTTGATGCCGTTTGTTTTTGCTCTTGCGGTCATGCTAACGCTAGACATCGAGATGTCGCTGATCCTAATGCTCTACATACCCGTTCTGGTCGTAGTGACACTGGTGTTTCGACGCTATACAAGACGACTTTTTCGCCTGGTACGTCAGTCCGTGTCGGCGTTAAACCAAAACCTTCAGGAAAACCTCAGTGGACTTCAGGTCGTGCAGCTGTCTACACGCGAAGACTACAACCTTCGTCGCTACCACCGCATCAACAGCAACAATCTCTTGTTCGAGTCTCGTTCAATGCGCCTGGAGACGCTCTATTCCTCCTTCAATGACAGCATGGCCTCCGTGGCGATCGGAGTAATACTCTGGTACGCCGGTGGCCAAGTCCTTCAAGAGGAAATCTCGCTAGGTGGAATGGTTCTCTTCACTAGGTTCATCGACATGTTGTTCCACCCAATTGTCGTTCTTGGTGAGCAAATCAACATTCTGTTTCGCGCCATGGCAAGCGGCGAGCGAATTTTCCAAGCGCTAGATTGGGATGAAGCAATCCACGAGCCTGAGGATCCAGTCGAGCTTCCTAACCGGTTGCAGGGATCTGTCGAGTTTCGGAATGTCACCTTCAGCTACGGCGACACACCAGTCATCAAGAACGTTTCATTTGCGATTGAACCCGGAGAAAAACTGGCCATCGTGGGTACGACAGGCTCTGGGAAGAGTACGCTGATCCGACTGCTCAGCCGGTTCTACGACATTCCTGACGGGTCGATTTATGTAGATGGAATTGATGTAAATCGAGTGCATTCAAACGATTTGCGAAGTCGCATTGGAGTGGTTCTGCAGGACTTCCACATATTTTCCGGAACTATCCACAGCAATATTTCACTTGGCAAACCCATGGTCGATGAAGAGGCTGTAGTGAATGCGGCCAAGACTGCGAACGCGCATGACTTCATCATGGACCTTCCGGATGGCTACCAGACGAAGCTCGCAGAAAGGGGTCAAAACCTGTCGCAGGGCCAGAGGCAGCTGCTTGCTTTTGCTCGAGTTCTTACGACCAATCCAGAAATACTTGTCCTCGACGAAGCGACAGCGAACATTGACACGGACACCGAGTTGCTCATTCAGGATGCACTCAAGACACTTACCAAGGGAAGAACTTCAATAATCATCGCGCATCGTCTTCAGACCATCCAAGACTCAGACCGTGTATTGGTCTTGGACGATGGCGAAGTTGCTGAGATTGGAACCCACGATGAATTGTTGGCCAAGAAGGGCATCTTCTATACCCTCCACTCGCTGCAATTCCAGCCAATCGACCACAACGAGCTGCAGCAACGCCATCGACGTTAACCTGTCAGACGATTCAAACGACTCCTGGAGAGTTTCCAACCGGCTGCTGTCGGCCCTCTGACTCAAGTCTCTCCTGCACGCGTTGCAGCGCATCTCGCGTTTGTTGTAGTTCGACGATCACCTCGTCCGAATGGATCGCTGACTTGAGCTCTTGCAGCGACTTCTCGCGGGCTTCTTGCACATTGGTAATTACTATCCCTATGAACAGGTTAATGATGACAAACGTGCCTACTACAACGAAACTGAGAAAGTACACCCATGCCCACCAATAGTGCTCCAGAGCCGTATACATAATGTCCGTCCAGTCCTCCAAGGTGACAATCCGAAACAGCGAAAGCATCGAAATTCCGAGCGTCCGCCAATGTGTGGGATCTATTTCATGGAATAGGTGGTAGCCGGTAACACCATACACATAGAAGATGATCGACATCAACAACACGATGTTGAACATGCCTGGGACGGAGTGAATGAGTGCGGTTACGAGCACGCGCAACTGCGGCAATGCGGAAACGAGTCTCAAGACCCTGAGCACTCGGGCCAACCGAGCAATCGTCGCGAGTTGTCCCGTTGTTGGAATGAGACAGAAGACGATGATTGCAAAGTCGAAGATGTTCCATCCATCCTTGAAATACAGATGGCAGCGTGGATAGGTCGAAATCATCTTTGCAAGAGCTTCCAAGATGAAGACAACTAGGATTACGTCGTTAATCCATTGGAAGACAATCGAAAAGCGTTCATGCAAGTAGCTTGAGGTGTCGAGTCCGACAACTAACGCATTGAAAATGATGATGATCGTAATTCCGTGGGTAAACCAACCGGAGTCCACGACCTTTGCTGCCATTGCTTGAACTTTCTTCAACACACTCGAACCTCTTGAAGTACTAGTGGGCACACTGTGGTGTCCCAGACGTGGTCGCTCAACAGTGTCGAGTGCTTGAGTCCAACGCAGATTGCCCGTGCTACATTCATCAACAGCGACCCGATCTCTGCATCTGCCCCAAAGGTAGTAAACACCTGGCAGTACTGGAATCCCGAATCGATTGTTGTTTCGATTTGATTGACCCCCAAGATTGATTGAGCTAGCGATACAGTCAATCAAGCTGAGGGAAAAGCGGATTATAAAAACGGCATCAGTCTTGCTTGCGACAAAGAAACCGATCGTGGATGTTGTTAGCGTTGTCTAGCCTGAAGGCGAGAATCGCCGTGTCGTCTTGTCGACACGAACAAGATCTCTAGTTGCTCTTAGGCGAGTTCTGGCTGGTCACGCTACTGAGTGGAGTCCGCTAATGGGTTCACACTGGGGTGCGCAACGCTCGCTAGTAGATTCCCGGAATGATTCTCTTGGGAGTCTGCGTGCAGTATTGCGTCCATGCATCGCCATATTTCTTGGCACAAAACACATCGTCTGTGCGTTGCCTATGAAGGAATAGTCCGACTATGAACACAACGTAGATCCAAGCCCAAACATTGAGAAAATGCCCAAACGACAATGCCATTGCCAGAGCCATCAAAAACTCTCCGAAGTAGTTCATGTGCCTCGCGGCTCCCCAGAAACCGCTGCAGAGAATCCTTGGTTCTTGATCGCCTAGCGTCTTAGGCTCGATTAACCCAAGGAATTTGCGCTCAGGCCATCTCTTAAATGTGTACTTCTGCCAATTGGATCCTCGAGAGACAACCCAGCCAACAACAAACATTGCCGCGCAAGCTACAAGGTAATACAGTCCCGTCGACTCTAGGAAACTAGGTTCAGCGTAGTGTGAGAGTCCCCACAGCGGAATCAAATACAGATAGGCGTAGACAACTAGGCAACCCCAAATAAGCTTGAAGCCAAGACGTTCGTGAATGATGTCGTAGGTGTACAGCTGAACACGCTCGAAGCAGAAATAGTCGACGATGAAGAACGTCCACATACCTGCATAGACGTACACCCCAATGTTCGCATTCTCGCCATACAACTCGACGTGATACGCAGCCCCAGACAACGCATTCAAGGCGAGTAGCGTGCCGCCAAATATGTACAGAATCATTTTGACGTCCAGACGGTTGCCAATTTTTGGATTCAAATCCCAGCCACCCCAAAAATCGCGGAATCCATTTCGGTCCTTGTTTTGAGATGTAATCATCAGAAATGCAGTGATCAACAAAGCCAATACAGTCGAACCAGCCACCGAGTAGAACGTGGCGCGAAAGAGCCAATCTCTCGGAATTCCTCCGACTTCGAACCACCACACTCCTAGTGCTACTGCAAAAACCAGCAATCCATTCAAACGATAGCTCAATAACTCTCCAGTTTGCTCATCGCGAACATATCCCGTGACTCTCAACGCTGGAAGAGTTATGTGCAAGATAACAAGCACGCCAAAAACAATAAATGGTGTGAAGAATGCGTAGATTGCCGCCGCTTTTCCGAGTTCTAGCAACGCGATTCTCTCCTGGCCAAAAGAGGGTCACTCGATTTCGATGGTACACCAAAACAAAGCTCCTATTAACGATCTTTGCTATGTAGCGAAACAAGCTGAGAATAGACGCATTGCGGTTGTACGGTGTCTCCAACTTTCCCCAATCTACACATGGGTATTGCCGGAATCCTCGACTGTATACTTGGATTATTGTCTGCATAGATTGAACCCTAATCCGGTTAGTTAGCTACGCGTGTCCCATACGCTGTGATGGACATACCTGACCTGACTAATACCCAATTACCTGCACAAATGGACTGCATCAAGCGAACGGTCGAGCCAAGCGACTCGAACCTGAGCACACGTTTTAGAAGTCGTAATCGGCTCGCCATATTTGCAATTGCCGCAGTCGCTTTAAGCTTAGTCGCCATTGCAGGATCCCCACGCAACAAAGATGACCATCTGAAAGTCTCGGCCAAGGAAGGGGCGCACAACTTCCCCCCTACGGCTTGGGACTACGCGCAATTGGTAGAACCCATCTTGGGAGTTCCACCTCAAGTTGATCTAGGGAATGCGATAGAGATGCCAATGTACGTGAATGGCGTGCAGGTGCACGGAGTATTTGAAACTTGCGACAATCCCAGCAGACTTGCGGGAAAGATTTGCGTGTCTGGTTCCGTCGTGCAGAGCTATGAGGGGCAATCTGCGGATGGCACACCCTTGCCTGACGTAGTGTGGGTAGCATTTGGCCGTAGCGCAGCGCAGCTCAACATAGGCATTCTTGGTTCAGTGCAAATGATCGGCTACCACAAAGTCACGGGTGCTACCGCATTCTTTGAGAGCAGCGATGCCATTGAACCATGGGCTTACCTGGATGAAGAAACACAGCGATTGAAGGGCGTCATGCCATGGATAGACGACCCAGAAGAATTCAATCGAGCATTTCGTACGCCCGGAGTGGTGCAATGTGTGAGTTGCCACCAAAACGATCCATTCATCCACAACACATTCATCGACTCTGCACGGAATCCTGACACAGGTAGACCCGTGGTTCCCGTCGTACGAACGCGCGATATGGATTTTGAGGAGGATCTGCCATATTTCGTGATCGGTGGCGAAAACTGGGATATGAGAACAATTTACATAGAAAAGAATGAATGCCTAGGTTGTCACAGGATCGGCATGGGAACACTCAATATGTTCATGAGAGCCGGTTGGAATCCACACGAAGAAATGCCACCTGGCCGTCCGGGAAAATTCAAGGAAGACTTCGAGGAATTAATGGATTGCTGGAACAACACTCCTGAAAAGACCGAGGACTGCCATTGGATCGTTCCGCCTGCGGACTCCAATCCCGGTCATATTGTCGGCGCCGACTATCCCTATAAAGCGGAATTCAATGCAGCGGGAACGGGCAAGCTAAAGAACGACAACGTAATTGACATCGACCGAGAAATTCGAGAACTGAAAGCAGCACTCGAAAAGACTGAGCAAGCTGAACAGTCTGGCTCGATCACATCGGAAAAAGCAAACGAGCAGAGAGAGGAATTGGAGTATTGGATCGATCTTCTTCAAAAATACAAGGCGGGCTTGGATGAAATAGAAAAGGCCCTAGTTGCCGGGGAGTTGAGTGATCAACAAGCATCCGCTCAACGAGGCGTGCTCGAAAGTCGACTGTTTGGAAAGGGGGTCAACTAGAGTTCACCTGGTCAATCGTTCAAGTGGTCATAGAGTGGCACTGCACCACTCGTTTTAAGACGGCTACATTCAAGCTGCAATTCAAAGTCAATTGACTGGCGTTGAACGGCCTTAAGCCTCGATCGGAAATTAATCCCAATCTCGACGATGGAAGCCGTTAGGCTCTACGCTCATAGAATGGTGCAATGAACACCAAGATCGAGAGTGGCGTTAAGTATAGGACCGCTCAAGGGTATATGGCAATTCGAGACGGAATACCGTCGAGCAGCGCATCCAAGCTGATACCCTCAGTGAACGAAGGCGTGACGGCGCGTAAGCCGGAGTGGCTTCGGGTTCGCATTCCAAGTGGCGCGCAATACCGCAAAGTCCACCAAACTGTAGTTCAAAATTCGCTCAATACGGTCTGCTCCGAGTCACATTGCCCCAATATAGGCGAGTGTTGGAACAACGGAACAGCAACCCTGATGCTCATGGGCGCTGTATGTACCCGTGCATGTCGATTCTGTGCGGTCGACACAGGAAACCCTGGTGGTTGGCTGGATGAGAAGGAACCTATCAACTGCGCCAAAGCTGTGGAACTCATGGAGCTAAAGTATGTGGTGTTGACTTCGGTTGACCGCGATGACCTGCCTGATGGCGGTGCTGCTCACTATGCAGCATGCATTAGAGCCATCCACAGCGCAAAACCGAGCACGACAATTGAAGCGTTGACTCCTGATTTTCGTGGCGATCTAAATTCAGTCGACACAGTTGTGAATACTCCCGTCAAGGTGTTTGCGCAAAACTTGGAAACTGTACGTCGCCTAACGAAGACGGTTAGAGATCCGAAAGCCGGCTATGAACAGACGCTGCGTGTACTGAGACACGCTAAACGGTCAGAAAATGTCTCTACAAAATCAAGCTTAATGTTGGGGTTGGGCGAAAATGAGAGTGAAATCGTCGAAGCTTTTGAGGATTTGCGGGATCATGAGGTTGACTTCTTGACGCTTGGACAATATCTGCGGCCGACCAAGAATCACCTACCCGTGGCGAAGTGGGTTCATCCTGATGAGTTTGCCCACTACAGAGAAGTTGCCTTGAATTTGGGATTCAGCGATGTGGCCGCAGGACCTCTTGTACGCTCAAGCTATCGCGCAGATCAGCTTGCCTCTAAACTAGGAAAGTAGAACGCCAGGCCAGCTCCGCCGGTACACGGAACCAGTAGAACTTCTGGATTTCACATAGGACTTATCGGTACCCTATTGTGTTGCCCCTACCTACGACTAGGGCTGAAAATCGACACCAAATTGTTAGTGTAGTATGCGCAGTTCCGCTACTACATTCACGAATCTGAACCGGGAGTCCACATGTTAGTTTTTGAACGGTCCGACAGTGCCACGCCAATCGAGCTGGTTTCATCGAGTGATATCAAGAAATGGCGCGACAATCAGAGCGACCTTGTCTTGGCCTGGGCCGATCGCTCGAAATTCAAGGGCTCTGCCAATCACTACTTTACGGTTCCAGACGACCGTGGTTTCCCAGCAAAGATTGTTGCAGGAATCGGAAAATCTGTGAACGTTGAGAGCATTGGCTCACTATCGCAACGACTGCCGGCTGGCGACTATTGCCTAGAAGGTGCAGATCCCGACTCGGTCTACACGTTGGCTCTGGGATGGGGAATGGGATCGTATCAATTCTCCAAGTACAAGACCAAGGAGAAACAAGCTGACGACAAGCCTCGCCTCTTTGTTGGCCCTGAGTACGGATCCATTGATGAGGAGCTCAGTTCCATGAATCTAGCACGTGATCTCATCAATACTTCAGCAGGAGACTTGCTACCGGACCAACTTGAGCAAGAAGTTAAGAAAGTCTGCGACAAGTTCGACACAGCACTCAGTGTCACTTGTGGCGATGAACTCCTTAAAGCAGGATTTCGAACAATTCACAGCGTTGGACGAGCTAGTTGCTCTGCTCCGAGATTGTTAGATTTCTCCTGGGGCGACGAGGACTCGCCCAAGGTCACAATACTCGGCAAAGGTGTCTGCTTTGATTCGGGAGGATTGGACCTTAAGTCAGCCGCAGGGATGCGTGAGATGAAAAAGGATATGGCTGGCGCGGCCATTACCTTGGGTCTAGCACAACTCATCATGTATAGGAAATTAAATGTGCATCTTCGTGTGTTGATTCCCGCAGTCGAAAACGCCGTCTCTAGCAATGCATACCACCCCGGGGACGTCATTACTACCTACAAGGGAACTACAGTGGAGGTTGGTAACACGGACGCCGAAGGTCGACTGATTCTCTGCGATGCTCTGGCACTTGCCGCTGAGTCTCAACCCGAACTCATGATCGACTTTTCAACTCTTACAGGAGCTGCCAGGACAGCCGTGGGAGCTGACATTTCGGCAATGTTCTCGAACGACGACGACGTTGCTAATGGACTTGTAAATGCTGGGACGAGTGTCCTTGATCCGATCTGGCGTTTGCCGCTGTATGACGGGTACCGAGATTCGTTGAAGAAGTCGATAGCTGATTTGTCCAACATCGGCAGTCAATCGATGGGTGGTGCCATAACAGCTGCGCTATTTCTTGAACACTTTGTGGCGGGGACGCCCTGGGTTCATTTCGATCTCATGGGTAGCAATACTACGCCGCGACCTGCACACCCGTCTGGCGGCGAAGCCATGGCCTTGCGCGCAGTCTTCCATTACTTGCACGAGAGATTTGGCACTGCGGAATAGAGCCCGCGAACAAAGTCGGGCACAAAGTGTCCATACTTGGGTTTTGCAAGCAAAACCCACCGGATTCGATCTCTCCTTGATGCCTTCGAGCATTCTGCATGGTTAACGTCTACATTTACGACACGAAGGAGCGGCGCAAGCGCTTGTTCCAGCCGATTGACCCTAGACATGTGACCATTTATGTCTGTGGTCCAACTGTCTACGACTACATTCACATCGGCAACGGAATGTCAGCTGTAGTGTTTGACGTGTTTGTTCGGTTGATGCGTCTCGTTTATCCGAAGGTTACCTACGTACGCAACATTACCGATATTGAAGACAAGATCATCACTGCATCGCAGGAAAACAACGAACCCTACTACGAACTGACGGAACGATTCATTAGTGCATTCCATGAAGACATGGATGCCTTGTATGTGCTTGCACCGGATATTGAGCCGCGCCCAACCGAGCTGCTACCCCAAATCATCGAGATGATCGATCGCCTGGTGCAACGTAGTCACGCCTATGAATCGCAAGGCCATGTCCTGTTTGATGTGCAGTCGTTCGCGGACTACGGACGTCTCTCTAATCGATCTTTGGAAGACATGATTGATGGTGCAAGAGTTGAAGTAGCACCTTACAAGAAGGATCCCAAAGACTTTGTTCTGTGGAAACCCTCGACCGAGGACATTCCGGGTTGGGAAAGTCCCTGGGGACGTGGGCGCCCAGGCTGGCACATTGAGTGCTCGGCAATGATCCGTGAACACCTAGGCCCAACGATCGATATTCATGGTGCTGGTAGCGATCTCGTCTTCCCCCACAATGAAAATGAAATCGCACAAGGATGTTGCGTGGAGGAGGGTGCTAGCTATGTCAATTACTGGATGCACAATGGAATGCTCAATTTGGCTGGGCGCAAGATGTCCAAGAGTCTTGGCAATGTCGTCTCCATCCATCACCTACGATCATTGCATAGCAATGAAACCATTCGCTATGCTCTGTTGACAGGACACTACCGCCAGAGCTTACTCTGGAATGAACGGCTTCTTGATCAGTCACGCAAGAGCATCGATACGCTCTACCGGTCTTTACGACGAGTCTCGGAGGCAACCGGCGACGCAGAACAGACCTGCAAGGAATTTGCTGGCGCACCGATGGAAGTCTTTCCTGACTCTATTGTGTCGGCCTTGTCCGACGACTTGCATACGCCGAAAGCTCTCGCAGAACTGCATGGAATCTCCAGACAGATTCAACAGTCGCATGATGCCGACGAGTTGCGCCAATTGGGCTCCAAGTTGCTTGCCGGCGCATGGTTGCTGGGTCTACTGAATCGCACACCATCCGATTATTTTGGATCGTCGCATGAGCTAGATGCGGAGACTATCGAGAGCATGTTGCAGGAGCGCAATGAAGCTCGATCTAAGCGAGATTTTGTTAGAGCCGACGAGATCAGAGAGGAACTCGCGTCTCAAGGAATCGAAATTGAGGATACGAGGGAAGGAACTAGGTGGTCGAACCGGGACCGTTAGCCGTAGCACGTGCCCTCTGCAGGACTTCAATGTGCGACATCGCGGACGATGGCTTACAGTGGTCTTCTCGTCGAAAGCGTTGAGTAATCTTGAACACGCCTCTTCAGACATGACATGTACTGTATAATAGTACACCATAAATAGAATGGAGCAAACGGGAAGAGAACATATGAAAAGACCAGCTACCAGGAATGGACAAAGCGCTCCGGATCGGAGCGTGCATGCCTGGAAGCCGTGGCGAACCCTGGGCGGCAAGCGGGACCGCGGCGCCGAGGGCAAGCGTCCCGTGCTCGTGGCCGTGGACAACGTGGACGAATGGCTTCCCAAGGTGCACACCACCATCGCGAATCTCAAACGCTTCCTGCTCGGCACCTTGCACGGAGTGTCCTCCCCCAAGCTGCAGAAATACCTCGACGAGTTCGTCTATCGCTACAACCGGCGATTCTGGTGTGAAGCGACAGCAGAATTGACGGTGAAACGACATTGTAATTGACAGTCCATA
>CAZNFX010000006.1:0-258749 GCA_964572845.1 uncultured Pseudomonadales bacterium | reverse complement strand
GCCCGCTTTGGCCGCAGCTTCGTGAGCCCTAGCCGTCGGTTTGTTCCATAGAAGTTATGGGTAACCCAGCTAACTCAGTAGCTAGCACTTGCTACAAAGGGTCCAATTTGCGCCAGCGTGGCGTTGGTCTGTAGAGAGCGTTCTAACCGTAGAGCTTTTCCTACGTCTACTTCTTGGTTGGTACGCCGCTGCTGTATTGCGAGCGACGAAAAACCAGTCTAAGTGCTATCTGCGTCGTCGCGGAGGTAGTGTAAGCACATTGAAGCCGGAGCTAGCATCGGCTTCTTGATTCTCCGCCTCAGAATCCGTGGCAGTATTCACGCTTAGGACGTCACGCGGGTCGTAGAAGGATTGTTCCTGTCGAGGCATCCACTCAGAGATCATTTGTTGTGCTCGCTTTTGGATTTCCTCGACCTCACGAAGTGTCTGATCTACAGTAACTTGATCTATTCCTGCGAAGTCTTCAATCGTTGGGGTGCTAACGCCAGATTCCGCCGCTAATGCATCGGACTCTCCACCAGATGGCGCGACACCTTCGCTACCCTCATCGGGCTCGATATCTTCGACTTCAACACCGTCACTTTGCGTAGATTGAACCGGGTCGGAAGCCACTACTTCCTCAGCAGGAGTCTGAGTATCCGCATCACTTGGCGTTTCAATAGAAACCTGGGGTTCGACATCACTGGGCTCCTCTGCAGAAACCTGGGGCTCGACATCGCTGGGCTCCTCTGCAGGAGCTTGGGCAACAACATTGCCAATCGGCGATCCTTGCTGTTCTGTCTCTGCTATCGAATCTGCAACCGGTGCCGCTTGGGCCTGTTCTTGGGTATTCGTCAATTCGACGTTCCACGACTCGTCCGATGCCTGCTCGTACCAGACATCCTCCCAACCTGCCTCTCGTGCACTATCCAGAAACTCAACCCCGACCATCCCGGTATGCACTTCGGCCACGACGCGATACACGGTCACTCCTTCCACAGTAGCGGCCTTAACCGTGGCACTGACGTTGAGCTGCGTCGATGTCCAGGCAGCCTCGGAATCCGCACGAGCCTGGGTTGACCAGCTGCTGTAGACCACAAAGCCCTCAGCCAATGCAGAAACCGGTGCCACAATCAACACCGCTACCACCAATGCGCGAGTAAGTTCCTTTGCCATATCAGAGACCTTCGAATATTGCTTTGCGTCGTTCAAGTGCAAGTTGCTCAGCTACCAAGATCGATTCTTATTGCCCGAGAGTACCTAGTTTACCTAAGAACCCGCACTCGCGGACGCATCAAAAGGCTGAAACTCCGACTGCGGCAGTAGCCAACAGCTGCAAGGACGCCCAACGCCAATGCCAATAAAGCAGAGAGCCAAGACTGAAATGCGTAGAGCACCACTAATGCGCAAATCAAAGGGAAACCCATAGTCACGACCGTACCCAAGGTAAGAGAGGACGACGACGTCTTCACTTCGACTTCGGCGCCAACACTAAGCTGTTCGTCTAGCCAAAGCTCAACGTCGCGGTTTGCAATCAATCTGCATGATCCTGGACAACCTTCGCAGTACTCGCGTGCGAATCGAACCAACGACTTGCCATTGTCAGTTGCGACTACGATTCCACACCCAAGCAGCATAGTTGCAGCACAAGGCAATTAGGGATCGAACTTTACACCACGCGCCACGCGCCAAACCGTTTTGGCGGGAAGATCGCCCACAACGGTTACAAGCTGGGATTTTCCGTCATTGTCTTGTATGGTGTGAGATACAACGACAGTCGGGCCGGACACTGTTTCCATAGTCAACTGCTTGTGCGACTCTGAAATCGGTTCCACTATGACCATGAGTGGCACCATCCCATCGGTGTACATCACATGTCGTGCAGCTGCGTTTCCGATTGAACTATCCAATTCCTGCGAACTAGACTGTTGGAATCCCTTGGGTATCCATCCCAAGTGCCAATTCAGATCCAGTTCCTGCTGAGAGTCATCCTGAGTTTCTTGCTGCTTGAGGTCAATCTTCAAGTTTGGATGCGGGTGACCGGAAAACGAATACTTGTCTCGATCCAGTTCACTAGTCTCAAACTCTGTGAACTGCCAAATTTTTATAGGTCTCCGATCCTCATCGCGCATGTCATAGCGCAACAGAGCGTGAGTTTCCTCATCAATCCACAAATGTATCGAATAGCGGTCCCCTTCATCCGGAATCAAGGAAACGCACACCGCGGACCGGCCAGCAATTCTGTCCTTGCCATCAAACTTCATGGCATAGATGCCGTCAATCTTGCCGAACTGCGGCTGGAAGGTGCTGGCTACGTGCTCACGCTCAATCTTGTCCCGAAGCTTGAGAAGCTCGTCGTCAGCTCCTAGTTCTAAGAATACGCTTCCACCTTCGCGGATGAATGAGCGGGGGCGACCATTTAGGTTGGTAACGCGTTCGTGCACCTCGCCATGTTCTACGATGTGGCTGTACCAAAGCGTTGTCAGCTCCTCTCCGTCGAAGTAGCTCAACGTTCCTGCATAGCTCAGTTCCTGCTGAGCTTGAATCATCAGACGAAACCAATCTTCGGCGTCACGTTCCTCTGCTTCACTTGCTGCAACAAGCAAGCAACTAGAAACAAGTGCTAATGCGCAACTTGCCTGGACGCGGGAGAAGATCATTCAGCAGTGAGCGATGCTTTGCGAGAGGTCACTTGGGGGTGGGGAATAGGCGAGCTGTTGTAGAGGTCGTATTCAAACAGGTATTGGAGTTGCTTTTGTTGAATATCGGAGGGTATGCTGATTACGTTGCTTGTTCGTGGACTTTGCACGTCGCCTCCAGAGGGACTCACCAAATTCACCTGATCGTCCGACACAGCCAACGGTTGATTTGCCGAATCAGGTCGGTCCGGCATTAAGAAAAACACTCCTATTACTAATGTTGCGGCTAAGGCGAGAACCGAAACACTCCCAACTGCCGTTTTTCTATTGACGCGACGCCTTCCTTGCAACGCAACAATGTTGTAATCATCCGGGATTCTCGCCGCCTCTTCCTTCCATTTAGGCGGATCTTCTAACGATGAGAGCTTTTCCCCTCGAAGGACTGCGGAGATGGCGCTGTAACAGCGCCAATTGCGACGCAGCTCGTCACTGGAATTTGCTTCATCAAGAACCCGACGTAGTTCGTTATTCTGTGCCTCGCCGTCCATACAGGCAGACAGCGATTCTTGCAACGCCTGCGCCATAACGATTCTTACTCTCTACCCATAAAACATTCAACCCCTAGTTGGCAGTTTGCCGGCAGGATTGACCAATTGTACACTCCACCATTTTGAATTCTCACCCTAGTTTCCTTCCCGCGCACGCATTTTGGTGGCAATGGCTTCTCGTGCACGAAAAATACGTGACCTGACTGTACCAACAGGACAATCCATGATTTCAGCAATTTGCTCGTAACTTAGACCAGCATATTCACGAAGTGTTACCGCACTTTTTAGTTCCGGTTCCAATTCTTGGATTGCGCGTTTGATGATTTGTTCCAGCTCATGGCTCTCAAGAATGTTCTCTGGATTGTCCGTCTCATGCAGATTCGGTATTTCATTGACTGCTGCATCGTCAACAATGTCGATGTCTGACGTGGCTGGACGACGGCTGCGAGAAGCAAGATAATTCTTCGCCGTGTTGGCGGCAATGCGATAGAGCCATGTGTAGAACTGGCTGTCTCCGCGAAACCGCGGCATGGCTTTGTAGGCCTTAATGAACGACTCCTGCACAATCTCCTCAATGTCCTCATGAGTGTCGACAAAGCGACTGACCAACGAGTGGATCCTATGCTTGTAGCGATCAAAAAGCATGTCGAAGGCGCGGGTGTCGCCGTCTTGAACGCGCCTGACCAGCTCAGCGTCAGTATCGACTGCCAATGTGCTTCCCGTTTGCCCAGACCGTGTGGGCAACACGATCTGGAGATGTACAAATGTTGTATTGTAAGAACATGAACCCTTTGACCGATGTCGCTTAAACCATGGCGATGGACCTTAGATCCCAAGTAGATGTCTTAGTTGTTGGCGCGGGAGCGGCAGGACTAAGTGCCGCTTTGCATCTAGCGCCTTCTCTCAATGTTCTTGTGCTATCCAAGGAAAGTGTCCAGGGCAGCACAACCAATCGTGCTCAGGGTGGCATAGCCGCTGTGTGGGATCCTGCAGACTCTCTGGAGGCGCATGAACAAGACACTCTCAAGGCGGGCGCCGGGTTGTGCGACCCCAAGATCGTAGAGTTTGTGGTGGCGAACGCCAATGAGGTAGTAGAAAACTTGCTCAATTTGGGCGTCGAGTTCGACAGGGAGGGGGACGACGTTCATCTCGCCAAGGAAGGGGCGCACAGTTTCCGACGCGTTCTCCATGTAGCAGATGCCACCGGCTTGGCTATTTCCTCAAAGTTGATTGAGCATGCTAGTAACCATCCCAACATCGAGATCCGAACTGATCGAGTCGTGATTGATCTCGTTACCAGTGCAAAGCTTGGGCGGACCGACCAACGTGTCTTTGGCGCTTATGTCTACAACCGAAAGTTGGGTAGTGTCGAGACTGTCGCTGCCCCTTGCGTGATTCTTGCAACAGGAGGTGCTTCCAAGGTCTACAAATACACAAGCAACCCAGACAGCGCAACGGGAGATGGAATCGCCATCGGCTATCGTGCTGGGTGCCGCGTCTCGAATATGGAGTTCAATCAATTCCATCCAACCTGCCTCTTTCACCAAGACGCACGCTCGTTCCTGATTTCAGAAGCCGTCCGTGGGGAGGGCGGTCGTCTCATCCTGCCTGATGGAGAACGATTCATGCATCGATTCGATTCGAGGTGCGAATTGGCTCCACGCGACATCGTGGCACGAGCCATTGACTTTGAGATGAAGCGATTGGGAATCGAGTGCGTGCATCTTGATGTCACTCATCTTCCGCGTTCAAGAATCGAAGACCGTTTTCCTCAAATACACCGAAAATTGAAGTCTGTCGGTATAGACATGGCTACCGATCCCGTCCCGATAGTTCCCGCCGCACACTATACATGCGGTGGAATACTAGTAGACCGCCATGGATCGACCGACATAACTGGCCTATATGCAATCGGAGAGACTGCATGCACGGGATTGCACGGCGCAAACAGACTAGCGAGCAACTCCTTGCTGGAGTGCTTGGTGTTTGCCCTGACATGCTCGAGACACATACTTTCCCAGTACCGAGCTCTGGACAGCAGGAGTGAGACGCTTCCCGATTGGGACGAGAGCAAGGTCACCAACTCCGACGAGGACGTCGTTCTTGCTCAAAACTGGTCTGAACTGCGTCGATTCATGTGGAATTACATGGGGATCGTTCGGACCGACAAGCGCTTGGAGCGGGCATCAAGGCGAATAGAGCTCTTGAAGAACGAAGTGTACGACTACTACTCGAACTATCGTGTCAACAGCGATCTGTTGGAACTGCGCAACCTCATACTCGTCGCGGATCTCATGGTTCGTTCAGCGCATTGGCGTAAGGAGAGCCGTGGTCTACACTACACGATTGACTATCCGCAAACCAACGTCCGCGGCGTTCCAAGCGTTTTGCATCCACGACGTGACCCGCTGGATGTCTTTCAGCCTGCTAGGTCCGCCGCGATTGGCTAGAGGCCACCGATCGCCAAGATTGGAAGAAACACTTAGCCGGAGTTGCTCCTGCAGAGCAAACGGTACCTCAAGATTTCATTGATTATTTCCTCGAATTCTCCCGCTTCGCTGGGTCGCTGCACATATTCAAGGATGTGTACATCATCCATTTCAAGAAGACTCTCGAAAGCGGTCCGCTCCGCACTAGGCAGCTGTTCGTAGCGATGCTTTGCGAACGGACAAAGGAGTGCATCCAACTCCAACATTCCGCGCCGCGATCGCCAAATCACCAATCGCTTCATGTCCTTGTTCGATACGGTCATAGCAGGCAAGAGCATCCAATCATGCCGTTGGAAAGCACCAAGCCGTGATGCGGCAACGGACAACCAGACGTAACGAGACCTCCAGTTTTCTTTGCTAAACTCAAACGATGGGAAACATTGGCATCCTAGAAGTAGAAGGTACAGACGCAGCGGCGTTCCTGCAAGGCTACATTACCGCAGACTTGGACAATATCAATGAGTCCAAGGCGATGCTCATGGCCTTGACCGACATAAAGGGGCGAGTATTGTCGAACGGTTGGGTATACGGTACCACCGAATGCGTGTCATTGGTAATGCACGACTCGCTGCTGACGGAGATTGAGCGACATCTTCGACGCTACATGGTTTTTTCGAAGTCCAACTGCCGGAAATTGGATCAGTCCCTGGATTGCACCACTCAGCCGACCGCCTTAGGCACAATCCTTCAGCCCATGCAATGGCAGCTCAAAATCCACGATTCTGAGAACAGCAACTGGCCCACCCTAACTGTTGATGCGGAAATGCCGCTAGTAACTTCCAAGACCAGCGGCTTGTTTCTACCGCAAATGCTGGGGCTCACTGACCATGGTGCAGTGGACTTCACCAAAGGCTGCTACCTCGGACAAGAAGTCGTCGCACGAGCACAACATCGTGGAGCCGTAAAGAGACGAGCCCAACGATTTGAGATCAAAGACGGCAATCCGCAATTGGGAGAAAAACTCAAGGCGGAAACTGGTGCCAATGGAATCGTAGTCGCCCGCAACGGCAATCGTGCTTTAGTTGTCGTCAGCGGTACACCGCAAAACCTGGTTTCACAGAACGGTGCTGATCTAATTCCCGCATAAGGGGTCGATCAAATTGCAGCCACCCAGCCATGATGGCAAGCCGCAAAGTGTCTTGCCCATCTAGCTCTTAGTACCTGCAAAGCTACTTGCACAGTAGGTTATTGGGAACCGTCAGAGCCTCCTGAATTCGTCCCACTACCCAGATTGCTGGTGCTGAGTCCGGCGTCTCGTCCTTGACTGTTCGTTGTGATGCTCAGGACGCCCCCCGCATCTGGCGAGGTAACGTTGATTGCGGTCGCATCGATTCCTGTCCCAAAAGGACCTGCAGTCTCATCGAAAGCGGTGCTCATCCAATCCTGGAACAAAGCATCGCGCAATGCAAATTCCTTCTTGAAATTGCATGTGAGCTTAGAAATGTGTGTCCCGGCAATACGTGTATGGATGCAACTCATGCCGGTGGCTTCCGGACCGTATTGCTCCACATAGGCAGCTACGACTTCCTTCACCTGTGATTTGAGATTTTCAGGCAGCTTTTGCATGATTTTCTTGAAGTAGTTCTTGATCTGCGGATCTGAGCGAGGTTCAGCGGCAACACCGAGCCATCCGATTCCCGTTGAGAAACTCTTCTCGACTTCACCCAATCCATTGAGATAGATGTAGCCAACTCGAGCTTGCGCCATCTTGAATCCTCGCTTGGCCGAAGCCAGCAGGTAAGGAAACGCCTTCTTGTACTGACGTGTCATGTAGTAGTATTCGCCGGTACGGTTCACTTCATGAAAGTCGTCGAATTGGAAGGCGTGTAGCACATCTTCCTGAATCCCCGTAATCACCATTTCCTCCAGACTTTCTTGACCTGTGGTCTCTTGGAGGGACTCGGATCTGTCTTGAGCGTGAGTCGCAGCACAGAACAGTAGCGATGCGAACATGATCACCCGAAACAGTGGATTCGTGTGGCGACAGCCAAGATGGATCATCTCAATGCCGAGGTTGGATGTTCGTGCTTGATTCTAACTTGAAATCACACCCTTTTTGCCTTTGCGGCTAGGGCAATACAGGACTATGATCGCTTAATAGAAGGTAGTCTGGATCCCACCCAGACAGGTCTAGCGCCGACTAGCCTCCACCAGCAGGGGCGCCACCTCCTGCACTCGGTGCAGAAAGCGAGTCTGCACCTGCTCCTGGACCGGTTCCGTAGGGTGTTAATGCCTGGTCGAATCCAGTACTAAGCCAATCCTGAAACAAAGCGTCGCGGTGCTCGAACTCTCCTTCGAAATTACACTTCAAGTCGGAAACATGCGTGCCAGCTCGGCGTATGTGATCGCAACTCATGCCCGTGGCTTCGGTTCCATACTTGGCGATAAAGTCTTGAACGACCAGCTCGAGCTTGGGTTTGAGGTGCTCCGGAATGGTTTTCAATAGGTCTTTGTAGTAGTTCTTAATTTCGGGATCTGACTTTGGAGACGCCGCAACACCCAACCATCCCAGTGCTGTAGCTTTGCTAGGTTTGATTACTCCCTGTCCAGTCAGATAGATGTAGCCAACTTGAGCTTGCGCAACTTTGAACCCACGTTTGGCCGATGCAAGCAAGTAGGGGAATGCGTCCTTGTAGCGTCCAATTCGATAGTAGTACTCGCCCCGGTCGTTGACCTGATGGAAATCATTGAACGAAAAGGCGTTTTCAATGACCCTTCTGACTTCTGTTACAACCTGTTCTTCCATCGTTGTGCTCTCGTACTCAACAGATTCGTCTGCTGACGCCGTTGCATTCTCTGGAGACTCGTCGCCAATGATCTGGCCGACCCCAAAAGGAGCCGGCCAAAGTAACGGAAACACAAGCAGTATTGACGGACGAATCATTTGTACCCTACGTCTCGAAGAGAGCTAGTTGACGATCGCGTGGACCGACGTGCCAACAAGCCTTATCTGAAGTCTCTTAACCTTCTACGGCAGTTCTAGCGAAACCTGTTTGATGCAGGGCCTCTATAGACAGTCCGGCCAATTCGCATGCCGTTCCGTCAATTCCCGCCTGTGGGGGACGAACCCGTCAAATCGCCAGTTGGTCCAACAGGTATCGCACCGGTGCTGTTTCCTTCAAGCATGCTTGAAACATCCTGCAGTGCGAATTCGGCTTTGAAGTTGCAGGCCATTCGTGCAATGTGGGATCCTGCTGGACGAGACATGATGCAATCCATGCCAGTCGCGTCCGGGCCATATCGCTCCACATACGCAGCAACTACGGCTTCCACAGCGGGAAGCAATTCTTCGGGTATCTTTCTTAGCTGCTTTCTGTAGTAGTTTCGGATTTGGGGGTCGGTATCCTCCGACGCCGCGACACCGAGCCATCCCATAGCCCGCCATGCGTCGCGGGGGACCTCACCCAATCCTTGCTGGTAGATGAATCCCAGCCGGGCCTGTGCCATCTTGAATCCCTGTTTGGCCGAGGCGAGCAAGTACGGAAACGCCTTCTTGTATTGTCTTGTCCGGTAGTAGAACTCACCGCGATTGTGTACTAAGTGCCGGTCCGCGAAAGTTTGTAAATTGGGAAATTCAGGTTGTTGTCCTGTCACGACAATCTCTTCCATTATCTCGGTCGGAATCGAAGGTGGCTTGACCTCCTCACCGCTTTCGACTTCCAATGTCTCTTCTGATAAGTTTGTGTCCTTCAGGTCGTTCATCTCGTCATTCTGTGAAGAGTCAGAAACGACCTGTGCACTTGTGGTGTTCACAATTAGAAACACAAACGTCGCCAAGGCGACAATTCCCAATTGCGTCATGAAACTCTCAGTATCGCTAGTCCAGAATCGCATTGTCTTTCAAACGGTTTGTACTATTCCAAGGACAACCAATCTCACAACAGGTTTCATATTGTATGTGCAATCTCGATGGATCAAAGGGAGCTTTCCCGCTTACACAACGGCACGCCACTCAAATTCAGCATATGGGAATACCGACTGCGAATACTGCCCTGGACGCGAAGTGTTGAACCAAACTCCATCGACCTTCTAAAATTCTTCCCAGAAATACAGTCCACCACTCCTCTTCCGGAATGAACCAATTCAAAGAGTTTGCCCCTGCGGCAGTGTTCTTCGTCGTCTACTTCGTGGCGGGCATCTACTACGCCACCGCCGCGCTCATGATCGCCGTTGCATTGCAATTCATTGTGTATTGGATATTCAAGTGGCCCATTACAAAAATGATGTGGGTGGTTCTCGTCGTCGCCTTTATTTCGGGCACACTGACCATAGCATTGCAAAACCCAATCTTCATCAAGTGGAAGCCTACTGTCGTTTCGTGGATACTCAGTGCAATCTTGCTCACCAATCAATTTCTCGGCCGAAAGAATGTCCTCAAATGGCTTGTAGGCGACTACGTCAAACTTTCTGACACCATTTGGAGGCATCAAGCACTGATTCTTGGAGTAGGAATGTTTCTTTCCGGATCGACCAACCTTTTTGTGGCATACACGTTCAGCGAAGAAATCTGGGTTGTGTACCGAATGGCATCCATTTTCATATGGCCCGTGTTGTTCGCCATCGCAATGGCGATATATCTCGCAATCTTGGGCAAGTTCAAGGACATCGAATCAGGCTGAGTATGTCGAGCTCATGATCTACATGTCAGCCGGTCACATTCGAGTTGTCGCATTCTCGATTCTGCTGTGTCTGTGTACGCTTCCGGTTGCGGGTCAAGACGATGCGACCCCGAGCCAATTGGCACAAAGACATGCAGAAGCCGTCTCGCTCAACGAACGTCTCCGCACAGAGCTCGCCGAACTTAATTCGCACCTCGATCGTGTGCGCGTTGCACAACGTTGGGCTCTGGCGTTGGTGGGCTTGGGCGCGTTTGGAATTGGATTCGTACTTGGTTATGTGGGACGTCACTCGAAAGACGCCGCAAAGCAGCCGTGACGACTGCACTGTCCGTAAACGTAAACAAAATCGCGTGGCTGCGCAATGCACGGGACGGAGACCGACCAGATCTAATTCACTGCTCCAGAGCCATCATAGAAGCCGGAGCGCACGGGATTACTGTCCATCCAAGATCAGACCAACGCCATATACGGCCTGCTGACGTGTATGCGCTCTCCGAGCTTGTTCGGGAATTGAACGTCGAATACAACATTGAGGGAAATCCCAGCGTGGGACAATTGCCCAATGGCTATCCAGGGTTTCTCGAGCTCGTCGAGGACACCTGCCCTACCCAATGTACTCTCGTGCCCGACGACGCAACGCAACTCACGTCAGACCACGGCTGGGATCTAAGCAACGAAGTACATTTTGAGAGCGTTCGTACATACATTCGCCGAATTCATGAAATCGGCTCTCGAGTTAGCCTATTTCTAGATCCTGACCCTCTTATGGTCAAACGCGCTTGCGATTGTGGAGCCGATCGCATCGAACTATTCACTGGACCCTGGTGCGAGATGGTTTTGCAGAGCGGATTGAACAGCGAGTATGCACAAAAGTGCCTCGATCAATATCGTGTTGCGGCCGAAAGCGCACTTGGCCAAGGATTGGTCGTAAATGCTGGCCATGATCTCGATCTAACCAACGTCGCCCATTTCTGTTCTCAGGTTCCCGTCGCTGAGGTGTCCATTGGCCATGCTTTAGTCTCCGACGCCCTCGAACACGGCTTGAAAAGCATAGTTCAACTATACCTAGCGGCAATTCAGGAAGCTTCTAACTCGTCCTGATCGACGGAATTAAGTCGCTGCGTGCGCGATGTGCTTAAAATTTGCGCTTCCAATTACTTTCAATTGAGAACGCGATATGCGAAGAATACGATTAGCCCTCGCAGGACTTGCCACCCTACCCCTTGCTCTTTTGGGCCAACTCAACGCCGGCGAATCCGAAGACCAAGTCTCGCTAGAGGTGGGAGACGAAGCTCCAGATTTCAATCTTCCCGCGAGTGACGGCAACGAATACAAGCTGTCCGAAGTTCTGAAGGAAGGACCCGTTGTACTTGCTTGGTTTCCTAGAGCTGATACGCCGGGTTGCACTGCTCAGTGCAAGTCGATAGCCAAGAACGGAGATATGATCCGCGAGTACAACGTCACGTACTTCATGATCAGTGTTGACACCGTGGAAGACAACACTAAGTTTGCCGAGAAGTACTCCGCGGACTTCCCAATTCTCTCTGATACTACAAAGGAAGTTGCAAGCAAGTACGGAGTCATGATGAGCAAGTGGAACATTCCCAATCGTCATACCTACTACATTGGAACGGACGGCAAGATTCTCAAGATCGATCGAAGCGTGAAAGTTGAAACCACGGCGGAAGACATTGCCGCTAGCCTGAAAGAGCTCAAAGTGGATCGCGTCGAATCCACGTAAGTCCATCCTACGTCGTACCGTTGTCGCAATGACGGTATGACCGAGGAGACATATCTGCTGGGTGGCATGGGACAGAGAGGGTTCGACCACGCGTTGGTCCCCTCCCGTGCTTGCTTACCACAGTGTGCGCTCAGCATGCTCGTGCTGGTATTGCTGACTATTGGCGTAGAAGCTGACGACATCAGCGAGTCCGACTCCGATTCGATTGAAGAAGTCGTTGTAACGTCTGACCCCGGCAGCCTGACTGCACGATCAAGTCAAGGAAGCGCGACTACTGTCGATACCGAATCGATTTCTCTCGTTCGGGCGACTCACCCACACGAGATCTTCTCTCGAGTCCCCGGAGTCTGGGTCGTACGAGGTTCGGGACAAGAACATTTGACCGGGATCCGGTCGGGAGTGTTGGCAGGCGCCGGTGCATGCGGCGCATTCCTTTTGCTGGAAGACAACATTCCCGTTCGCCCGGTTGGGTTTTGCAACGTAAATGGGCTATTCGAGCTGAATACCGAACAAGCCGATTCAATTGAGGTACTGCGAGGCCCTTCGAGCGCGATTTTCGGCGGAAACGCACTGCACGGCGCTATCAATGTACGGAGCTTCTCGTCTAGAGATGCTCCATCTCGAATGAGCTTAGACCTCGGTCCCTACGGCTACTTGCATTCACGCGTTGACTACCACAACGGCAATTCACGCATCAAATTCCACTCTACTAATTCAAACGGCTACCGGGAGTCCACTGGCTTTGCACAACACAAGGCCAGTGCTCAAATAGTGACCTCGGTGGGAAATTGGGAAGCCAACCACACGATTTCGGCAACTTTCCTCGATCAGGAAACAGGAGGCTACGTACTCGGATTCGAGGCATACAACGACTCGGAATTGAGGAAGTCTAACCCGAATCCCGAAGCGTATCGCAATGCTAGTTCTCTTCGGATGGCAAGCCATTGGAATGGCTCACTTGCAAACGGAAGCATATATTTCGGACCCTATGCGCGGCGGTCCACAATGGAGTTTCTACAGCACTTCCTGCCTGGCCAGCCAACTGAGAAGAATGCACAAACGAGTGCTGGTGCCGTTGCACTCTGGACTAAGTCGCTTTCGCAACATACCTATTCTTTCGGCGCGCAACTCGAGTGGATGGACGCCAATCTATTGGAACAGCAACAGAACCCAACCCAAGGCTCGGCGTTTCTTGTGGAAACCAGACCTCAAGGAATCCACTACAACTACGACATCGCCTCAATTGCGATGGCGGTGTTTGGCAACGTCAACTACTCCG
This sequence comes from uncultured Pseudomonadales bacterium, assembly GCA_964572845.1. Classification (GTDB taxonomy): domain Bacteria; phylum Pseudomonadota; class Gammaproteobacteria; order Pseudomonadales; family Azotimanducaceae; genus Bin55. Next base: position 245,455 of record CAZNFX010000006.1, on the reverse strand, counting down.
TTGGCGCAAGGAACGAGCTGATCGGCAGCATGCGACTCGAACGGGTCCAGTATGACTATGACAACCAGCATCTCGATGGAAATACACGCGACGATGGGTCGCTGTGTGGATTTGGAGGATGCCTCTACACGCGTCCTGCAGACCGGAAAGATGCCTACTCCAACCTAGCGTCTCGGATTGGCTATCAGCGATTCCTAGACGATCAAACTCTTGCTTGGGCAATCATTGGATTGGGCTATCGGCCACCTCAAACAACTGAACTATATCGGCTGCAGAGTGGTCAGTCTGTTGCTGACCTGAAGAGCGAACGGCTCCGGTCGGTGGAAGCAGGTATAGAGACTAGGCAGCCGGACTACCTCTTGCGCATCGCGGCGTATTGGGAGACCAATGTGGATCTGATCTTTAGGGATGCCGAGGGCTTGAACGTTAGCGACGGTGAAATCCTCGCGCGAGGGTTTGAAGGTGAAATCGAGTGGCAACTGAATTTGCACCACAAGCTCGCTGCCAGCGGCACCCTAGCTAAGCATGAGTACGCGTTTACTCGAACGGTCGCCAGGGGAGAGCGGATCAAAACTGGATCGGAAGTGGATTCTGCCCCGTCTTTCGTAGCTGGCATCCGATGGATGTATCAGCCAGTGGAGGCTTCCGTGGTCGAGTTCGAACTAAACCACGTTGGCACCCACCATCTCAATGCCGCAAACACGGCGAAGTATGATGGACACACCTTGCTGCATTTGCGGGCGAATTGGCAATTCCAAGCAAATTGGCTCGTGTCAATGAGGGTCACGAACGCCCTGAATGCCAAATATGCAGATCGCGCTGACTACGCCTTCGGCAACTATCGCTACTTTCCAGGAAGGCCCCGCCAATTTTTTGCAGGCATTGAATACTCGTGGTAGGTCACAAGCTGTTCAATAGCTATCTGGCCTGTACGGACAACGCTACGTGCTAATTCGAGACCGAACTACCAACATCGCATTCGTTGCTCAGCCTCGCAATTTCGGCTTTGCGAAACCAGCGCGAAGCGCTAATCGCCTGGCGCCCTGTATGACACGTTCTTGCTGATTGCTTCGTCGATCGTTTCTGGATCCACGAGTACTTTCATGGATACATCCAGCGCACCTGCTGCACCGATAAACATAGACAACGCAACAGCGGAAGCTTCATCAGGAAGATCCACAACCATCAGCAGGTCAACATCCCCGAACGCGTAATACATTGCATCAAGCGATCCACCGAGACCTTCGACAGTTTGCGTTAGCGCATCTCTCCTGCTGCTGCCACCTTCCTTAAGCAGTCCTTGCACGCCTGCTTGTGTGTAGCTTGCTTGAAAAAGGAACTTTGACATGTCATTTCCTACCTGAAATTTGAGTGAGTATAAGACACCCCAGTTGATTAGAGGTTACCCACCTGCTTCGGCTGCGTAAAGTCACGATAGGAATGGAGTGTCGATCAAGTTAACACTGTTGAGAGGAGTGCAGCTATGTTTATTTCCTGCCCTAGATGCATCCTAGTCCTTCCGGCCATCCACCAAGTTCATGCCACCTCTATGCAGGACTGTCTACGAGGTTTCGTTGCTGAACGTGCGTTTAAGGTCGCAAGTATCCGTTCGAACGTCGCTTCCACCGAACACGCGACTGTAGTGCCGAACTCCAAGCCACAATCGTGCGGCGGTAATAGGGAAATAGTGGAATTAAGTCCAACTATCACATACCAGAGTACAAATCTAGCAACAATTGAGAGCCACCTTCCTCGAGGGCCTTTGCATCTTCCTCGACAAGATACTTCTTTGCCTCTTCAATTCGCTCGTCTGACATTGTCTTCAGGAAACTATTTGCCGCAACTATACCCATGGCGGCTCTCGATTTAACCTGCCTCGATACGAAGCGGTCCAGCGAATCGAGTAATCCTTCAGGGTCATTTCTTGCCCAAGCCGAAACCCATGCCCGATGGAACTGAATTCTTTCCGATTCGGGGACCTTTTGAAACAATGCAAACGCTCGATCAATTTCGCCCACTTCAACTAGGGAAGCAGCGACAGACTGAAACGCGAAAACCTTTGTAATACCCGTACGTACCTGAGCTAGTAGCTCAATTGCCGCGTCCACGTCTGTATCGGCAAGAAAACCAATTACTTCCGCCTCCATCCCGTACTCTCCAAATACGGGCGTGTTGGATTCGCTCTTTGCGAACGGCTGAGAGCGCGCGACTGTAAACGCAAACTCAGGGTCTTCCTGAACGAGCATGACACTGATCGCCCGCAGCAACTGTAATCGATGCTCTTCGATTCCCGGCTCGTTGAGAAGCCAGTCCACAGTCGCACGGTGGTCCCGGTGCACCCACCTGATTACTATGCCTTGCGCAGCTTGGAACTTGATTGAACTTGACTCCAAGGATGCAACCAATTTGGCGGCTTCTTCGGGAGTCTCGTTGGCTAAGGTCACTAGGGCTACCATAATTGCTGTTTCACGGAGATTAGCAGGGAGACCATCGATGCCCTCCAATACGTCCTGAGGACTTTCTTGAGCCCAAGAACTGACAACAAAATCCTCTGTTGCGCTCCGCAAAGACACATCCTCAATTTGGGATGCAGCCGCCAGGGCTGCTCTAGGGTCAGATCTCGCCCACGTCTCCGCAACCCCTTCCATGATCATGTTGTATGGATCGTTCTCAAGGGTCGCGGCAAACTGGAATGCACCTGACGGGTTTGTCTTGGCGACTGCCTTGAGGACATACATAAGCACTTGGAGCCTGGTTTCCGTGTTGGTTAGAGATTCATTGACTTCATTCAGTACGTTCAGTCCGCTCTTCTGAACCCAAGCCAGAGCGACGCGTGATATGTCCTGCACATGCGTCGGATCGCCCTGCAAGTCAGCAATAAGTTTGGTCCAAGCTAACTCTGGCGATCCGATTGCCTCTCGAATTCTTCGCAGTGCAATTGTCGTTGCTGCAACCTGCTCGTTACCTAGTCGCCTCGCAATTGATTGAAGCTTCTCATCGGAGAGATCTTTTCGCTCTTGCACGATTGAGTACGCCGCCGCTTGCCTGAAGTTCTCATCCAGTGCCGCCGCATTGGAAACGGCCTCATCGAGATTGGAATGCGACCACTCCCGAAAGATACTCGCGACGAAGTCCTCATGATGCGATTGGGGATCCAAGGCTAACACGCGTGATAACGCCAGCTTGGGATTGAGACTTGCCAACCTCTCAGTAATCGCGGATGGAAGTCCAGACATACTAGCGTCAGGCGTATGGTCGTGAAAGTGCGTAAAGAGCTCATCAATCTGGTTCTCGCTAAGCTTGGCCAAATAGTGGCGCAATGCCAAATCGCGAGCGAACGCACTCTTGATTCCAGCGAGGTCATCAAGAGAAAGTATTGCTATGACTGGAGATTCTGTTGTACTGGTTAGCTCCGAAGGAGAGACAGTCGGAGGAACCTCAGACCCGTCTTCGGCTTGCAGAGCTGAAGTGTCGATATCTGTCGTGCGATCTCCTCTCTCCGGGAGGATGTCGAGCCAATACACCGCGCTTGTGGTTAGGACGCCGAGAAGGAATCCAAGTGCGATCAGCACAACGAGGCGCGCAGACGATCTAGGTGTTTTCATGTATCAACCAAAATGATTTCAGTGAGAGCAGAAAACGCAGGACCGTGACATTGCTTATACGTCCAATCCAATGATTCCAACACTAACTCTATCTGAGGGATTTCTTAGATAGACCCAATTGGTTCCCAAGGGAAGATCAAATGCCAATGCCCTGGATTTTGGTCCGGTCTTATTCAGACCCACTTGCCGCAAGTGCTTTCGCATCTTCTTCTGTAAGAAAATTCTTCGCCTTTTCAACTTGATCGTCGGACAATTCAGTGGAATAACCATTCCGGGAAATCAGCAATAGCGCTACTTTCGACTTGAATTCGCTTGTGGGAAAGCGGTCCATCGAGTTAAGCAGTCCCTCGGGATCGTGTCCTGCCCATGCCGATGCAATCGACATGTAGAAACTCTCTCGGTCTGCGTTGGATATTTGTTTGGCAATGGAAAACGCCCGATCACCATCGCCTGCACTTACTAGAGCACTAGCGACCGACATATAGGCAACAGTCCTCGTTGGTCCCTCGCGTACTTGGGGAAGCAGCTCGATGGCTTTATCCAGATCGGAATAAACGAGCGATGCTATGACGTCTTGCTCCATCCCAATACCTTCAGACGCAGAAATGCCGGGGTCCGAGTCGACAGTTTCGATGGGTTGAGCGAGTGCTGTGTCCATGGCAAGCTGCGGATCTACCTGTACTAATGTCGATAGCACTGTAGGCAGCACGCTCGGCCGAACTTCCTCGATGTTGGGTTCGTTGAGAACCCATGCAAGCGCTGCCTCGTGATCTCGCTGCGCCCACATACCAGCGACTAGTGAAGCAACCTGTGAACTTACCCTTCCCGATTCCATACCAGCCACGTACTTAGCTGCTTCTTCAGGAGTATGCTTAGAAAGCTCCCTAACAGCATATGTAGTCGCCGTGGACTGCAGATGTTCGGGAAGTGCGTCTATGATCCCTAACACTGCGCGAGGATTGTTTCCCGCCCAAACGTTCAAAACCGATTCTTCTGCGTTCCTGCGAACAGACATTTTCTCGATAGCGAATGCAGCTGCGAGAGCTGATTGTGGATCCAATTGTGCCCAAATGCGGGAAACGTTTCGTATCGTCGAATTCCACTGGTCGTTCTCGACTGACAATGCAAAGCTGAACGCGGAGACAGGATCTCGACCGGCAGCGTCAATAAGCACTTCGCGGACCACCTTAAGCCGCGTATTGGGATTGGTAAGAGATTGAGAGACGTGCTCCAGTACACTCAGTCCACTCTGTTCAACCCAAGCCTTCGCCACACGGAAAATTGCCCGCTCGCTTTGGAGGTCGTGTTGCAAGTCGACAGCCATTTCGTTCCACGCTCTCTCAGGATCCCCCATGGCTTCACTGATTTTTAGGTGTGCGATTGCCCTTATCGCAGCTTGCTCATTGCCAAGCTTTCTGGCGATTGTTTGGAGTGTGTCGTCGGAAAGATCCGTTCGTTCCTCCACGATTGCGGCCAATGCATGTTCTTTGTTCCACTCCTCAAGCGTCGTCGCCTCTGAAACGGCTTCGTCCAAATTGGAATGAGCCCACTCTTTGAACACAGCGCCTACCAGGTCCAATTGACCACTTTGGTCCATTTCAAGCACACGAGACACGGCCAATTTCGGATTGAGTTGCGCTAGTCTTTGTATGCCAGCGAGCCGAAGTTCGTCGCGCTCTGAACTCGAAAAAATCTGCTTAGATTGCGCAAGTAGTTCAGATACTTGCTCCTCACCGAGATTGCCCAAGAAATTGTGCAGTGCCACTCCTCGTTCAAACGCACTATCGAAACTTTCGAGACCTGCATATTGATTCACGACTAGAAGTGGTGTATCCGAGAAACCAGCGTCGTCCAACGACACGCTCTGGTCAGGATTTGTCGACTCGTTCTGGATTGGAAACTCTGGCGAGGCAGAGTACGTCGAATGGTTGCTTTTCCCGGTCGAGTTGACAACCCAGTACCCCGCGCCTGAGGCCACCACGCCAAGCAGGAAAGCAAATGTAAGAAGAACGATCAAGCGATTTGGTGAATCCATGGTTTATGGGTACTCAATCGTTTGGAGAAACTGCCGACATGCTATGCGTTCGACAATGTAGGGTCAAGCCAATAGACCTTGGATACTCCAGGTGATCGCGTTCGTACACATCCAACGCATGGACATGCTGCGAATCAACGACAGTGCAAATCCCTTGGAACCGGAGTTTGAGCTTACATCACGCGCCAACTCCATTGAGTCTACGTGCAATGCTCTGCGCAACCTGATGACCGAATGGATCAAAGCGAGTAGACGCTCTCCGCCGACTACTGGCCGTTCCTCGAAATGTGACACTCCAAATGGGCTGTTGTCGAATGCAAAAGAATGGGGCTCGCCGAATAAGCTTGAATGCACACTATTGTTCAATTGCTGAAATGAACTCCAGCGTTCTTCGTGCAAAGTACGGATCGACTCGAATGTGTTGCGGCACTGTCTCGACGAGGAAGTCCAGGACACGAGATCACCGGGTCGAGTCACCAATTCGATTGACCGCCAACGCTAGCTGCATTGGCGCGAGAGTTGCTGATTTAGCCAGTGCCTTACTGACGGGATCACCTCGACAGTCCCATCCCATGGAGCGCTTGCTTGATCATTCGTGCATCTCCCTCCTCAAGTGTCTTGGCGTCGTCTTCAGTGAGGAGATTCCTCGCCATTTTGATTTGTTCGTCAGACAATTCCTTGGAAATCCAATTAACGGCTATCAGCGCCATCGCCGCTCTCGACTTGACCTCCGTTCCCGGGAATCGGTCCATCGAATCGAGCAATCCTTCGGCATCGAATCCGGCCCATGTGGAGATAAGCGCCATATAGAACTTGGATCTTTCAGATTCGGGGACTCCCTCGACCAAAGCAAATGTCCGATCAACCTCCCCAAGGCCAATCAATTGTTGAGAGACTGGCAGAAAAGATGCAAGCTTCGTCGGACCCTCGCGCACCTGGGGAAACAGCTCGATTGCCTTGTCTAGATCTGTAAGAGAAAGGTTTTGCATAACATTGAACTCCATCCCAACCGCCCCAATTCCATATATGTCGGAATCGGGCACGTCATCTTCGATTGGCAGAGAAAGCGCGATATCCATAGCGAGGTCTGGGTCTGTCTGAGCAAGAGTGGGAATGATGTACCCCAGAAAAATCGATCTATCTTGCTCTATGGCCGGCTCGTTAAGAAGCCACTCAAGAGTAGCTTTGTAGTCCTTAAATGCCCAGTAGGACACTACTTTTTGAGTCGCCGCCAAACGCAAGGTACTCGATTCCATACCAGCCACCAGCTGAGCAGCCTCCTCCGGAGATTCGTTGACTAGCTCCGAGATCGCTGATTCAGTGGCGATCTCATGGAGGCGTTCAGGCAATCCGTCAATAATCTGCCACAACTCCCTTGGTTCCATGTAGGCCCATGTAGAGATGATCGACTCTTCTGCGGAATTGCGCATGGACAGATTTTCGATTTCAGCTGCTGCCGCCAACGCCGTGCGAGGATCCGATCTCGCCCACACACCTACGACTGTCGCTAGGGACGTATAGAACTGGTCGCCATCTGCTGTCAATGCATATTCGAAAGCGCTTGCAGGATCATCATTCGCAGCATTCAAGAGAATGTTATTGACAACGTTCCTCCGCATTTCAGGATTTGACAACGACTGCTGTATTTGGTCCAACACACCCAGACCACTCTCCTCAATCCAGGCTCTTGCAACCTGCGACAAGGTCAATATATTCGCTCTATCGTCCTGCAATTCGACGGCCAGTTCATTCCATGCTTTTGCTGGATCATCGATCGCCTCTTCAATCTTTCGACTGACGATCGCTGAAATCGCAATCTTCTCGTTTCCGAGGTCACGAGCAATCGCTCGGAGGGTTTCTTCGGAAAGATCCGCCCGTTCCTGAACGATAGCGCCAAGAGCCAACTCTTTCATCTGGAATTCGAGCGTACGCGCACGAGAGACGGCCTCGTCCAAATCGGAGCGTGCCCATTCGCGGAAGACAAAAATCACCAAATCGCGAGAGGAAATTTCCCGGTTCCATTCAAGTACCCGTGACAACGCAAGGTTTGGATTTATGTGAGCCAGTTTTTGAACGACGGCCGACCGCAGGAGATTCCTGTCAAATTCCGAGAAGATGTCCTCAGTTTGCGCTAAAAGTTCTAATACCTGTTCCTGATCCATACCGACTAGGAGATTGCGCAATGCCCGACTACGCTCAAATGCGCTATCGATTGCTTGCAGGTCCTCAAGATTCCGCACAGCCCCCTCCGGCACCCCCTGCACACCGGCATTCCTATCGAATGGTTCTTGCTCAAGAGCGGCGGGCTCATTGGTCGCCAGCGCCGGAACTGAATTGGCAACTGTCGATCGATCACCGCTTTCCGGGATAATGAACTGCCAATACACGGCACTAGTGGTGGCGACTCCGACGAGGAACGCAACTGCGAGCTGCACAATATCGCGTCTCGTCGATCCGGTACTTTTCACGAATTCAATCGATTGGATGTATTGCCGTCATGCTATGCGCTTGGGTATTCCCGGTCAAGTCGAGTCGCACTTGACACAAATAGAAACCTGGGCGCGCAACACATGACTATCGGAATGATCTCGCCTCGCTACAACCATAGTTAACAAGGCGTGGGAAAGCAAGGCCAACAGAGTGCGCCTAGTGACCAAAATTCACTGCTCTTGTGGTTGCTTTCACTAGACCACAAAGCTAATGGTCCTTACGGCCTTGCCGTCTGAAATTGCGAATTTTCCGTGGTCGAATGTGACAATCAATTCATCCGTAAGAGTCGAGTATTTTGGCTCTGCTTCTGCGGAGGCGATCGAAAGTAAGTGATTAGACGCTCTACGCCAGTAACCTAGGTTTGGTGTTGAAGAACATCTGCTAAGCTTCTAGTCCGCAACATGACTGTGCTATTTGCTACCAGTAACCGCACCACACAACCAAGCGGGGATTTGGAACGATTGGAGCAAATAACTTAAGAAATTGAGAAACATGATGGTCCCAAATGGCACAGGAATTGCATGCTGTTGAGTAGCCCCAGAAATCCCCCTAAAAGGCGGCGCTAATGAACTTGCAGCTAACGACAATCCTCAATGTGGCCGCGGCCGAAATGCGAACGTCCCGTAGATTGGTCCGATTTTGGACCGTTGTGGTCGTACTCTCCGTGATTTCGCTCGCTGGTTATGGCCTGTCGTGCTTGATCTTGAGTTTCACAGCACCGTATTCTCCATCGATGGGAGCAGCAACTCCACTCTACCTGCTAGGAGGTATAGATCCAACGTTTTTCTTGGCGTTCCAAATGGCCGCCCTTCTCCTGCTCTTCGACTCAGCAAATCAGCACACAAGAAATCGCATCGACGAAGTTCTCGACTCAAAACCTGTTTCCAACCTCGAGTACCTGACGGGAAGGGTCTTGGGCACCGCCTTCTTGCTCTGGCTCGTTGCAACTGTGAATGTACTTGCAATGCAGTGCTTTGGGGTTGTGGCAAACGCGTTCAACTTTAACTATGTCGAGCCCATTCAATTGCACTCGATCATAAATCTCCTGCTGATTGATGCACCTGCCACCTTGTTGGTCTGGAGTTCCGCAATCGTTTTTCTCAGTGTGGTGCTGCGCGTACGAATACTCACCATAGTGGTAGGGCTCGCAGGAATGTTTGCGTGGTTCTTTCTGGTTCTTGACGTCCCCTATTCTCTGTTATCCATCGTTTCCGCGTCATCCAACGACAGCCTCTTTGTCTCGGATTTGGTTCCAGACTTTCCATCGTGGCAGACCCTTGCTGTGCGTCTTGCTACAGTGCTAGGAGCGATTGCACTCACTGTTGTCGCCGCGATCGCCATGCAGCGTCGCGATGGCTCCTCGCCGGTCGTGCGCTTCTCGACCGTCTTGATTGCCATAGGGCTGTGCGGGGGAGCGTATGCACTGAGCACAACGGACGTCGTAAGCAACTTCGCAAAAACCGCAAAGTGGCATCAAGCTCACAGCTCATACGTTTGGAATGACCCAATAGAAGTGGATGAGATTTCGGGCACAGTTCAAATCAATCCAGGAAAACGGCTTGATATCGACCTGAGTCTCACATTGAACGTCGACGACCGTCCACTGGATCTACTGGTATTCACGTTCAATCCTGGCATGGCCATTGACAAGTTGGAACTCGATGGTCAAACAATGAACTACACCTTCCGGGATGGTTTGATCGAAATAGACGTCCAAAATACGCAAGATCTTGGTTCTCAGCATGTGCTGCATGTTGTAGCACACGGCATACCTGATCCCCGCTTCGCATACTTCGATAGTGCTGTCGACTATATGACAGACTCGAGCGTGCCGATCAGGTCGGTTCGAATCCTAGGCAGGGATGGTTCTGTTTTCCGATCCAACTTCGTGGTTCTGATGCCAGATGTCTATTGGTATCCCGTACCCGGACCGGTACGCGGAGACTTTGTGTCGACTCAACGTGGAAGAGACTTCTTCAATGTGGATTTGTCCGTCAGACTTTCCAATGAAAGCCTGCGTTTGATTGGTACGGGAATAACCAACCAAATTGACGACAATGCTTCGGTATACCGAATGAACTCGGAGGTACCAGTTCCAGAGATCGGTCTGTTCGCAGCAGACTACAAGAGCGCGTCTGTCGACATAGACGGTGTCACTTTCTCGATGCACCTACACAGACGGCATGCAAAAAACTTAAACCTTGTGAAGGGCATCGAAGAAACGTTCATAACCGAAGCAAAAGAATGGCTACAACCCTACTCAGATCACAACCTGACCATCCCTCACAAGAGAATTGCGTTTGTAGAGGTGCCGAATCGGTTGCGTACTGTAGGAGGAGGGTGGCGAATGGACAACATGAGCTCCTTGCCTGGAATCGCATTGATGAAGGAACAGGCATTTCCCAGAACCAATTTCAATCTTGCAATCCGATTTGCTAAACGCGAAGCAGAACCGGATGATTTCCCTGAAACGCAGGTAAATCTCTTGTCTCGATTCTTCGAAATGGGCGTTGGCGTCGACAACCTGTGGACGACAGTTCCTGAGCACCTATGGTCACATGTAACATCCGCCAGCGGCAGACACGCCGAAGTCTTGGACCAAATTGTGTGCGCATTGATTTCGACCCGTGCAAAAACACCACAACAGTTCTTCTCGATCTATTCCACGTTGCATGTAGCTAACACCACTGCCGTTAGCCCTTACACGTTGACCTATGGGGCCGATCCTGACGGTTGGGCGCCCTGGTACTTTGAGGTTCGAGAGTCCGAAGTGAATTACGGACAGCGCCAGTCGATATGGAATGGCATTGAACAAACTGGATTCTCCCAGTTGCCTTCCCAAGCCGACAATCAGGAAGATCTTGAACTGGTGCTGAACAAAACCAATGCAATTGCGACAGCAATGCACTATGCAAACACTACTGAGAAGATCCTAGGTTGGCTTGCCGACGTACGTCTGCGATTTGCTGGGCAAAGCTACACCTACAACGATCTCATCCAAGTCGCGGATGAGCATGAAGTAGTCGTCGACCCGTTCTTGACTGATTGGTTGGACGAATCTCAGTTGCCTGCGTACTCAGCCAAACTGATCGATCTAAAACGCATTGCAGATGACGAGCAAGGCAATCCACGCTACCAGACATCGATTGTAGTGAGAAACATGGAGCCAGTTGCAGGATTCATCACTTTGCACTACTACGATCAATCTTCACCACGACCAATGGCAGGATTCTCGCGAATAGCGGGCAATTCAGCAAAACAATTCAATCTGGTGGAGTCACACTCCCTAAACCGAGTGAGAATTGAACCTCATCTTTCGCTCAACCGACAACCAATGTTGCTATGGTCCCAGTTCGAGTCTGTTCCAGAATACTTGAGCGACGCGCCTGCTCCCACCGTCGAGGACAGTGAATGGGCTCCCGTGGAGATAGGAATCGTTGTCGATGATCTTGACCCAGGTTTCACGGTACTTCAGGAGGTCCCAAGGGTCAAGCAGACGGCCAATCTTGGGCCCTTCGATTGGTTTAGCGAGCATAAATTGGAAATCGAGCTTGAAGATGGATTACTCAGTTGGGACCGAGACGACTCTTGGCAACTAACTTACCAGGGTAGAGGCATGTGGAATCGCGTTGCCATCGATGGTGCCTATGGCAAGTATCGTAGAACCTCCACCAGCCTTTGGAACGATGGACTGCAGAAATTTCCTAGAGTGACGTTTGAATCCGCGACGCAAGATTCATCGCTATGGACACTTGACTACCACATCCCGCCAGGAATATTCCAGCGAAGACTTGGCCACGAGATGGCGTACAAGCTTGTCATAACTAACGGCAGTAGTTCATACGATGTCGAACTCGTCGCAAAATCACAAGACCTAGGATGGCAGAAAGTCGACCAATTCCCATTGACAGAGGGAAGGGTCAGGGTGGAGCTCGTTGAAGCGTCAGGGTTTGGATTTGTACATGCGGACGCAATCCGATGGAGCAAGGCTGACGATTCTTAGCTCCCGTGGCTTTAAATCTGCAAGATTCCCGGACGATCCGTTTGACCAAATCGCCCAATCGGCGTGTCATTCAAGGTTACACTCAAAATCGTTGCACACCAAGGTTAGACTAGGCAAGAATCAGAACAGGCTGCGGGAACTTCATTGGGCAACTTAGTTAGCAGAATTCTTGCCGCAGCTCGAGCAGAATTTGGGGCAATTATTCGGCTAACGAGGTTCAAGATTCTACGAATCCTGCTTCCTCTAGCTGCCCTCGTCGCGTATGCAATGTCATGCACGATTTTGGTGTTTGCTGCTCCGTATTCGCCAACATTTGGCGCAGCCACTCCAAAGTACCTATTGGAGAACATCGATCCGTCCTTTTTCCTGATCTTTCAGCTGGCCGCACTATTTCTTGTATTCGACGCAGCACAACGTCATCAAAGCAATCAAATCGCGGAAGTCTTGGATGCAAAACCCGTCTCGAACTTCGAGCTATTGACTGGTCGTGTAATCGCGACAACGGCAGCAATTTGGCTGCTAGTGGCGATCGTCATTCTCATCCCGAGCACAATTGGGCTGATTGCGGTAATTGGCGGGTTCGAGTTCGCCGAACCCATTGACGTTGGTTCGATTGTCAATCTCATCGTTCTCGATGCGCCGGTAACTCTTCTGTTCTGGTGCGCATTCACAGTGTTCCTGAGCAGTGCATTGCGATTGAGAATCGTTGCTTTCGCGGTGACCGCGAGCTTTATGTTCCTTTGGTTCTTTTTGACCATCAAATCGCCATATTCGCTATTGCGGCTAGTTTCACCCTCTTCGAACGACGCACTCTTCATATCGGACTTGGTGCCCGAATTGGTTGCAATTCCTACTTTGCTCGCTCGATTGGCCACTCTCATTCTTGCATTTGTTTTCGTCATGCTGGCAGCTGCATGGCTTAAGCGGCAGGATGCCCCAACCCCTCAGAATTCTCATGCGGTCGCTGCGCTGGCACTCGTTGCTTGCCTAGCAATTTATGGAGTGGCAAGTGCAATGGTCTTTGGTGAAATCGGACAACTCACGAAGTGGCAGGACTTTCACGCCTCGGCAAGAGAAGATAGGCCGGTGGATATGAAGAGTATTTCCGGCACTGTGCTACTCAACCATGGGTCCCATCTTGAAATCGACCTGAATTTGGAATTCGCAACTGACTCCAGCAATTCTGAATCCTTGGTCTTTGCCTTCAACCCGGCAATGGCCATTCAGAAACTGGAATTGAATGGCACAAAGACGAACCACACGTTTCAGAATGGGCTTTTGCAAATCAATGCAACCAGCCCGTTGGCAGCGAACGCTGTTCATACATTGAGGATCATAGCTGGTGGCCGGCCCAATCCTCGGTTTGCATATCTTGACAGTGCTGTGAACTACACGACCGATCCAAATGTCCCCATCCGGAGCACTTTGCTGTTTGGAAGGGAAGGCTCCCTGTTCACTTCGCAATACATTGCATTGATGCCAAGCGTTTGCTGGTACCCAGTTCCTAGCCCCATTAACGGGCAACTTGCGAATCAGCAACGTGGTTCGGACTATTTCGAAGTCGATTTGGCTGTCAAGGTCACACCTTCGGATTTCTCATTAGTGGGAACCGGGCTAACGACCCGTCAAAGCGAGGAAGATTCGACTTACAAGGTCACTTCTCAGACACCATTGCGCGAAATCGGTTTGTTCGCGTCGGCATTCCTACGGGTAGCTGCTGAAGTCGATGGCGCGGTTGTTGCGATGTACATTCACAGGAGCCACGCGCCCAACCTAGCCTGGCTTGGAGATTACCAGGAGACACTACAGAGTGAATTGGAAAACTGGCTCCGAAGCTACCGCATCCACGGTCTGACACTGCCTCAACAATCCATGTCATTTGTCGAAGTTCCTAGACAGCTACGGACAGTGGGTGGAGGTTGGCGGATGGACTCTGTTGCGACGCTTCCAGGAGTCGTGCTTGTTAAAGAACACGGCTTTCCTACTGCGCCATTGACTCTAGGTCTTGCTCGTCTTGAGGAACGCATCAACGACTGGGAGCAACTCCGAGCAAGCCAGTCGAACCTAATAGTTCAATACTTGGCACGAGGGCTGGAAACCGACAATCTGTGGGTCAGTCTGCCGAACGCACTCTGGTCTGACGTCACCTCCGCCACTGGAGAGTACTCGGAGGCCCTTGACCAAATCGCTCGGTCGCTCATCGCGACACTCTCACCCAATCCGCATCAGTTTTTTTCGATCTACTCGAGTACTCACATAGCCCACATGACAGGCGTAAATCCCTCCGTACCGGGAGAATTCTCCGGAACTGTCCTAAACAACCGACCGGTACCCTCCCCAATTCAATCCTTCGTTGACCAATATGGGCTACGTGCCTCGGTGTGGGACTACGCCGAGAAGTTGGGTTATGCGGATTTGCCCACCGAAGACAACCAACGCAACCTTGAGTTTGTCTTGTTCAAGAGCAACGAAATCGCTAGAGCATTGCTGTCGCTCAATGGCGAAGAAAAGGTGTTCAGATGGCTTTCCAGCGTACGAACGATTTTTGCCGGAACCAACTATACATATCGCGACATGCTGGAGCTCGCTGAAGAGCATGAATTGATAGTCGAACCGTTCCTTACTGACTGGATCACTGGCACTTCACTTCCTGGCTATGTAGTGTCGCGAATGCAGGTTGACCGAATTGCGGACGATGGTGAGGGAAACCCTCAGTACAAGACAAGCGTGACAGTTAGAAACATGGAGCCGGTGGGCGGATTTGTGCGATTGCAATATCCAACCGAAGAGACATGGGACTGGACGTTTCCCTACTACACGCAATCAAATGGAGCTCACATTGATGCGGAGACTTCAAGACAAATCAACCTCATAACGACCTACGAAGTTCGAACAGCTCGATTGCTGTCCGGTCTCTCCCTAAATCGAGGCGCGATCAGCTTGAGAAAGTCCTCCTCGACTGTTGGCGATCTTCGCGACGTCGAACCTCCTCCTTTCGCCGAGCCAAGCGACTGGGAACCCAACTTGGAGCCCGGCATTATCGTCGACGATCTCGATCCAAGTTTCGAAGTCTTTCAGCCAGCTCCCAATCTGACGCAACCCAGGCCCCTTGGGCCGGTTGGATGGTTTGCACCGCCACGACTTCAGCTAGAACTGGATGCTGGCCTCCCATTTCTGGGGACCTATTGGTCACGTATACCAGAATTTCGCGTGGCTCGCGGTACATGGGGGCGAATTATTGAGAGTTCTGCATACGGCAGGTATCGAAAGACGGTGGCACAGGCATGGATCCAAGGGAGAATGCACACCGCACGCTTTACAGCAAAGCTGCCTGAGCCTGCCAAGTGGACGCTTTCCTTTCATGTACCCAGAGCATGGCGACCCAGTCCTAACGTCGATGTCCAATGGCAATTCAAGATATTCAACGACAATGAGCAATGGCAACGTGAATTTGACCTTGGCTCCAAAGTAACGGGTTGGAATCGAATCGGCGAGTTCGGCCTGTCTGAGGGCTCGATCAGTGTGGAAATTGCTGCCACATCAAAACCGGGTTACGTATACGCTGACGCAATACGGTGGACTAGAGCAGACCAACCGTAACCAGCCACTGCTGGAGCCCACTGGCACGAATATTGCCGAACTCTAAGGCGTGATGCCGATACAGAGCCCATGAGAATGTTCATCGTTCCTTCCGCTGCCAAAATCGCCTGCGTGGCAAAGGGAGAAGTTCGAACCGCAAGACGGCAAGTTCGGTTTTGGACTGTCGTCTTCCTTCTGTCGCTGTTTTGCTTAGTTGGGTATGGTCTGTCGTGCTCCTTCTTCGCCTATGCCGCGACAACTTCACCCTCCTACGGGCCTGGAATTCCCAAGTACTTATTGGGCAACATCGATCCGTCGTTTTTCCTTATGTTTCAGATGGCCGCTCTGTTCTTGCTGTTTGACGCCATACACCAACACAACCGAGACCGCATCGCAGAAGTGCTGGACACAAAGCCGATAACCAATTTCGAGTATCTGACTGGCCGAGCTCTAGGCATTGCAGGTTTGCTGTGGGTGGTCGTAGTGTTGAACGTCCTCTTGATACAAATATTCGGATGGGTCGCCAAGACTTCAAGCATCGCTGTCGGTGACACGCTGCAACTTCACTCGGTGGTCAACTTGGCGCTTCTCGATGCGCCGGCAACATTGTTGCTCTGGTGTTCCGTTGTCGTTCTTCTTTCCAATTTGCTGCGCATGCGGGTGCTGGTTGTAGCAGTAAGTCTCGGATTGATGTTTGCAGGTCTGTTCCTAGTTCTTGAATCGCCGTATTCGCTTCTGGCAATCGCTTCTCCTTCCTCGAACGACTCGCTTTTCGTGTCGGAATTGCTGCCTCAGTTAGCGTCGACATCCGTAGTTGCGATACGTGTCGGCACCATCCTTATCGCCCTTGCATTAATTGCTGCCGGTACGGCTTTACTCCGGCGAAAAGACAGGCAGACCAAGGTAAACACCGTACTTTCTCTCGCTGCCGTTGGAGTCGGAGTCACTTTTCTGGCACTGGGTTCGTGGAGTCATGTCGCCCACTACGATGCCGCGAACCAATGGGAGGTGGCGCACCATAGCTACTCATGGGACCAAGAGACGGACCTGACGGCGATCACGGGCTCCGTGCAAATCACCCGTAGTCGGCTAGCCGTCGACATGTACGTAACTGTCCAGCATGCCTCAACCCCTTCAAACCCGCTGGTGTTTTCATTCAATCCCTCAATGAACATCGAGACCTTGGAATTGGACGGCCGTCCCGCCAAGTATTCGTTCGAAAATGGACTGCTTGAAGTTGAGAGTCCCAATGCGCAAGCCCAGGATATGCAGCACACGCTCCATATCGTTGCGCAAGGAATTCCCGATCAGCGGTTTGCTTACTTCGATAGCGCATTCGACTACCTAAGAGAGCCGAAGGTATCGCTTCAGGCAATCGCCTTGTTTGGAGAGCACGGATCGGTGTATGACTCCAAGTACGTCGCATTGATGCCTGCGGTTCGCTGGTACCCAACACCTGGTCCCATTAGTAACGACTTTGTGTCAACGCAAAGGGGATCGGACTATTTTGATGTCGACCTGTCCGTGCAACTCAGCGACAAAGACTGGCAGTTGGTAGCTCATGGGGCGACAAAGCAGGGTGACCAACCCAATTCCTACCGCGTTTCTCCGGCAGATCCCGTTCATGAGATGGGACTGTTCGCGTCAAACTTTGAAAGTGCATCAATCGACATCGGCGGCATCACATTCGCAATGCATTTGCATGAGAAACACAAACGAAATCTTCAGTTGCTGCACGAATTGGAAGCAGCGGTTGGTGACCAAGCAGGTCAATGGTTGGAGAGATATTCGGGTTATGGACTACCCCTACCAAAAACCGTCTCCCTGGTCGAAGTCCCGAGGAATTTGAGGACCGTGGGCGGTGGTTGGCGAATGAACTCGTTGCAGAACATGCCCGGCATCGTACTCTTGAAGGAACATGGATTTCCAACAACCAGACTAGATCTTGTTCTAGACCGGCACGTATCGGAAGAACAGCGCCCAGTTGAAGAGCTGTTCGGTTGGTTTGAAAATTATTTTTCCAATGGGATCGGACCGGACAGTCCACTTTTTGATCTAGCTCAGCAGTCTTGGGTCCATGCCAATTCTGCATCAGGTCCACACGCAACTGCACTAGACACCATCGTTCATAACCTGATCTCCTCTCTGAGCGACGAAGAACCCCATTTGTTCAACATTTACTCGACACTACACTTCGCAGACACAACGGCAATCAGTCTGTTTGAAGGGACAGAGGGAAGTGTGGCAAGCATATCCAATGACTATTTGAGCAACATTCCAACCATTGCAAGACTACGGCAGCAGTACGCAACACGTACGTCGGTTTGGAACGACTTGGAAACCACAGGATTGTCTGATTTGCCTTCGTCTCTCGGACATCAACGCGACTTTGAGCTTCAGTTGCTCAAGTGCCGCGAAATTGCCAATGCGCTCATTTCAATCAACGATGACTACGCAGTATTTCAGTGGCTGGCCGATGTTGTGAAGAAATATAGAGGCAGAAACTACACGTTGGCCGACCTCATTGTGATTGCCGATGAGCAAGAAGTAACAGTAAATCCGACTCTTACGAGTTGGCTGAGTGCTGCTTCGTTACCCGGTTACTCGGCATCGCCTTATTCAACATTTCGTATTCAAGATGACCAACGAGGTAATCCGCAATACCAAACGAGCGTCAGCGTTAGAAATACACGCGGTGTACCCGGAGTGGTGAATCTAGAGTACCCCACTGAACAAACTTGGAACTGGACCTATCCATATCTAGACGACAGCGAAGCAGTTCGAATCGCAGGAAACTCAACCAAACGGATCAATCTTCTTACCTCCTATGAAGTTCGAAGTGTCTATGTGAATCCACGTCTCTCGCTCAACAGAAGCCGAATCGGATTGACCAAGGCTTCGTCCCGATCAGTTGAGCACGCCAATCTCGCGCCTGCTCCCTTCGAAGCGGACGACTCGTGGAATCCAAGAATCGAAGAGGGCATCGTCGTCGATGACCTTGATCCATCTTTCAACGTTTCTCAAACACCTCCACGTATGGGTCGTCCTTCTCGTGTGGGGATTGTGGCTTGGGTGCGTTTGCCTCAACTCGAAGGCGAAATGGATCGTGGGCTACCGATCGGTGGCCATTATCTTTTCGAGTGGCACACACCGCGGGGAGTGTGGATACGAAACTCCGAACCCCGAGCCTATGGAGAGTATCGAAGGACCTCAGCGCTAGTGTGGGTCAGAGAGGCGAGTCCCCAAGCCGTATTCACAGCTGAAATACCAGAATCCACACAGTGGCAGCTTGAATACCATGCCCCGGTTTCACTCAGTGACAGATGGTATCGAGGATTGAAGTACAAACTATTGGTAGCCAACGGCACCGAATCGACGAACATCGAATTGCATGCTGACACCTGGAAGGTTGGATGGAACGTCGTAGGCGAATTCGGCTTGGATAAAGGAGCAGTGCGCGTTGAACTCTTGGGAACATCACAACCCGGTCCGCTGTACGCGGACGCAATCCGATGGACCAAGGTGGAAGAAAACTAAGCCAGACTATGACGAATCCATACCAGAGAGATTGTCTAGCGTTCAGGGTCTGCGACCTCAAATTACTGCGGAAGGTGGTGGAGGCGGCGGGAATCGAACCCGCGTCCGACAGTGCTCCATCCTCGGCTCTACATGCTTATTCCTGCCTTGGATTTAACCCAACAGCGACCCGGCAAGACGGGGTTCCGTTAAGCGAGTCCTTGGTTTTAGCCACCGGATGACTGGACATTCATCCGAGGCGATCCCGTAAGTATGATCCCGTCCACCCTATACGGGCATTCGAATGGACAGGACTAGCGTGCTTTCTAAGCCGCTAGAGCGTAGTTGTCGTCGTTGGCAACTAATTGAAAGTGAAACAATTTATTTGCGAGAGCTGTTTCTCTCTCGGCATGCACCTGAGACTTTGCATCCGCCGTCGAATCCATTTCGCCCCCAGTGTTTACGTATTTGAGACATCTATCTTTGCAACAAGGTTCATTGTAACCGCGAGAAATGCGGTATTGCCAATGTCTACCGCTACTGGAATCTACCGGTTGAGCTGGTGAAGAGATGACAACCAGCTTCCGATCAGGCTAATCGTTGTTGTGTCTATGAATAGTTCACAAGTTCCTGAGGAATTCGGATCTGGACCGACGTAGTCGTAGCGACCCTATACAATATTGCTCTGCATAAATTGCACTTTCTGCACTGAATTCAACTCCCAAGACGCTTTGAGCGAAGAACGACGTCTAACACGTATGGTCTACGATGCCTTTGTGGCTGTCGTCCAGTCTGGACGGAAGGATGTTCGTCCCGGAGACATAGTCCAATTCATGCGGGAACGGAACCATCCAATGGGAATCTGGAACGTAAACGGTGAATTCACTAAGCTGAAGCGACTTGGAGTCATCGAATTGGACGAAGACCACGCCACTTGGAGCCTAGTTTCCTCAGTGGATTTTGAGGAAGCTTCTATGAAGCTGAACGGAGATGCAATTAATTCGAACGATTGACGCAGAGATTGGCAATCTCCGCAAGAGTCGAATCGTGCAAATTTAGGCGGTCCAGTACTGTAGACGCATCGGCAAGCAACTCCCTCGACTTGCTCTTGGCTCCTTCAATTCCAATGTAGGTCACGTAGTTGAGCTTACCCGCCTGGCTGTCCGCTTGGGACGGCTTTCCCAAGGTGTCAGAATGCTGCGTCGCGTCTAAGAGGTCGTCAGTAATTTGGAACGCAGCACCCACCAGGCTTGCGAATTCGCTAAGGCCCTGAAATTCGGAAGTAGCAAAACTAAATCCCGCGACAATTGATCCAATTTCCGCACTGGCACGAAACAGCGCGCCAGTCTTTGCATCATTCAACGCGTCAAGTTCGGTTTCATCCTCAACATGGCCGCTCTCCAATTCCATGTCCATTGCCTGTCCACCGACCATGTTGGCCCAGCCGCTAGCATCCGCCAACACCCTTAAGGCATCTACCCGCTGCTGCTTGGTAAGCTTCTCGCAATTTGCCAGAGTCGAAAAAGCAAGGGACTGCAACGCATCTCCAACCAAAATGGCCGTCGTGGATCCAAATTTAGCGTGGCAGCTTGGTTGCCCACGTCGAGTTGGCGCATCGTCCATGTCGGGCAAGTCATCGTGTACAAGCGAATACGCATGAATGTACTCCAATGCCGCTGCTGGAGGAAGTGCGGCATCCATCGATCCGTTTAGACTCAACGCACTTGCACACAACAGACTTCCGCGCAGCCGCTTGCCTCCGCCCAAGACCGCGTACTTCATACCCTCGGCAAGATTGATCGAGTGCTTGGGTTCAAACGACAGGTCGGTCTTCAAAAAGTCATCAATGCGCAGACGGATCGTCTGCAGAGCACTAGCTTGCATAAGGATTACTGAGTCCTAGGAACCGGCAGACTCGTCCACCGAAAGTTGGGCGATTCGTTCTTCCGCTTGTTTCAGCGCTTCTTGACATCTCCGTGCCAGCGCGACTCCTTTCTCAAAGGCAGCTAAAGACTGCTCCAGGGTCAAGTCGCCGGACTCCATATCCTTGACCAGCGCTTCCAGTTGCTGAATTGAAGCCTCAAAGTCAATCGTTGAATTGCTTTGTTGTTCGTCACTGGCGTCGGTGTCTTTGTGATTGGACATTCTCGGTCCCCTCCTAAGTTTCCACTGCAATTTTCCAAGCGGCCAATGCAATGACACATGCCATTCCACCTGCAACAAGATCGTCCATCAGAATTCCCAATGCGGAACGCATTTTTCTGTCGATCCATCCTATGGGCATGGGTTTCCAAATGTCGAAGAGTCGAAACAACAGAAACGCAACGACGAACACCCAGAAATCAAAAGGCAACAACAAAAATGCGACCGATACACCGGCTATTTCATCAAGCACAACGCAACGAGCATCTGCGTAGCCATACTTTCGCACCAACAGCATCAAAACGAGCAGCGAGACAGCGCAAATCAGAGTTGTCGCAACGGCTTGCATCCAATACAGCAAGGGTGAAATCAACAGCCAGTATGCCGCACCTGCCGCTAGAGACGCAGCAGTTCCGGGCGCAACTGGAATCCATCCCAAACCAAATCCCGTCGCGACCACAACGATTGGGTCTCTAAAGCGATTCTGCCTTAGCTCCTGAACGATAGCTTCGTCAACTATCTTTCCTGCCACATCGACTCCTTCAAAAGTGCGAAAATCCTGTGCCTACATTCATGGGTTCGCCATCCAGCAAGAATACAACCTCGGTCGTGTTCCCCTTTACGCTACCGATTCGGGCCAGCGGAGTCGACGTGTGTTCTCCTACCTTCAAGATCTCCTTGCGTGTCGAGGAGTCTGCGGTAAGGACCAATTCGTAGCTATCGTCATTTGTCAATGCGTCAAAGGAAGTCATTTCATTCCAAAAGGGTATCGCACCAACTTCCACCTGCATGCCGCAATTGCTGTGGCTGGCCAATTGTTTCAGCTCTGAAGCGAGACCGTCGCTAACATCAGTAGCCGATGTCGCCAGTCCGTGAATTTCCAATGCAAATTGCACTCTTGGAGTAGGTAGGAAATACCGAGCAACTGGATCAACGTGTCGTTTCGACAGGAGTTCTCCTAGCGAGTGTGTGACAGGTTTCTCCATCTTGGCCAGCGCCAGGACAGTCGCACCAATCCTTCCTGTGAGCCAGATGTCATCCCCGGGATTAGCTCCTGATCGCGACAAATAGCATCCGGCTGTTACGCTTCCCATGGCGGTAATGGCCACGGACTTCGGTCCGCGCGCCAAGTTTCCGCCTATGACCGTCAGTCCAACTTCCTCGCAACATGCGCGGACTCCATCGGCAAAACTGCACAGCCAATCCTTCTCCACCACTTCCATAGTCAGGGCAATTGTTAGGAATCGAGGTTGGGAGCCCATGCCGGCGAGGTCCGACACATTTGCTGCCACGCTTCGATACCCTACTAGGTCGCCGGGACTTCGTACCGGAAAGTGTCGTCCCTCAATGAGTACATCGGAGGTTACGACAACCTCGTCTCCGCTCTTGAATCGTACGACAGCACCGTCGTCGCCAGTACCTAGAACTACATCCTGGTCTTGAGCAACCGATCCTAGTCGATGCACTATCAAATCGATAGCTTCGAACTCATTCACTCTTCGGAATCCCGAGCGGTTCGTGCCACAGCGTCGAGCACGGCATTGATGTAGCGATAGCTGTCCTGTGCCCCAAACATCTTGGCCAATTCGACCCATTCATTGAGTACCACACGTGTGGGTACGTCGTCGCGCTCAATCAGCTCATAGCTGCCTGCACGCAAACAAGCACGCTCCACCGGGTTCAGTTCGTTGAGAGCTCGGTCAAGGTACGGTTCATAAGCCCTGTCCAAGTCCTTGACTCCTCGCATCACACCATGAAGACATTCGTTGAAGTAGCGATTGTCAGCTTTGTCCAACGACCCTTCATCGGTGAGGAAGTCGACAATCTCCATTTGGGTTGAACCCGCCATGTCCCACTGATAGAGAGCTTGCAGAAGCACCCTCCTGCTTTGTCGCCGAAACCGTGGAGACACGTCCATGCTGCAATCAATCCGTTGCTATATTCGTGATGACAATACGCACGTCTGGACCGATTCGGTCTGCCGACTCCACTCGACCCTTAATGCTGTCTGCAAGACGATCAATATTGAGCTGCGCCAACGGCATTGAGCTCGAGCCCAATATTTTTGGCGCGACATAGACAACTATTTCATCCCACAAGTACGATGCAACAAAGGAACCGGTCATTTTGGATCCAGCCTCTACGAGTACCTCGTTCACGCCTCTTTCTGCTAATCGTGAGAGTACACCAGCTATGTCCGCGCTGGCACCCGAATGAACCCATTTCTCAATTCCATTGGGAACCGACGCATTCGAATTGCACACTACGATGACGTTGCCTTCGTGACGCAACATCTCGGCATTCGCTGGCAATCGGCCATTGGTATCGAAAATAACACGCAGGGGACTACTACCTGCATAGCAATCTTCTCGCACCGTAAATTTGGGATCGTCGTGCAGTACCGTTCCAATGCCAGAGATAATCGCGCCGCTGCGCGCGCGCAATCGCTGCACATCTGAGCGTGCTTTGGAGTTTGTAATCCATCGGCTCTCGCCATCGGACATTGCAATTCTGCCGTCCAAAGACATTCCCGTCTTGATCCGAACGTAGGGCATGGACTTTGAAATCCTTTTCCTATAGCCAGGATTCAGATGGTGGGTTTCCTCCAATTCGAGCAGAGAAACCTCGATGCCCGATAGCTCTAGGTTCTCAATTCCCTTGCCCAATACGGCCGGATGGGGGTCTCTCTCTGCACATACAACACGACGGATCCCCGCTTCTACTAGGGCTAGAGTGCACGGGGGCGTCCTGCCTTGTATGCAACATGGCTCGAGACTTACATAAGCTGTGGCTCCATTCGGCGATTCCTCGGCGTTTTTTAGCGCTGCTACCTCTGCATGGTCGTCTCCGTCGCGCTGATGAAAGCCTCTGCCGATAACTCGACCGTTTTTCACTAACAGACAGCCAACCCTAGGATTGTTTCGAGTGACCGAATACAGTCCTTTTTCCGCCAATCGAATTGCGGTCAAGAGATATAGCCTGTCCACGTCTGGGTTGGTCATTGGCACGCTTTGCTACGAAGAGGTTTTTTCGAACTCAAGTGGGATAGGAATTGCAACGTGGCAGCGTGAACTTTCATTGAGAGCAATAGCTCCCCTATTGCCGGTTGCGGGTACTCCAGCTAATCGCTATACACCGGAAATCGCTTGCATAGTTCAAGAACCTTTAACCGAACGGATGCAACCATGTTGTCGTTCTCAATGTCATCGAGGATGTCACACATCCAGCCCGCAAGACTGCTGCATTCCTCCTCTCCGAAGCCCCGGCGCGTGACTGCAGGTGTTCCTATCCTCAATCCACTCGTCACGAAGGGCGATCTGGGATCGTTGGGGACAGTGTTCTTGTTGACCGTGATGTTTGCGCTATCAAGCGCCGCATCGGCTGCCTTGCCTGTCAGCTCCTTGGCAATCAAGTCGACTAGGAACAAGTGGTTGTCGGTGCCTCCCGAAACAACCTTGTAGCCGCGTTCCTGAAAACTGTTGGCCATGGTTCTTGCATTTGACAGAACTTTTTTCTGGTACTCGACAAAATCTGAGGACAGCGCCTCCAGAAAGCACACCGCTTTTGCAGCGATTACATGCATCAACGGTCCACCCTGCGAGCCTGGAAAGAGGGATGAATTGAGCTTCTTCTCAACATCTGGATTTGAGCGAGCTAGGATTAGCCCACCCCGGGGTCCCGCTAGAGTCTTGTGCGTCGTAGATGTCGTCACGTCCGCAATGGCTACAGGATTGGGATAGAGATTCGCCGCCACCAATCCGGCAACATGCGCCATATCGACCAGGAGATATGCACCAACGGAGTCGGCGATGTCTCTGAACTTGGACCAATCGATCTTTCGGCTGTAAGCTGAAAATCCCGCCACAACCAGCTTGGGGCGATGCTGCTCCGCGAGTTGGTGAATAGCATCAAAGTCTAGTCTCCCGGTGTCCGGATCGACTCCATACTGCACAGCCTTGTAAAGCTTGCCGGAAAAGTTGACTGGCGAACCATGGGTTAGATGCCCGCCATCTGACAAGCCCATCCCAAGGACGACATCGCCAGGTTGCAGCAACGCCATGTAAGCTGCTGCGTTTGCCTGACTTCCCGAATGTGGTTGAACGTTAGCGAAATCAGCACCGAAGAGTTGTTTCGCACGTTCCATGGCGAGCGACTCGACCGTGTCAACATGATTACAGCCACCGTAGTAGCGTCGACCGGGGTAGCCCTCTGCATACTTGTTCGTCATCACGCACCCCTGGGCTTGAAGTACTGCAGGGGACGCATAGTTTTCGGAAGCGATCAGCTCTATGTGTTGCTCTTGACGCTCGGTTTCAGCGGCAATCGCGTTCCATACCAAGGCATCGGTGTTTTGCAAACTTGCTGAACCGCTAAACATGCTGAGTCTTGAGAGGGACGTTGATAGATTGAGTATTTTATGAACCGCGCAGCGATTCAAGAATTGCAATGTGTTCCACCTTCGCTTGAATTTCACTAATGCGTCGACGGCTGTCTAGTCGAACATATTGCTCAATGTCTCAAGCGCATCTCCCAGTGACTTGACGAACGCCAACTCCACCCCTGCAACAGGTCGCTTTGCGCGATTCGCTAACGGCGCGATGACTCTCGTGAATCCATGCTTCTGAACTTCGCGGATTCGCTCCTGACCATTGGGAACGGGACGGATCTCGCCGGTAAGGCCCAATTCTCCAAAGACAACAAGATCGCGTGGCAACGGTCGATTGCGAAAACTGGAATACACCGCTACCAAGACGGCAAGATCGACAGCAGTCTCTCCCACTCGTACGCCTCCGGTCACGTTGGCGAATACATCCTGATCTGCAAGCGAAATTCCACAATGGCGATGCATGATTGCCAAGTGCATAGCCAGACGCTGTGCGTCCAGGCCGACGGCAACTCTGCGCGGGTAGCCACTCTGAACATCGTCCACCAGCGCTTGAATCTCTACAAGCAGCGGTCGCGTACCCTCCCAGGTAACTGTTACAACACTACCAGCGGCTGGATCACCCGAACGCTCCAAGAAAATGGCCGATGGATTGGAGACTTCGCGGAGTCCGCGATCAGTCATGGCAAACACGCCAAGTTCGTTGACCGCTCCAAACCTGTTCTTCACGCCTCGTAGAGTTCGATAGCGACTCCCTGCTGGCGAATCCAGCATGACGAAGCAGTCGATCATGTGTTCAAGCACCTTTGGTCCTGCGAGGTTTCCTTCTTTGGTGACGTGACCAACAAGCACGATCGTACATTCCAACTGCTTTGCCAAACGTGTGAGGCGTGCTGCGCACTCACGGACCTGAGTCACGCTGCCCGGCACACTATCAATTTCGTCTGCATACATGACCTGTATCGAATCGATGACGGCCACGGATGGCCGTTCTCGTTGAATGAGCTCGCTAACCTGGCCCACAGACGTAAGCGAAGCCAGTTCGACGTTTGTACTGCCCATGCCCAGCCGAACCGCACGTCCAGCGATCTGCTGTATCGATTCTTCGCCGCTTACATATAGACACGACGATTCTTGTGCGAGATTGCCTGCCATTTGGAGTAGCAGGGTTGATTTTCCTGCTCCTGGATCGCCACCGATCAAGACAACCGAACCTGGAACTAGCCCTCCTCCCAGTACGCGATCGAACTCTTGCATCCCCGTAGACGTTCGCTGGCTTGCTTCCGTACGAACTTCCGACAGTCGCGTGATGGTCGCCACTCCACCGTTGTAGCCCCCACTTCCATCCGATGCTGTTTGCTTGCTTGTTCGTGGAACGTCAATCTCTTCGAGACAATTCCATTCCCCGCATGCGGAGCACTGGCCTTGCCACTTGGAATGCGTGGCACCACACTTGGCACAGGCAAATATAGTCTTGGTCTTCACGTCGAGGCGGACATCAACCTCATCCGCACCATCTCCGAGACGAAATAGTTGTCTATGTGTAGACGATGGGGACTGGCTCAGTCACGAATTTACTGAATGTCTGTACATGATAACACATCGCTTTGAGGAAAGCTGTGAAAACCGGACAATACACGGTGCACTTTCGAAGTGCGCGAAGTGACTAGTAGGGCACGTTTCCTTGGACGACAATGCGGTGCATTATTCGACGTTCACTATAGTCGGCAATCGCGTAATGCATCACTGACCTGTTGTCCCACAGCACAAGATCGTCTACGTTCCACTTGTGCCTATAGGTGAATTCTGGTCGAACGAAGTGGGAGAAGATTCGAAAGAGAAGTGCTTCGCTCTCGTTTGACGGCATGCCGACGACGTACTTCGTGAAGTTTGGGTTCACAAAGAGCGCTTTTCGTCCTGATTCGTCATGAGTTCGCACTACCGGGTGGACGGAGTCCTCCACATCGGGTCCAAATACTTTGCCGGTGTGAAAAGCTTTCTTATCGGAAATCTCGTCCTTTAGCGTCTGTGGCAAGGTGTCGTAGGCCATGTGCTGATTGGAAAAGATGGTGTCTCCTCCTGCAGTTGGCAACCGTCGCGCATGCAACCCCGTGTATTTTGGCGGCGTCGAATGCCAAGTCATGTCCGAGTGCCAACCGCCACCAGCCGGGTGCGACCCAGGAAAAAACTTAAACTGCCGTCCTTCTTCGGAACTTCCAATCCACTGCACATACTGAGTATCACGATGCTTCGTTGCCGGATGCGTCAGCAACTCACCCCACCGTCGCCCGAACTTTTCTAGTTCCAACGCGGAAAGTTGCTGGTTTGGAATGACCAGCAAGTGATACTTGAGCATTAAGTCATGCAAGAGATCGACAGTCTCCTGAGAGTCGTCCGATCCCACGTCTATGCCCTGTACGCAAGCACCCAGCGACACGCTTACTGGCTCAATGTCAACGTCGTGTTCGAGTTCGTGATTTGCAAATGATTCTTGTGGTTTCACTTCGTATTTGGGAGGTTTAGGAGAGTCAAATCATACAACTATGAGCAGGGAAGTTCGAATAGGTATGCACAACTGACTGTTGAAGTAGTCCTACATCCCGACCAGATGCGAATCTACCTGACCGTTGTCAGGGTGCTTCAACTGTTACTACATTGGCAGCAATCTGCCGAGCCGAAGCGGCCTAGGCCCACGGCGGTGGGGAATCGTCATCGTCCGCTTCGTGACGGTTCTTGGGTTCCTCAGGCACCCCAGATCGACGTTCGGATGCATATTCGCTTTCTGGTCCCTCGAACTTCATCAATTGCTCCGTGAAGTTGAGCTTTACGGTTCCACGAGGTCCGTTCCGGTGCTTAGCAACGATGATCTCGGCCTTGCCTCGATCCTCCGTCTCCTCATCATAAACCTCGTCGCGATAGATGAAAGTGATTAAATCTGCTGCTTGTTCAATCTCTCCACTATCTCGCAAGTCTGACATCTTGGGTCGTTTGTCGTTTCTCTCTTCGAGCTTCCGATTGAGCTGCGACAACGCAATGACCGGCACCTTGAACTCCTTTGCCAGTGTCTTCAGCGACCGAGTGATGTCTCCTAGCTCGAGCACACGTGAATCAATTCGTCGCGACGCTCGCACCAATTGAAGATAATCGACGACGATGAGCGACAGTTCAGGACTGTCGACGGTTTGTTGTCTGCGATTGCGAGCCCTGATCTCTCGGCTGACTCGCCTGGCGTAGGAACGCATTTCATCAACAGAAATGCTGGGTTTGTCGACAACAAAAAACGGCTTCGCTGTCAGCATCCCGGTCGCGCTTTCGAGTTGCTTCCACTGTTGCGCATTCAGATCGGCACGTTCGAGTTTGTTGAATCCAACCGAGGACTGCGACGCGAGCATGCGCATTACAAGCTGCTCGTGGTCTTGTTCAAGAGAAAAGAAAAGCACTGGACGGGGATTCTCTTCCAAGATCACATGCTCGCAAATGTTCAACGCGAACGATGTCTTGCCCATCGAAGGACGACCTGCAACAATGATCAGGTCGTTGTTGTGAAAACCTCCTGTCAAGTCGTCTAGGTCCCAGAATCCCGATCGCAGTCCAGGCAATCGGCCGCCCGATTCGCGGAGTTGTTCGATTTGGGTAACTGTGGGCGTTAGTACCTCGGCAAGACTGTGGTGGAACTTCTCTCCGGTCTTATCCTTCGACAGCGCAAGCACTTTAGTTTCCGATTCCGCCAACACGTCCTCAGGTTTGAGTTCTCCGGGCAACGTTGCAATGTTCTTGATGTAGCTGGCTACGCCAATGAGATCTCGTCTCAACGCAGTGCCCCGAATCATTTCGGCGTAGGTTTCAACTACGCGCGGGTCGTGCATTGTCTCGTTGATTTCGAACAGATAGGGATAGCCACCAACTTCATTGAGTTTGTCCGCGTTGCGCAGCGCGTCGCTTACAGTGACTTGGTTCAATGGGTTACCTTGGGTAGCAAGCAAATGCATCGCCTCGAAAATCTTGACATGTCGCGGCTCGTAGAAATCGCTAGCTTCAATGAGTCCCGTCAACTTATCCCACGCGGTATCGTCCTTCATGATGCAGGCCAAGACCGCTCTTTCCGCATCCGCACTATGTGGCAGTCCTCGAGGAATCTGATCTGCCTGTTCGTCTACCAGATAATCGTCTAGATTGGAGTCGTAGCTATCGGACATCGATGTATTGAGTTCGTCCTTGATACTCTAATGTTCATGTTAGTAAAGAAATAGTCAAGCTGGCAAGCGTAATTCTTGCCTGCTAACAAACGAATATGGTTAGTACTTTGCTAGACCGTCGAATGGGTCTAGACTAACTTTGTGGATAAGTTCTGTTTAGGCTCTGAACTGCCTACTCTTGCTCCACAATTACACGTACCGATCGGGAGACGTCAGCATGGACGTGGATCTCCACGTCGTACTCCCCAACTTCGCGAATCACGCCGCCCGCCATCTTCACTTCGCTCTTATTGACCTCAATTCCGAGATCCGATATTTCGCGGGCGATCTCTACTGGACCAACAGAACCGTACAGTCGACCGGCGTCGACCGACCGAGCAAGGATCGTGATTTCAAGATCATCGAGCAGGGCCGCTCGCTTCTCGGCACCTTCAAGGCGTTCGATTGCCAAGGCTTTCAGCTCGGCTTCACGTTCCGAAAACACCCTTCTGTTGTCATCGGTTGCTTTTAGTGCCAATCCCTTGGGGATCAAGTAATTTCTCGCATAGCCCGGTTTGACTCGAACTTCGTCCCCGAGGTCGCCGAGATTGGCGACGCGGTCCAACAACAAGACGTACATTCTTCCTACCCCTAGGAGTGATGCTGATCGGTATAGGGCAACAAGGCAAGATAGCGCGCGCGCTTGATCGCACGTGCCAGCTGACGCTGATATCTTGCACTGGTTCCCATCATGCGGGCCGGCACGATTTTGCCTGTTTCGGTGATGTATTGACGCAAAGTCTCCAAATCCTTGTAGTCAATTTCCTTGACGCCTTCTTCCGTAAACCGGCAGGACCTCTTTCGTCTAAAGTTTCTGGCCATCGCTATGACTCCTCAACCTTCTCTTCTGAAGCGGATGCATCTACATCTGACTTACTGAGCGAGTCCGGAGACTGATCATCTTCTTGATCGCTGTCTTCCTTGCGCTCCTCAGGATCTTCCTCAGCAGAAATTTCGTCGTTCGTTTCCTCGTCTTGCTCCATGGCTTTCTCGCGAGCCTTGCGACGAGCTTGCATCTCTTCCTCTCTGCGTCGCTCACGCTCACGATCACGCTCTTGCTCGCGGAGCTCCTCTTCGTAGATCTTTGACCTGTCAGTCTCGGGAGCCTTGCGCTTAAGGATCATGTTTCGCAACACGGCGTCATTGAAACGAAAAGCGCTCTCGAACTCCTCGAGAACGCTCGAAGGTGCCTCTATGTTCATGAGAACGTAGTGGCCCTTGTGAATCTTGGAAATTGGATACGCGAGCTGGCGGCGTCCCCAATCCTCGCATCGATGGATTGCGCCGCCTTCGCGTTCAACCATGGCGCGGTACCGGTCAATCATTCCTGGAACCTGTTCGGATTGGTCAGGATGAACGATGAACACTATTTCATAATGTCGCATGGAATCTCCCTTTGGCAAAAGTCCCCGAATCTCTATGGATGTTCGAGAACAAGGAGTGGTATTGAGTGAGCGAATCGAGATTCGCAGGTCGCCATTCTAGCCGGATTGAGCAATGTACGCAACTCAATGCGCGGTGTCGGTTGCTGCATTGGTGCCTTCAGTAGCGCTCTGTGAAACCAAGGCCCGTTGCCGATTGGCTTCATAGAGCAGTACCCCGGTTGCCACCGCAACGTTGAGACTTTCCACTTGCCCCAACATGGGAATTGCAACCACCTGGTCGCACTTCGACGCGGTTAGCTTTCGAAGTCCCTTTTCTTCGCCTCCAACAACTACCACTGTTGGCGTCGTTAAGTCCACTTCACTGTAGTTGGTACTGGCCGAATGATCTGTGCCCACAATCCAACATCCGTGACTCTTGAACCAATCCAATCTGCGTACCAGATTAGCTACGTGCACAACGAACATCGACTCCAAAGCCCCAACGGAGGTCCGATGTACTGTTTCCGTCAGCGGAGCGCTTCGACTTCTTCCGAGTAGAACTGCATCCACCCCCGCTCCTTCTGCAGTTCTCAAGCATGCACCAACGTTGCGGGGGTCGACTACTGCGTCCAAGCTCAAAATCAACGGCGTTTTCCAACTCTCGAAAGCGTTCTGCAATTCAATCTCGGTCTTGGCGATTATGGAATCGACATCCAATACCACACCCTGATGCAATGCACCGTTCGTGATTCGATTCAACGTTGAACGCGGCACCGACTTGACAGCAATGTGCTGCTCTCTGGCCAATGAACGTATTGCTTGCAACCGCTTGCCGTGAAATCCCTCAGCGATCAAGACTCGGCGCACTCGATGCGGGGACCCCTTCAATACGGAAGTCGCACCATGGATTCCATACACACGATCCTGTTGTTGGGACTTGCTCACCAACTTCCCTTCCGTTGCCGTTTGAACTTCAGTTTGCCTTTGCGAAATTCGTGGCCGATCTCGCTGTGGGCTGCGTCAACCAGGTCCAGCTTTGATTCCTCGACATCCACGGCAACCAGCCGCACCTTCATCGCATCCCCAATCTTGTACGTCGTACCTGTAGCTACACCTACTAATTCTGTTCCATTCACTTCGTAGTAGTCGTCACGTAGCTGCGACACATGAACCATTCCTGAGATGAAGTAGCTATCGAGCTCAACAAAGAGGCCAAAGTCTTCTACGCGAACAATGTGACCGTTAAAGATTTTGCCAATCTTCTTCTTCAATAAAGCACACTTCAGCCAGGCATCTACTCTCCGCGTGACGTCTACGGCACGGCGCTCGCAAATCGAGAGCTCGCTGCCCATGTCCTCAGAGAATCGTGGAACTCGCGCTCCGCTTGCATCTTGGTGCAAAGCCGCCTTGATCATGCGGTGCACATGCAGGTCAGCATACCTACGAATTGGAGATGTGAAGTGCGAGTATTCGTCCAGAGCGAGACCAAAGTGCCCGGTGTTCTTGAACGTGTAGATCGCTTGCGTCATGGAGCGCAAGACCTGTAACTCCCAAATCCAAGGGGTCTTGCTCTTGTGTCGAATATCGTCCAGCAATTGCTGCATATATCGCGGAGTACCTCCTCGTATTAGCCCCGTATCAATGGGACATCCGGCAAGGTCCTGTCTTAGTTCCGATATCGACCGGGCGTCCGGACCGTCGTGTACACGGTAGAGGGGAATTTGATTTCGATCCTGCAGAAACTTGGCCGCACAGACGTTTGCGGCAATCATCGATTCCTCAATCAGGCAGTGTGCCTCATTTCTTCGATGAGCAACCACGTCCGCAGGACTACCGTTGACAACATGTACGACTGACTCGCGTTCAGTGAAATCCAACGCGCCACGCTGACTGCGTTGTTGCCGAAGCAAGAGATAGATTTCGTACATGTCCCGCAGGGATTGGTTAATCGACGATGAGCGTCGTGCTAGTTCGCCATTCGTGATCTGAACAGCTTCCGTGTAGGTGAGTCGTCCCGCGGATCGGATCGTGGCTTCGTAGAACTCGTAGGACTCCACCAATCCTTGAGTGCCGACGCGCATGTCGCACACAACTGCAAACCGGTCTTCGTTTGGCTTAAGTGAACAAATTCCGCTAGACAGCTTGTGTGGCAGCATTGGGATCACTCGGTCAGGCAAATAGACAGAGTTTCCTCTGGACCGCGCTTCGGTATCAATGGGGTCTCCATTCTTCACGTAGTGGGCAACATCGGCGATCGCGACGCAAAGGCGCCAAGTGCCATCTTCACATCGCTCTCCGAACACAGCGTCATCAAAGTCTCTAGCTGTTTCACCGTCTATGGTCACGAAGGGGGTGTTGCGGAGATCTTTTCGATGGGATTCGCTCTCCACATCGACTGCTTGAGGAATACGTGCAGCGGCAGAAGCAGGACTCTCTTGATGAGGAACTCGGAAGGCACGAAGAAGTGCGATGGCCGCACGAGACGCCTCGTTATCCGTCCGCAGGATTTCCTGGATTGACCCTCGCGCAGTGTGCGCGGTGCGGTATTGAATCTTCACCGTCGCCACATCGCCGCTTTGTAGATCCGTGGTGGGTTCAATGGTGACGGTCGAACGTTCGGATGGATCCAAGGATTGCAATTTCCAACGATTCGACTCTTTGATCACAATCCCTGTAACTTCATCTGACTGTGACGTACCTGATTGCTGGACATTTGCGAGCGCGTAGCGGCCACGGCTATCCTGGGTTACTTCGCCCTGGCGTACCATCGACTTGAGCTGGGCGGAGATTCCTTCTCCATTCCGCATCAAGCCGACCAGCTTTCCATAGGGCGTCGGTCCAGATTTTCGCAAGACCCTTCTGATTCGGGGTTTTGTGGCCTTCGTCATGGTTGTTGGAGGAAGATGCGTCTGTCTAGGAAGTCAGCTAGCGACAGATTGCAGACCGACTTACTTAATGGAAAACGAGCAATGAGACCCGAGATCGATCCTTACTTGGGTAACGCACCGACGACTTGCACTGAGTGCTAATCTTGGCAGGAGCTAACATTATAACATAAATGAATTGATACTGCGACTTGTGTCCTATTCGAGTGTCTATAACCATTCAGTCTCGTGCGCGATGCGTGCAAGTTGTTCCAACGAAATGCGCACTAAATTGGTCTCCAACTTTCGAATGTACTATCATTTCTCAAGTCGATATGAGGGCTCGTGTACCTGTTGGGTTGCGGACTCTTGTCATTGGCACTCCCGTTGCGCTTGCACTTGTCGCCGAGATGGTGAAATTGGTAGACACGCCAGCTTCAGGTGCTGGTGGGGGCAACCCCGTGGAGGTTCGAGTCCTCTTCTCGGCACCAAGCGCTTGATCACTTCGACGCCATTCGTGACTACCTAAGGCAAGGGGCTAAAACCCTCCGGTACTCCTTTCGCAACCATGCACACCGCATTGTGGGCATGCAAGCTTTCGTAGTGCTCGACGCGCACTTGGAAGTCCACGACTTCTGGTTCCGCGTCCAGGCAAGTCTTCAAACGTCTGCCGGCGTCTTCGCAAAACATTGGGTTCTGGCCATTCAACAAGGCAAATTCCTGTTCATCGACGCGCTTCACAGCGGTTTGGACTGGAGTGACAAGAGCATTCTCCACGCTGTCGATTAGATGTGTAAGCGGAAAAGTGGCTGATTCCGGATTCACTCGAACTATGACTCTTGCCGAACTGCGCTGCCCATGCGGAGTTGCGACAATCCCTTCGTCCGATCCCAACCAATGTCGAATGCGCGTCGCGCTAACGGTCCCCACAGACCCAAAGTCCTGATCGAATTGATGCTGAATGGATTGTCGAGCCAATGCTGCTGATGCGGGACACGTACTGGAATAGTGAACGACAAACTGCAAGTCAACGTGGACTGATCCGTGTACGTGCTCTCCTCGAACCACGACCGAGTAGTTGTTCCATCCCGCATGTTCGGAGACTAGGGCCGGACGGCGCAAATGCTGGTCAAAGGAGAACTCCACGAATGCGCGAGTGGAAAACTCGCTATGCGATTCGAGCATTTGGGACAGAAAGCTACTAATCGAGGAAGGAGCAAGCGGATGCTTGCCGGCTTTCTCGTCGAGCAACATGTAGAGCCGCGACATGTGGATGCCCTTCGCTTTGGGATCGCACAAATTCACATACAACTGAACGGTGCTCGGCGCGTTGCGGACCTCATCGCCATCCCGAAACTGCATGGGGAGGCGAATTCCACTCATTCCAACCCAGTCCAAAGGATCCTGTTCATCCTTCAACACTCGCATGGCCACATCGGGCATCACTTGGTCGCCGATAGAGTAGAGTTTGTTCATGGTTGAGTTCTGATCAAGTTGTCGCTGTACCAACGATCAAGGTTCCTACGAATCAAGAATTTGTCGATTAGCATGTTGTTAAGACGAAGGATTAGACAAGCTTGACTTCTCAGAGTCTGTCAATTCGCGTGCTTCGGCCACAACCATGACCGGAATGCCATCCTTGACAGGATAGGCCAACCCAGCACCGCGAGACCAAAGCTCGTTGGATGTCTTGTTGTAGACCAACTCCTCCTTGGTCAACGGACACACCAGCAAATCAAGCAACTTCGGATCAATCATGCGAACATTTTACGATTTGGTCAACGAACTCAAGCGAGAAGATCTTGATCGAGCCCGATGATTGACATCCGCTCAGCACCTGTGGAAATCCCCGCTATCGGTCTTTCGAGCAATTCTTCCAAACGCGTTACGTAGGCTCTTGCGTTGGATGGCAACTGTTCAAGACTACAGGCCTCCGCCGAGTTGCCATTCCATCCGGGCAGATCTTCATATATGGGGCGCACCTGCGCTAGATACCCGCTTCCATGCGTCTTGGCAGCTGGTTGGTTGCTGCGATTGTCGTCATAGCCCACGCAGACACGCACCGTGTCGAACCCATCGAGGACATCAAACTTCGTCAAGACGAGCTGCGACATTCCGTTGATGCGAATTGCGTGTTTTAGCGCTTGGGCGTCGAGCCAGCCGCATCGTCGCGGTCTACCGGTGGTCGAGCCAAACTCGTCTCCCGACTTGGCCATCCGTTCTCCAGTTGAATCGTGCAGTTCCGTGGGAAATGGACCTTCTCCCACACGTGTGGTGTAGGCCTTCACTACTCCCACAACGCAGTCTATGCAATCGGGTCCCAATCCCGTTCCAATTGCGACGCTGCCGGAAACGGTGTTCGACGACGTGACATAGGGGTAGGTCCCCAAGTCGACATCCAACATGGCTCCCTGTGCTCCTTCTAAGACAATCAGTCCGTTCTTGCGCCGCAACTGATGCAGCAGGTCGACGGTGTCGCAGGCTATCGGTGCGACAAATTCAGCAAATTGCGACAGCTTCTCTTTGGTCTCTGTGACGTCGACAGGTTGTTGTTCGTAGTAGTGGGTTAGAAGGAAATTGTGATAGTCGTAGAGTTCGTCAAGCTTCTGCACGCAGCGCTCGAATTCGAACAGATCGGATATTCGCAAACCGCGACGGGCTACCTTGTCTTCAATAGCCGGGCCAATTCCCCGACGGGTAGTTCCAATCTTGTCGCCGCCTTGACGATCCTCGCGCGCAACATCCAACGCTGAGTGGCAAGGCAGCACCAGGGAGCACTCCATGCTCACACGAAGTCGGTCAATCACCGGCACGTTGCTTGCTTCAAGGACGGCGCACTCCTCAATCAAGGCATCTGGCGATACAACGACGCCATGTGCAATCACGCTAAGTGCGTTGCGACGCAGTATTCCCGACGGAATCAGATGCAACACTGTCTTTTTTCCGTCGACGACCAATGTGTGTCCGGCGTTGTGACCACCTTGAAACCGAACGACCGCCAGAGCGTTTCGGGAGAGCAAGTCGACAACTTTCCCCTTGCCCTCATCGCCCCATTGGGCACCTACAACAACAATGCACCTTGCCATCGCGAGCCTACATGACTTTGGTCAGAGTGGTAATCCTTGGAATTCGTCCATGGTTGGACGCACAATCGAGCGGGACGAACACAGTACTGCCGCCCAAGATACAGCCATCGCGCCACGAGGTGCGCGATGGCTGTTAGCTAGAAATCCTATTCAGTATTTTGTGGAGGTTTAACTTCCCGTGTCGCTCTTGAAGTACTTGAAGAATTCGCTGGAGGGATCAAGCACAAGCAAGGAACTGCCATCCGAAAACACCGTTCTGTAAGCGTTGATGCTTCTGTAGAACTCGTAGAATTCGGGATCTTGATTGTACGCCTCAGCGTAGATTCGTGCGGCCTCCGCGTCGCCGTCGCCTCGAATCTGCTCGGATTCCTTGTAGGCTTCCGCTTCAATGACGATGCTTTCCGCGTCTGCAGTTGCCGTGACTCCACGCGCTATCTCCGTGCCTCCTGCACGGTACTGCCGAGCCTCAATAGCTCGCTCAGAATTCATGCGCTCGAAAACTGCCGCAGATACCTCGGGAGGCAAATCGATT
Source organism: uncultured Pseudomonadales bacterium (assembly GCA_964572845.1). GTDB lineage: Bacteria > Pseudomonadota > Gammaproteobacteria > Pseudomonadales > Azotimanducaceae > Bin55. Next base: position 207,620 of record CAZNFX010000006.1, on the reverse strand, counting down.
TTCTTCACACGAACATCGAGCACCGCTATTCCGAATTCGGCCAACATGACGCTATTTAATTCGTCGGTTAGCTCCTGCATAAGTTCGTCGCGTTCGCCCGATATCACGTCGTGCATCGTGCGTCGGCCGATCTGATTGCGCAGTCCTTCGTTCACACGATCCTCGAGACGACCATTCGCGGTTTCCTCCTCTCCCGAGGTGGCTGTGTAGTAGAGACCGGGATCCCCCACACGCCACTTGACAAAAGAGTCGACAATGAGCGGCTTCTTCTCGCTCGTGTAGTAGCGTTGAGGCGGAGTATCCATGGTTAACACCCTCGCGTCGAAGTACTTGACCTCGTCGGCTATAGGGAGTTTGAAATGAAGTCCCGGCTGTTCGCCGTCTTCATCCGAAGTCATTTCGCCGAAGCGAAGCACAATTGCACGCTGCCGCTCATCCACAATGAAGAACGCATCCAGCAGGAGCGCTCCCACGATCACGAGGACAACAACGATGACTATGGTTCTTACGCTAGCACCCATTATTCAATCTCCTACCGTTGACTCGACGGTCCGCGAGACGAATCCCTTTGCAGCAAGTTTCCTTGTCCGAGGGTGTCAGTCAGCGAATTCGACATCGATATAGGACTGCCGCCCTGCACGTTTCGCACCTGTTGATCTAGAGGCAATAGCAAGAGGTTGTTTCCTCCATCAATGTCTACCATTACTTTGGCGGTTGATTGCATAACCTCCTCCATCGCTGTAATGTACAGGCGGTCTTTGGTGACCTCCGGAGCTGCTTGATATTCGACGAGCAACTTGGTGAATCGATCCGCTTCACCTTGCGCGCGAGCTATTACCTGATCACGGTAGGCGTTGGCGCTCTGAATGATCTTCTCGGCTTCGCCACGAGCTTCAGGCACAACCTGCTCTGCATGGGCGTTTGCCAAGTTTATAGTGCGAATTTGGTCTTCCTTGGATTTTTGCACGTCGTCAAACGCTTCCTGAACTTCCTCTGGAGGGCCGACGCTGTCAATGTTGACCTTGCGCACGCGTATTCCTGTCAAGTACCGATCCAAGTAGCTTTGAAGCCTCACCTGAACGTCGTCTCCCAGGACCTCGCGCCCTTCCGTAATGACCGCATCCATGTTCGAACTTCCAACAACATGTCGAAGAGCACTCTCCGTTGCATGTTCGAGGCTTTGCTCGGGATCACGAATGTTGACCAGATTGCTGATCGCATCTTCAACGACATACTGCACGACGAGATTAATCTTGATGATATTCTCGTCCTCGGTGAGCATGTCTTGCTCGTGCTGGCTCGAGCGAACTCGCGTGATGTTGACCTTCTCGACCTTGTCGATGATTGGAGGATTCCAATTCAATCCTGGATCCTTTACGAGCTCTTGCGCCTTGCCAAATCGGAATACGACGCCTCTTTCTTGCGCGTCCACCTGATACCATCCGAAGGCGAACCAAACAATCCCCAAAACAGCTACAAGAAGCAATATGAACATCGGCCGGATTCGGAAACCCTTTCCGCCGCCTGAGGACCCGGAACCACCGCCTCCTCCGCCTCCAAACATTCCTTTCAATTGCCCCTGCAATTTTCGAAATGCGTCGTCTAAATCGGGCGGACCTTTCTCGCCACCTTGGTTAGCCCAGGGATCTCGCTTCCGACCGTCATTGTCGTTCCAAGCCATTGTTACTCCATATGCATTAGCATTCAGATTGTAGATTGAGTTCGCTAGGCGTGCAAGCAAAATCCGTGCCGTGATTCGAGTTCCTGTACCTGCTCACGCGCTAGATTCACGGTAAGAACCGCGCACCCGTCGTCCGAAAACGATTCAGTTTCGACGGCGTGCATTTGGTAGAGAACAGAACGTATCTTCCCCTCCGAAGGCTGCAATTCGATGCAATACTTCGTCGGCAGGCCCCATAGTCTGTGCGCGATTAGGTCTTGCAGCTCCGCCAGACCTTGGTAGTACTTTGCGCTCACATGGACGGCGCCATGCTGAATCCCTACAGTACTCTCGGTCAGGTCGGTCTTGTTGTACACCGCTATCCTCGGTATGGTATGCGCGTTGATCTCGGTGAGCACTGTCTCAACGGACGATTGGACTTCATCCAAGTTTGTAGCTGAAGAATCCAAGACATGCAGCAACAAGTCCGCATTGCAAGCCTCCTCCAAGGTTGCCTTGAAGGCTGCGACAAGATCCATGGGCAGATCTTTGATAAACCCTACTGTATCAGCAAGAAGCACCTTGTGACGACCGGCAATATCGAGCTGGCGTACAGTGGGGTCCAACGTTGCAAAGAGCCGATCATCAGCATACACGGATGATTGCGTCAAAGCATTGAAGAGTGTTGACTTGCCAGTGTTTGTATAGCCTACGAGCGCCACAATTGGCAGGCGTGACCTCACTCGTTTGCGACGTTGCTGCGATCTCTGCCGCTTCACTTTCTCGAGGCGGGAGCGGGTCGTGCTTATGCGTTGTTGCAACAGGTACTTGTCTATAGCCAGCTGCTTCTCGCCAACGCCCCTCAGGTTCACACCACCACGTTGTCGATCCAGGTGCGTCCAGCCGCGAACAAGGTGCGATTGTGCGTGAGAGAGCATCGCCAGCTCCACCTGCAGCTTGCCTTCGTATGTGTGTGCACGACCTTCAAAAATGTGAAGAATCAATTCCGTACGCGTCAATACGCGAACGTTGAGCTCAACTTCCAAGTTTCTTTGTTGAGTTGCAGTAAGTTCGTAGTCCATCAAGAGCAGATCAAGATGGTTGCTTCGAATCGTACCGGCCAGTTCCTGTAATTTTCCACTCCCTATGCACGTCGCAGGGTGTGGGGCAGAACGCGAAACCCATTGTGTTAGTTCTACGCTCAATCCGGCCGATTCTGCCAACTCCTTCATCTCTTCCACGTCGTGCTCAGGGTAGTCAGAGCTTGAAATGCGTACAGTTAGAAGAAGAGTCTTGAGTCCTTTTTCGGGTCGATCAAAAAACATCTATGACTAACAGGATAGTTGAGCTCCCAACAAGCATGGCACCAATTGTAAGTTCGATTCGCTCCTGATTGCGAACAACGTTTGTTAGGCGAGTAATCGTCAGTGCCGCCGTTGGACTATACGAACTGCAGAATCGATCTTGTCAGAGCCTCCAGAGGATCCACATCAACCAACTGGCGGTGTTCGGGAAGATCGCGCCAACTACGTATCCACGTCAGCTGACGACGAGCCAGTTGACGGGTTGCAGCGGTGATCGACTCGATAGTAGCAGGTTCCACATTAATGGATGGATCGGACTTCAAATGCTCCCAAAGCTGCCTATATCCGACTGATTTCATCGACATGGCGTTAGAAGTGAGTCTTGGTCGAGCCATCAAACGCCTAACTTCCTCAACAAAGCCCGCATCCATCATAGAGAGCACACGAGTTGCTATTCGATTGTGAAGTTCTTCGCGGGTCGCATGGAGCAACGAATACTCTTGATAGTGACAATGCAGCCTTTCCTCTACTCGCATCCCGGCTCGTTCGGTAAGCAATTTCGACATGGGAACACCTGCAATCTCACAAACCTCCAATGCCCTCTCTATCCTAGGATAGTTGTTGGGATGAATACGTGCTGCCATTACCGGATCGATCCGCTGCAATTCGGCGTGAAGCTTGTTGATGCCTAGTTTTTCTGCTCGCAACCTCAGATTCGCGCGGAATCTGGCGTCACGTCTGGGTAATCTTGCGATTCCATCGCGAAATGCCCGCAGATAGAGCATGGTTCCCCCTACCAGAAGCGGAATCTTGCGCTGCGTGAAGGCCGCTTCGACTGCATCGTCTGCCGAGGCCACAAAATCTCCTGCCGAGTAGTCGGTCTCGGGATCCAAGATGTCAATGAGCGCGTGGGGATACTCCCGTAGAGTTGCTGCACTTGGCTTCGCTGTGCCGATATCCATACCGCGATAGATCATCGCGGAATCGACGCTAATCAGAGCAACGTCGAATCGGTCTGCCAGTTGAATTGCAATGTCCGTTTTTCCGCTTGCCGTAGGTCCAAGCAAGGCAATCACATGACGGGACGATTCCGTGTGCAATCCGAGTCCTGCTACAGGATCTAGCGCCCGCGAAGAAACACTCTGTCCAACGCCTTCAGACTCTGCACACGAAACGTGGGACGACCATGATTGCATTGACCTGCGTTTTCTGTGCGTTCCATGTCGCGCAATAGCGCGTTCATTTCGGCTAGATTCAACTGGCGATTGAAGCGAATTGCATCGTGGCATGCGAACGTTGCTAGCAGTTCGTTTTCTCGATCCTTGATCGTTTCCGTCGTGCCGTACTCCTCCCACTCCTCAAGCACGTCCAGCACGAGCTGACGAATGTCTGATGCATCTAATTGTGCAGGGACTTCACGTACCGTGATCGTATCGTCGTCCGCAACTTCCAGCTTCAGACCAAGTTCGCTCAATAAGTCTCGTGCCGACCGCGCAGCGTCAGCTTCCCCTCGACTCGCTTCGATTTCGATCGGAATCAGAAGACGCTGCGATGTCAATCGACGAGCATCGCGGGCTTTTTTCATTTTTTCGTAGACCACTCGCTCGTGGGCAGCATGCATGTCGACGATTACCAGCCCATCTGCATTTTCGGCAAGTATGTAAGCACCCCGTAGTTGTCCCAAAGCGTAGCCCATGGGAGGAATGTCTCCGCGATCTGACGCGGGTTCAGCACTGGGAGACTTGGTTCCACCTTTCAGCAGCTCACGATCAGGATCGCGCAGCGTATCAGGTTCACTCAGCGACAGCGGCGTCTCAATGTACGAATCCACTGCAGATTGCAGCGGTCCGGCAGTACCTTCTCGACGTGGCTCCAACTCGAGTGGTGCAGGGTTGCGGGTTCCCACGCCGCTCAATTCGTGGTACATGCCAGACATCAAGAAATCATGGACACGCCTAGGATCGCGAAAACGTACTTCACGTTTGGTCGGATGAACGTTGACATCCACTTCGTGCGGGTCGATGACGAGGTTGAGCACAAACACCGGATGCCTGCCGTGAAACATCACATCCTTGTAGCCTTGCCTGACAGCGTGTGCTACTAAACGATCTATAACGTAGCGACCGTTGACGAAGAAGTACTGCCTGTTGGCCGAACTGCGAGTGAGCGTAGGCAAGCCCACCCATCCACGCAATCGAAGATCCCCATGTTGGAGGTCGATCTCCATGGACTCGTCCGCGAAACCTGTACCGAGAACTCGAGACACCCGCTCGAATGCAGACTCTTCAGCTTGCATCCTCTCAACTACTTTTGAATCGTTCAACAACGTAAACGCACAATGCGGGTTAGCGACGGCCAAAACACGAACACAGTCCGCAACATGGCCGAATTCGGTCCGCGCTTGCTTTAGGAACTTGCGACGAACCGGCGTGTTGTAGAACAGATCGGTGACATTGATCGTCGTCCCCTTCGTTCCCGAACTGGGATTGAACGACTCCTCTCTGCCTCCTTCGACCCTCAATGTCCAAGCCGACGCGGCCTCACGTGTCCGCGAAGTTATCTCCATTTTCGAAACCGCTGCAATGCTCGCCAACGCCTCGCCCCTAAATCCCATTGTGGCAACGGCTACTAGATCATCGGCCGAGCCAATCTTGCTGGTTGCGTGGCGTTGCACAGCCAATCGCAAATCGTCGGGTTCGATTCCATCGCCATCGTCGGAAACTCGCACGCGACGCAATGCTCCAGCCTCAACTTCAACAAGGATGTTGGTGGCGTGGGCGTCCAGACTGTTTTCGACTAGTTCCTTGACGATTGAGAAGGGTCGTTCAACGACCTCCCCCGCAGCGATCTGGTTGGCAACGCGTTCGTCCAGCCGTCGAATGCGTGGCTTGACCATCAGTTTTGGCGCATGCGCACAGGTATTGTCAGCAGTTGATTGGCGTAGATGCGATCATTGGGAAGCTTGTTCAACTGCCTAATCGAAGTAATAGAGACATTGTTGGCCAGAGCAATCTCGCCCAATGTATCGCCACGTCGAACTCGATAGGTCTTGAAATCGCGACGATAGGCGCATTCGACGAGACCATCCTTCAGCTTTGTGTGCCACGGTGGATTGTCGCAGAAGTATGCCAGTATGCCCCTCGCGATGGCTCGTCCCAAAGCCAATTGATGCGACGATTGGCCCAAAAGTCGTGCATCCTGTGGATTGGAGAGAAAGCCTGTTTCGACCAGCACAGAGGGAACTTGAGTGGACTTGAGTACGACGAATCCTGCATCAGTTACTCGAAAATCGCCTCTATCCCTTGTCAGCCCTTTTGGGTGTACGTGAGCAACTGAAGAAAGTTCGGAGAGAACGCTCTTTCCGACAGACACAGAATTGTCAAGTACCGCATCTCTTGCCCTCTCGTTGAGGAACTTGTACTGTTCAGGTTCCTCAAAGCAGTCGGAATTTATCCACGAAGCCACACCGCCTCGCCAATCCTCTCGGTTCTCATTCTCTACCATCCAGCGGTCCAATTCCGTCTGCGCCTTGCCGCTGTCCAGCACATATACGCTGGCACCACGTGGTTCCGGCCTTTTGAACGAGTCGGCATGTATCGACACAAAGAGATGGGCACGTTGATTCAACGCAATGTTGCGACGGGTGACCAACGGCACTTCGTAGTCCCCGCTTCGTGTCATGACCACCCTGAATCCGGGTGCTTCTTCAAGTGCCTGCTTGGTGTGGTTCGCAATTGCCAACGCTACGTGCTTCTCCAGCATTCCCGTAATAGCTATCGCGCCGGGATCTTCGCCTCCATGTCCTGCATCCAAGACGACCACCACGTCTTCGTGCGGCTCTGTGTCTGTAGAGCAATCGTCAAGAACGATATCGCTAGGAAGGTCTATGACGAGACGGTGCCCGTAGGGAGCATGGGGACCGAGCTTGAAGACGGTCGGTTCCACAGTACTCTTCAAGTCCAAGACCACTCGGTACTTTCCTCGTGCGCTCTCAGCGTGCCGCACTCCCTTCAGCAGCCGACTATCGAATTCGCCCACATTCAATCGTTTCTTGAGCGATGTGTTCTGCAGGTCAATGTAGATGCGCGGCGGACCAACAAGCGTTCCATAGGTGAATTCGGCTTCCCGGTCTAAATCAAGCACAACACGAGTGTTCTGTGGACCTTCGTTCCAACGGATTCCCAAGAGTTCATTCGCGTGAATGGGAAGTGCAAGGGCCAAACACAAGGTAGCTAGACCGATGGCGCAGGGGTAAGCGCTAGCAGGTGAGAGAGTATTCATTGAAATAGCTTATGTATGCGATGCGTCCTTCTCCTCGACTCGCCAATGAAATGACTACGTCAGCAGAAGGAAGCTGTCCACGTCCCTGTTCTGGCCACTCGACAAGTTGCAAGTGACTCAACTCCAGCTGTTCCAGCAATCCAATATAGTCCAATTCGAGAGAATTTTCAATACGGTAAAGGTCAATGTGCAGTATGTCGATATTGCTAAGGCGGTACGGCTCAACGATGGTGTAGGTAGGGCTCTTAACAGGTCCCCTGTGGCCAAGAGCTCTCAACCACCCTCGAGCCAGTGTGGTTTTTCCCGACCCCAGTTGACCCTGAAGAAAAACAAGCCCCCATGGAATCTTGGCGGCGAGCGTCGCACCAAGCTGAAGCGTGGCCGCTTCATTGGCCAATTCCACTTCCTGACGACGCATGGGTACCTACGCCCACGGTCGAATGTTCTGCACCAGATCTCCGGCGATGACTGAGCGATCCCCAAGCTCTCGCTCAGCTCGAATGCCAGCTCGACAGTGCACGGCTACTGCGGTTTTGGCAGCCAGTGCCGACGATTCGAGTTGAGCGCAAGCAGTAGCGACAATGCCTGTCAATACATCTCCGCTGCCTGCCGTTGCAAGCGCAGGATTTGAACACCGAACAAGAGCAATGAGTTCGCCATCGTCAGCAACGATGCTACCAGCGCCCTTCAATATTCCGACGCAATGCAATCGACGCGTGAGCCGTGCAATGGCTGCAGGGCGGTCGTGTTGAATTTGGCTGCTAGTCGTAGACAGAAGGTGACCAGCTTCACCAGGATGCGGCGTGATGATCGAATCGGGAGGTAGCGAATGTTCACCCAGCAATCGAAGCGCTCCCGCATCGACTACCAGTCGGCGCGGACCTGCCTGCAAGACTGCAGAGAGCATCGACTGACTCCAAGTGCTCGGACGAAGACCCGGGCCTATAGCTACGACATCTGCGCCGCCGACCAACTCTGCAATGCTGCTCCCTGTATCTACACCTTCAACCATAACCTCTGGACATCGTGCAAGAAATGCGCCAACGTGTTCCGGTCGGGTTGCCGCCGACACCAGTCCCGCCCCTGTACGCATTGACGCTTCCGCAGCGAACATTGCCGCGCCTCCACCGCCGTGATCTCCGCCCACGACCAATACGTGACCAAGCTGACTCTTGTGGCTCGATGGCTTGCGCGTCGGCAGGCTATAGTTCGGCTGGTCGGGATCAATCAATTCCAGTCCAAGTACACGGTCAAATACCTGCCTGGGAATTCTCAAGTCGGACAACTCCACTTGGCCGGAGCAATCAACTCCATCGCCCGTGAACAGACCAAGCTTGGCTCCCACAAAAGTACAAGTTATGTCTGCCTTTACTGGTTGGTCAGTCGTGGCACACCCGGTACTAGCGTCAATGCCGCTCGGCAGGTCGAGTGCGAGGATCTTGCTATCTCCTCGTAGAATCGCTGAGATAGCTTCTTTGTAGTTGGATCTTGGGGAGCCAGAAGCTCCAGTGCCTAGCATAGCGTCAACCACGACATCGGCCGTCCGGTCCTCAATCGCGGAGGGCTTGACTCCCTGCTCACGCATCCAATCCCATGCGCGTCGGGCATCTCCGTCCAATCGGTCGGCGTCGCCCACTTGGTGCAACGCTACATCAAGACCTCGCTGCTTCGCCCAACCAGCTACCACGTAGCCATCGCCAGCGTTGTTGCCGGAACCGGCAACAACGGTGATCGATCGAGCATCGGGAAAATGGCTTTGAAGTTGATCGAGCGCAAACCGGCCCGCACGATTCATCAGTTCTATGCCGGGTATTCCAAACTCCTCGATAGCCAATCGATCGAGTCGGCGACACTCTTCGGCGGTGTAAACTCGCTCTATCGCACTCATGCGACAAATTCTATTTGATGGACTTACAAGCTCTCTCCAAAGACATTCGCAATTGGGCGGATGATCTAGGGTTCGACGAAGTCGGCATAGCCGACGTGGATCTGTCGGCCGTCTCTGCCGAATATCGCGAATGGCTGAACCAGAACTTTCACGGAGAGATGCGTTATATGGAACGCAACGTCGAGAAAAGGCTCGCGCCCCATCGCCTGTTGCCTGGAACCGTACGCGTCATTAGCGCGAGAATGAACTACGCACCACCAACAGCTCCTGTCTCTCAAGCAGATCCTTCGCTGGCATGCATTTCGAGCTACGCTCTTGGCCGGGACTACCACAAGGTGCTGCGACGCAAACTAGCCAAACTAGCAAGAAAGATTGTTGCCGTCGCCGGTGGCAACCATCGAGCCTTCGTGGATTCCGCCCCGGTATTGGAAAAGCCCCTGGGAGAGAAGGCCGGTCTTGGTTGGATGGGAAAGAACACTCTGCTGCTTCATCCCGATGTGGGGTCGTACTTTTTCCTTGGAGAGATATTCACCGACCTGCCGTTGCCTGTGACAACAGGCAAGGTCGAACCGCAATGCGGCTCGTGCAAAGCATGCATAAACATTTGCCCAACGGGCGCGCTCGTTGAACCGGGTAAATTGGACGCTCGCAAGTGCATTTCCTATCTCACCATTGAACTCAAGGGCTCAATTCCCACAGAATTTCGTCAGCTCATTGGGAATCGAGTTTTCGGCTGCGACGACTGCCAACTTATATGTCCATGGAATCGCATTGCGCCCCCTTCGCAGGAGAAAGACTTCGCAATTCGTCACGACTTGGACAAAAAGCCGATAAGTGAACTACTGGAATGGAACGAGCAGACGTTCCTTAAGCGCACCGCGGGCATGGCTCTGCGACGTGTGAACTATAGCCAGTGGACACGCAACCTGGCGATTGCTGCAGGCAATGCGCCGTTCAGCAGGAACCTGCTGTCAGTGCTTCAATCAAAGCGGCAAGAGATGACTGATCGAAACGATTCGATGTGCGTCGAGCACATAGACTGGGCGCTCGAAAGGCAACTCAACCAAAGTCGCTAGCGACGAATTTGGTGCGATACAACTGGAGTTCTGCAATGGACTCCTTGATGTCCTCCAGAGCACGATGCTTCTCAGCCTTGTGAAGTTCCTTGTAGATCGGAGGAGCCCAGCGTCGAACCAGTTCCTTCAGCGAGCTGACATCAATGATTCGATAGTGGAGGTAGTCTTCTAACGTCGGCATGTAGTGCTTCAGGAATCTGCGATCCTGCCACACAGAATTGCCGCACAAGGGAGACTCTCCTCTCTTTGAGTGTCTCGACACTAGATCCAACGTGACGGCTTCCGCTTCTTCGAGCGAACTTTCCGAAGACCGCACCCGATCCAACAAACCGGATTCGGTGTGATGTTCTAGATTCCAATCGTCCATTCGTGCCAATGTTTCCTCTGGCTGTGCGACCACAATCGACGGTCCCTCATCAAGAATGTTCAAGTTGGAATCTGTAACTACTGTTGCAATCTCCAGGATGACGTCATGGTCAGGATCGAGCCCTGTCATTTCCATATCGATCCAGGTCAAGTTCGAGTGCATGTGTCTCTCCAAGCCACAACGCTAGATTGTGCGTCGCGTTCGCATGAACATTATGGACGCCTTGAGCGCAAATGCTCAAAACTTAACTTGCAGCGAGTCGTAGGCTCTATGCATAACCGTGGGGAAAAGTCATCACGTCGTGAATGTTGTCCTTTTCCATCGCCAGTGCAATCAATCGGTCTAGTCCAACTGCCACCCCCGCGCAACTCGGAAGTCCACTGCGCATTGCAGCGAGCAGTCGATGATCGAGCTCTACGGTCTGTCGAGACATCTCAATACGTTTCTGGTTGTCCTGACTAGCTCTTCCAGCCAGTTCATCGGCATCCAGTAGCTCGTTGTAGCCGTTTGCAATTTCAATACCTGAGACAACCAATTCGAAGCGATCAGCCACTTCGACACCTTCTACTTCCACGATGCGCGAAAGTGCTGCAGATTCAGACGGGAAGTTCACCACAAACATCCGCGCGGTATCGTATTGTCGAATTGCATCAGAATAGAGAAAGTCCCGCACTCCCTCTGCATCACACATGCCTTTGTAGCCAAGACTGCAGGCTAGCCGGTACAACTCTTCGGTCGAAATGTCGAATACATCGATAGCGAACCTATCGTAGAACAGTGATTGGAAGGTCACCGTTTGGTAGGAGGACTTTCCGAGCACGAGATCGACCAGCTCTGCTGTCTCGTGTCTCAATCGCTCACAGTCGTAGCCCACTCGATACCACTCGAGCATTGTGAACTCGGGATTGTGCCACCTGCCAGCTTCACCACTGCGGAACACAGGACCGATCTGATAGCACGAGGGCGCGCCTGCAGCCAGCAATCTCTTCATGAAGTATTCAGGCGATGTCTGCAGAAAGCCCGTGCCTGCCCGCACGGAGTCCACGTGCACGTCCGAGACGGTGTGCGAGCCTAGTATTGGAGTATGGACTTCAATGACGTCCCGACGTTGAAAAAACGAACGAATCCTGCAGACTAGGGCGGCTCGTTCACGTAGTGCTTTCGGTTCAATTGCCGGGCGCCAACCCCCAGTCATGAGTCCTTGCTGCGACTCACATATTCGCCTGTGCGCGTGTCAACGCGAATTACTTCGCCAACATCTATGAAGAGCGGCACACGAATGACAACCCCCGTTGCCAGCGTGGCAGGCTTTGCTCCCCCAGCAACAGTGTCGCCTCTAATGTTGGGTTCAGTCTCCTTGACCTCGACATCCACGAAGTTGGGAGGGACTACAGATATGGGCCTGCCTTCCCACAGTGTTACTGTGCATTTGTCCTGTTCCACTATCCAACGCTTGGCGTCACCGACGACTTCCGCACTGGCGCTCACCTGTTCGTAGGTGTCGTCCATGCGCATAAAGTGCCATTCGGTCCCGTCGGTATAGAGGTATTCCATTTCCAATTCGACCACGTCGGCAGACTGCATGGTTTCGCCGCTGCGCAATGTTCGATCCCACACCCTACCAGTAATCAGGTTACGGAATTTTGCCCGAGTGAACGCTTGACCCTTTCCAGGCTTGACAAATTCTGCTTCGAGAATCGTGCATGGTTCACCCTCAAGCATAACCTTGAGTCCACTGCGAAATTCGTTTGTAGAATAGCTCGGCATTAGACGTGTCCTCGTTGTTGGCTAAATGATACTTTCCGCGCCCTTGCCATGGCCTGATGACGAATGGAAGGTCATCCTGCGTCAGGCGATTCGGGATACCGAATCCCTCAGGAAAGCGATGAACTTGCGGAGAGAGGACATCGACTGGACCGAGGATCTAGATTTTCCCCTTCTAGTACCCGAACCATTCCTGTCCCGGATGGAACGAGGAAACCCAACGGACCCACTGCTTCTTCAGGTTGCTCCCTCTTTGCGGGAGCAAGCCACCCTAGAGGGCTACACGAAGGATCCTCTAGAAGAGCAAGGGACTGAAGTTGCGTTGGGCACCCTGCGCAAATACCGAGGAAGAGTGCTGCACATTGCTTCCTCCGCATGCCCTATCCATTGCCGCTACTGTTTCCGCCGACACTATCCTTATTCAAGAATTCGAGATGGCGCGACCCAATCCATGCTCGATTTCGTCCGAAATGACGAGTCCACCACCGAGGTCATACTGTCTGGCGGCGACCCCTTGACGCTTTCAGACTTGGCTCTTAAGAAAGTCTTGACACAAATCGCCAGCGTAGATCATGTGAAGACGGCGCGATTTCACACGCGATTCAGCGTCGTGATCCCACAGCGCATCACGGCTGGTCTGTTGGATTGTCTTCGCACCACGCGACTTCGCGTAGTAGTGGTAGTACACATCAACCACCCAAATGAAATCGATAGTAAGGTCGCAACATCGACCGACGCTCTGCGAAAAGCGAATGTAACGCTACTGAACCAAAGCGTCCTGCTAAGGAACATCAACGATTCCTGCGACGTGCTCTCCAATCTGTCCCATCGACTCTTCGACATAGGTGTAACTCCCTACTATCTCCACCTGCTGGACAAAGTTGAAGGCACTGCACACTTTGACGTTCCAGAGCAAGAAGCCCTGCAAGTCCATCGTGAAATTCAGTCAGAGCTGCCGGGTTACTTGGTTCCGCGATTGGTTCGAGAGGTTCCAGGCAGCGCAGCCAAGACTCTCATTGCACAGCCATCTGGCGAGTATTCGCCTATGTCGGCATGAGCGCCGGACGCACGAACCTATATCGTGTCTGGTAGGGGATTGAGCACCTTCTTTACACGAAACTTAAAGCGCTTGTTGGGACGTAACTTGGGAAACGGGGAGATCTTGAGTTTGTAGTTCTTCGGAACCATCTCCAAGTCCAGATGGTGTACAAACAAGAGAATGTTAAGACTCAATTGAAGTTCGACAAATCGTTGGCCGAGACACGTGTGGGTGCCCACACCAAATGGTCGATAAGCTCCAGGCGTCTTGTGTTCGTTTCTAGGCGGCAGGTAGCGGTCTATGTCAAATTTGAGTGGATCCTTGAAGTATTCTTCTAAGTAGTGCGAGGCGGTGTACGCCAAAAGACAGTCAGTTCCTGCTGGCACTTCGTAACCCTCAATGATCTCGGCGTTCATTACATGTCGATTGTGCACTGGTATCACACAGTACATTCGCATGATCTCCATGACAAAGCGAAGAGCTACGTCAATGTTGGTTTCCCTGAGCATATCGTGCGTAGGGTATCCGTCCTTGAAAACGTGAGCGGCTTCTTCACGAAGCTGTTCGACTATTTCGGGTTCGGTAAGTAGCGAATACACGCCGAAACTCAGGGATGCCCCGGCGTAGTGCCCGGCAATTAGCGCGGCGATGAAGTTGAAACCAACGTCGGTTTCAGGCAGGTATTGCGGGTCATCGGCATGCAGGTCGAGTATGTCGTCGACCAAGTCTCGACGTTTCCCCTCGCGCAGGGCGGGAGAGTGAGTGCTGTGGATGGTCGCGTAGAGCTCGAGCAGCCTTTTCCGTCTCTTGTTCATCCCCGGCGTACGGGTCATGAACTTGGGCATGATCTTGTAAATGTTTACGAGCAGAGCACGCGTCTCCAATTCATAGAGATCGTCAAAATAGCCAGTAATGTCGCTACTGGTGGAGAGTCTGCTGATTTGCTCGCCAACCATGGTCTGACACACGTACTCGCCAGGCAACACTGCGCCCGAAATCCATTCCTTGGCATGTTTCCCAAATACCTGAAAGACCTCTTTAACTCTATCTTCTACCACGCTTCGGGCGGTGCCGTCTCGCATGGTCTTGCGCATGCGGTAGTGCTCTGCGCCGTCCATGCTTGCGACGGAACGGCTTACGCCCCAGTCCTTCTGAAATGCCTCCAGATACTCCTTGCAACGGAGAAACAACCGCCCACGACGGTGGACCATTGCATTCAGCTTCGCACCACTCAACACGTACAAATTCGTGCCGGGTGCGACTAGACGTGAGATAGGACCCAGCTTTTCGTGTTGCTCTGCAAAAAACAGCGGCAAATTGCCTGACCAAACAGCACGCGAGCTAACAAAATCCCAAAGCTTGATTCGTGGAGGATTTCTGCGTGGTGCAACTTGAGCAGTAACTGGAGACTTGAAAGTAGCCTGCACGGCAACAGCAAGGGACTGACCGATGAGATCCATCCTTGCCAGCAGCTCAATCCGCTCCTTTACTTGCTCGTACTCCTCGTTCTCCAATAGCGTCGAAAAGATCTCGCAGGAATTGAGAAGCGATATGATCGAAATTTCTCGAGGATCGGGTATTTCATCGCTGTGAATGATGTTGTAAATTTGCCGTTTTACATCTCGAAACGTATCGTCCGATCCTTCGTCTGTTGCTGCTGCCTTGGACTTCTTTCTGGACAAAACCCAGAAACCTGCTTCATCGACATCCAAAATTCCACGATTGCCAAGTCGATCCAGTGAATTCTGCATCAGTGCTTCAGCACCAACCGCAATCTGTTCCACCCAGAATTGCACCGACCGGTCAGTTTCCTTGGCCGCAGCGATTTCAGACAACGGGGGGTCCAGCAGGTCGTCGCCCAGCGGCGTTGCGTCCAACAGCACCAGCGACTTGAGATCGGTATCGATTCGATTTGCCAAAGCCAAGTCCATGAGAACGGCTCCCGCTGCGACGCAAGACATGCGCCAATGGGAGAGGGGTTCAAAGTAGCCGGTGTCCTCGTTGAGCAACATTAAGGTCACTTCTTCAAGGAATGTAATCTGAGTCATATCGGTGCCCGTTAGCGGGCGATGCTAGGTGCTGACCTCTGAGAAAACAATTCGTTCATTACTTGGTATGCATTCAAACATTGAAGAGTTCCTAAAACTCCGCTGCAGCCTACCCGCGGTAGGCGTATCTATGTCACCTGGCACAGCATTGTCAGGCAATCACAACCTAGTTTACTAGCAATTGCACCCAATTGACATGCAGTTCACTCCACTCAAGGTAGTGAGATCTTGAAATTTGCTGCTCTTTCTCTGGCAGCCTAGCTCATCGAAAAAAGGAACTGTGTGAACCAACGCACGAGAGAAAGCTCGGTGATCCATTCGAAATATTTGAAGAACAACCCTCGAATCAGCTGTTCATTCACGGTGATGAGAACCCTAAACCAGCGCTCCGATATCGAGAGTTGCTCGTAAAATATGAACAAGATGTCAACGGGTTTCGTTTGCTAAGCGATTGTCCAAGTCTTAAGAAAAGCGAGCACATTCCTAATTATTTGATTAAGAGTGTAATGGCAGTGTTTGTCAGATCGTAATCATCCTAGCCATGCGGTTCGATAAGTCCAATCCACTCGGGGGTTTACACAATTGGAATGAAAGAACCTGATCACAAGCGTTTTCCGTTCTCGCCATTTCCAATCGGGTGGTATTGGGTAGATTTCAGCGAAAACCTCAAACGCGGGGAACTGTACAGCAAGACCTGGCTGGGACAGCGAATCGTGTATTGGCGAGACGAGCAGGGAGACGTGTGCTTGGCGAACGCAATGTGTCCCCACCTGGGCGCGAATCTGTCGCCGGAATTCGGCGGAAAGCTCAAGAAGGGTCTGCTGGTTTGTCCGTTTCATGGATTCAGCTACAACACATCTGGCCAATGCGTGCATTCACCAGTTGGCGATCTCAAGACATCAGTGTCGTTGAAGACCTATCCTGTCTATGAAACGGGAGGTGTAATCTTCGCCTTCTGGCACCCAGACGGACTCCAACCTCAATGGTCGATACCCGACTTGGACGATGGCGATTGGTCTAGATTTCTATATTCCTCACAGGAGATTCGAACGCATCCTCAGGAAACCTCTGAAAACGGAGTTGACATTTCTCACCTGCCGTACGTGCACGGCTACTCGAACGTCGAGAGTCTAGGGCCCCTGCACATCGAGGGACACCATCTGAGAAATCGGTTCCGGCTGATGCGTCATGTCGGCCCAACCAAGCACTTGTGCCTGAAGCTCGACGTCCACGCGACGGTCAGCATGTGGGGAATCGGGTACTCAATGATCGAACCGGTCATGGAAGACGCCGGCCTATACATTCGCCAATTGGCACTAAGTACACCTATAGATGGCGAGAAGCTCAACTTCGTCATGGCGATTCAGATGAAGGACATCGAGCGGCCAAATGTACTAATGCCAGGACTCGGTCTGATGCCAAGGAGACTGCTAAACGCCTTGCTTTTAAAGATTTTTTTCGAGGTCTATCAAAAAGACATTTCCCAGGACTTCGACATTTGGGAGAACAAGAAGTACTTGGTCCATCCTCGACTCGATTCCAGCGAGAGCTCCATCATTCACTTCAGACGATACTGCGAACAGTTTTACACTTCCGTCGAATAGCTTGTTGTATTCCTCCCGCATAGCAGCAGAACGTGGGCGGCTCTGCTGACTGGGTACGCTCTACACGCTGGATTCTGTAGCGGGCCCAGATCGACGACCGAACAGCCTAGGTTTCGGCAACCGGTCACGCAGTGCTCGGAACCAACCCTTGAGTTGTGTTGGCAGTGCTAGCAGCGCAGGAGTGACGATAAGCGTAAGAACCGTGGCAAAGCTCAATCCGAACAGTATGGCTTGGGACAGCGGCACCCAATATGCCGACACGGGACCGCCAAATATCCACTTGCGATTCACAAAATCGATCGAGTTGTCCGTGGCGAGCGGCAAAATGCCAATAATCGTCGTACCTGTCGTTATGAGCACGGGTCGAAGCCGCTGCAATCCGGTCAGGACAATGATTTCTCGAACGTCGCGATTGGGATTGTCTCGAACTCCGGCGTTGAACGTATCGATGAGAACAATGTTATTGTTCACCACTATCCCTGCAAGAGTCAGTACGCCGATCCCACTTAAGATCACGCTAAACGGCTGACCTGTAAGGGAGAGACCCAGAAAGACTCCAGCCGTCGATAGCACAATCGCCAACATTGTGAGCAGCGGATGGTAGAAGTTGTTGTAGTGCAGAACAAGCAGCACGAACATCAACAACAACGCGAACGAAAACGCCTTTGACAAGTAAGCCTGCGATTCTTCCTGCTCTTCGCTGGTGCCTCGAAACCGGATGCTCACTCTGCTGTCAAAGTTCTGCGCATCGATCCAGCTCTGAATCTCACGAACCTTGGTGTCGGCAAGAACTCCCGGTGCGACGGCTGCTCTGATCATGTGCATATTGGACTGGTCGCGTCTCTGGAGCGCGTCCGACTTGATGTGCGGCGACCTCTCGACGAATTGAGAGATGGGAACAGAACCCATGGCGGTTGTAACTTCAAGATCGTCAAGCGTGTCGAGTCCTCGAGCATCGATTGGGTAGCGCACTCGAATGTCTAAAGCATCTTCCGCGTCATCAGGCCGATACTCGCCCAGCTTCACGCCCGTGGTCAGCAGCTGAGTGGCCAATCCCACGGTGGTTACGTCCGCGCCAAAGAAAGCGGCTTGCGCGCGATCTACACTCAGTTGCCACTCAATAGCTCCCAAGGGCAGAGTGTCTTCGAGATCACGTAGACCCTCGACTTGACCTTTCATGTATTCCCGCACTTGCAGCACAATTGGATCAAGAATCGTTCGATCCTCGCCGGTAAATTGAAGGGCAATTGGCTTTCCAGCAGTTAGCGTGCCATGGAAAGGTACGACCTCGACGATAATTCCACTGATTTGCGACGTCCGATCCCGAATTTCCTCCAGAATGTCGTCGCCAGATCGCTCTCGCTCATCCGAAGGCACCATTTCGACAAAAAAGATCCCTACTACATCGGAGCTTCCGCCACCCGAAAATTCCGTCCGAGTACCTTCTGTCTGCCCGAATCCGGCGGTCGACATCATGTTGATGTTTTCCAGTCCAACTACCTCAATGAGCTCGTTCTCGACCTGTGAAACTAGGCCATAGGACTCGTCGGCACTTAGGTTGCCCTGCGCTCGAACATAGAGGTTGGCCCACTGCGGTTCGTTCTCGTTGAAGAAGATCACGCCGGTCCCGCGGGCGCCATGGAATGCAAAAATCGCGTACACGGCAACAAGCGCGACTACTACCGTGACCGCCGCATGCTTGACAGCAAACGCTAGAACCTTCACATACAGTTGCTTGAATCCCTTGAGAATCGAGAGATCCAAATTCCACATCAACTGAACGGACTGCTTGGAGTCGACTCTTCCTGGCTTATTTCCCATTAGGAGATTGCCGAAGGCGGGAGCCATGAACAGTGCATAGAGCAGAGCACCTACCATGACAAGGAACACCGTTTTGGGAAGGTAGCCCATGAACGCGCCTGCGGTGCCCGGCCAAAACAGCAAAGGCAAGAAAACCGCAAGAGTTGTGGATGTGGAAGTAATGACTGGACGTGCCATGCGTGTCGCAGCGGAACTGTAGGCCTCGGCGCTCGCCACTCCGTCAGCCAGTCGGCGATCAGCGTCCTCCGTTATGACAATGACGCCGTCGATCAGCATTCCCAGCCCTAGGAGCATTCCAAACATGACCATGAAGTTGAAGGACTGACCTGCAAGCCAAAGAAAGATCAGAGCGAAAAGGAAAGCTACGGGAATGGCGGTCCCGACCACAATGCTCGTTCTGAATCCCATGGTGGCCAAAACCACAATCATCACAAGAACCAACGCTGTAATCATGTTTCCCTGAAGCTCGGTTACAAGCCGTTCAGCAAAGTCAGCTAGGTTCGATGAAACAAAAACCCGCATGCTGGGGGGAACGTCGTCCTGGAAGTCCTTGACTAGCTCCTCGACTTCCTTTGATGTGCCGATAAGGAAAGCTTCCGGCCGCCGATAGACGAAGAGCGTGATGGATTGCTCGCCGTTCGCATGGGAATAACTGACGCGGTCCTTAAAGGTACGGCGGATGGTCGAAACGTCCCCAAGAGTCACCACAGTGTCCAAATTGGCAAATATTGCGATGTCCAGCAAGTCTTCGGGAGCTTCGACGACGCTTGGAATGTTGATTGATAGACTTCCCCGTCCCGACAGTAGCGAACCGGCCGGTATCAGACGATTGTTTCTGTCTATCGAAGAGATCAATTGCTCGACGGACAGCTGATAGGTATGCATCTTGATCGGGTCGATGGCAATCTCAAGAAACTCCTCTCGAGCTCCCTGCATGCTCACTCGCTGGACGCTTGCAAGTGATTCGATTCGATCCTTGCACTCGATGGCAGTGCGATAGACGAGATCTTCTGGTGCACCCCTACTGACAAGATTCACCTGCAGTACACGGCTGTTGTGCCCGCCTGTCTCCGTGATAATAGGTTCGTCGGTCGTAGCAGGGAAGTTCTGGCGGGCGCGATTCACAGCCTCACGAAGGTCTGCCTTGGCGGAGTCGATGTCAACATGCGACTTGAACTCGACCCCGAGCACCGCCATGTGCTCAGCTCCGGTGCCGCTTACTTCCTTAATGCCATCTACAGCCTTGAGCTCCACTTCCAACGGAGCAACTAGCAAGCGCAGAGCGTCGTCCGGAGAAATGCCTTCGTGCGGCACCGTCACGGTAAAGGTGGGTATGTCTACCTTTGGTTCGTTCTCGACCGGTATTGTGAGCCTGGCTACTACTCCGAACACCAGGATCGTCAACATGACGAGAAGAGTCGTGCGCGTATGGCTAATCGCAAAGTCTACGATTCGTCTCATTGATGCTGATCCAGTCCCTACGGCTGATTAGCGGACAGCGGAGAAAAGCTACTCAAAATCCACAGACACTTGTTCATCTTCAACAACAAGCCCCTGGCCCACCGTGATTATCGTCGCAACGTTCGGCAGTCCGGAAACCCAAACTCCGTCCGCATCTTCCCGAACAATCTCTATCGCCTGGAATTCGACTCTGCTATCACCGTCAATGATCTTGACCCCCATTGCCCCGGACGAATCGAGAACAATTGCCGAAGTCGGAACCTTGTGAGCGTTGCGTGTCGCAATTGTTAATTCAATCGTTGCGCTCATGCCCGAACTCATCGAGTAATCGTCGTTCGCCAAGGTAACCTCGACACGAAACGTCTTGGATTGCTCGTCCGCCCTCTTGCTTATAAACGTGAGTTGACCACTACGTGATTCGCCGCCTGGCAAGGTTACCGTTGCATCGGAGTCGAGAGAGAGCTGCGCTATGTGTTCTTCCGATACGAATCCTTGCGCATATAACGGATCCAATACAAGGATCGTTGCACAGGGAAGCCCAACATCAATGTACTCCCCAACGTTTACGTGCACGTCGTCCACGACTCCGGCGATGGGAGCTCGAACCTTAGTGTTGTTCAATTCGATTTCAGCAGCCAGCAATTCCTGGGCTGAAGTGCTTCGCATCAACTTCTTGCGTCCACTATCCAATTCCTGCAACAGGTTCCGTTCCGTCAGAGTCCGAGAACTCTCGTATTCCTTGTCCGCTAGATCAAGAGCGTCCTTGGCCACATCAACCCGAGCCTGTCGGTCCGCCAGATCCACTTCGCACAGAATGTCTCCTTCTTCAACCCAGTCGCCAATCTCTACATGGCGTGCCACAATTTGACCTCCCGTACGTGCAGGTACGATCGCCTGATTTCGGTCGATGATCCGCCCCCGGAGCACGATGGTCTGGTCCTGCTCGCTAGCGGTGCTTCGCTTGGCGCGGACCAGCACCGAACGACCGTCGCTTGGCGCATTGTCGCGAAGCTCCTTGGCTTGTGCGAGCGAGATCAAGGGGTCCGAGGGAGGTTCTGCAAGTATCCCGGTGAGCAGCCATCCTGCGACTGCGAGAGTCACAATCGCGACTGTAAGGATTCTGGTCTTGTTCAACGAAGGCTCCTGTTAGGTAGGCATTAGGGGTCGTCAGCGACGCCTGTTGTCCAATCGAGTGGACGCAACGGGCGCGCTACAAATTTGAACTTGAGCCGTCAATAGTTCTTGCAAATCCTTGCATCCGATTATAGCTAGATTATCCGGTATGCGTGCAAGCCGCCATCGACAAGGACTAGCTGCGGAAAGCCTTGGGTAACATTGCATTGCGAAGCGCGGTGTGGCTGAAGCAATCGCTCAAGCCAGCGCTTTGGAGACAACGGAATTGCAAGCTGAGGCATGAATGAAGCCAAGTGACGATCTTCTAGTTGCTTCGAACGCCGAAATCCGAGAGTGTTTGAATCACGCCCATATCCCCGCACTTATGTGTTCTCTCGTCCACATGACCGGCGACCTCGATCTCATACGTGGGGACATTCGACCTCACGTGGTACCCATGGGCAATCCGAACCAGTCCATTTCGGACGAGGCCCGTCAGAAAATTCAAGAGGTCGCGTTCGACACTATCTGCAAGTATCGAGATGGAGAACTCGCCGCTCAATCCATAGATTCTTCGCAGATTTCCGAGATGATCGAGTTCATTACCGGAGAAAACCTCTCTCACGAGTACACGCAGTTTGCTCTGGCTGAGTTGTCGATCGACGGGAGGGACACCTATGGTGTCGAAGGGTTTGATTCGATTCCTGACAAAGTGCGAGAGAGCTTCCGGGTTGCGATTGTTGGTGCGGGCATGTCTGGCATTCTTGCGGCAATTAGGCTCAAGAAAGCAGGAATTCCCTATGTTGTGTTAGAGAAAAATTCCGACGTTGGTGGCACTTGGTACGAAAACCGATACCCGGGTTGTCGAGTCGACAGTCCGAATCATGTGTATTCCTACTCGTTTGCTCCCAAGGACTGGCCACAGCATTTCTCAGATCAGAAGGTCCTACTCAACTACTTCAAGGATGTTGCCGAACAATTCGAGATTCGACCCAACATCCGGTTCGAGTCCGAAGTTGTCTCCATGCGCTACTGCAACGAAAAGGCAACCTGGCAGATGTGTCTCAGGACACCCAAGGGGAATTCGCAGCTGGAAGCAAATGCAGTGATAGTGGCAGTGGGGCAGCTTAATCGACCAAAACTGCCCGACCTACCTGGAAGGAAAGAATTCACTGGTCAAAGCTTTCATTCTGCCGAGTGGGACCACTCGGCAGATCTCGAAGGTAAACGAGTGGCGATTGTTGGAACGGGGGCATCGGCCTTTCAGTTCACTCCCCATGTTGTGCGTCAAAGCAAGGAGGTCGATGTCTATCTTAGAACGCCTCCGTGGGTCGCCGTTAACCCTCTCTACCAGGCGTACATAACGAAAGAAAAGCACTGGCTCTTGAATTGTGTCCCGTTCTACGCCCCATGGTTCAGATTCTCGATGTTTTGGACATCGGGCGAGGGGTTGTTGTCGATGGCAAGGTGCGATGCCGATTGGGAGGGAGGAACGTCAACAGTCAGCGAAGCCAACGAAAACCTGCGCAAAGTGCTCACGCGTGGAATCGAGAGCCAACTTGCCGACCGACCCGACTTGATCGCCAAGCTAACGCCGAACTATCCCCCCGCATCGAAGCGGATGCTGATCGACGATGGCGAATGGTATCGATCACTGAAGAACGAGAAAGTGTCGGTGCTCGATTCTCAGATCGAACGAATCACCCCAACGGGTTTGGACCTCTCTGACGGTACGAAGAACGACTACGACGTTATCGTCTTCGGGACGGGATTTCAGGCAAGCCGCTTCTTCTATCCCATGCAAATCTACGGTGCCGATGGCGAAGAGCTGCGCGAGCGATGGGGGAACGACCCGCGGGCCTACCGAGGTATAACAATTCCCAACTACCCCAACCTTTTTGCGCTATACGGGCCTAACACCAACATTGTGGTCAACGGCAGCATCATATTCTTCTCCGAGTGTGAGATGGTCTATGTATTGAGTTGCTTACGCCACCTGCTGCAAACTGGTCACGCTTCAATGGACTGCAAGCAAGACGTCCACGACGACTACAACAAACAGATAGATCGCGACAATCGGAACATGGCCTGGGGTGCTTCATCGGTAAATAGCTGGTACAAGAATTCCAACGGACGAGTGACCCAGTGCTGGCCAGGTACATTGATCGAATTCTGGAAACAGTGCCGCGATTTCGACGAAAAAGACTATGAATGGTGCGCTCGTCCAAATTCTTCGACTTGAGAGCGGTCTGTCGCATGCTCAAACGCGCTTGGCATGTAGACAACAGACTAGAAGCTATTCCGCAATTTCAACGTTGTCGACCTTGGTGTAGCCCCTCGGCAGTTTGCGTCCTCGATTGGACCGCCGCCCCGCGTACTCTTGCAGTTTCTGGCCCTTCAAAGTCATCGTCCTCTTACCCGAGGTAATTCGCACCGAATCTTCCGGTCCAATGCCGAGCGCGTGGGTGAGCTCATCCGCGTCAGCAGACCCCTTGCCGCCGAGACCAATCAAGCCCACTCCCATCCCGCGCGAGCGTGTTGGAATGGATTCCACATCCAAGACAAGCATACGTCCAGCATCTGTCACAAGGATGACACTTCCATCACGAGAAATGGTGGAAGGAGGAAGCAATTCGCTATCGTGAGATAGAACAACGACGGACTTGCCTGATTTGACCTTCACATGAGCAGACGGCAACGCAAGTATGAACCCCTTGCCGCGGTTGTTTGCGACTAAGACTTCGCCTTGGCCCCCAACCGTTAGACCCACGAATCGCGAATCGGGTGGCGGCGACAAACTGCTTGTCAACGGTTCCCCCTGACCGCGTGCTGACGGCAAGCTGTGAGCCGGCAACGAATAGATGCGCCCTGTAGAGTCAAAGAACAGGCACTGATCATTCGTGCGAGCACGCACGCTGGCGAGAAACTCGTCCCCTTCGCGATAGCTGAGAGCATCAGGATCGACTTCATGTCCTTTAGCTGACCTCACCCACCCCTTTCTTGAAAGCACAACCGTTACGGGTTCATTGGAAATTAGGTCTATTTCGGAGAAGGCCGAAGCTTCGGTCGCCCCATCTTCGATCAAAGTACGCCGCGCGTCTCCAAACTCGGCAATCACAGCTTCGATTTCCTTGCGGATCAATGTGTTCGTACGACGGGTGGAATTGAGCGTTGAGTCAAGATCTTGACGTTCCTCGGATAGCTTATTTCTTTCCGAAGCCAGACTTTCCTGCTCAAGTCGGCTCAATTGGCGAACTCGCAGATCCAGAATTGCGTTTGCTTGCAATTCCGTCAACGAGAACCTCTCCACTAGTGCAGACTTGGGATCATCCTCATCTCTAACGATGCGAATTACTTCATCAATGTTCAGATGCGCGACCAGCAATCCATCAATAATCTCCAAGCGCCGATCGATCTGAGCGATTCGATGGGTAATGCGGCGTCGTACGACGAGCTTTCGAAACTGCAGCCATTCGGTCAGAATCCCCTTTAGCGACATCACTCGTGGGCGTTGGTCCAGCCCGATGACGTTGAAGTTCAGGCGATAGCTGCGCTCCAAGTCGGTGGTTGCATACAAGTGACTCATGAGTCGGTCTACATCCACTCGGGAAGATCGGGGAATCAGCACTAAACGCGTGGGATTTTCGTGGTCCGATTCATCTCGCAAGTCCACCAGCATTGGCAGCCTCTTCGCGGCCATTTGCTGCGCAATCTGTTCGAGAATTCTTGAAGGTGAACTTTGAAACGGTAGTTCATTGACAACAATCTCGCCGTTTTCCCGTTCGTAGCGGGCTCTGCAGCGAACAACCCCGCGTCCTGTCTCGTACGCGGCCTGAATTTCGTCCCAAGAGGAAACGATCGCACCGCCCGTCGGAAAGTCAGGACCTCGAACAATACTCATGAGTTCTTCCACCGATGCGCGAGGGTTCTTCAACAATTCGATGCACGCATTTCCAACTTCGCACAGATTGTGGGGCAGAACGTCGGTAGCCATTCCTACCGCAATGCCGGTGCTCCCATTTAGCAGTAGAAAGGGAATGCGAGCCGGAAGACAAATGGGCTCTTTAAGCGTTCCGTCGAAGTTCGGAATGAAGTCAACAGTGCCCTGTGCGATTTCCCCATAGAGCAAAGATGCTTCCTTGGTAAGCCGAGCTTCTGTGTATCGTTGCGCGGCGAACGATTTCGGTTCGTCGGGCGCACCCCAATTCCCCTGTCCATCGACCAACGGGTATCGAAACGAAAACGACTGCGCCATGAGCACCATGGACTCGTAGCATGCGTCTTCCCCATGGGGGTGGAACTTTCCAGTCACATCTCCGATAGTTCGCGCGGACTTCGCGTATTTGGCCTGATAGGTGAAACCAAGTTGCTGCATGGCATAGACAATGCGCCTTTGGACTGGCTTGAGCCCATCACCTACGAATGGCAAAGCACGATCATTGATTACGTACATCGAATAGTCGAGATACGCCTTCTCGGTATATTCGTCGAGTGCTAGACGCTCGTCGGTGTCGAACAGATCCAGCGCCACGGTTACGCTCCGTTGGTCAATTCAGCTTCTTGCAGTGGAAGTTGCGTCGCGTCGCGGGAAGCAGTGTGGTGGAGTTCGGCCTGATCTCCCTTCAATTCGAGCCATTGGCGACGATCGGCCGCACGCTTCTTGGCAAGCATCATGTCCATGACATTGAAGGTCTTGTCATCGTGCTGGACAAAGAGCTTTGCCAGCTTCCTCGTGGCCGGAGCCATGGTGGTCTCTCGCAATTGCAGAGGGTTCATTTCTCCCAGGCCCTTGAATCGTTGCACAACGGGAGTCGATCGAGAATTCTCGGCAATAAGTCGATCCAACACCCCCTGCTTCTCTGCATCGTCAATTGCGTAGTACACCTTCTTACCCACATCAATCCTGTACAACGGAGGAAGAGCAATGTAGACGTGGCCAGCATCAACCAAGGCACGAAAGTGCCGCAGGAAGAGCGCACACAGAAGTGTGGCGATGTGGGCTCCGTCCGAATCGGCGTCCGCCAAAATGCAAATCTTGTTGTAGCGTAGGTTGGAAAGGTCACCGCTTCCAGGTTCGACTGCGATGGCGTGTGCAATGTCCAATACGGTTTGCGAAGCCAACACCGCACCGGTATCTACTTCCCATGTATTGAGTATCTTTCCCCGCAGCGGAAGAACCGCTTGAAAATCTCTGTCCCTCGCCTGTTTTGCAGACCCTCCAGCCGAATCGCCTTCAACCAGGAACAGTTCGGACCTCTCGGCTTCCTGGGACGTACAGTCCGCAAGCTTACCGGGTAGCGCCGGTCCAGACACCAAGGATTTGCGCTTTACTTTCTTGGATGCCTGCAACCGCTTCTGCGCAGCATCGAGCACAAATTCCGCAATGGCATCGCCGTCATGCGGATGTTCGTTCAACCACAAACTGAATGATGCCTTGGCAACACCGCCAATGAAGGCTGTAGCTTCCCGCGACGAAAGTCGCTCTTTGGTCTGTCCACTGAATTGGGGATCTTCAAGTTTGGCAGAAAGGATGAAGGAACACCGATCCAAGACGTCGTCTGCCGTGATCTTTACGCCGCGAGGTAACAGCTTGCGAAACTCACAATACTCTCGCATTGCATCGGTGAGTCCAGCTCGCAGTCCATTCACGTGGGCACCCCCTTGGGGAGTCGGTATGAGATTCACATAGCTCTCTACAACTTGCTCGTCACGCTCGCTGGTCCAAGTGATTGCCCATTCGACGGACTCCTTTTCCCCTTCTGCTTGGTGAGTGAACGGATCCTGCGGGCGCCGTTCACCCTTGATGTTTTCCGTGAGGTAGCCTTCCAGTCCTTGCTCATAGAGCCACGTTTCGGTGCTACGCCTTCCATCGTCAGTGACAGTTGACAAATTCACAGTCAAGCCGCTACAAAGGATTGCCTTAGCACGCAATACGTGCCGCAACTTGACTAGAGAAATCTGGTCCGACTCAAAAAAGCCGGCATCTGGAAGAAACGTCACAACGGTTCCCGTGGTCCGTTTGCCAACGCTTGCCACGACCCGTAGGGGACCTTGGCAGACGCTGTTCTCATAGCGTTGAAAATAGACGTTGCCGTTCTGTCGAACTTCTACCTCCAACCAGCGAGACAACGCGTTGACAACGGACACGCCCACGCCGTGCAGACCGCCAGCAAACCGGTAGGATTCATTGTCGAACTTTGCACCGGCATGCAGCGTCGACATGATCAGCTCCACACCGCTCATGTGGTAGTCCGGATGTATGTCTACCGGCATTCCACGACCATTGTCAGAAACTGAGATTGACCCGTCAGGTCGCAATTCGACATCGATGACCGATCCAAAGCCCGCCAGCACTTCGTCCACACTGTTGTCGACAACCTCTTGGATAAGGTGATTCGGACGCAACGTGTCCGTGTACATGCCTGGTCGGCGCCGTACGGGTTCCAGTCCTTCCAGTACTTCGATTGATTCGGCTGTGTATTCCTTACTCAATGCCTTAATCCTCTCTGGCTACGCCGTGCTTAATCGGAAAACTTCAGTATGGATCGATCCATCGTCGAACAACTCAAGCCACCGCCAACCTGGTGGGAGATCATCCATCGCGAACTCATCGACGTCTCTTGCGAATTGCCAACACGTCGAGGGTGTTGCCAGACAGCGCATTCCGTCGATGGCGACGTCGAATTCCTGGTGAATATGTCCACAAAGATAGCTCGCCGATCCCCTGTGTTGCTGCAAGAGTGAAACAACCTGCATTCCGTTGTCTACGCGATGGGCGTCCAACCACCTGGCACCAACGTCGACAATCGGGTGGTGCCCCAAAACCAGCACGTGTCCTGACGTGACTCTCAGTTCCGCTTCCAGCTGGTCGAGATTTTGCTTGGTTACGTGGCCAGCCACCTTGCCATCCACATGGGTGTCCAAGCATGTAACAGTCCATGAACCTAGCGAGTTTGAGCAATCCGGGAAGATTTCTCTCATCAGTCCGCCAGAGTCGTGGTTTCCGGGTATAACAAGTAGATTACCAGAATATCGAGACCGAACGACTTCCAAGAAATACTCATAGGTCTCGCGTACTGGCTCATTCGCGATGTCGCCCGTTGCCGCAAGAATGTCCGGTGTTCTATACGCCAACGCTTTGTCAAGAACTGCGTTCAGCGTTTTGGCTGGTTGGACACCGTTCTTTGTCGTACTTCGATCAACGAACAAGTGCGTGTCAGTAACTTGCAGCAGATGCAAACTACCCATATGTTAGTTAGTGCCCCTTCCAATACAACGGCACTCAAATCTCTCGAGGTCAGTTGGCGAGAGACAGCTTGTCGTTGCGTGACTGGTCGTTGTCGGTTCGCCCTCTCCGTAGGCAAAGGGTCAATAGCTCTCCCAAGAATCGATTTACTTGCACTTTCTCGTCCGGCGTACGCATCTTGGTATTTGGATAGTCGTAGCGAGCGGCAAACTGTCGCTGTCCTTGGAAACTGATCACTTCGGCACATTTCATGTCGTGATAGGCGCGAACCACAAGCATCAAATCACGAATTCCTGCAGGCATGCGTTGAAATATTGTCACGGTGGTTGTATAGCGGCAATCCTCCGATATTGCGAAACGAATTGCTTCACCCACCGAGTTCACAAGAACTGAGATCTCTCTCAATTCGCCCGACCCGAGATCCATCATCAGCTTGCACAAACGCATGTAGTTCGCATCGCATTCCGCAAGATGCGAAAAGAGATCAAACCGGTAGCGTTTTGACAACAATGGAACTCCAACATTCAGCCAAAGTGTGTAATTGATTGTAAACGTTCCACGCAATTTAGACGTAAAGAGATTTCTTTCGAGCACTACGGAAGGCGTATCGCGTATTGGCTGTCCATCGACAAATCCAAGGTACTCGCAGCAGCACCACGGCTATCGTAGAAGCAATTTTTTCTAGCAAAGAATCAATGGATGGCGACACAGCTTCTTGCTTGCTCAAACATACAAGAAAACACTGTCATTCATGGCTCGATTGGACTGTGCGGGCTGCGTATGCAGAATCGAAACGTTGCGTTTTGCATCGTCAAAGTCTATCTCCTATACTTTACGCACCAAGGGCAAGGCATGCCCGGTTAGCCTGTGAAGTGAACGACAGAAATCGTCAGCAACAGGAACCCAACGAGGCGACTCAAGTCGTGGCCCTTTGCCAACATTGAGCGCGGTAGGAATCCTCGTCTTTCTCGGCGAGGAGGATGTCAAGTACTTAATCTAAATGACATTCTGTGAATGTTCAAGAAAACGGAGACTCACCTATGACTGAGGCCAGTAAATGCCCGGTGGCGCATGGCTTGGGCAAGAAAGCGTCAAGCGACGGCACCACCAATCGAGATTGGTGGCCGAACCAGCTGAACGTCAACGTCCTGCACCAACACACACCAGAGTCCAAACCAACCAACGGCTTTGATTACGCCGCCGAGTTCGCGAAACTCGATTACTTTGCGTTAAAGGACGATCTCAACGAACTCATGACCAACTCGCAGGAGTGGTGGCCCGCAGACTATGGTCATTACGGCCCGCTATTCATTCGAATGGCCTGGCACGCGGCAGGGACTTACCGTATAGGTGACGGTCGCGGTGGCGCCGGTACGGGAAATTTGCGATTTCCGCCTGTCAACAGTTGGCCGGACAACGGAAATTTGGATAAGGCAGTTCGTTTGCTGTGGCCCGTCAAGCAAAAATACGGCAAGAAAATTTCTTGGGGCGACCTCTTGATCTTGGCTGGAAATTGCGCACTCGAATCGATGGGATTCAAGACGTTCGGATTTGGCGGAGGACGCGAAGACGTTTGGCAATCCGAAGAAGACACTTACTGGGGCTCCGAAACCGAGTGGTTGGGAGACAACCGCTACACAGGTGTACGAGACTTGGAACGACCGCTCGGAGCTGTGCAAATGGGTTTGATCTACGTCAATCCGCAGGGACCGAACGGAAATCCCGACCCAGTCAAGTCAGGGGTCGATATACGAGAAACATTTGCTCGAATGGCCATGAACGACGAAGAAACCGTTGCGCTTACCGCGGGCGGTCACACGTTCGGCAAGTGTCACGGAGCGGCCGCGGAGGCGTCGCTCGCAGCAGAACCCGAAGGTGCACCCATCGAACAACAAGGGTTGGGCTGGAAAAGCAGCAATGGCACCGGAGTTGCAGGAGATGCCATAACCAGTGGATTGGAAGGTGCGTGGACCTCTAGTCCCACAACTTGGGACAACGGCTACTTCGACAATCTATTCGGATACGAGTGGGAACTGACCAAGAGCCCAGCGGGAGCGCATCAATGGATCCCCAAAGACGGCGCCGCAGCCGACGCCGTACCTGATGCGCACGACCCTACGCAACGCCACGCTCCAATAATGACTACTGCGGACATGGCCATGCGGATGGACTCCATCTACGAACCAATATCCCGTAGCTTTCACGAAGATCCCGAAAAATTTGCTGACGCATTTGCTCGGGCTTGGTTCAAGCTCACTCATCGGGACATGGGACCTAGAGCTAGGTACATCGGACCTGAAGTCCCAGAAGAGGAGTTGATTTGGCAAGACCCAATTCCGACGGTAAACCATGAGTTGGTCGACGAGCAAGACATCAACGACCTCAAGCAACGCATCCTTGCATCAGGATTGACTGTAACGCAGCTTGTCTCTGCGGCATGGGCTTCTGCGTCTACGTTTCGTGGTTCAGACAAGCGTGGAGGGGCAAACGGTGCGCGCGTTCGCTTAGAACCTCAAGTCAATTGGGAAGTCAACAATCCCGAAGAGCTCAAATTGGTAATACGGACGCTTGAGGGAATACAAGGTGGGTTCAACGGATCCACCGCAAATGGGAAAGCGGTCTCGCTCGCTGATCTCATCGTCTTGGGAGGTTGTGCTGCAATCGAGCAAGCGGCGAAAGATGCCGGCCACGATGTATCGGTACCGTTCACGCCTGGTCGTACTGATGCTACGGCCGAGCAAACCGACGCCGATTCCTTTGCATGTCTTGAACCAACCGCAGATGGTTTCCGGAATTACATTCAAGATGGTCATACAGCATCGCAAGAGCAGCTACTGATTGACCGCGCCCAATTGCTGACGCTCTCCGCACCGGAATTGACTGTTTTGGTCGGTGGGTTGCGCGCATTGGGTGCCAATTCCGGCAATTCGCAGCATGGCGTCTTTACCAATCGACCGGGTACGTTGTCAAACGACTTCTTCGTGAACTTGCTTGACATGAGTACCGATTGGGTTCCGACCTCAGATGCCTGCAAGGTATTTGAAGGACGCGACCGTTCTACCGGCGAAGTTAAGTGGGTTGGTACACGAGCCGACCTCATCTTCGGTTCAAACTCCCAGCTGCGTGCACTTTCTGAATACTACGGTTGTTCGGATTCCGAAGATCAATTCGTAGCAGACTTCGTCTCAGCGTGGGACAAGGTGATGAACCTAGATCGGTTCGAGGCCGCCTAAGCCAATATCCCTTGGGGCGTTCCAAATCCAAGTGGGACGCCCCTACTCATTCGCAGTGGGCGCGCGCCGCTCCTACAGAATCGGTAGCGCAAAAAAACCAGCTAACTATTTGATTAAACAAACTATTTTAGAAATAGTTTAAGAGTTTAGAGCATCGGCTACAGAACGCTTATTGGTACACAAGTCAATCGCAAGGTTCGATCAAGACCCAATCAATTGATTGCTTTCTTCTGTTTCTTGCGTTGGATGTTTCTCGCGCGTTTGAGCATTGCGTTCAGCTACCTCGTGGATATTCTTGGCTACCCACGCTACACGAGCAAGTAGCATCAACGCCGCGAGTGCGAGGCCAGCGATCAGTCCCCACCAAAAGCCAACTACTCCCATTCCCTCAAACGTTCCGATTCCAAAAGCTAGCGTGGCACCAATTGGCATTCCAATAATCCAGTAAGCCAACAAGACCAGCACCATGGGCACGGCGGCATCTTTGAATCCTCGAAGAGTTCCGATTGCAGTGACTTGGCTTGCATCGAACAGTTGAAAGAAAGCGCACATAAGCAGAAGCGCCGCAGCTGTGCTTAGAACGCTCGAATCGTCCGAATACAGGGAAACGATGGGTACCCGCCCCACCAATAGGACAATCGCAATTCCCAATCCAACCAGCAGCGAAATCATCATCGCCACCAACATCGTCCGTCGTGCAACTCTATAGTTCTCCGCTCCTACTACTGCACCGACACGAATGGTTGTTGCCAAACTGAGGGCGAGAGGAATCATGAATCCGATGCTGGCTACGTTCATCGCAATTTGATGTGCAGCAACAGCATCTACTCCGAGGCGTCCGATGAGCAATGTAACAGCGGAAAAGAACGACACCTCGATGAAGATAGTTCCCCCCATGGGCAAACCAAGTCGGACCAAGCGGCCAATCAGCGTCCAGTTTGGCCATTCGATTCCTCGGAAAAAACCAGAATTGGCAATCCTAGTCACACGAACAGCAACAAGTGCTCCGAGAAACTGAATCCACATCGTGATAGCAGTGGCCCAGCCGCAGCCAATTCCTCCCAGTCCCTGGAAGTCTCCCATCCCGAAAACAAGAACGTAGGTCAAAGGAACTTTAAGGACCAAAGCAGAAAGAACAATCACCATCGTTGGGACGGTTAGCCCCAACCCTTCAGACAGGTTTCGCAGGACTAGATAGCCCAGCAAACCGAATATTCCGTAGCTTTGCGCACGCAGAAACTCCACCGAGATAGGTATAGCGCGCGGGTCCACTTCCAGCAGGCGATACACGGGTTCGGCATTTCTCAGCACGAAGAAAACCACCACACCCAAAAATGCTCCCAACCAAATTGCCTGTCGCGCCACTGCACCGGTCTCGGCAAGTCGTCCCGCGCCATAGAGCTGAGCAATGGTGGGTGTGACGGCTAGCAATGTTCCGGTTAGCAAGAGCATGACAGGCCAATAGAGTCCGGTACCCAATCCGACGCCAGCCAAGTCCTCTGCACCGTATTGACCAGCCATTACGACATCCACCACTGACATGCCCATTTGCGATACTTGCGCAACCATGAGCGGCGCAGCGAGAACCGTCAGAAATCTCGCCTCACGCAAGTAGCTAAGGTGTCGTCGTTTCACTTGTATTGGACTTGCGCTGGGGTTCGAGCCCGCAGGCGTAGGCGTTAAGATTGTTGGTGATTACCGCCACAAGTTCTTTCATAGCCAAGTGATACCGCCTGACGAAGAACGACTCATCCGACGTTGGATTGAATGCTGGGAAGGTTCGAACCAGCATCGTACCGGTACACCTGAGGACAGTGAAACAACCAAATGGCTGGCGCAAGAGCTCTCAAACTTGGGTGCGACTCCCACTGTGCAGGAATTCCCATTCCAAAGAATTGAGCCGGTGGAAGCCAATCTTATCGTAGGAGACAATGTCGTCCAGGGCATTCCCGTTCTCGACGGAGGAGCAACCTCTGCGGGAGGAGTCTCAGGACATCTCAGCCAGTCGAATGAAAAAGAGGCCATAGTAGTTCTTGAAGCATCGCAGCCACAGAGTCGATTGGCATCGCTTCGCCGAAGTCCAGGAATTCAAGGTATCGTCTACATTTCTGCACTAGCGCGTCCAGGGATAGCCCTGCTTAATTCAGACCACTACGAGACGCCGTTTGGACCACCCGTTCTTCAGGTGGCGGCAGAATACGGCAAATTGCTCACAGACGCTGCTAGTAGGGGACAGACGGCAAAACTGACAGTCAGATTTCGCCACGAGGATACCCACGCAACCAACGTTCAGACCAAATTCATCGGAAACAACGCCAGCCTCGATCCTCTTGTAGTGATGACACCTAAGAGCGCATGGTACACATGCACCGCGGAACGAATTGGAGGAATCGTCGCATGGCTTGAATGCGCGCGTCTGTTCGCCTCGCACCAACCCAACCGCAATGTAGTCCTTACCGCAAATACCGGCCATGAACTTGGACACGTTGGATTGACGCGGTTTCTCAACGAAGACGAACACCTAATGTGCGATGCAAGTCTCTGGGTCCATTTCGGCGCTAATTTCGCGGCCGCGGGCTCCCGCATCAGACTGCAGGCATCAGACTCGGCGTACATTTCACGATTGGATGCGCAGCTCGGAAAACGCACCATTGGAGTTGCAGACGTTGTCCAACCTGGAAACCGACCTGGAGGCGAAGCGCGCAACATCTTCGATGGTGGTGGCAACTATGTGTCCATTCTCGGATCCAATCGACTGTTCCACCATCCAGACGACACCTTTGCATCCAATGTGGACTTTGATCGAATGTTGCAAATCAAAGACGCATTGGTCGAATCAGTGAAATTGTGGGCATCGGATGTTTGAGATTCTGTGCGAGACCAGCGACTACGTTGTGATTGAGAAACCAAGCGGCGTGAGCGTGCTGCGTGACCGTGCGGGGTTGCCCAACGTGTTCGATGCAGTTCGAGAGCAATTTCCGGAAGCCAAGCTTGTTCATCGACTGGACAAAGGGACGAGCGGAATTCTGGTTGTAGCTCGAACCAAGAAGTTTCAAGCCTTCGCTTCCCGCCAATTTGCTAAGAGAGAGGTTCGCAAGTTCTACATTGCCGTGATTGCTGGTCACATCGCTAAAGGGAGATCGCTGACAATCGATCTGCCCTTGAATCCCGGTAGAAAGGGAAGATTCCGTGTCGCAGGATTGCGCGAGGAGATTCGACCACGACGCGAAGGGTGGTTTATCGATTCGTCAATGGGTCACCCTAGCATTACACGAATTAGGCTTTTGGTTGCCGGAGCTCGTCGGAGCATGATCGTCGTACAACCATTGTCTGGACGAACCCATCAAGTGCGCGTCCACTTGGCATGGATTGGACATGCAATTGTCGGAGATTCGCTTTATGGGTCACCTCAATCGAAAGAGCAGGCTTGGCCGCGCATGCTTCTGCACAGTTCGCGCATTTGTCTAACCGAACAGTGCAACTTCAAAAGCACCCTACCACAGGAATTTTGGGAATCAGTTCAATCTTGACGACAACTGAAAGCGTTCTGCTGGCTGACGAACGCCAGAGCAATTGACTAGATAGGCTCCGCCTTGGTCGTCAATCGGCGAGTAAGAACAAATCCTGCCGCCGCCAATCCCCATGAACGAGTCAGTACTAGCGTAGCCGCGGCGACGCCGCCACTGATCAAATAGGAGGCAAGCTGAGGGCTACGGCCACGCCCGGTTGCAGCTCTTGAGATCGTGTGTTCGCAGTTGTTAGTAAACAAATTGTACGGGCGATCCAGCCTGTCCCGATAGCGTTGAAGCGTTTCATCACGCTTGAACTCATTCGTGGGGTGCACCGACATGCGCCGGTTCTTTCGAAATTCGTGCAGGGTTGAGACGTGCTCACCTTTGAACGGCGTATTGTGATAGACACGGCCATCCTCAAGAATGAGACCTCGGTGCATCACAATGCCCTTTCGCCTTGAGACTATGTCTCCGGGTTGATAGTCCATGGGTTCGATCTTCAAAAACCATACCGACAAATTGACAACACAACGATAGCACAAGTTTGAGAACTTGCGCCACCCGTCACCCTTGTGACTCGGCTGTCTCCTCGGAGTTCAATTCACTCGACTGCTCGCCCTCCACTGCTTGGATCATATAGTCGATCGCGTCCTCGAGTTCCTCGTCCGTACATCCGCTACACAGTCCTTTCTTGGGCATGCCGGGAGGCATTCCATTGATGGTGTTTTGCAACAAGACATCCCGGCCCTTAGCTATACGTGGTTCCCACTGCTCTGCGTTCCCAAATATTGGCGAATTCGCCAAACCTCCTTGGTGGCAGCTTCTGCAGTACTTGCGATAGACGGCGTACCCAGGGTGTTTGTGGTCAGCTGTGGAGTCCGACTTTGAACAGCCAGCAACGTTCATGAAGGTGCCCATCGCGAAGACCCAAAAAACCACTGCAAATAACCAGGATCGGGCGAGGATTCTGCGAAGCGCACGCATGTTGTTTCTTAATGTTGTTCCATTCTCAGGTGGTTGATTGAATTTTAATGGCGAGCCACTTTGATCTCTTAACGTACGGCAGATGATTGGCGGGCAATCCCTCCAATTCCACTCGTCTTGCTAGCATATACGGGCGTGAATGCCGTCGCGCATCGAATTTTTGCGGCTGAACTCGTCATGAGTCAGTCCCATGCCATGACTCAACTACGCACAAGGACGCTCAATGCCTGACTACCGAGTTGCAGACATTTCCTTGGCCGACTTCGGCAACAAGGAAATCGACCTCGCTGAAGCTGAAATGCCCGCCTTGATGGCGTTGCGCAGAAAGTATGCAGGGCAGCAGCCGCTCAAGGGCGCAAAGATCATCGGATGCATCCATATGACCATCCAAACAGCAGTGCTGATCCGTACGTTGAAAGCGCTGGGAGCGGAGGTTCGATGGTCGTCGTGCAACATTTTCTCGACTCAAGACCATGCCGCGGCCGCTATGGCCGCTGACGGCGTACCAGTCTATGCGTGGAAGGGCGAAACCGAAGACGAGTACGAATGGTGCATCGAACAAACCATATTGCTTGAAGGGAGGCCGTGGGAAGCCAATGTGCTTCTAGACGACGGTGGAGATCTAACCCAAATCATCCATGACCGCTATCCCGAAATGTTAGACCGAATTCACGGCATAAGCGAAGAGACCACTACTGGAGTTCAACGCTTGCGCGACATGCTAAAGCAGGGAACCCTGAAGGTTCCGGCTATCGATGTCAATGCATCGATTACCAAGAGCAAGAATGACAATCGCTACGGTTGCCGGCATAGTCTCAACGATGCGGTCAAACGGGCAACAGACGTACTGCTTGCGGGCAAGAAGGCACTGGTCATAGGCTACGGAGACGTGGGCAAAGGATCGGCTGCGAGCTTGAGATCCGAATCCATGATCGTGCGAATAGCAGAAGTGGACCCAATCTGTGCAATGCAGGCTTGCATGGACGGATACGAGGTTGTCTCACCCTACAAGAACGGAATGAACACTGGTCATGTGGAAGACATCGACGAGCACGTGATTGCGCAGACCGACTTGCTTGTGACCTGTACAGGAAATACGAATGTTTGCGACAGCGCAATGCTGCAACGACTCAAACGTGGTTGCATTGTGTGCAACATTGGTCATTTCGACAACGAGATTGATACGGCATTCATGCGCGACAATTGGCGCTGGGTCGAGGTAAAGAGCCAAGTTCACCAAATCTTTCGCAGCAAGGAACCAAGCGACTATCTTGTGTTGCTGTCTGAGGGTAGACTGGTAAATCTCGGCAATGCAATGGGACACCCGTCTCGAGTGATGGACGGTTCGTTTGCAAATCAGGTGCTAGCCCAAATGTACCTGTACGAGCAACGCTGGGCCGATCAGCCCCAAAATCAACGAGCCCCGGTAGGAATCGAAGTCATGCCCCGCAAGCAAGACGAGGAAGTTGCCCAGCTCATGGTGGAGGGTTTCGGCGGTACACTCACTCGGTTGACCAAGGACCAGGCAGACTACATTTCGGTAAGCGTTGACGGACCCTTCAAACCACCCGAGTATCGGTTCTAGTCAAGCCACGTTCAGACTTGGCAGAGTTTCTCTTTGGCTTCATTAGAGCTGCGAGTTTCAAAACTGCGTTAGTTGCTACAGGGTTTGAATCTATCAGCGATCAATACTGCTAGCCTAATTCGAGCTGCATCAACCAAATTTCCCCCTGCGCTGTATAGCACGCTGGCACCAGCAACTGGGGTGCAACATCCACCGGCTTCCAGTCCACAGGTCTTGAACCGAAATAGGCCATGAGCGAACTACACTATTTTGGAATCCCCTCTTCCCCAATACTCGTCCTTCAGAAGCCGCTTGTAGAGCTTCCCCGTTGGAAGACGTGGGAGCTCGTCTCTGAAATCTAAACTCCGTGGGCACTTGTAGTGTGAGAGTCGATCTCGCGTCCACTGAAGAATTTCCTTTGCAAGATCGTCGGTAGGGTCAATTCCGTCCAAGAGCTGTACTACAGCTTTTACTTCTTCGCCCATCTCGGGATTTGGTACGCCAATGACAGCCACGTCGGCGACTGTGTCGTGCAGAACGATGACGTCTTCAATCTCTTGGGGATAGATGTTCACTCCGCCAGAAATGATCATGAACGTCGCGCGATCGGTCAGATACAGATAGCCCTCTTCATCGAGATAACCGATATCGCCCAGCGTGCTCCAATTGGAGTGGTCGCGATGCTGCACGTCTTTGGTCTTGTCGGGGTCCTTGAGATATTCAAACGGCATTTCAGGTAGTTCAAAATACACGAGGCCAGGTTCTCCCGTCGGCAGCTCGTTTCCTTGCTCGTCGCAAATGTGAATCACTCCAAAAATAGATTTGCCCACTGTACCGGGATGCGACAACCACTCTGCAGGTCCGGCATGGGTAAATCCCGATAACTCGGTTCCTCCGTAGTACTCGTACAGAATCTCTCCCCACCATTCGAGCATTCGTCTCTTGATTTCTTGAGGGCAGGGAGCTGCTGCGTGAATGGCCGCCTTGTGCGAGCTCAAGTCGTAACGATCCCGGTCTTCAGACGGCATTTTCAACATTCGAGTGAACATGGTAGGAACCCATTGGCTATGGGTCACTCGATAATTCTCAATCGCTTCCAGAGCTTGATGCTCGTCGAACCGTCGCATCATGACAACCGTGCCTCCCACGGCCTGTACACCCGTGCAAAATCCTATCGGCGCCGAGTGGTACAGCGGCGCAGGCGAGAGGTATACGGTGTCTTCGCCAATTTGCCACAGAGCCCGCAGAAGCTGGCTAACTTGAGTGTCCGCATCCGCGATGCCACCTTCCGGTAGCGGCCGCAAGATTCCTTTGGGCTTGCCCGTTGTACCTGAACTGTAAAGCAGGAAACCTCCGGCTGGTTCGTTCTCCAAAGGCTCGGTCGTGTAGCCACTTAACGTAGCGTCGAAATCGTCGAAGCCGGCCATGGAACCGTCAACCGACAGCCATCGATCACAATTTGGACACAAGCTTGGCAATTCTTGCGCAACTTCCTGCAAGGCCACCGACGCAATCACGACACGGGACTCGGAATTGTCAATGATGTAGGCAGCTTCGTCCGCGGTCAGATAGCGATTGACCGTGGTCAAGAACAAGCCGGAACGCATAGCCGCCCAAGCGACTACAAAGTAGGCAAGATTGTTCTCCATGAAGATTGACACACGGTCGCCCCGGCGCAGTCCATGCGAAAACAAGAACTGCGCCAACTGATTCGATCTCGCGTTCAACTCACCATAGGTAAGCTGGTCTCCCGATGCGGAGTCTATTGCGGCCGCCTTTGCCGGATTTTTCGTAGCCCACAAACCTGGGTACATGACTCAACCTCCCGCGTCAAATGGGTGCACGCATTGTGGACAGTCAATGCTACACTAGCCAAAGATCAAGCTAGCAATCAGTCCTCAAGACCAATCTGAGAAATCTAACATGAAACATGTCCAAGATTTGCTCATCAAGAAAGACAACTCCACAATCTATTCCGTCGCTCCAGTAGCCTCGGTCTACCAAGCCATCGAGCTAATGTCGGAGCATCACGTGGGAGCTCTTCCCGTGTTGCAGGATCAAGCTCTGGTGGGAATCATATCCGAGCGTGACTACGCTCGAAAGGTCATTTTGAAAAGCAAGTCCTCAAAGGCCACACGCGTATCGGAAATCATGACGCGCGACGTGATTTGTGTGACAGTAGACAAGCAAGTCAACGAATGTGTGAATCTCATGCTGAAGAACCACATCCGACATCTGGTAGTAACTCAGGAAGGGAAGGTAATTGGGATGTTGTCTCTCCGCGACCTCTTCGTCGAAATCATTGACGACCAAGCTGAGACTATAGACCACCTCGAACACTATATCCGAGGAGAGACCTAGCGACGGGCTCTAGGAGCTTGGACTCTTGAACGCTCACGACGACTTCTCAATCAGTTAGACTTCCTGTTTACTCACTAACTGCGGAGATACCAATGGAAACTCGTGCAGCTGTAGCGTATCGAGCAGATGCCCCGCTCGACATAACAAACGTTCAACTCGAAGGTCCTCGCGAAGGGGAAGTACTGGTCGAGATTCATGCCACTGGCGTGTGCCACACGGACGCCTATACCCTTTCCGGGGACGATCCTGAAGGTCTGTTTCCGGCCATTCTGGGTCACGAAGGTGCAGGAGTGGTAGTGGATGTGGGTACAGGAGTGACAAGCGTGAGTGCGGGAGACCACGTGATCCCTCTCTATACGCCGGAATGCAGGCAATGCAAGTTCTGCCAGTCCGGCAAGACCAATCTGTGCCAAGCGATTCGCGAAACCCAAGGCCAAGGCGTCATGCCTGACGGATCGTCAAGGTTTTCCGATGGAGATACGTCGCTCTACCACTACATGGGCACGTCAACGTTTTCAAACTTTACCGTACTGCCAGAAATAGCAGTCGCGAAAATACGACGAGACGCGCCCTTCGACAAGGTTTGCTACATCGGCTGTGGCGTAACAACGGGATTGGGTGCCGTGATGAATACAGCCAAAGTCGAACCAGGCTCCAATGTCGCTGTATTTGGGCTGGGCGGAATTGGATTGAATGTGATACAGGGTGCACGAATTGTCGGAGCCGACCGAATCATAGGCGTTGACCTAAATCCATCAAAGAGCAAGCTGGCGGAGAAATTTGGCATGACAGACTTCATCAATCCCAACGAGACGGAAGATGTAGTTGGGGAAATCGTGGACATGACAGATGGCGGAGTGGACTACTCTTTCGAGTGCATTGGAAACGTCGATGTCATGCGTCAAGCATTGGAATGCTGCCATAAGGGGTGGGGTGAGAGCATCATTATCGGCGTGGCTGGAGCCGGACAGGAAATCAGCACAAGACCTTTTCAGCTGGTTACGGGTCGTGTTTGGCGAGGAACCGCATTTGGCGGAGCTAAAGGCAGGACTGACGTTCCCAGAATCGTCGATTGGTACATGAACGAAAAAATCAACATCGACGACTTGATCACGCATACAATGCCGCTTGATCAAATTAATGACGCATTCGAGTTGATGCACTCGGGCGAGTCCATCCGCTCAGTAATCACGTTTTAGAATCCCATTGATTTCAACAGATTAGATTCATTGCAACAGCTAAACAACTATAGACATCCACTGCAAAGCTCCTGCCTAGATCAATCAACACCAAGGGTCATACTATGAAGAAGCTCATTGCCATAGTCACCATATTCGGCACAGCGGCCCTACTTGCTAGCCCTCCGTCAAACCTGTTTGTTAACCGAGACGAATTGCCCTCGGAAGAGGAAATGGAGGAACAACAAAGGGCGATAGTCGCTCGAATGAAATCGATGTACGAAGAAGCCTTCGAGAAGGGCAACGAAGGTGACGACGAATCGCTAACACAAGATGAAATGGTGGAAGTGGTGTTTGAAGTAACAAAAGCCCAAATGGCAGCCATGGCGGGAGGTGCAGGCGGCACGATCCAGCCGCCTTCGGAAGAGCAGTTGGATCGGATGAAGAAGTCTCTTAGGGGACGGGTTGAAAGTCAATTCCCGATTGTCGATACCGACGACGACGGCGCTGTATCGAAAGCCGAGCTCTTCAAGTCTATGTTTGGATTGGAGTATCGCCCTGATGAAGAAATTGAAGACAACGCGAAATCCGACAGGGACGACGACTCAAGAAGAGCAGACGACTCGGAGGAACAATCCTCCGAGGAAACCTGAGATTTCCGCAAACTATAAAGTGAGTTTTGGAATTCCTAAACTCGAACCGCTCGATGCACGGTTTGTGAACCGGCATGAGTTAGATTACTCTTGAAATTCGAGCTCCACCACTAAATACAGGATATTTGTCATGAAGAAGTACGTTTCAATTCTAGCTATGCTAGTTCCAGTCGTTGCGCTCACTCTACCTCTCACGGCACAGCAAAGCACTACCACGAGTACTATCACGCTGCGAGGGTCAGCAGCTGCTCCAGCAAGAGTCGATTTGAATGCCAAGAATCCCGAGGAATTGCGAAAGTCTCTGGAAGCTCGCTTCGAGCGAAGATTCGATGACGCTGACAAAGACGGCGACGGAACGCTCTCGAAGGATGAATTCAACAGAATGATTTCTTCAGATTCGAACTCAATCGCAGCGCAAGTCCGCCAAGACCACCAACCCAAACCGAGCACGCAAACAGAACAGCGCACGAAACTCTCCGAGAAGCAAAAGGCGGATCGTGAGAAAGAGTTGAACATGCAATTCGATGCGTTGGACACGAACGACGATGGATCGCTAGCGAAGGAAGAGTTTGTCGATGCTCGAACGAGCGCTATGACCAATGCCTTGGGAGAAAAGAGTGATCGTCGACAAACGGAGAATAGCGGCAACTCAACAAGAGCCACATCCACAAGAGCCATTCAGCTGAACGCCCCCTAAGGCGTCTCCGAATCACTCGTTGAACTGCAACAGATCACAAACAACACGAGATCTTCACTTGAGTGCTGAGATCGCACAAGTGGGGCACGTTCGCACAATCTGCTTTGCTCAGTAGCTGAACTAGAAATGCACAACCAGTCCTGGCTATCTCAAGTTGCCGAGGAGACAATCGAGCCCGAACTGCCGATCTGCGACCCGCACCATCACCTGTGGGACCATCCACAGAGTCGCTATCTTCTCGACGAGTTGATTCACGACACCACGAATGGACACAACGTCGTGTCGACGGTCTTCATGGAGTGTGGATCGATGTATCGTGCCAAGGGGCTCGAGTCACTACGGCCCGTAGGAGAAACCGAGTTCGTCAATGGCATAGCCGCTATGAGTGCGAGTGGTCAATACGGTTCCGCCCACCTTTGTGCCGCAATTGTCAGCTACGCTGACCTTACGTTGGGAACGGCGGTTGGAGACGTCCTCGACAAGCATATGTCAGCAAGCGAACGATTCCGGGGCATACGCCATGCTGCCGGCTGGGATTCCAGCGATGCTATCCGTAACTCACATACGAATCCCTTTGAGCACTTGTACTTGGACAAGTCGTTCCACGAAGGATTCGCCGAGCTTGGAAAGCGCGGATTGACCTTTGATGCGTGGCTCTACCATCCTCAAATTGCTGACGTTACCCAGCTCGCTCGTTCCTTTCCTGACCAGGTCATAGTTCTCGACCACTTCGGAGGCCCGCTTGGCATACACAGATTTGCAGGCAAGCGAGACGAAGTCTTCGAATACTGGAAGAGAGCCGTTGCCGACTTGGCCCAATGCCAAAATGTAGTCGCAAAGCTCGGCGGGCTGGTTATGCCCATCAATGGGTTTGGTTTTCACAAGCGTGCCACACCGCCTACATCGCTTGAATTGGCGGAAACCACTCGTCCGTATTACATGCACATGATGGAGCACTTCGGCGTTGACAGGTGCATGTTCGAAAGCAACTTTCCAGTCGACAAGGCAAGCTGCTCGTACAACGTGCTGTGGAATTCGTTCAAGAGAATTACCCAAGGCTTCAGTGTCGATGAGAAGTCGAGCTTGTTCCACAATACGGCTACCCGCGTTTACTCAGTTCCAATAGACCTCTAGTCGCACGCGCTACGCATTACACTTTGAGAGCGATCAAGTTCTCCACGCTGAGCAGCTAGTGTGCGGGTGCACGACCTTACACAGCAAATTGGCTTCAACGGAATTCCACTGCGTGTGCGTATCCAAATAGTGACTCTGCCGTGCCGTTAACGAATTGGGCAGTCGCCACGCTATCGGTATAGAATTGGGTCAGGACACTGGTTCGT
Source organism: uncultured Pseudomonadales bacterium (assembly GCA_964572845.1). Lineage (GTDB taxonomy): Bacteria > Pseudomonadota > Gammaproteobacteria > Pseudomonadales > Azotimanducaceae > Bin55. The sequence goes on along the minus strand of CAZNFX010000006.1, from coordinate 163,426 downwards.
ACTGTTGGGTAATTCCATAACTAATCCACGAACCACACACGGAGAGGCTACAGGAGAAATGCCGTGAAGAAGGTCATGTATTTTTGTGCCATGGTCGCCTTGGTTGCGTCCATGTCGGTTTTCGCGAAGATCGAAGGTACATATGTTCTCGAAATGAGTATGGGTGCCGGTGGAGGCGGTGGAGGTGCTGGACGTGGCGGAGGCGGCGGCGAGAGGCCAGAAACCACTATGACAATCAGCGTCGACGATGAAGGAGAATATTCCGCCACGATGAGCAGCTGGGGTGGCGAACGGGAAGCCACCGAGGTCGATGTTGACGAGAATGAGTTCACCATAACGTTCGTGTTCGACATGCGAGGAACCGAATTCGAAATGACCTACGAGGGAAAAGTAGAGGATGGCGAGATGTCAGGCACACTTATCCATCAAATGGGCGAAACGGAATTCACTGGTAAGCTCAAAGAAGAAGACGAAGAGGAAGCCGAGCCGGAGCAGGAAGCTGCTGAACCTGAAGTCGAAGCTTAACCAACCTCAATCTCATTGACGTTAGCTGCTCGACCATGCGTTGGTGTTGGTCGAGCAGCTTCATCCTTTATGTACGCGGCTCGCGGCAGCGTCCAACCGTAGTTTGACCTAAGCGTTGAATACGTGCCAGCGCATACGGTTGGGCACGTTGATACTTTTCGAATAGAAATTGTGAGCTAGTCGCCATTGGGATCCGCTAACGCACTGGCGTTCAACGAATCTTGATAGTGGATAAAACGAACTCCATCGACCACTAGTACGTCGGAATTGGGGAGTTCTTCACTCCACGAATTCCTCTTTCCAACGAAGTAACTGGAATCCTCGACCTTTGCCCATCGTTCCCCGTTGTAACGGCGAACCAAAATTGTCCGACCCACTCGAGTCACAAAAGCTTCAATAAGCACATCCGATTCTGTCGAACCCAACTCAAACACTCGCAGGCATTCAATGGCTTTCCCATCTTCGCCAATGACCACATTAAACGCGCCATCGCTAAACAGGCGTGGAGTTTCAGAGGTCGTAGTAACCAATCCTTCAGGTCTCTCCACGACATAGGTGCCAACGGGCACACTCCGATTGCAGACGCCGAAATCCAGATCCCAACCCTCATCGAGAAACGTATAAAACACCCGGTTGCCATTGTGTCGCTCGCTTTCATAGGCAATCCAGTGCACCTCGGTAGCTGTTAGACATCCCCAGACTTTGATGCTCTTGTCGCCAAGATTGGGTTCCATAAACGCCCGTCGGTCCGAGCATTCCTGTTCACATATGTCAATCTCGACGCAATTTCTACCGTGAATTTCGGCCTCACGTCTGGCATGCATCGAATGGAAGCTCTTTAATCTAAACGACCGCCCTCTCTCGACCGCCTCATAGATAGCCCATCGCACAGAGTCGCCCACTATCGGCACGACAAACCACCATGCCAATTCCTGCAGATCTATGGGAAACGGTTTTGAGCCCACCTTGCTGATTGATATTCGCGGCCTGGCCGTTGGAAGATCGCTAATTTTCTCGATTTTGGTTTCCATGCTTTCAGTCCTCACTGGCTTGGGAATCTTCAACTCACCTCGCACCATGTCTCGCCCATAGGACAATCTACGCTTGATCGTTCCTGGTGTAGCTCGTTGCCTGTTTGCTATCTCCTTTATCGAAAAACCTTGGAGATAGAAGTCTGACAGTGCATTTCGCTCGTTGAGCGGGATATTCCGAAGCACATCTCTGAATTCTTCTATTCGCTCGATAGTTTCGGGGTGTTTGGCTCCGCGGCGATCCAAAAAACGCAACGGGGCGAGCGCTTCATCAACCTTCTGTATCCTGGTTCTCCTTCGAATCCAATCCGCACAGCGATTTCTTGCCAATTGGTACAACCAAGGCTGGAGGTTTGCCGGGGTTTCTCGCACAAGGCTCGACCATGCCTGCAGAAGAGTATCTTGGAGTATGTCGTCTACATCCGCCTGTTCACTCGTTTCCGTTCGCCCGCGAATGATTGCCTGTAGCGGCTTTACATACCGTCGAATCAATGAATCGAACGAATCATGATCCCTGTACTCCAAGATTTTCCGCAGCAACTGCTCCTCGGATGGTTCGCACATGGTGAGAAGATTGGTTTGTCCTAGCAATCAAGGCGTACCAAACCAAGAGAAGGTTCACAAACCGACGGGTGACACGGCGACTTGATGACAAGTGAGCTGGTGGTGGAATGCAAACTCTGAGCAACCTGCTCGAAGTTCAACAACCTCAGCTACGACCTCACCTATCTATCTCGCTCTACAACAAGATGGACCAGCAACAATACAAGGATTGGAATGTTCTTGAGCAATCCCGCGTACGGATCAGCCCATAGAGAGGGCACAAGCAACCCGAGCGCGACAGTGAAGGAAAGCACCAAGCCTATCTGTACCCAGGCAACGACGCGCATCCATAAACCGAAAAGCAGCGCTAATCCAATCGCCAAATTGATAGAGCTAGCCACCACAGACACAATCGCAATCCAATTGCTCGGAACCACCTGCCCAATTACCAACTGATACAGGTAGGAGGTGCCAAAGAGGCCCGCAATGCCTGATACCAGCCAAAGCAACGCGAGGCTCATCCGAATCAGCGGCCTAAGGAGGAAGAGCTTGGCATGCCACAAGTCCTGACTTTCCGCAGGTCTATGGGCAAGCGCACTGCTAAGGCTGATAGGCTCAACTCCCGTAACCTCCTTGAATTGGGGTGCGTTGCCGGTCATCTTTCCACGAAGCTGAGCTATCGCCGTAGAGTTGATTGGGTCCAGATGGAATAGGTCTCCAACCCATCCCAGTACCTTGGCGACCCAATTCGGCATTCCAAGAATTGGCCTTCTAGGTAGTCCAAACCAACTTCGATAGGCCGTCACGACCTCGCGCAATGGCAATTCTTCTGCCGACGAGGGTTCCAAGATGACTTTGTGCCCCAAGTTTGACCGCAAGAGCTCAATGATTCCCCTAGCAAGGTCATTTTTGTGGATGATTCCTATAGGAATAGAACCATCACCAATGACCGGCGTGACCACGGGGTTTACGGCAAGTGCACGAACCATCGATGTCCCACCGTACGAACCGTCGCCGATGACTAGCACAGGTCGCAGTATGGTCCAGTCCAAGTCCTTGTCCGCTAAACACTCCTCACCCGCGAGTTTGGTGCGCGTGTAGGTGTTTTCCGTTTCTGTCACACCTATAGCCGAGACATGAATGACTCGACGAACTCCGCATTGTTCGCAAGCACGGTATAGCGCGTTGGGTGCGTCACGATGCACGCTCCAAGCCACCTTTGATCTGCGCGGTTGCATTACACCCGCAACGTTAACTACAGCGTCAATGTCGTTAAGTCGGGTTGACCAATGAGCCTCGTCGCGTGCGTTCTTAGATGCAAGATCCAACGATTCGACATCGCAGCCTGGAAACTGGCGTCCGAATTTCGTCGAACTGCGAACAATGCAACGTGTTTCGTAGCCTGCTTCGTGAAGCGCAGTTACCACTGCAGTGCCTATGAAACCACCTGCCCCAAGAATTAGAACCCGCATTTGGGTGGATACTCCTAGCGATTGACACAAGATTACAACAATTTCAAGCTCAATCTAACCGGCGGGCCAAGCTAGCACTTCGGGTTCGGAGGTATAGTCGTTTAGGCACAAGAGATGGGTATGACTTAATCGATGCACCCAGTGAACTCGGTCCTCAACTTTGAGCCTGGCTCAATCCCATGCTGAGCGAGTCATCCTCTCAAATTCGGCGTCGTATGGTATTGGACATACTCGCCTGACCATGGACGTAGTTCGCTGGCGGACCTCGACGTGACAAGCGTCAGAGACTGCTTTCAATGTAGTCTCATCACGGCATTCGGGAACTAGGTAGCCAGCGTGTGCCGTCGTAGGCGCGTATTGAATGGCGGAGAGGGAGGGATTCGAACCCTCGATGGGTTTCACCCCATACTCCCTTAGCAGGGGAGCGCCTTCAGCCGCTCGGCCACCTCTCCAAAGGGGAAATGCTAAGCATTTTGGCGCGCCTGACAGGATTCGAACCTGTAATCGCCAGTTTCGTAGACTGGTGCCTTATCCAGTTTGGCCACAGGCGCATCATTGCACACAGGTGCAACGCACATTCTAAGCGACCGACTACTCGTGAAAAGGTTCAATCAACCTGAGACTTGTCGCCCTCGGTATGCGCCTTTCTCTCTTGCAGGACTTCCTTTCGGTGAACGAGTACATCGCGCGGCGCTTGTATGCCTATTCGTACTTGGTTGCCTCGGGCTTGCAGAACTGTAATCTCGATTTTGTCGTCGATTATCAGCGTCTCGTTCACACGCCGCGTGAGGATAAGCACTGAAACCTCCCTGTTATGATCGATGCTCCGCTTTGTGCGGCATCTTCACTAAATCCATGAAGAAGCCTAAAAAATCATATCACACAGCGAGCTGGATGTCTCAACCTGCCAATGGGCTAGGTTCGTCCAATTCGAACGCTGAATGTAGTGCACGTACAGCCAATTCACAGAAATCTTCGTGAATGACCACCGAAATTTTTATTTCCGAGGTAGAAATCATTTGAATGTTGATGCTGTAGCGAGCCAACGTTTCGAACATGGTGGTTGCAACACCCGCATGCGATCTCATCCCTACTCCAACTACCGTTACTTTGGCGATGGAGTCGTCGCCTACAACCCGCATATGTTCGATCTGCTCGGCGGACAAGTCGCCTGACAATTCGTCGATGCTCTCGCGAAGAATCTCCATGCTCTGCTGATAGTCTTCCCGTTTCACCGTAAACGTCATATCGGTCAGGTCCCCTGCTCCGACGTTTTGAACGATCATGTCCACAGAGATACCAGCGTCGCCTATCGGCCCCAAGAGCTTGTATGCGAGACCGGGTTCGTCCGGCACCCGCAATACTGTTACCTTTGCCTCGTTTCTGTCGTGAGTCACCGCTGAGACTACAGGTCGTTCCATTTCGTCTCCTTCCTCCTCTTCGCCAATTAGAGTGCCTGATCCGCTGTTGAAGCTGGACATGACGCGCAAAGGTACCGAATACCGATGCGCGTACTCGACACACCGCGTGTGCAACACCTTGGCTCCCAATGCTGCCATCTCTAGCATTTCTTCGCAGATCACGCGGTCCAATCTGCGAGCTTGCTCCACGATTCTAGGATCCGCTGTGTACACGCCATCAACATCTGTGTAAATCCTGCATTCGTCGGCGTTGAGTGCGGCTGCTATGGCTACTGCAGTCGTATCGGAGCCTCCCCTGCCAATAGTGGTGATGTCGCCATCGTTTCCCACTCCCTGAAAGCCTGCAACAACGGGAATCACATCCGAATCTACGCATGCTTGAAGGTGAGCCACTTCCACGCGTGAAATCTTGGCCTTGGTGTGGGGTCCCGTAGTGTGCAGCTTTATCTGGCTTGCAAGGAACGAACGTGCAGCGAAGCCCAGTTCTTGCAGCGCCATGGCAACTAACGCAATGGAGACCTGTTCTCCAGACGACAAGAGCACGTCCATCTCTCTCGGATCTGAACGATCACCCACTCCCTTGCCAAGAGCAACTAGCCGATCAGTCTCGCCAGCCATTGCAGAAACGACTACGACTACCTTGTTGCCCTCTGACCGGCAGGCGGCGACGTGTCCAGCGACTGCTTCGACTCTTGCTAGATCGGCAACTGACGTGCCGCCAAACTTCGCTACGACTAGACTCACTTCGATTGCGAGGGTAGACGTTCTCGCACCCAATCCGCTACGGATTTCAGAGCTTGAGGCAGCACTTCAACGTTGGTCCCGCCACCGGCCCTCGCCATTTCGGGTTTGCCGCCACCCCTTGCACCAATCTGCTCGCCGACGAATTGGACCAGATCTCCAGCTTTCATGTCTTGCGTGAGATTCTTTGATACTCCGCTTACACAGTGAATCTTTCCGTCAGATACGACAGCCAGAACAATGACATAGTTGGTCAATCGTGATCGTAAATCGTCATACACAGACATGAGCGACTGTTGGTCACCTTCAATTCTCTCGGCTACCACTTGAATGTCGGCAATGCTTAACGAGTTGGTAATAAGAGACTTGCCCAACCCGAGAATGCCCTCTTGCTTGGATTCTTCCAGGCTGCGCACCAAAGAGAGCCGTTCATCAATCAACGATGCAACCCGATCGACCAGTTCAGTCTTGTTCGTTTTAAGCAAGTCGGAAAGATCTCGTAGAGCGCGATCATCGCGTCGTGTTTGCATCTGGGCGCCGCGACCTGTCACAGCTTCAACTCGGCGAACTCCAGATGCAATTCCAGATTGGGAGAAGATGCGAAGCTGACCGATTTCACCTGTAGATGCGACGTGCGTTCCACCGCAAAACTCAATTGAATAGCCATCCCCAACGTTCAGAACGCGTACGATCTCGCCGTACTTTTCACCGAACAATGCAATCGCCCCCATACCTACAGCATCGTCGTACGGAACGACATCAGTGACTACTGGAGTGTTCAAGGCGATTTGCTCATTGACCGAATCCTCAATCGCCTCAATTTGATCGGGTGTGAGGGGGCGATCATGCGAGAAGTCGAACCGCAGTCGGTCCGGAGCCACGAGCGATCCCCGTTGAGTTACGTGGGTACCCAAAACTCGCCTAAGGGCAGCGTGAAGGAGATGGGTGCCTGTGTGATTCCGCGCTATGTCTTGACGTCGAATGGCATTCACACTGGTTTGAACTGCATCGCCTCTCTGGATGCGGCCCTCACTGACCCTTCCGCGATGTAGAAATTGACGATCGGACCTTTGCGTATCCTCAACTTCAAACAAGCCCGAGTCTGATTGGATAACACCGGTATCGCCCACTTGTCCACCAGCTTCTCCATAAAATCCCGTTCGGTCCAAAGCGATCAATCCAATTTCGCCGTCCCCAAGCGCATCCGCTGAGGCGGTTTCCTCGTCCGAAACCTTAAGCAATTCGACAACTACTGCTCGTCCTTCGAGACTTCTATAGCCTTCAAACTCAACCTCGGAATCGAATCTCAGGACTTCGCCATATTGAGCTTCAAATTGCGCCGAATTGCGAGCGCGCTCACGTTGTTGATCCATCAACGCCTCGAACCCCGGAACATCGACTGAGAGTCCTCGCTCTCGAGCAATATCTTGGGTAAGATCGACAGGAAACCCATAGGTATCGTATAGCTTGAAGACAACATCGCCACCTAGCAGGGGCTTCGTCAACTCCTCGATTTCCTTGTTGAGTAGGGTCATTCCATAACGCAGAGTGTCGGCGAACTTTTCTTCTTCCTGCAGGAGCACTTCTTCGACACGAATCTCATTCGCACTCAGGCTTGGATAAGCCTCTCCCATCGCTTCCACGAGTGGACGCATTAATCTATGGAAGAACGCATCCTCGATTCCGAGTCTGTGACCGTGACGCAACGCTCGGCGGACCACTCTTCTCAACACATAGCCCCGACCTTCGTTGGTCGGCAACACTCCGTCTGAAATCAAGAACGCACACGACCGAATGTGATCGGCAATCACTCGCACAGACGGTGTGGCCAATGCTTCGTCTATATCCTGAATCTGAGCGACTTGCGAAATCGCATGCACCAGCAATTGGAATTCGTCGATCCCATAGCTGCTTGATACGCCCTGCATCAACGCCGCGGTTCGCTCGAGTCCCAGTCCGGTGTCCACGCCGGGAGCGGCAAGAGGAGCCAGTTCGTTGTCAGGTTGACGATCAAATTGCGGAAATACCAAATTCCAGAATTCCAGAAAACGATCGCCGTCTTCATTGGGCGATCCTGGTGGCCCACCGTCTATCGCAGGGCCTTGGTCATAGAAAATCTCTGTGTTTGGGCCGCAAGGTCCCGTGTTGCCCATCTCCCAAAAGTTGTCTTCGTGGGGAACGACTCGTTCTGGAGGTATGCCGATCTTGCGAATCCAGATGTCTCTAGCCTCGTCGTCCGTTGTGTGCGTGGTAATCCAAATTCGGTCGGAGTCCAGCGCAAGCACATTCACGACGAAGTCCCAGGCCCAGTCAATAGCCTGTTCCTTGAAGTAGTCTCCGAAGCTGAAGTTGCCGAGCATTTCGAACAACGTATGGTGCCGTGCGGTGTAGCCAACATTGTCCAAGTCGTTGTGCTTGCCGCCAGCTCTCATGCAAAGCTGACATGAAGCCGCGCGCGGTACTTCCGGTGTCGATGCACCAATTAACGCTTCCTTGAACTGCACCATGCCCGCAACAGTAAACAGCAAGCTTGGATCGTTGCCAGGGACAAGTGGCGCAGAAGGATATACCTTGTGATCAAGGTCTCGAAAGTACTCGAGATACGCGCGCCGCAATTCGTTTGTACGCATGGGGTGCGTTCGCTGGAAGGGCAAAATAGCTCCGAATTATAGAAATCGCCTTGTTCGCATTCGACAGAATCTCGCGTTCATCGTTCTTGACGATTTACGAATCCAGCACACGCGCGATTAGATGTGCAGGAAAGCCTCGATTCGTCAGGAACCTAGCTCGTATCTCCTTGGCGTCTTGTTTTCCAACATCCACTGACGAAAATCCGTGTCTCGCACGACACTTCCGGTCGCAAGCATGGGCTCGCGGCAACCAGAATTCGTCGTCATCAGAAAGGTGTTCTTCAATCAATGCGCGGTCGATGCCGTGAGACTGCAGGTACGCTCGAATCCTGAGAGGACCGTCGTTCTTTCGCAAACGCACCCGTACGCACACTTCCACGTAACGGGCATCTGACAGATAGTCTTGCTCTATAAGCTTATCGAGAACCTGCTCGACCGTGTCGTGGCTATATCCACGACTGATGAGCTTGTCTCGAAGTTCGAAACGCGAGTGTTCCCGTCGTGCCAACAGACGCACGGCGACTTCGTACGCTTGGACCCGATCCGAGTCCGCCATTGGTTCTAGCACATGGGCCGAAAGCTAGCCATCGACAACTGCGCTTCCATCCGCAATCTGCTCGTCGCTTTCCGAAGAAGTCTTGGCGAGCAAAGAGGCCCTAATCGATTGCTCGAGTTGTGTGGCAGCGTCGACATTTTCCAGCAGCCACGCTTCGGCTTGGCGACGTCCCTGACCGATTCGTTCGTCCTTGATCGAATACCAAGACCCAGACTTATCAATCAATCCCTGATCGACACCCAAGTCCAGGACTTCGCCCATGCGGTTGATGCCCGTCGCGTACATGATCTGGAACTCAGCTTGCTTGAATGGAGGTGCTACCTTGTTCTTCTGCACTCGCACGCGAGTCTGATTGCCTACTACTTCGTCAGAGTCCTTGATTGCACCGATGCGCCGGATGTCCAAACGAACGGAAGAATAGAACTTTAGTGCATTGCCACCGGTAGTCGTCTCGGGAGAACCGAACATCACGCCGATCTTGAGTCGAATCTGATTGATGAAGATCACCAACGTGTTCGAGTTCTTGATGCTCGATGTCATCTTGCGAAGCGCTTGACTCATCAGTCTTGCCTGCAGACCAACATGGGAGTCTCCCATTTCGCCTTCGATTTCGGCTTTTGGCGTCAAAGCAGCCACAGAGTCAATCACAACAACATCGACAGCACCGGATCGGACCACCATATCGCAGATTTCCAATGCTTGCTCGCCAGTATCGGGCTGCGAAACCAGCAAGTCGTCTGTGTTGACACCCAAGGTTTTCGCATATTCCGGATCCATAGCATGCTCGGCATCAATGAATGCACAGGTTCCACCTTGTCGTTGCGCTTGCGCGATTACATGCAGGGTGAGCGATGTCTTTCCAGATGACTCTGGACCATAGATTTCTACAACTCGACCACGTGGCAGTCCACCAACTCCCAACGCAATGTCGAGTGTCAACGAGCCTGTTGAAATAACAGGCACAGCTAGCTGCTCATGATCGCCAAGACGCATCATCGAACCCTTGCCGAATTGCTTTTCGATTTGCGTTAACGCGACCTTGAGAGCTCTATCTCGGTTTTCTTTTGACATACTAACTACTCCTTTTCATGCGCGACATTACTGTATATAAAATCAGTACAAAATGCAAGAGTTTTTGCCTAGGAAATTGCGAGAATGAGCCTAACCTGACATGCATCTAACAAAACGCAGGTACAGCTGCACTGCTGTGTTCCCACAGCGGCTCTCCAGCAGGCAGGTTGCGCAATCGCTAAACTTGAGAGCAATTCGCATAGTCCATCCGCGAATGAGAACAGCACAGGGAACTATCCACCGTTCGCTATGAACGAAACTTCACATCCGCCCATGATTCGTCAGTACTTGTCCATTAAGGCGGACTATCCAAACGACCTCCTCTTCTATCGCATGGGTGATTTCTATGAACTGTTCTTTGAAGATGCAGTAGTCGCAGCGGATCTGCTGGAAATCACATTGACCTCGCGAGGCAAAAACCGCGGCACTCCCATTCCCATGTGCGGCGTTCCGTTTCACGCCGTCGACAACTACCTAAGCAGATTGGTTGCGATGGGCAGATCAGCAGTCATCTGCGAACAAGTGGGAGATCCCAACGCCACTAGAGGTCCGGTAGAACGCCGGGTGCAGCGAATCGTCACTCCAGGAACACTAACCGAAGAGTCGTTGCTTGATGCAACTCACGAAAGTGTTCTCATGGCCATTAACACATACGCAGCAAAACACCACTATGCGGGAGTCGCCTGGATCAATTTGTCCACTGGACTGTTTTCAGTCGCCGCAACCCGGTCGCGGACTGAGCTTTCGACATTGGTCGACTCCGTTAGACCAACAGAAGTGCTGGTTCCGGAGGGTGCCAAGGAGAAATGGGATAACGCAACACCCCGACAACTTGATCCCTTGCGGTTCGACAGCGCGTTGGGTACGAGCATGCTCGCCAATCATTTCGGCACCAAGGATCTAACAGGTTTCGGCATCGCGAAGCTCGATCTTGTGGTTGGGGCAGCAGCCGCAGCTCTTACGTATGCCCAGGAAGCTTGTAGACAGCCGCTGGATTTCATCGAGGCAATTCGACTTCACTCCGATAGTTCGATCCTGCATATGGATGCACAGACACGTCGCAATTTGGAAATCGATCGAAGAATCCAAAGTTCGGACCAGCACGGTACTTTGTTTGACGTGGTTGACTTCACGGCGACACCGATGGGGTCCAGGCTCGTTCGCCATTGGCTCAACGAACCCTGTCGCGATATAGAGATTGTCCGTGCCCGACACGAGGTAGTTGAGGGGCTGCTCGAGCAGAGAATGTCCGACTCCCTAGCGAAGACACTGCGACCCGTGGGTGACCTGCAGAGAATCGTCACACGAATCGCCATGGGCACCGCTACACCTCGTGATCTCGTACGAACGAAGGTGGCTATTCAGTGCCACTCCCAAGTCCTGGAATTGATCGAGAAGCTCGACCTGCCTAACGAAATCGAAGCACTGGCCCAACACTCCGGATTGAACAAAGTCCGCAACCTCATCGAAAGAGCGATCGTGGACGAGCCGCCCGCCACCTCTCGCGAGGGCGGGATGATTGCGCAAGGATTTGATGCTGCACTGGACGAACTTCGTGCCGTTCGATCGGAGGCATCAAATTACCTTCAAGATCTCGAACAGCGTGAACGAGACCGGACAGGCGTCCCAACCCTGCGTGTGGGACACAATCGAGTCCATGGCTATTACATTGAACTGACACGAGCACAGTCGTCTGAAGTGCCCGACGACTACGTTCGGAGGCAAACGCTGAAAAACACTGAACGATTCGTTACGCAGGAACTATGGGAATTTGAAGAAAAGTACCTTCGCAGCGAATCGGATGCTCTTGAACGAGAAAAGAGACTCTATGCAGATCTTGTGGCGACGATAGGCGAGTCGGCAAAGCAGTTGCGCCAAGCCGCCGACGCCCTGGCCAGAATCGATGTCTTGAACGGATTTGCTGAAGCGGCTCGCGAGCACGGATACATTCGGCCGGAATTCACGGACTCCTCATCACTCTCCATTGAGGACGGTAAGCATCCTGTTCTAAGCGCTGGACCTGGATTGGACTTTGTACCCAACTCAATTGACATGCACGAGTTCAGACGAATGCTCGTGGTCACGGGACCCAACATGGGTGGTAAGTCCACATACATGCGTCAGACCGCGTTAATTGTGATCCTCGCGTACGCCGGGAGCTTTGTGCCGGCAAAGCGTGCTGTCATTGGTCCAATCGACGGGATTTTCACACGCATTGGTGCATCTGACGATCTTTCCGGCGGCCAATCTACTTTCATGGTGGAAATGACTGAAACAGCCAACATATTGCACAATGCCACCTCGTCCAGCTTGGTACTCCTCGATGAAATAGGAAGAGGAACGAGCACCTATGATGGACTGGCTCTAGCGTTGGCTATAGCTCACTCCATGGCTCAGACCGTCCGCGCCTTCACACTGTTTTCTACCCACTACTTCGAGCTCACCGCCTTGGCACAAAAGCTCGAGACTGTCCACAACGTTCACTTGAACGCCGTGGAGCACAATCGCAAAGTGGTCTTCCTTCACTCCGTCGAGGACGGTCCCGCATCACAAAGCTATGGCATTCACGTTGCACGACTGGCAGGTATTCCAGGCCGCGTCCTGCAGCATGCACGCAACCAGCTCCACAAGCTAGAACAATTGGCGATCAAGAGCGGAGAAAGCAACTACATCGACTTGTTTGAAGAGCACCTAGAGCACGAAGACTACGATCACCCGGCAATTGAGAGATTACGCCAAACGGACTTGGACGAGCTTTCGCCGCGAGCCGCTCACGAATTGCTCTATGAACTCTTGGAAACCATAGTGCACGAAGATCGTCACACCTGAGGGCAACCCCTAATCTGTAGGAACTGGAATGTATCGAGAAACTGTGCCAATTCGTAAAATGTGCCAGTATCCCCTTTGCGACGCGACTCCTGTATGACTTTTGTTATTGGCCAAGCATGCATCAAATGCAAGTTGACCGATTGTGTGGAAGTATGTCCAGTAGATTGCTTCTACGAGGGACCAAACATGCTAGTCATACATCCAGACGAATGCATCGACTGTGCGCTCTGCGAACCTGAATGTCCAGTGGATGCAATCTATCCCGAGGACGAACTTCCCGACGACCAGGTCGTGTTCTTGGAAATCAACGCAGATCTGGCACAGATCTGGCCCAACATCAACGAAGCCAAAGACCCGCCGCCAGACGAAGCGGAATGGCGTGAGGTCCCGGACAAGCTCAAGTATTTGGAGCGATAGGTTAGCGACCGGTCAGTTGTTCCCTATTAGCTTGTCAAGGTCTTGGGGCACACCTTTTCGCCATACCGCGAAATAGAGCTGGCGATACTGTTCATCGTCCTCCCCCTTACCTTGGTTCGTGATTCGAATTAGAGGTTGGCCCTTGGAAACAACATCGTTCTCTTCAACTGAGAGTTCCGTATTGAAGTCATACTGAACGACATATTCATCGGGCGTCTTTACCAGAATCATATACCTGTAGTCGCTCAGCGCAACGCCCGCATAGCTCACTCTGCCAGATGCTGCTGCAACGACATGCGTACCTCTATTCAGGGTGTAGCTCAAGCCGTCGCTTTCCTCATCCGACTTCGTTGGTCGTTTGTTCACGGGCCATTCCCACCCTCGAGGCAAGTTCTCCATCGATTGCGTTTCCGGTGGATCGTCTCCTGGCCTCTTTGAATCCGTTAGAGGCGTACTCACTGCAACGTGTGGCAATTCCGAAGAGCTAGTCGGGTTGGATTTGGCAGGAGCAGCCTGTGTAACGGACTCTCGTGGTTGCGTGCGAGTTGTGATTTGCTTGTTGACCACGTTCGAGCTCGCTACCGTCTGCGTTGGCGTGCTTGTAGTATTGGGAGAGGTCTGTCTAGGTGGAGTCTCGAACGCCACGCGAGATTGCGATTGATTGCTTGGCACAGGCGCAGCAACTTGCGGTGGTTCAAACAAACGCGACGAATCGACAACGAGGAACTGACCCGGTTGAATGACGTAGGGCGGTTTGATCCCATTCATAGCTGCAACTTGATCGACGGTCAAGCCATGCAGTTTGGAGATTGCATACAGCGTATCGCCAGATTTGACCTCATAGCGATACATCCGATTGCGAGCTGTTGGTTGCTGTAGCGATAGCGATGCCGATCGATCGACAACAGGAGCTGGATTGATTGCAGTGCAGCTTGGAAGCAACAACGCCACGGATGCCCCCGTTACTAAGACGCTAAGAAGCTTTACGAACTTTCGCATAAGTCAATACACTCACAGCGGAAAAGCCAAGAAGAATCGCCAACAGCGCTGCTGGCAGAGAGGAGCTTTCTCCATCCGCATGATTCCAGGGCCAAAGCTCCCAAAGCGACCCTGTCAATAGCCCACTGAACAAGCCCATGAGCATCGGTCGGTACTTCTGCAGCACCAACCTAACAGGATGGGAGAATACCAGCCAACCAACTAGCAAACCTGTCATGAACACGAGAATGGTAATCATTTGAAACGAGGCAATTGCCTTCACCATCGTTGTCCACACACCTAGTATCAAGAGGACGAACGATCCCGATATACCTGGTAGCAGCCAAGCTCCGTAGGCAAGTATTGCGCCAAGAAAGACAATCTCATACCTTGCTTCCTGCTCTCCGCCTGGAAGGAAGTTCAACGCCAGTGCAAAAGCCAGTCCAATTGGAGCGAACAAGGTCAAGGTGCGCAGCGTCGATGACATCGCAGCATACAGCGCAGCACCAATCACAATCCCAAAGATTGCACTCCAGATCAATAGCGGCTGAGTGTCAAGCAGGTGCACTACGAATGCCACTGCCATGGCAAAACCCACAACCATTCCCACGGTCAATGGGAAAAGTACCTTCATAGGTCGACTAAAGGAAGCTAGTTCGAGTTTTCGTTTGATTGCCAGATTCTTCAGCCAAACTGAAAGGTCCGCAAGGGAACCGATGAGCCGGTCATAGATGCCAGTCAGCAAGGCTACGGTTCCTCCAGAAATTCCCGGTAGCGCTTCAGCGATTCCCATAAGGAATCCTCGAGCAACGAGCCCGAGCAGTTCGCTAAATCGTCTTAGTCCTAGAGCCATGACTGTTACTGGATGGTTCCCGCCAACAGAGGTACGAAAGTGACAGATTCCAAGTGTGTTTGCTGCCAGTCGTCCCCGTCTCTGTCAAGAGCTACCAAGTCCTGAAAACCATCGTGACCTAGGGGCACCACAATTCGACCGCGATCACGCAGCTGGCACTTCAGCGGGTTTGGCACGTCATGCGACGCGGCGGTGACGATGATCGCATCGTACGGTGCATGATCCTCCCATCCCTCGTTACCATCTCCAAATCGAATACGGACGTTCTGCAAGCCGAGTTGACGCATGCGTCTTCGAGCACCCCAGGACAACGACTCGATGCGTTCAATCGAAAAGACACTGTCGAAGAGCTGAGCGAGTATCGCGGTTTGGTATCCACATCCCGTACCTATTTCCAACACTTTGGCCACCTCCCCAACCTGAACTAGTGCCTGGGTCATTAGAGCGACAACGTACGGTTGCGAGATTGTCTGACGTTTTCCTATAGGCAATGCACGATCCTCGTAGGCGAGATGAGCTATGGACTCATCGACAAAGAAGTGTCTAGGAACCGACTCCATTGCACTCAGTACCGCCTCGTCGCTAATGCCTTGATCAACGAGTCGTTCGACCAATCTACGTCGAGTTCGGTCCGAAGTCATTCCTAACCCTCGCGACATTGATGCTTTCACGCCAAAGCCTCCTCAATTTCAAAACACTCTCCAATGGCTACGGTCGCATAGCAACCGGGCGGCAACACAAAACACAGCTCTACCGTGGTCTTCGAACCGTCGACCTCGACGTCGCTGGTTCGAGCGGACAACGCTCGTCGTTCCTGTCGCAACCCCACCCACTCCAATGCATCGCAGACTTCGACGTTTTGTTCGCGTACGGACTCCTCTACAACTCGAGCGGCGTCGGTTGTCGGCAATCTCCCCCTGCCCCAAAGAGGTCCCGTTGGACCCGAGGCCGCCCCACAATCTCCACGGAGCAGCGAATTCCAAGATCCTTCTGTAACTCTCTTTGCCAGAACCTCGTTGAACACGAAGGATCTCAATGTCGACATGTGTCGTGCTCGCACAATACGGGATGTTTTCTCTCGTCCGCTCTTCACCCATTCGCGTGCACGCTGCAAGTTGCTGAAGTTGCGCCCAAACCTCTGCAACCCGAAGTAATTGGGAAACGGCTTCGAGAATGCCTGTTCTGCAAACAGTCTGGCTTCCGGATCAGTCTCGCGTACAACAATGTTGAATGCATTGGCGGAATGATCGCCGATGCGCAGCTTGTGTGTGTGCCTCCGCTCGCTTAGAACCATGAAGTTGGGGTGTTTAGGGGTTTGTGCTCGTTTGGGCTGGCGCAGTGAAAACCACTGTCGAGCGACTGCACGTTTGTCCTTCAAGCCAGCATACCCGACGTCCAGACGAGTCACTCCATAGTGATCGGCGAGCAGTTTCTGTACGTCCTGGGTGTTCATATCCGTCTTCTCGATTTGCAGAAACAGGTGTTCACCCTCATCTGCAAGTTCGATATCCAAGACTTCCCTGACCTTGAAGTCGCTTACGCGTTTGCGCAAGATCCCTTTAGGCACCCTACCTGACACAGCTCGAGGCCACTGTCTACGGTCGGTGATCGATGACAAGATAGAACGTCTCGCCTTCGGCAATCATGCCCAGTTGCGTACGTGCGATTTCCTCGATGAGATCACGGCTCGTGCGCAGACGCGCGATTTCTTCCCTCAATTCCTGATTGCGTTGTAGGATCGACCGGTTGAATTCTTGCTGAGCTTCCAACTCGACCTTTAGCTGGCGCATAGCAAAGTGCCCGCTCGCCCCAAACCAGTAAGTGCTTTGAAACGCACCAAGAATGAGCAACGCGACCAAACATAGGACACGCACTTCTCAACACCTCCATGTGTTAGAAAATTTCCTGCAGCCCTCGGTATCCCGAAAGCCCTGCTGCCTCCGCTTCGATGCGGACTAGACGATTGTACTTCGATGTGCGCTCAGATCGACATAGAGATCCTGTCTTGATTTGGCCTGCGCCAGTTCCGACAGCAAGATCGGCGATAAAAGTATCTTCCGTATCTCCGGATCTGTGCGAAATCACAGTGCGATACCCCGCAGACTTGGCGAGGGCGATGACATCCAGTGCTTCGGTAAGCGTACCGATCTGATTCACCTTGACTAGGATCGAGTTGGCAACGCCGCAGTCAATTCCTCGTTGAAGGAATTTTGGATTGGTAACGAAAATGTCGTCCCCAACCAGCTGCATCCGCGAACCCAGCCGTTCTGTCATTGTCTGCCACGAGTCCCAATCATCCTCCGCCAATCCGTCCTCTATGGACACAATTGGGTACTTTGCAGCCAATTCCTCCAAATGACTGCAGTATGCGTCTCCGCTCAACGGTTGGTCGAAGCCCCGCAAGACATAGCCATCATTCGTATGAAACTCTGTAGCGGCACAATCCAATGCCAACACAACATCCGAACCCAACTGATACCCGGCATCGTTGATCGCCCTCGTGAGGAATGCAAGAGCTTCTTCGTCGGATTCCAAATTCGGCGCAAATCCCCCTTCGTCGCCCACAGCCGTCGAGTGTCCCTCCGTTTCGAGATTCCGCTTAAGACACTGAAACACCTCAGCGCCACATCGAACTGCAGAACCCATGTCAGACATGCCTACGGGAACGATCATGAATTCCTGCAGGTCAATGTGGTTGTTCGCGTGTGCCCCGCCATTGAGCACATTCATCATGGGAACCGGCATGCGCATGTCTTCGCTTGAGCAGAGCTCTGCTATGTGTGCGTAGAGAGGTCGACGCAAAGCATTGGAGTGTGCACGTGCAAAAGCGAGCGAGACGCCGAGGGTTGCATTGGCGCCCAACTTAGATTTGTCCTGCGTTCCGTCGATCTCCAGGAGCGTGTCGTCGAGTTCTCGCTGATTCAATGAACCACTCTTCAAGAGGCGTCTTTGGATTTCCTGCTCTACATGGCGAATCGCTTTCCGAACACCCTTGCCGAGGAAGCGGTCAGGGTCGCCATCTCTCAGCTCGATGGCTTCAGCACTACCCACCGATGCGCCTGATGGAACGGTGGCAGAACCAAGTGATCCGTCAGCGAGTTCCAATTCCACCTCCAAGGTGGGTGAACCGCGGGAGTCGAGCACTTCAAAGCCGCGAAGCGCGGCAATGGTTGTCAATTGACTTCCTGCTCCAGATACGGGTGTGACTTGACCACGCGATCAATCTCGCAGAGTTCGTGCAGAAGGGGTTCAACAATGTGCAGTGGCCACGAGTTTGGACCGTCCGACTTGGCTTCTTCTGGATTGGGATGCGTCTCCATGAAGAGACCGTCCACGCCGGCACCAATTGCCGAGCGTGCGAGAACGGGAACCATGTTGCGCTGTCCTCCAGACACTGATCCCAATCCTCCGGGCATTTGGACCGAATGAGTTGCGTCGAATACGACCGGACATGCCGTTTCGCGCAATATAGCCAAGGATCGCATGTCGGAGACGAGATTGTTGTAGCCGAAACTTGCGCCTCTTTCACACACCATCACTTGCTGGTTGCCGGTCTCCCTGGCTTTTGCCACGACGTGAACCATGTCGGATGGAGCCAAGAACTGACCCTTCTTGATGTTTACCGGCAGTCCTTGCTCGCATACGTTTTGAATGAAATCGGTCTGACGACACAAAAAAGCCGGTGTCTGCAACACAGAGACGACCGCACTTACCTCATCAAGAGGTGTATATTCATGAACGTCGGTCAAGACTGGAACTTCAACCTCATCCTTGACTTTCTGAAGAATTTCAAGCCCGCGTTCCATGCCAAGTCCGCGATAGCTCGTATGTGAAGAGCGGTTCGCCTTGTCGAACGAGCTCTTGAAGATGAACGGGACATCCAATTTCGTACAAATGTCCTTGAGTTTGGAGGCAGTATTCATTGCGAGCTCTTCACTCTCAATGACACACGGACCGGCTATGAGGAACATAGGGCTCCCGTTTCCGACCTCAAAGTCGCACAGTTTCATCTTTAACGATTGTCAGCGTACTTGACAGCGGCTTCGATGAAACCTGTAAACAACGGATGTCCGTCGCGCGGGGATGAACGAAATTCCGGATGGAACTGACATGCAACAAACCAATCCACCGACGGAACTTCGATCATTTCTACTAAGTTGGTGTCTCCATTGACGCCGCTTACGATCATCCCGGACTCCTCCATGCGCGAAAGATATTGTCCGTTTACCTCATAGCGATGTCGATGCCGCTCCCGCACCACCGGATCGCCGTACAGCTTGTACGCGAGTGACTCCTTGTTCAACAAACATTCCTGGGAGCCAAGACGCATGGTGCCACCCAAGTCTCCATTGACAGGATCGTGAGAATTGATCGATCCGTCAATGTTTCGCCACTCGGTAACCAATCCTATGACGGGGTGTTCGGTATCGGGATCGACTTCGGTGGAGTGTGCGCCGTCCAACTCCAATTCAGTACGTGCAAACTCTATGACGGCCGCATGAAGCCCATAGCAGATACCCAAATAGGGAACGTTGTTCGTCCGTGCATATCCGGCGGCCAGGATCTTGCCTTCAAAGCCTCGTTGGCCGAATCCGCCGGGAACCAAAATGGCATGTTTGTCATCCAGCACATCCGTGCCATTAGTCTCCAATTCCTCCGCATCAACATAGGAGATTTCTACTTTGGTGCCCGTCTGAATTCCCGCATGGGTAATGGCTTCGATCAATGACTTGTACGAATCCAGCAGATCGAAGTATTTCCCTACCATGGCCAGCTTCACTGTGGTTGTGGGTTGCGTCAAGGAATCCATTACCCGTTCCCACTCCGACAGATCCGCTCGGCTGCACTTCAGACGAAGCTTGGACACAACGATTTGGTCCAATCCCTGTTCGTGAAGTACCAGCGGCACTTCATAGATGCTATCTACGTCCTTGAGCGATATGACAGCGTATTCCTCTACATTGGTGAACAAAGCGATTTTCTTGCGTGCTTCTGCAGGTAGATCGAAGTCCTCGCACCTGCAAACCAGCACATCAGGCTGCAAACCAATCGAACGCAACTCCTTGACCGAGTGTTGCGTCGGTTTGGTTTTGGTTTCACCCGAAGACCTGACGTACGGCACTAGCGTCAAATGGATAGTGAGGGTGTTCTGCGGACCCTCCTGGAGTCGCATCTGCCGAATCGCTTCTAGGAAGGGCTGCGACTCAATGTCGCCGACAGTTCCTCCCGTCTCTGCAATGACTACATCGAACTTTCCATCTTCGCTGACAGCCTTGATCCGGCGTTGGATTTCATCCGTAATGTGGGGAATGACCTGGACTGTGCTGCCTAGGTAATCGCCGCGACGCTCTCGGCGGATCACCTCTTCATAGACGCTGCCCGTCGTAAAGTTGTTCCGCTGAGACATTCGGTTTCGTACAAACCGCTCGTAGTGTCCCAAGTCCAAGTCCGTTTCGGCCCCATCGTCGGTGACGAAGACTTCGCCGTGCTGGATTGGATTCATCGTGCCTGGATCCACGTTGATATAGGGATCCATCTTCACGATGTTCACGGAAAGATTCCTCGCCTCGAGCGTTGCTGCCAGCGAGGCAGTCAGTATTCCCTTTCCTACCGAGGAAACAACGCCGCCAGTAACGAAAATGTAGCGAGTCACAGCGTGTTGACTCCTAATAGTGTGTTTTCGTCAGAGAGCAAGCGACAGGACATGATCAACCATGCGCAACGAACTGCTGACAGATAGAAACAGGAATGGCAATAGCCGGATCCGTCCAGCCAAGTCCAGAGACCTTCAAATAATTGTACTAACAACCTTTGGCTTGTCCCAATGTGGAGTACCAAATCTGGAGTTGAACGATTAGATAGCTCAACACTAGAACTGCACATTTTCTAAGGAAGCTGGACTGCACCTGGCATCCTCGGGCTCTGCACTCGACGACATTCAGTAGCGGAGCGAACTCGCTGCAAGTCATTGGAACCCTTCGCCTAGCCTTTGTGTCAAAGTCGGAAAGCTTAAGCAAAGAATTTCACAAAAGCCCGCTGGCATGAATTGGGGTTTCGATCTGGCAGCATCCAAAATTTGGACCATCTGGAGCGATCCATCACATTCTCGTTTTACGATACTGACATCAATGGGCAAATCGCAACTTGCCATGCCATTGCTATTAACGAGAACCGGGACTTAGTGTCACCGGGTCGTTGCCAATGCATGGTGACGAGACCTGAAGGACAACAATCAAGCCTATGGTCGCATGTGTACCAACACCTCGAGATTGATACTTCATTATGACCGTTGACGCGAACCAGGCGTGCTCCCCAACGATCTCCATCGACAACCTTCACAAGCGCTATCGTTCCCACGCTGTATTGAAGGGATTGAATCTGCAAATCGAACCCAAGTCCATTGTTGGTCTGGTTGGTCTTAACGGTTCAGGAAAAACAACAACCATCGAATGCATGCTAGGGCTTCAACGATTTCAACAAGGAAACATAGATATCCTAGGCAAGAGCCCGCATCAGATATTTCAGCTCAACGGCAAGATTGCGGCAGTATTCGATCAGCCATGCCTTTATCCAGGACTTTCTGTGCGCCAAACTTCCTCGCACACTAGGTCCGTATTGCGCAATACAGACTCGGATCCAGTGCAGCTGGAGAACGCCTTCCGGCTAGCCCGCTATAGCAATTTCAAGACGAAGAAGCTGTCATTTGGGAACAAGCGGCGCACTGCGCTCATGCAAGCTCTTATTGGATCTCCAGAGTTCGTTGTCTTCGATGAACCGTTCATTGGACTGGATGCCGAAGGCGTCGAGGACATCTTGCAGATCATCCAACGGGAAAACAATGATCGCGGTACTTCGTTCCTGCTGGCGAGTCATCAGCTGCCTTATCTAGAACGAGTCTGCACGCAAGTTGCAATCCTTCACGAGGGAACCATTGCATTACATGAAAGACTCGAAAGCCTTCTAGCTTCAAATTCCGTTGATGTCAGAGTGCGTTCTACGCAGTGCGACAAAATCGAAGAAATTGCTCAAGAAAACCAAAAGATTGACGTAAAGACGCACCATGATGATGACTCTGTAGAGTTGCGCCTGGACGACATGACCTCGGCCCAATTGAATGCTCTCCTAGTGCAAAACGGAATCGCCGTCTCTGAACTGCAGGTCGTTCGCCAATCGCTCAACTCTCTCTTTCGTTCGATCACCCAGCAAGACTTGACAGAGGAAGGTGAGTCTTGGCACTAACCTCGAAAGGCTTCGGCGTGTGCCTGAGATCCGAGATGTGGATTGCTGTTCGTAGTTCTGCGACTTATCTTGCAGTTCTTCTTCCGTCAGCGATTGTCACGATCTATTTGGCGATGAGTCGAGTAACGGAAGCGGCAATGGAAGCACGCGAGCAGTTCACAAATGTCGACATTGGGATTGGTGGAGACTATGCGTCTGGCTACGGACATTTTGTAGACGGAATGCTCGTATCCCTGACTGCAATCGTCCTCATTGTCACAACCTACGCAGCTTGGTCGTTCGCAAATGACTGCCGGATTGGGACGGTGCGAATCATGGTCACCCGTGTGGCGAGCCGGCACTCCGTGATTTTCGCCAAAGTCATATCAGTTCATGTATTGGCATTTCTGTCGTTTGGCCTTGCTCTAACCATCGCTTATCTCCTCGCAGGTTCGCTCTGGGCATACGAATCCGTAGTTGAAGATGGCTATGAACTGATTGGCGAAATGGAAATTCGAAACGAGATCCTATTGGGCATGGGATTGGCGTCAGTCACCATACCAGCTTCGATTGCGCTGGGTACATTTGTTTCAGCAAGTGCGAGTTCACCTGTTCAATCGACAGTCATCGTACTTGCCTTACTCGTGATTTACGGGTTCTTCCAGCCATACTTCGGCTCATACGCAGAATACTGTTTCCTAACGTTCACGCCGCTACTGTTCGATGCCTCCTACTTGCGCGAGGTCAGCGACATCGTCAAAGGTTACTCGGATGTGTACGTAAGCGACAGTACGATTCGATTGAACTTGTGGATTCCCATTGCCCAAGCGATTGGCTTGCTTGTCTTAACTTACTTCGTCATCGATCGACGAAGACTCTGAATCACCTGTAATTTGAGGTACTTGGCATGAAACAGATCCTAATGTGTTGCGTATTCTTGGCTTGTGCCGGTTGTGTCCACTTCGAATCCAACCCGATCCCGCCATCGGTCGAGCTATCTCCCGAACAGCTTGAGCTTGATTTCGCCCACGCTGACTCGGAAAGAACGACCGTGGACTTCGGAATAGAAGCGCGTATCAACGAGAGTGACTCCTTTGCAAACATTGAGGTGCTACCCGGACTAAAAGTCATTACGGTGAATCCCAACAGTCCAGCCGATTTTGCTGGCATCGTCGTCAACGACGTAATCCTCAGCATCGATGGTGTAGAAACGAACAGTACAGATACACTTGAGATTATCGCGGAGCAATCGAGCCCCGACCAACCGCTGTTGTTTGAGATCCGACGCGGCACTGCGGTTCTGGAAGCAACATTGATTGCACGCCAGGCAAAACAGTCAATCGCACTGAGAGAACTCTACCGCATTGACCCTATCGCAACCAGAGCTGCTTACCGTACCGAAATTGTGCAGTTAGCAGGCGGCCAACATACGTCCGCGGCCAGGGTGATTCAATTGAGCGAAAACAGTCCGCTCCACGCCGCTGGCTTCCAAGAGGGAGATGTGATCACCGCAATCGACTCTGAAGAAGTGCAAT
Source organism: uncultured Pseudomonadales bacterium (assembly GCA_964572845.1). Classification (GTDB taxonomy): domain Bacteria; phylum Pseudomonadota; class Gammaproteobacteria; order Pseudomonadales; family Azotimanducaceae; genus Bin55. The sequence goes on along the minus strand of CAZNFX010000006.1, from coordinate 139,606 downwards.
CTGCCCAGCAATTAGTGACCAAACTCGTTGAGGAATACTCGCCTGGATCAAAAGTTACTCTTTCCACCCTTTCAAACGGAAGAACGTTCGATAGAGGAGTCAACCTATGGAATCCCGGACGCTATCTGGCGCGATTGCGCCTATGGCCGTTGTTTCGGTACGAGTTCCGCCCGGATCCAAGAAAAACAATCCTTCAGTTTCCGGAGCTAATCCCACTCTATCGATACCACACTACTGATTTAGAGACCAACCACCGATTTCTATGGTTCTTCAATATCCGTTCAACACGCATACGGCGGGATGAGAGTACAAACCCGTGATTACCTCAAAAGCAGCTAAGAAGAATCCACCGTGGTTCGTTCTCGTGTTAGCCATTTGCATAAGCGGCGATACCGCGTTTTCCAAACTGTCGTTCGACGTTTGGCAGGTCGACTCAGCATACGCTACGCATGATCCAATCGTTGCTGATGTAGATGGAGACGGCTTAAAGGACTTGGTAATTCCTCAATACTATCGATCGACTGGACGTGAATTGCACATCTACAAGCAGCAAGCCAATGGGAAGCTATCGGACTCGCCTGTCAAGGTCGAGATCAAAACCGAAGCGATAGCGTTTGCACTGGCCGATGTGCGGGAGTCCGCAGGAACGGAAATCCTCTGGATCACGGCTGACGCAATCTACAGTTTCTCCGCGAACACTCCTAGCTATGTCGGAAACCTCGAACACCTAGCTGACTGGGAACTCTTCATACGTCATCCAGATTCGAAAGAACTGTTCTTTGTAGATGCGATTGACCTAAACAACGATGGCGCGTCAGACCTGATTTTGCCGGGACCGGGTCGATATGGGCTCTTCTTCAATGGCTTAGGAAAGGGGTTGAATCTTGTTGGCACTATCGATTTGCCGATTGCTTCCGAGAGTGACGCGAATCCGTCAAGGACATTCAACCGGTCGGTCAGTAGCGAAACGATTTCAGAAGTGGATGAGCGTGGTGAACTGATTCTGAGGAATCTATTCGTTCCGCAATCACAATATCAGGGTATGTTCTCGAGAGTCGCCCGACATTCGCTGAGCACTAGAACTAGATCAATCACCTACGGTTCATGGCAACCGGGATTGGTTGCTCGAGATGTCAACGGTGATGATCTGATGGATCTGATTTTTGTGTCTGCTGATGGATTAAACATACGGCATCTGAGAGCTGACGCAACGTACGCACAGAGCAAGACTACGGACATAGTAGGAGGCGACGACGATGTAGATGACTCGTACAAACTAGTCGGCTACGAGATTCCGATTCCTGGAAGACGAGTTTCGTCATTTGACGATGTAGATGGCGATGGAGATCTTGACATGGTCTCTATAGGTAGGGGGTTTTCCGGCAGCACCATCCAGCTACGCATAAACGACAACGGTCAGTTCAATATGGAGGAACCGACACAGGTGTTTCGCGTAAACGGCTCAATAATGGACATCGAATTTACTTCGGTCCATAGCAACGAGAAATTCGTAATGCTCGTAAACACAGTGACGACACCGCTACGAAAGATACTGACTGAAATTGAACTGCACCGCAACTTGCTCTTATTCGAGATGAGCGAGTCTGGATCGGGAGTATTCAACAGAAAGCCGTCATTGACATCAACTCAGTCCATAAACGTCGACTCGTTGCGAAACTTGATGCCAAGTACTCTGCGATTTGACTTGGACTTAGACGGCACAAACGACATCTTGGAGAGTACTAGCACCGGTACTATTCAAGCGCGTCGAATCGATGCTTCTCCCCAAATCGAACCACAACCCTTTTGGCAGTTCACGCCGCAGTATGCCGTATTTTCCGTATCAGTCGACAACCTCAATGGCGACCAACTGCCTGATCTAATCTTGAGTCACAGTACAGCCATGACTTACTTGGTATCGCGACGATGACCCTTTCTTCTTTCTCCGTTTTGTCTCGTGCCAAGGCACTGCTGGCAGTGGCCGTCTTCCTAGTCACTGTCCACTCTGAACAAATTGCAGCAGAGAGCCTTGACTCTTTGGATGGTTACTCGATCAGTCCCTTTTCGATTCCGATTGACGTCAATCAGATTCACATGATCGACCTAAATGCCGATGACCGTACGGATCTAATTCTCGAATTCCAAAATGAACTGCGCGTCGTGAAACAAGACTCCGACGGATTTGACACGTCGGACTTTCAATCCATACCCATCCCGGCGAAATTCGCCATGTGGGACGTCGCTCGCATTGACAAGGACGACGAAAAATACTCTGTTCTTGTTCTGGATTCGGAGTCGAAACTAACGCTATGGAAACACTCAGAGAACGTGTATCGGCAAGAGGAAGTGTCCATTCCAATTCCCTCCATACATGTTCCCGACGACACAACTCGGTTGCGATTCTGCATCGACATCAATGGAGATTCAATTGATGATCTTGCGGTTCCGACTACTCATTTTGTGTACGTCGTTGAATTGAGCGACAGCAACCAGTTGCTGAAAACGTCAAAGATCCCTCTGTTGTCTAACTCCTCGGCATCCCTAGCGGCCGAAAACCTATACGACAACGTAGGTCAGACCTACAGAGCAAGTTCAGCGAATTTTCGGGACATAAACAACGATTCTCACATGGATGTTGTGCTGCAGAACGATAGTGCAGTACGCATCGCACTGGGGAATTCATCGGAGACAGCCTATTTCTCTTCAATACCGGACTATGACATCAATTTTGAGAAGGACTTAAGAAAGGTCGATTTCGATTCGATCGACTTTTCCAACTTGTTCTCTCTGATTCGATTCGCGCCAAATCGCGTTCAGCTAGCGGATGTCAACCAAGATGGGTTTACTGATCTGACAATTATTGAGCCGAACAGAGCGCTTGTCTACATTGCTGGCGACAGCGGCATCGACACGACCAGACCCACGCAAATAATGCGTTTCAATGAAAACACAATTGTCGCAGGAATAATCGACGCAAATATAGATGGGATGCAAGATCTCGTTGCTCTGAAAACCCCTTACGACGTTTCTGTTCGTCGTGTGCTTCTTGCTCTGGTTGTACCAACGACTTTGCGGTTTGAACTCCTAGTATTCCACCACTCAGACGGCAAATTCTCCCGTCGCCCCGACAATCGGCTATTGGTCAATATGAAAGTTCCAGCATTACTGCCGACATTTATTAGAGTTGGTCAAATCTCACGTTCGCAAGGAAGAGTCGAGGCAGGCATCCGCTTGGACCTTGTCGGTTCAGCTACTGAGCCGCCGACACCAATCCTTGATGCGCAATTGGACGGGTCGCAATCTAGGGAAGTTATTGCCATCGAATCGGGAGAGGTACGAGTGTATTTCAACGTAGTTGAGAACGACTCCATCTTCTCGGAGGCCGGCCAGTTCAGCGAATTGAAGGAACTAATGAAAATCTTGGAAGCCGGACAGGAGCTCACAATTGACGTTGGCAAACTGATCACCTCCGATCTCGAAGCCGTAACGCATTTGGATCTCATAGAAAACTCTGAAGGGGTTGTTATTCATAAGTTTGCCACCGATCCAGAATTCCACGATCTGCTGCAATTACCGTTAAATGGCGACGGACTCGATGACATCTTAGTCTTTGAGGACCGTACAGATGAAGCCATCACTGGCGTGATGCTCATATCAGAAATGCCGTAGCTTCTTGCGAAGTCGAATCGGGTACCACACTAGGTGGGTTCCGTGCATCCTTTACTTGGCTCAGGATGGTGTGGCGCTCAATAGGTGACTTTGACAATTGAACTACTAACCTAGGCCTGCTTGACCATCTAGGTCTGGTATTGGCAATTACATGACAACCCGGAAGTCGCTTTGCAACTTCCCCACGTGTGCCCTAGACCAACAGATCAGACATCGTCACCATGAAATCTCGAACCCAGATCTGGAATTTTCATGGTGAGAGTTTGGGGTTGCTACATTAATATGATATACTATACAACGTTGCGGAAGTCTGCTATAGTGCCCAACCGAATCGTGTAGCTGTATATTTGGGTGAGGAAGGTCTATTGTTCTTGTGCAAGCTCCTCCAGCTTCGCAACTTGCTTCTCGTTGAAAGTGGGTTCGCGTGAGTGTAGCCACAAGAGAGTCTTCGAATAGATCTCCTGAATCTCTCTTATTGGTATTTGGTCTAACTTGTCGTAGATCGCGTGCATGTTGGTTTCGCGAACAAAAAGGGCCTTGCTACGGTAGTACTTGAACTGCAAGTCTGGCGACCAGTTCTTAACAAGATCTATGAACCCTTCCATGTCTCCTTGTCTTAGCAGTTCTATCCCAACATTGTTAGTAGCTCTTTCCTTTGTTTCAGTGTTGCGAGCCTTGTCCAATAGATCAATTGCTAGCTGTGGGTTGGACTCTGCGATTGTTCCAATCACCATCGATTCATACCCAACGCCCTTTTTATCAGCTGGTAGCTCAAGTGCCATGTTTAGAGCCATCACTCTATCGCTTCGTACGATTCCATTTATTACAGCTTGGGCCCGAAACTGGGGGTCAATCTGAGCCTCCCAGTCCTGCAGCACCCAATCGAGAGCTGCTCGGGGATCTTGTTCAGCCCAATTTGTAACCAGAATGTATGTCATGTTCTCTCTCCGAGTCTCATCGGGCATTTCTGCGACGTATTTTGTGGCGGTCTCGAAAGATGTGTTAGCAAGAACGTATATCGCTTCACTTTGAAACCATTGAGATAGGTAGTCTGGAATTTGCCCCAACGATTCGAGAAGGTCTAATGGATTGGATTCGGTCCAAGCAGCAATAACAGCTCTTGACAATTTGTGACGTGCGATTTCCGAACGAACGGAAGACGCAAGTTCAAGAGCCGAAAGCGGTTCAACTTCCGCCCATAGAGCTATAGACCTAAGAGCAATTTGCCAATCTGCAGCATACATACTTGTAATAGTTGCTAATGCCAATGAGGCATCGTCTGTAGCCAGCTCTGGTAGCAACAGACCAAGCATTGTGATTCGGTCTGAATCGGTGTTTAGCGACTCATTTGCAGCGTGAACTGCGTCTATGCCGTCAGCGTCAATCCAAGACCTGACAATGTGAACGAGCAGGAGCTTTTCCGTTTCGCTAAGCTCTGTAACTTGAGATCCATGTCGTGACAAAAACGAATCCAGCGAAGTCTCTGGGTCGTCAATTTCTAGAAGCAATTGTGATTGCGCAAAGTGATCAAGTGCCAATTGCTCGTTTTCCAGCTCACGAGCGATCTCTAACAGGATCTCGTCAGACAGATCCTTTCGTCCATGCAAGACACCCCTCAATGCAGCGCGCCTGCTTGAAGCATCCATGGACTTCGCGTGTTTTATTGCGACCTCTAGGCTTAAAGCCGACCATTCGCGATACATCGCCTCAGTCAAGAAGTGCCTATGACTGGCCCCAAGATTCGCAATCTGCTTTAGAGCATCCACTGGATCGGTCAGTGTAAGTTTTCGAATGACGATCGATTGAATTTCGTTTCTTAGCGAGACTGGCCGAAGCGCTTCCGAGTAGTGGAAGATTTCTCTTATGCGATTTGGTCTTGCGTCGGCAAGAAGTTTGAGCATCGTCAACTTACGGTTGTAAAAGCTCCTATCGGCCAATGATTCTTGAAGTTCAGTCGACGATTTGATCTTGTGAACAGGGCTCGGCGTGTGTCCCCAGACGGCATCCGTTGTGCCGACCAAAGGGGAAGAGGGAGCTGACTGTTTCTCGGCGACTGTAAAGTAAGCCACCGATGCGAGCGTTACGATTGCCGTACCCGTTACGCTCCCTAGCAGGAATCCGTTTAACCTCCCTCCCAAACGTGAACTAGCCAACGCCATCTCCCAAATGGGCAAACTGAACCGTGCCGTTTGAGCATGATTGAAAGCTTCTCTTGTTCGATTTGAACTCGCTATTCATCGACATAGGTTTCATAAACCTGCTCGTGCGAATGCTTCTTGAGAAATTTTTTCAGACTCGACGAGAATGAAGTTTGCGTTTGCCATCCCGCGAGAGCGATGGCATCCGCGATGGTAGTCATTAGCTCGCCCTCAGAAGGAAAGTCTTCCACTTTGTCGAAAAGGTCGTTTATGTCAGTTCTAGCCCAATCCCCGATGATTTGGTCGAAGTAGACAATCTGAGATTGGACAGGCAAGTCTTTGACTAGCTCAATTGCTTGGCTTGAGCTTCCACGCCTCGCTAAAGACTTGCCAATCGCGGGATAGGACGCCTCGCTAAAGACTTGCCAATCGCGGGATAGGACGCCTCGCGAGTTGCTTGATTACGCGCTCCATCCAGCAGGGACAGTGCTGCGTCGATGTCAATCAATGCCATTGCGGCGATTACCTCCGATTCCAGTCCTATTTCGCCGTCGCCTATGGGTCCATCTAGTGCCAATTCAAGAGCCAGTGAGGGATCCGTGGAAGATAGCCTCCTCAAAACTTGTGCCTGCAATTCCTTGCCCATCTCCTGAGTTACCGCGTCTGAACGAGTCCATGCAAGAGCAGAACGAGGATCCATGTCGGCCCACAAGACCACTATTGACCGCGCAATCTGATTTCTGATGTCTTGTTCTTCAACATTCCCAAGTAGCGCAGCTGCTCTGTCTGGACTTGCTCTACCCATTGATATCAACGCTTGTGTCGTTGCCCATGCATGAAGGTTCTCAGGGAGCGATTCCAATGTTTCGTAGAGGGCAATAGGATCGTTGCTAGCCCACTCTTCTATTGCGGCTCGTTGCATGCGATTGCCGCCGTCGTCCACGCGCAGTGCAGCTTTCAAACCTGCCGAAGGATCATTTTGTGCGAAGTTCCGCACAGCAATCTCTAGAACGTCTCGATCGAGACCGTTCACGCTTAACGCCAACTGAAACGCTTGGTTTGCATCGTGGACGGCAAGCTCATCGAAAATCTTTCCCAAAACAGCAGCACGAGTTGAATACATCGACGGGGATGTCATGATTTCCTGCAGTGCGTCTGCCCCCTGTTCGTCGATATATGCAGTTGCAACCTCAACCACTAGACGCCTCCTGACATCGCTTAGCGCCGTCCACCCGTCGAGTTCCTCATCAAGTGAATTCCAATGGAGTTCCGGGTCTTCAACAGCTTCGTCAACTATCGAGAGGGCGATTTCATCCAAGGCACGCGATTCGTTGCCTAACTGACGTGCAATTTCCCGCAATCGAGTGTTGGTCAAGTCCCGTCTAGATTGGATCAGACCTTCTAATGCAGCAAATTGCTCTGAGTCAGTCAGTTCTTGCGCATGCTCTATTGCGCCATCCAAGTCCTTCACCGACCACTCCTGAAATACAGTTTCAACAAGTCGGTTCTTGTGGTCGCTCTTGAGTTTGTCAATGCTTGCTAATGCGTGTGCGGGATTTGCTAGAGCGATCTTCTGAATAGTGGCTACTTCAATGGCAGCACGGAGTCTGGGTTCGTCGATCAGGTCAAGCTCGTTAAGGAGACCATCGAGCTCAGATATTTCGGCGTCGATCATCAACTGGTGTAGTACAAGCGGAAGATCTATCTCGTGCACGGACTCAAGGACTGAGACCATCTCTAGTACGTGTGTCTCAGGTCTCGCAATTGAGTGTTCTGATTCTGGGTTGTTGGATTCTCCTGAGCCGTTCGTCGTCGCTTCTCGTTCCCCAGTTTGGCTCGAAGAAACCTCTGTCGGGCGAGTGATATATCCAAAGACAGAAGCAGCGACGAAGGCAATAGCCGCTCCCAGAAGTACTCCACCCACGAAAAATAGAGCTCGCTTCCGACCGAATGTTTGAATTGCCTTCAATTGAGCACTGTCATCCCAGGACATGCTTACTATCGATTGTATTGGGTGTTCGAGTCACTTTTGAGTACACATTCACAGAAACAAGATTGAGGGGATCACGGCGTGTAATCCGGAGCGCAAGTCGACGAGAATGATCCTGCCTTGGATAGAGGTTGGGAAATGAACTGACAGGAAGTATCAACCCCTAAGCCGTAGGGAATTCAATTCGTGCTTGGGAGTTTCTTACCAGACACTGAAGGAACGATTCTCGAAATTAGATCAAAAGGCACTTAGAGAACTTGCGGCGGCAAGACCTACGTATCAGATAGGGTTAGCTGTCAGAGCATCACCCAAGGCTGGCGGTTAGTTCGCAAGGAGACGCTGTTGGATAAATAGCACGACTGCTTGCATCCAGTAGTCCCGATTGTCCTTCTTCCGAAATCCATGTCCTTCATCACGCGCAAGAACATACCAGACGGGAGTTTCAGTCTCGCCTAGGGCGGCCACAATCTGTTCGCTCTCATAGGCTGGAACGCGTGGATCATTCAGTCCCTGACCGATCAGAAGCGGAGTGTTGATCTTTTCGACGTGATTGAGGGGCGCTATGGATTCCAAGAAGGCGCGCATTTCCGGGTCGCGTTCGTCGCCGTACTCGACTCGGCGCAAGTCGCGCCGATATCCTTGCGTTCGTTCCAGAAACGTCACAAAGTTGCCAATCCCGACAGTCTCGATTCCAGCCTTCAAGCGGTCGCCATAGTGGACTAACGAAGCCAACACCATGTAGCCGCCATACGATCCTCCAATCACCCCGACGCGAGAACTATCCAACTGCGGTTGGGTCGCAATCCAATCCAGCAGCGCTCCTATGTCGCGCACCGAGTCTTCACGAAGTCTCCAATCGTCCAGTGTCATATAGCGCTTGCCGTATCCCCGAGAGCCTCTCACATTGGGAGCGATTACCGCAAGTCCCAGCTCATTGACGTAATACTGAAAAGTGGGCGAGAAACCAGGTCGATACTGAGATGCTGGACCTCCATGGATGTGTATGAGTACAGGATGTGGTCCCTCTTCTGTAGGCTCAAACACGAACGCGGGTACTTCAAGCTCGTCGAACGACTTGTACTTGATGAGCGTCGGGGTGACGAACGCTTCGGTTCGGAGCTCCCCAAGCTCGGACTCTGTCCAACGAGTTAGCGAATTGTCAGCGAGATTCAGCGCATAGACGTCTGTATTCACGACCGGAGTCTGGTAGGAAAAGCCTAGTTCTTGTTCATCGTGCGAGAAGCGAATGCCCGAGACGTGTCCACGTTCAGGCGGGGTGATGTCCCGTGACTCCTTAGACTCCAGATCGAGTAGGAAGAAGCGACTGTAGCCTGCTTCATTGAGAACGTAAGCCAGCTTCCTGCGAGAGTCTGAAAACCGGAAAAATGTCACATCCCAGTTCAAGTTGGAGACAACATTTTTCAGGGTGCCATCCGCCAAACTCAGCGACCATAGTGCCCGATAGTCCGAATCCATGTCTGAGACGAAGTAGATTCGCTCTCCAGACGAATCGTACTTGGTCGTACCGATGGAAACTTTTCCTCGATCTTCCAAGAGTCGTTTTCTCGTTCCCGATTTCATGTCAATCTCGAAGAGTCGCGTCTCAGTGTTTGAGACGTATTGAGAAACGAGCACCCGGTCACCGTTGGGAGAGAAGTCATCTATGCTCCATCCGATTCCCTCGTCCTCCTGCAGAACTTTCTTGGTGCCCTCAAAATCGAGAATGTGCAAGTCCCAATCCGTACCGTTGCGCTCTGTGGTTGTGTAGCCAATACCAGAACCGTCGGGCGTGAACATGATTCCGGTATAACGGGATTTGCCATCGCTTAGGAGGGTCGTGTTTCCAGTAGCGAAGTCGTAGTAGAAGATTTGATAGAACTCCGAGCCGCCTACGTCCATGGTGAACACGAAGCCTTTGTCTTCGCCCGTCGGCGAAACAACAGCTCCGCCAACCGGCTCTTTCTTAAACGTGAGCTGGCGCCGCATGCCGAGAGGTTGCTCAACGAAATGCAGTTGTGCAGTGTCTCCGAACCGAGTCGCAATCAGCATGCCGGTACCAAACCAATCGACCAAACCAGCGGATCTTGAATTCTGGTATCGAAGCAAATCTTCCGCAATCTCTTTGGGGATGTCGGGTACGTTTCGGGTCTCTATGTTGGCCGGGAGCTCGGCAACGGCTGTGGATGTCAAGAGTATGGACATTGCGATCATGCTGTACTTCATGGATTGCATAGTATTCGGGACACTGTTTTGCGGTAGATTCATTGGCTGTCGAAGCAGATTGCGTTTTGGTTCACCAATGTCGGAATTAAAAACAACCAGCTCGAACCGATGGGATTCAGTCGATGGAGAGACAACAGGCAACTATACATGCCGTCACGCGAAGTTCATGATTTGTAGGAAAGTGAGCAGCCTAATTGTGGTCTAGGCATTCAAGATTGCTTCGATTGCTAGTCCTGCAAAGGCTGCCAAAATGGTACAAAAACATCCTGCTCGCCGTTTGCTTCCAACGCCCTGTCCGCATCCGCCACCCCTGGCACGCACACTATACGATCCCCTTCGAACAGCAAGGGCCAACCATCCCGCAACCATGGAGCAACACCCTTTTCTTGAAAGAGTGAGCTCAACTTCTTGGTCATGTTGTCGGCTTGAATACTCATACTGACACCCGGTGTATGCAGACGGTTGCTAGCCAGCAGTACCCTTGTGGATGCAAAGCCTATGTCTCTTCGCCTCCACGTCAAAACTCCACTTGGAAGTTGCACGTCGTCTCCTGGCCGAACCTGTCTCGGTGCAAAGGCTTCGGTCTCGGTTACAACATACAAGTGCTCGCGATAGCGACGAACGGTTTTCGAGCTCGACACACGAATATTGGGCTGCGAGTCCCTGCGAGCACTCGATTGACGAACAATCTCGTTTACAGTTGCGGTCGTGGGTGTAACGCCATACATCAAGAGCCAAGCTCGCACCTCATCCGTGGAAACTCCCATCGAGCCGATTTCTAGCGGCTCCTTTTTAGAATCGGGAAGCCACGGTTGCTCAAGCTCTCTCAAATGCTTGCCAGCCCCGGGAAATCTCCGTTCCAGTAGCGGCAGTAGGACATGGCGAATCCAGTTGCGATCTAAGCTGATGTCGTTGTTGCTTGGATCCGAGATCCAGGGCAAACCATGGCTCTCTGCATACTCAGCGAGCTGCTGTTTGGAAAGATCAAGGAATGGTCGTACGACCTGCCCTTCGCCGAGGGGTTTGGTCGACGCGATGCCAACACGTGCACGCCCCGTCAGCATCTGCCATAGCAGAGTCTCAACGACATCGTCGCAATGATGCGCTGTAGCTACAACTTCTCCGTGTCTGAGACGACAACGGAATTGCTCGTAGCGTTGCAGCCGAGCCTGCATTTCGACATTCCCTGCACCAAGAGAGACACGCACAATCTCTAGTTCGACCCCCAGGTTCTTACATACCTCGGCGCATCGATTTGACCACTCTTCGGAGGAAGGATCGATCCCGTGGTCCACGTGGATTGCTCGACAACGCTGTCGGCCGTGCACCTCGAGACATGCATGGAGCAGGGCTGTGGAATCGACACCCCCGCTATATGCAATATAAAACCTCGCAGTCTTCGCAACGGCAATGGCAGCGACGGCCTCGCAAACAGCATCCTTGGTTGACACTGCCAATGGTCAAGCGTTGGGGTAGGCAACCCGAACCGAGTTTAAACCGACGTCCTGTTCAAGCCGTTCGAGCAGTTCTCGAGAAGGTCGTACTCGCCACTTCTGGTCGAGCACGATAGGTGTTGAGTAGCTTTCGTTCCTGTAATTCACCACGATGGCACATCCCCGTCTAGGAGGGTCGCTGAGTTCATGCTGCAATCGATCCAGCACCTGCTGTTGGCCACCGTTACCTGTAACATCAATTTCGATGCGTGCCTTTCGGCGAATTCGAAACTCTTCAATCGAATGTATCGACCGGGCACGAACCGCCGTGTGGTCGTTCTTGTCCCGTACTACCCTGCACTCGACAACCGCAAAGTCTCCATCACGCGGGACCTCGTCCATCGTTGAGCCGTCGTCGTCGAACATGCCAAACTCCAACACGCCATGCTCGTCCTCCAATACGATGTCCAGCATCTTCCTTCCGCTTCTTGTGTCGCGCCGGCGAATGCTACGAACAATTCCGGCTACAACTTGATTGTCTCGAGCCTGTAGCAGCTTTGTTACGTCGTGAATAGTGCACTCTGTTTTCAATTCGGCTCTAAAGTGGCTCATTGGATGTCCACTCACAAAGAAGCCCAGACAGGCCCGCTCCTCTGCCAGAGCATCTTCAATGCGCATCGGTTGATAGCTTGGTTGCGCGATGGGGTCTGGTGAGTCGTTTGAACTTCCCAAGAGATCATCGAAGGGCTGGGAGGCTTGAGCTTTACGCTCCTCCGCAACACTCAAGGCAGCGTTGAGCTGGGTCTTGAGTTTAGGGCGGGCGTGACCAATGGAATCCTCTTCGACTAAGCAGTCCATGCATCCGCAATCAATCATGGATTCCAATACCTTTTGCTGCCGTCTCTCGAATTCCGCACGAACGCACAGATCCATCAACGACTCGAAAGGGCCGTCCTGTTGTGCTTCCTCGATCGAGCGAATGTGCGTCTTCGGCAAACCCTTAATCGCACCAAACCCTACGACAATTCTCCCGTCGCTGCCTTTGAATCCGTATTTGCTCTCGTTGACGCTGGGACCCACAACTTCAAGCCCCATACGTCTCGCCTCGTCAACCAGTTCGCACATTGTCTTGGCATCGCCGATATCGCAAGTAGCCAACGCAGCCAGGTACTCGGCAGGATAGTGCCTCTTGAGATAAGCAGTTTGATACGCCACGAGAGCGTAGCCCACTGCGTGAGCACGATTGAATGCATATTGAGCAAACGGTTGCATGTATTCGAAGATTGATGTGGCAATGGACTTGCTGACACCGTTTTCGACGCAGCCTTGAATGAACTTCTCCTTGTATTCAATCATTACGGACTCGTCCTTCTTGCCCATGGCTCGACGAAGGTTGTCCGAGTCGCCCAAACTGAATCCCGCCAATTCGCGAGCCACGGTCATGACGTCTTCCTGATACACCATGACGCCATAGGTCTTCGCAAGAACCGATTCCAAAAGCGGATGCTGGTACTCGGTACTTTCCTTGCCATGCTTGCGTCGGACAAATTGATCGACAAATTGCATTGGTCCTGGTCGGTACAGAGCAACCAATGCCGTCAAGTCCTCCAAAGAATCAGGGCGCAGGTCGACCAATACCCGACGCATTCCTCTTGATTCCAACTGAAACACTCCAACGGAATGTGCTTCATGCAGCATTTCGAACACAGCCTTGTCATCGAGGGGAAACTCGCTGGGACGCAAAGGGGGCTCTCCTTTAGGCACACGAGAGACATTGGCGGCTTCGCAGGCTTCAGCAATTGCAGTCACCGTCTTCAATCCAAGGAAATCAAACTTGACTAGACCAATATCCTCGACATCTTGCTTGTCAAATTGAGACTTGAGATCACCATTTGGAGCGTCCGTATAGATAGGAACGATTTCGTCTAGCTTCCCCGGAGTAATGACGGTTCCTCCGGGATGGCTTCCTACGTTTCTTACCAATCCCTCCAGTTCGAGCGCGCGATTCACCACTTCACGGACCTCGGCGTCCGATTGCATTTGCTGGGAAAGCTCCGGCACGTCGTGCAACGTCTGTGTCAGCGTCGTACCCGGTCGAGGTGACACATAGCTGCTAATCCTCTCACCGAGGGAGTAAGGTTTTCCATGTACGCGAGCAACATCTCGTATGACCGCCTTGGCAGCTAATGATCCGAATGTCACGATCTGACCAACACTCTCCTTTCCATAGTGAGCCGTCACATACTGAATGACTTCATTCCGACGATGAATGCAGAAGTCAATGTCGAAATCGGGCAACGATACGCGCTCAGGATTCAATAGTCGCTCGAACATTAATCGGTGCTCGATGGGATCAATTTCGGTAATCCCAAGGACGTAGGCGACCAGAGATGCCGCTCCAGAACCACGACCCGGCCCTACCGGGATATCCCGATCCTTAGCCCAACGGACAAAATCCATCACGATCAGGAAATAGCCAGCAAATCCCATGCTCTTAATGATGTCCAATTCTGTCTTCAGGCGGGTTTCATAGACACTGCGATCGTCGTATGTACGCCCGATTGACTCATACCGCGCCAACGCTGACTCCAATGCCTCGACGGCAAATGCATCAAGAAGCTCTTCCGGAGTTTCTGTTCGTTCACTCTTGTAGGCGGGCAGGTATCGTCCCGCCTTCACCTGAGTCGTGCACCGAACCGCGATTTCTGCGGCATTGTCGACAGCGTCAGCCAGATCTGCGAAACGATCCTGCATTTCTCTTGGAGAACGAAGGTACTGCTCTGCACTGTAGAGCTGATCGTGGGTTCCGCTTCCAACTCTTTCCCGGTGCGCTATGCAGTAGCGGGTCTCATGTACACCAAAGTCGCTGGAGTTCATGAAACACACGTCATTCGTAGCCACCAGCGGTATCTGCAATGAGTCTGCTAAGGGGAGCACGCTGGCTATGTAGGCATCTTCTTGCTCTCTACTAGTGCGGACTACTTCAAGGTAAAAGCGATCACCAAATCTCTCTAAATACTGAGTCGCCACCTGCTCTGCCTGAGCTGCATCTCCCTTCAGTAGAAGACGGCCAATATTCCCACGAGCTCCGCCGGATAAAACAATCAGGTCGTCGTGGTACGCGAATAGGCATTCCTTAGTGATGTATGAGTGAGAATCCGAGTTGGTATAGGCAGCTGTCATGAGCTTACGCAAACTGTTAAGTCCTTTCTCGCTTTTCGCCAGCAAGATCACTCGATCCTGGATTTCCGAATTGAAGAAGACTCGCATGTCTGCGCCAAATATGGGCTTGACACCTTTGCGCCGCATTTCCACTTGAAACTTCCACAGGGCAAAGAGGTTGCCCTTGTCCGTCACCGCCACGGCCTGCATTCCTCGTTCGAGCGTGTTCTCCGCCAAGTCTCTGACTCGAATGAGGCTGTCGTCGATCGAGTACTCGGTGTGCAGTGACAAGTGTGCGAATTGAGTCATATTCGTGAGGTCGGACGTGAGTTGACTGAATTGTTTCTACTTATGAGCGCGTCGGCCACGGGTCGAAAGGATTTTCGGTGTATGGGGCATGGACCGTGGCACTTCAAAGCTTCCAAGTGCTGAGGGGTAGGATAACCCTTGTTGCGATGAAATCCATAGTTTGGATAGTGCTCAGACGCCACGACCATTTCTTCGTCTCGCGCAACTTTGGCGAGTATTGAAGCTGCACCAATTGAACGAACCTTTGCGTCTCCTCCAACGATTGTTACCGTGGGGCATTGCAGATTGGGCGCAATGTTTCCATCCACCATTGCGACATCGAAGGATACGCCAATCTTCGCTACCGCTCTCTCCATTGCAAGCAACGATGCTCGCAGGATGTTCAATTCGTCGATTTCCACCGGGTCGCATCGACCCAACGACCAAGCTACTGAATGATCGCGGATGGATTGTGCTAATTGTTCCCGACGACGCGAACTCAATTGCTTCGAGTCCCTGATTCCACCGATTGTCGGTTCGATCGGCAAAACTACTGCAGCCGCAACGACTGGACCAGCCAATGGTCCGCGCCCAACCTCGTCCACGCCGCACTCGATGCCACAGTCATCGATGTCGAAACCATCGAGCAGATCCGATACTTGGTACGACATCAACTCTCGCGACACGCTGCCACATCAAGAACTGCATCTGCAGCCCGAGCGGCGTTGCCTTTCCTTAGCGAACGATGCAGCTTGTCGAACGCTGCAAAGTAAGCCGGATCGCTTCTTGAGCGAGCCAACTCGCTGCACACAGCCAGTGCCAGCGTCTCACCAGAGCCCGACTGCTGCAGAAACTCAGGAACTAGCTCACGTTGCGCCAGAATGTTCGGCAATGCTACCCACTCTGTCTGCAAGACGGAACGGACGATGGAATAAGTAATGGGACCTGCCTGATAGGTCACGACCATAGGCACACGAAGCAGCAACGCTTCCAGTGTGCTAGTACCCGACTTGACAAGTGCAACGTCGCTGGCCGCAAAGGTTCTAAGGGAGTTGCCACTATCTAATCGTACGTCCAAGTGCCCGAACCTATTGGCGTGCTGCCGCACCTTGTCCATCGCCCTGTCGTTTGCACAGGGAATTACAAACACCAAGCGTTCATCTGTTGAGTGTAAAGCCCGGATTCGTTCCGCCACTCTGAAAAACAACTCAAGGTGGCACTTTAGCTCAGATACTCGACTGCCTGGCAACAGTGCTACGACGGTCGAGTGAAGGTCTATCGACAGATCCTTCCTAGCCATTTGTCTCTCGGCAATTCGATCCCTATCGGGATCTAGCCGATCTGCCAGCGGGTGGCCGACAAATCTCACATCGACAGAAGTGTCTTCGTAGTACGCACACTCAAACGGAAATAGCGCAAGAAGCAAGTCGACACACTCTTCAATCTTGCGAACTCGTCCTCTGCGCCACGCGTAAACAGAAGGACTGACATAGTGAACGGTGGGTACGCCTTGCGCCTTGAGACGTCTCTCAAGCATGAAATTGAACACATTGAAGTCAACTCCGACCATGACATCCACGTTTGCCAGCTTCCCAGCTAAGTCGTTCAACAATCCAACGAGTTCAGGTATGCGTAGCAACGGTTCGACGAATCCATTCATGGAGAATCGATCAATGCTGTGAAGCGCACACAGACCCTCAGCATCCATGCGCGGACCACCTACGCCTATAAACTGAAGATCATTGTCTCGATGACGCAAAGCGGCCATTAGCTCCGCACCAAGCAAATCGCCCGATGCCTCTCCCGCTACTATGCCGACCTTCACAAAGAATATGCCCTTGCCACTCCATTAGGATAGCCAAGTATGCACCACGAACTAACATTTCCAGTCGACTTGGTTTGCCCACTGCTCAGCAGCATGGTAGAGCAGATCCAAAATCGGATCCTTTAGGTCAAGGTAAGCACCGGTTCCTCCCGGTGTCGACCTATCAGCTGTCTGCTCCGACAGCAGCAGCTTAAACTTGCCGTACGCTGTACGTGCAACGCCATGCCCACGCAAGTAATCGCGCAGTAGTAGTGCATATCGGGCGTTGGGTTGCCCAAAAGCCCTTACGTGCAGGTGAACTGGGTGTTCTATATCGTGAGAAGTGCGAAAGTAGAGCTTGTGCCACGCGATTTCGGAACTTTCAACCCAGGGAGGTATTCGGTCTTGATAGACCTCTGCTCGATACTCTAGTCCAAGGGGTTCGAGATCGCGGACAAGCACAATCTTTGCTTCATCGACATTCGGCACGCGTAGTTGAATATCAATTACAGGTTTAGCTTCCAATGCAGGGACGGCAGTCGAACCCACGTGGTCGACTGCTATTTCGCTCAGCGAGACCCTAGTGGCAATGCGATAGCGCCAACCGTCAAATATGCTGGGCCATTCGGGGCGGTAGGGAACTACCTTCAAAAGCATGGACTAAATTAAGGCGAGATTCAGATTGTCGGCTTGATACTTCCACTGGAGCACCGGCGTAGAACTACGAACTCTAGAGCTTTGGTCCTGCCACAAGTAGTTCCGATGTGCACACGAGATCCTCGTCCACAAACGCATTACACTCGAACTTCATCATTTCACGTCGTTCGTGCAGCACCTTTGAGTGCATTCGCAAAACGTCGCCCGGTTCAACTGGTCGTTTGAACCGAGTCTTGTCCAGTCCTGCCAGGTAGTACACATAACCGTCCAAAGCAGGACGAATCGACTTAGTCACCGAAGCGAGAATTCCAGACAGTTGCGCAAGCGCTTCAATTATGAGCACACCCGGCATGATGGGGTGAGCAGGGAAATGGCCTTGAAAAAACGGTTCATTGATTGTGACGTTCTTGATGCCAACGATGTGGTCACCGCTCTCAACCTCCACCACGCGGTCCACAAGCAAAAAGGGATAGCGATGTGGAAGGTATTCCTGGATCTCTACGCTTTCCATTGAGTTCATACGGTGCATCAAGTGTCAGGCAATTCTATGGCTTATCGCCAAGTCTTCTTTCAAGTCTGCCAAGGCGTTTAGCCAGACCATCCAGTTCTGCCAATCGCATCATGTTTCGTCGCCACTTATTCAGCGGTGTGTGCAATGCCGCTCCTTGGTACGCCCCGGGCTGATCTATCGACCTGCTTACGTACGTCATGGCGCCAACCTGAACTCCATCAGCAATGGATAGTGGTCCGGTTCCTGCCACTCCAACGCCGCCAGCTAGTACACAGTGTCGGCCGATGGTGACGCTTCCTCCCAAGCCTGTGCAGCCACACAACATGGAGTGCGCCCCAACTTTACAGTTGTGTCCAATGTGAACTTGGTCGTCCAACTTGACTCCATCTTCGATAATCGTGTCGTCGATTGCACCACGATCTATTGTGTTCGATGCACCGACAACCACATCGTCTCCTATGGTCACTCCACCCAATTGCGCTACACGTTCCAGCCTTCCTTGCTGGTCCGGTACAAATCCGAAGCCGTCAGCACCAATCACGGAGTTGGCGTGAACGAAACAACGGTCGCCAAACCGTACATTATGGTAAATAATGACGGATCCTGCTAGAACCGAGTCTGCGCCTACGCGACTCCCTTTGCCAATTCGGCAATTGGCACCGATTTCCACTCGGTCCCCGATCTCAACATTCGCCTCGATTACGACGAACGGACCAATTCGCACTTCGTCGCCAATAACAGCCGAAGGATGTACTTCAGTTTTCTCGTGGATTCCTATCGGCACGCGCGGCCGATCATCGAACATTTGCGACGCAACCGCGTAAGCATAACTAGGGTTCTCCACAACCAATGCGTTCGTGGGACAGTGCTCAAGATCTGATTGGGAAAGAATGACGGCAGATGCGCCGGTGTCGTTCAGGTGCTTGCGATAGTGAGAGTGAGAGAGGTGGGTTAAATCTCCTGGACCTGCGTTCGTAATCGAAGCAATTCGTTCCAGGGGTGTTGCCGGGTCGCCAACTACTGACGCGCTAATCCGTCGAGCGACTTCTTCAATCGAGTACACAGCTTGTGAGCCACTGGTGCTTACTCGGTCTCGGCATCTTCCTCAGTCTGGGCATCGTCCTCGCTTGCCTGCAACGGTGCATCGCCTCTACGATCATTGAGTCGTTCTGTAATCTTGCGTGTTATGTTGTGCTTAGGGTTGACGTAGAAAACCAATTGGGGATTTCCGTTGAGCACCACGTCGTAACCTTCAAGCTCAATCAAGTCGGCTAGTACAGCTTGAAACTTCGGACCCAACGATTCGAATATCGCGTTTCGTTCTTCGGTTAGCCTCCTGTTGAATCTTTCCACCCCAAAATTCAGATCGAGCTGCTTGTCCTCTATTTCCCGATCCATTTCCGCTTTTTCGGATTCCGACATTATTTCGTTATCTGTTTGTCGACGATTGCGCAGTTCTTCGAGTTCCACTTGGAGCCCCTGCAATCGTTCCTGTTCCGGCACCAGTTTCTCTTGAGCGATTGTCATGAGTTCCTGTGCTTCGTCGGATTCGAGAACCGCAACGGTGGGGTCGACAACCGCGATCTTGAGTTGCGCATGCGCAGAAGCAGCAACAAGCGCTACCAAGAGCGTGCCAACAATTCTGAAAAGGCGTGAATTCATGAATGCTCCTATCTACACCGCTTCTCGCACAGTGTCGTGGTCGTCAGCCAGTGTGGGGCGTAAATTATAAGTATCACCTAACCGACACTGTCGACTCTGTGTGGCCAATCAGAAGGATTGACCCACTTCAAACGAGAATCCTTCGGTCTCATCGAAGGCTTCGTTGTTGAACGGAAGCGAAAGGGAGAACGACATTGGACCCATTCTGGTGATCCAGGAGACGCCCAAGCCAACCGAATAACGCAGTTCGTCAGCATCCGGATAGAAGCAGCCAATGCTGTCTTCCGGGCAGTTCGTGTTGAACACATTGCCAGCGTCCAAAAAGGCCACTGTGCGAATCTGCCCAACCTGCTCGAGAAAGGGAACCGGAAAGACTAGCTCGGCAGATCCCTCAATCAATACGTTGCCGCCAAACGGACGTCCTTCAGGATAGTAGATCGCCGTTGTTCCTCTGGGAGTGCTTCGGGGCCCCAAAGTGTGTCTTTCGTACCCACGCACGGAACCGAAGCCTCCAGCATAGAAGTTTTCGAAGAACGGAAAGACCGAGGTGTTGCCATAGGCTCTTCCCACACCGAAGTTCCCGCGGAAGTGCAAGGACCAATACCGGCGCAGAGGCAGATACCAATCCGCCTTGTAGGTGGCCCGAAGAAACTGCAAATCGCTGCCTGGGAGTACGAACTCCACGGCTGCAATATGCCTATTGCCTCGCATAGCAAACATGGGGCGATCCAGCGTTGAGTGAGCCCAAAGCGTTTCGACCTTGTAGTTCAGGAACTTTGCGCCGGCCTCATCCACGAAATCGGAAATCTCCAACGCCTCGTTGTAGCCTTGTGCGATGTCCGTCCACTCCACGCGCCCCGAAAACTGCAATCGCCTTACTTCGCTAATCGGAAAGCCAAAATTTATGCCCGCCCCAAAGGAACTTGTCGAGAACCTGGTAAAGCTATAGGCCGAACTATAGTTGGTGTCGTTGTAGTACACACTGACACCCCTGCTCACTCCCCTCTCCGTAAAGTAGGGATTGAAGAACGAGAGATTCGCACTTCTGTTGTAGTCACTCCAGTTGACACCAACCGCAAGGCTATTTCCGGTGCCTCCTATGTTGCTTTGCTCGAAGCTCGCGCCTAACAGCAAACCACTGTATTTCTGGTAGCCAACTGTTCCTGAAATGGATCCCGTAGGCTGCTCCTCAACCATCACTGTGACGTCGATTTGATCGTCAGTTCCATCAACAGCGGGCGTCTCCAGAGTGACCTCACTGAAGAAACCCAATCGTTCCAAGCGAGTCTTTGAAAGGTCAATGGCCCGCGTAGATGCCCAAGCGCTTTCCAGCTGGCGCATTTCTCGACGCAACACGCTGTCCTGGGTTACGGTGTTTCCCAGGAAGTTGATCCGTCGGACATAAGTTCGCCGTCCTGTGTTAATTACGAAATTGATGTCAACTAGAGCGTTTTCCTTAATTTCGGGCACACCCGATACCGACCCGAATGTATAGCCCCGGTTCGACAAGAGAGCCGTAAGGACTTCCTCCGTTCTCGTGACATTTGCACTCGAAAAGATCTCGCCCTTCTCTACTCCGATGAAGCTACGCAGCTCATCCGGATCCAATTCGTCCAAATCTCCCAAAATGTCGACATCGTCAACGCGAAACTTCTCGCCTTCGGTAATACTGATCGTGAGGTAAACCTGTTTACGATCTGGCGCCATGCTCACTTGTGTCGACAGGATTTGAAACTCAACGTAGCCTCTGTCGCGGTAGAACGCTTGCAGCGACTCAAGATCGCCTTGGAGCTTTTGGCGCGAATACTGGTTGTTTCCTCGAATGAACCCAAGCAATGTAGGTTCCTTCAGTTCCATCACCTCGACAAGCTGTTTCTTTGTGAACGTATTGTTGCCAACAAATTCGATTTGCCGTATGCCGGACTTTCTCCCTTCCTCTATTTCGATCTTGATCGCAACCCGGTTGCGTGCCAATTCTTGAATGTCCGTCTTGATATCGGCGGTGTACTGTCCCTGTGCAACGTATTGACGTCGCAGTTCAATGCTCACTCGATCCAAAGTGGACTGCTTGAAGATTTCCCCTTCGCGAAGCCCTTGTCCCGCCAATCCCTCCAGCAGGTCTTCCGTCTTGATCGCTTTGTTGCCTTCGATTGCAATGGAGTCTATGGCTGGCCTCTCTACAAGTTCAACGACAATTACGTTCTCCTCGCGGGACACTCGAATGTCGTCGAAATAGCCTGTCGCAAACAACTCGCGAATGAGTTGCCGGATCGCCAAAGGATCCGCCGTATCCTGTACGTCCAAGGTCAATTCATTGAAGACGGTACCCGCGGACACCCGCATGAGTCCCTTCAGTCGAATGTCCTCGACAGTGAAACTGTAGTTGGCCGAAAGCACCACGCCGAGGGATAGGCTCGCGACAATAGCGCAAGCTTTGACATAGGAACTAAGGAATTTCATGGGTTGACCTCCCGTGACACTAGCATGGCAACCACATTAGCCGCCTGCCAATCTGGTCAAGTCGTTATAGATTACAAGCACGAGCAAACATCCCAATATGGCCATGCCCGCCATGGAAGCTGCTCGCTGAACTCGGAGCGACACCCGGCGTCGAGTGACCATTTCGATGAGTGCATACACAATGTGACCGCCGTCAAGAATTGGAATGGGCAGCAAGTTGATAAGGAATAAGCTGATAGACAGCATCGCGATCAGTTGGAGGTAATAGTCCAATCCGCGCTGCGCGACAGTTCCCGCTATATGCGCAATGGCTATTGGACCCGCCAAGTTCGAAGTGTCCATATCTCCCGTGATCATTTTCTTGATTGAAGTGACCGTGAGCACTGTGAAGTCCCACGTTTCCGATGTCGCATACGCCAGGCTTTCCAAGGGGCCTTGTGCGATCTCCCGGGCATCCACTCTCGGACCAACGCCCAACCTGCCGAAAATTGACCCGTCGGGCGCGACTTGGTTCGAGGGTGTGGCTTTGATCGGATAGCGGAGACCGTCACGCTCTATGACAATATCCAATTCGGTGCTAGGAGACGCTTGAATGATGTCGACCACTTCCTGCCACACGAGGACTTCGGTCCCATCGACTATCACGAAGCGATCGCCTTCCATCAGACCGGCAATGTCTGCGGGGGAATTCTCCTCCACTGCTTGAACAACGGGAAGCACTCCCTGCCGTATGCCCAATTCCGCCAATACGTCCGGTTCGCCTTCGCCACGCAACCAGTTTTCGAGCTGAAACTCGTGACTGTGAGATTCTCCAGAGCGAGTCGAAATCTCTAAGGTCAAAGTCCCTGTGTCCCCAACCCTCTTAAGTATGTTTCGATACACATCCATCCATTGCGCTACGGGAACTCCATCCACAGCGACGATTTCTTCGCCACCACGCAATCCTGACGCATATGCAGGTGAATCCTGCTGAACTTGACCGACATAGGGAACTGCAGCCTGAACCCCGTTGAAACTAACCGCCCAGAACAACACGACAGCTAGCACCAGGTTCGCTAGCGGACCTGCCGACGCTATGACTATCTGACGCCAGGGAGCAACGCGGTCGAACGCTTGGTGCTCCTCGTGCGACGGCACTTCATGGGTGCGAGTGTCCAGCATGGCGATATATCCGCCAAGTGGAATCGACGAAATCGCAAACTCCGTGCCGCCCTTGGACACGCGTCGCCAAACGATGGGTCCCAGTCCGATTGAAAAGCGAAGCACCTTGACGCCCAATTTCCGAGCCGCCACAAAGTGTCCGTACTCGTGCACGGCTACGAGAATAAGGAAAGCGCCCAGCAGAGCGCTGACGTACGTAATAAGCTGCAAGTCGTCCTCGCTACGTGTCTACAAGCTTGTAGACCAAAAACAGTCGGTTGAGTTCGAGCACGAATGATACAAACTGGCGGGAATGAAGATCAAAGCAGCAGAAAGTAGACGAATGGTGCGGCCAACAGCAATGAATCCAACCGGTCAAGGAGTCCACCGTGGCCTGGAAGCAAATCGCCCGAGTCCTTTAGGTCGGCCACTCGCTTGACTGCGCTCTCGAACAAATCGCCAATAGTTGCCAAGAATGCTATGCCAATCCAAGCTTCCAACTTGGCGAGCGGCAGCCACCCGAGATAGAGGTCGAACAACAGGCAGGAAAGTAGTCCCAAGACCACGCCGCCAATAGCCCCTTCCCAAGTCTTGTTTGGGCTAAGTGATTGATTGAGCTTGTGCGAGCCAAAATAGGTTCCCGCAAAGTATGCGCCCATATCTACCAACCATACAACCAGCAACAATGCGATCAGGGTGAAGCCATCACCATTGAGTCGCCCGCAACTCACCATCGCACCTATGCAAATCATGCATCCAAGCCCAGCGTTCAGGAGAGGATTCTCGAGCAGCACACGGGCATTTTTGAAGAACAAGACGATGAAGAAAGCCGGAACGACCACACACAGCGCTCCAGTAATCACAACTACCTCAATCACGTCTCCAAGTGCGAGAGTGACGGCGGCGAGAGTTGTGCCAAATCCTGCATAGAGCAACTTTGAGAGTAGCGTCTTGATGTGGGCAAGGCCTGCCCACTCAAACAACAGACCGAAAGCAACAATGCAAAGCAGAACGTCTACGGCAAGACCTCCTGCCAATAGCAGAATTCCCGCCACAATCGGCAGGAGCACCACTGCCGTGATGACTCGAGGGATTATTCCCTTGGGAATCTTAATTCGCGGCCTGCGAAGGTGTGGTCGATCCACGCTCGCCAAATCGACGTTGTCGGCTCGTATAGTCGTAGATCGCTTCTAGCAACTCTGACTGTCTGAAATCGGGCCAATAGGTTTTGGTAAAGAACAATTCCGTATACGCCAGATCCCACAGCAGAAAGTTGCTAAGTCTTTGATCGCCGCCGGTTCTAATACAGAGATCGGGACTGGGAATTCCAGCCAAGGAAAGGTGCTGCTCGAATTCGTGCTCGTCCAAGTCGTCTGGAGCTAACTCTCCGTTTGCCACACGTCGCGCTAGTTGCTT
Source organism: uncultured Pseudomonadales bacterium (assembly GCA_964572845.1). Taxonomy (GTDB): domain Bacteria; phylum Pseudomonadota; class Gammaproteobacteria; order Pseudomonadales; family Azotimanducaceae; genus Bin55. The sequence goes on along the minus strand of CAZNFX010000006.1, from coordinate 115,053 downwards.
AGCCGCATTTGTCAGATCCCAACGACCCCCATAGCTCATTGCAATGAGCAAAGAAAAGGTTCTATTGTTTGCGGTTCTGTTTTCTGCGTCGCGCATCAATTCCCGAAGATCCTTGGGAAACCTAGCCAAGTCACCGACAAATACCAACTTAGCATCGCGCTCTTGCAGCGCGTCCAAGTCACGGTTCAACGTTTCACGCACCAATGCCATAAGTAAGTCAATTTCTGTGCGCGGCCTCGCCCAGTTCTCGGTGCTGAACGCAAAGAGGGTCACGATGCTTACCCCCTCGTCAGCACATGCTTCGACAATTGGACGAACATTGCGTGCTCCTGATCGATGCCCAAGCGCACTTGGAACGCCTCTCTGCCGGGCCCATCGATGATTGCCATCCATTATGATGGCGACATGCTGCGGTACCGGCCTCTTTTGCTCACCTAGACGATTTCTTGAGGGAATTGCAGGCACCTTACTCTTCGGTACCGGGCGCTTTGCAAGCAAACGCTACCCGACTAGAACTCAATTAGATCCTTCTCCTTGTTCGCCAACTCTTGGTCGATAGAGCTCACCTTTTCGTCTGTGATTGACTGAAGGTCCCGTTCGGCTTGGTGGGCTTCGTCTTCCGTTGCTAGCTTCTCCTTCAAGAGCTCCCTGACGTCGTGAATCGCGTCGCGCCGTATGTTCCTTACAGCGACACGCGCCTGCTCTGCTTCCGTCCGAGCATGACGAATCAAATCACGCCGGTTTTCTTCTGTCAACGGAGGCAATGGCAACCGAATTACCTCGCCATTGCTTGTCGGTGTTAGCCCCAAGTCGCTCCGCTGGATGGATCGTTCAATATCCACCAGCGTCGCTTTCTCCCAAGGTGAGATCACCAAGGTTCGTCCTTCTTCGACCGTAATGGAAGCCACCTGCTTTACTGGGACGCTGGTGCCGAAGTACTCAATCATCACCGCATCAAGCAAGGCTGGATTGGCTCGACCGGTACGAATGCGCGCGAAGGCAGCGTGAAGCGAATTGAGCGTCTTGCCCATTCGCGAGCTTGCGTCGTCTTTAATTTCGTCGATCATGATCGTTTATTCGTAGCGGAACTCGTGACTAGAGTGCCAACATTCGCACCTTTTACGATCTTAGTCAATGCGTTAGGAGAATTTAGGTTGTAGACAACTACGGGCATTTCGTTTTCTCGGCACAACGCAAAGGCTGCAAGATCCATCACTTTCAAGTCACGCTGAATCACGTCCTCAAATGTCAAAGAGTCGAACAGGCGTGCATCGGCATTGGTTCTTGGATCGTCTTCATAGACACCATCAACATGAGTTGCCTTCAGCACGACTTCCGAACTGAGTTCGATCGCCCTCAACGCCGCAGCCGTATCTGTGGTGAACAACGGATTGCCCGTTCCACCTGCGCAAACGACAACTTTGCCTTCATCCAGAGCCGCCAAGGCGCGATGCCGCGCGAATCCCAATGTTACGCCATTAATGGCATGAGGAGTAAACAGAACTGACTCAACATCCATGCTAGCCAACGCATCCCGCAACACCAGTGCATTCATTACGGTTGCGAGCATGCCTATTTGGTCTGCTGATAGGGGACTGATGCCGATAGTCTGAGCTTCGACGGTTAGATCTCGTCCCCGAAATACGTTGCCTCCGCCAGGGACAATGGACATTGAAACCTGCAATTTGGCCAGTTCGGCGATTTGCGAAGCAAGGTTGCGAACGATATTCGCATCGATCAGGCCGCCGTCGTTCTCGCTAAATGCTTCTCCGGAAAGTTTGAGCGTGACGCGACGATATTTCACTCCTCAGTCCCCTCGGGCACATGTCAACGATGCCGACGTCAATTGAGTTCCGCTAAGAGATGCCTTCGCCCACTTCATACCGCACAAACTTGCGACACTCCGCTCCATTCGCCTTGAGTAGTGCACCGACTCGCTGATCTTTGTCCCAAATGTAGGACTGTTCGTTCAAACAGGATTCGGCCTTGAATTTTGCCATCTTTCCGCGCAGTATGTTCTCAGCAAATTCTGCAGGTCTGCCCGATTCTTCTATCTGGGATTTGAATATTGCCATTTCGCGATCAATCACTTCCTGCGGCAATTCGTCTTCAGCTATAACCATTGGATTCTGCGCAGTTACGTGCATCGCAATGTTCCTGCACAATTCCCCTGCATTGCTGCTGAGTTCGACGATTGCGCCCACTGTTCCGGTGGCATGCAGATAGCCTGTGATAAATCCCCCACTCGATGCGATACGATCAGCCCGGCGAATCGAGATGTTTTCGCCGATCGCCGAAATCAACGCGTTGCGCTCATCCTCCAACTCCGCAATAGCTTCCGGACCTTCGGCAATCACGGCATCGACCGCGCGGTCGCAGAACTGGGCGAATCGTTCGTTTCGCGCTGCAAAATCGGTCTCCGAATTCACTTCCACTATGGCTCCCACGGTGCCGTCGTCGGAGACTTTCAGGCCTAGTCTGCCTTCCGACGCCGTTCGGTCAGCACGCTTCGCCGCCTTTACAGCGCTTTGCTTGCGCAATACATCCAATGCACCTTCGATGTCCCAATCAGACTCTTCCAGCGCTTTCTTGCAGTCGCCGAAACCAACACCGGTTCTCTCGCGTACTTCCTTGATTTTGGCTACGTCAACCATAGATCGCATTCCTCTCCATACACCGAATTTCTTTTGTTACTCGTCAGTCGATTCAGCGCCGTCTTCATTCTGAGCCGAATCATCGTCTTGTTCGTCGTCGGTTTCCGACGGCTCGCTGTGCTCCGGTGTGGCTTCCTGCACAGGTTCGGCAGTTTCTACTTGTGCCGCCGCTTGCTCTCGAAGCCTGTTCTGCTCGAACTCCTCGATCGACACGCCACCTTGTGCAATGGTTTTTCCAACCAGCACTTCGTCTGCTACGGCTGTGACGTAGAGACGCACTGCCCGAATCGCGTCGTCGTTTCCAGGAATAATCCAGTCGACGCCCTCAGGATCGCTGTTGGTGTCAACTACTCCGATGACAGGGATACCAAGTTTGTTGGCTTCATCCACTGCAATGCGTTCGTGATTCACATCCACCACGAACAACGCGTCGGGCAATCCGCCCATGTCTTTTATGCCACCCAGTCCGCGGTCGAGACGATCCATCATTCGACGCTTCTGCAATGCTTCCTTCTTGGTGAGCAATTCGAACATTCCCTTCTCCTGCTGCTCTTCAAGATCCTTGAGCTTTCGGATGGATTGTCGGATGGTCTTGTAGTTTGTGAGCATTCCACCTAGCCAACGTTGATCGACGTAGGGCATGCCAACACGCAGGGCCTGCTCCTTGATCACACGTTGCGCAGCACGCTTTGTTCCAACGAACAGTACTTTCTGATTTTGTGCCACAGTGCGCCGAACAGCCGCAAGGGCCATTTCCAACGCTTCAGTGGTACGCTCCAAATGAATAATGTGCACATGATTGCGAACGCCAAAAATGTACGGTGCCATTTTGGGGTTCCAGTAGCGAGCCTGATGGCCGAAGTGCACTCCAGCCGCCAGCATGTCGCGCATGCCTATTTCGCTCATGGTTGAGGTCTCCGGGTTGCTTTGCGCCTTGACGCGTTGATGTGTGAACGAGCGTTGAATTCGTTCCGCAGAGTCGGAACCACCCGTGAAACGCTCTTCGCTTCACACGTCCAATTGATATTGCCTTAACGGTTACCGTTGAGGCGGCGTGCTTTATACCACAATCGAGCGGCCATCTTCAAGAAAATCAGAATGGTGGCACACCTGAAAGAGCTAGCCAATCACTCCAGATAGACCGACTTAAGGCCATCGCACGTGTCCACAGGTGTGAACCTCGCGGTCTCGACGGACATGCGATAATGCCATGTACGGATCGCGCAGGTGATGACTTGCCTGTCGCGAGACTTCCCAAGAAGCCAACAAACGCATTTAGCCTACCGACTTTGAGCACTCCCCCAATTCTCACGCATTCAGAGAAAGAAAAAATGCGCAGCGCAGGCAGACTAGCCGCGAGCGTTCTCGACATGATCGGCGAGTACGTAGAACCAGGTGTGTCAACTGGTGAGTTGGACCGACGGTGCCACCAATACATCGTGGAAGAGTTGGATTGCATTCCGGCCCCACTCAACTACACCAACTCGCCCAACCAGCCGCCTTTCCCAAAGTCCATCTGCACATCCGTCAATCATGTTGTGTGCCATGGCATACCATCAGATTCCAAGCGCTTGAAGCGAGGGGACATTCTCAATATCGACGTAACAGTAATCAAGGATGGGTTTCACGGCGACACGAGCAAGATGTTCTATGTGGGAAAACCTTCGTCTGCGGCGCGTCGACTAGTCGAGACGACTCAAGAGTGCCTCTATCGAGGCATAGATGCCGTGAAACCGGGATCGACTCTCGGAGACATTGGTCATGCCATACAGACCTTCGCGGAGTCCCGCAGATTTTCAGTGGTTAGGGAATTTTGCGGACACGGCATAGGCCGGGTCTTTCACGATGTTCCACAAGTGCTCCACTACGGCGAACCGGGAACGGGCATGAAATTCGAGGAAGGAATGGCATTTACAGTCGAACCAATGATCAATGCAGGCAAACGCTTTGTACGACTACTTCCCGATCATTGGACTGTGACCACGCGCGACCGCAAGCTGTCAGCCCAGTGGGAGCACACGATTCTCGTCACCGACTCGGGGCGCGAAATCCTTACTTTGCGAAATGAAGAAACCCACAGGTGACACTGTAGAGCAGCGGCTCGCTACGTTCAAAACCAGAATCGGCCGTGTCGACCAAACTCTGTCTCAGAGGTTCTGGCAGGGAGAAGATGCCGGTCACCTAATTCGCAGTCGCTCAAAATTCATCGATGGCTTTCTGACCGAAATCTGGGAATCCTGGTTTGAGCCCACTGACCGTATCGCGCTCTTTGCAGTCGGGGGCTACGGAAGAGGAGAACTGCATCCCAAATCGGACATCGATTTGCTCGTGCTAGTGCAACGTCGGATGCGGCAAGACCCCAGGGTGGAGCAGTTTCTGCGCTTGTTGTGGGATCTCAAACTAGACATTGGGCACAGCGTTCGAACCATAGACGAGTGCAAACGAGTGGCTAGGGAGGACTTGTCCACCGTCACCGCAATGATGGAACGACGGTTTCTTGCCGGGTCGAGAAAGCTGGCACAAGAGCTTGACCAAGCTTTGGACAGTCGGAGACTGTGGCCAAGCAAGACATTCTTCAAAGCCAAAAGCGACGAGCAGACCGACCGGCACCAAACTTGGGGAGATGTTGAATACGGTCTTGAACCGGACGTGAAGAACTCTCCAGGTGGTCTGCGAGACCTTCAAACCATTGGTTGGATTACCAAGAGACACTATCACACTGACTCGGTGGACGAACTATGTGCCATGGGCATATTGACCGAACAGGAACGAGACACCTTTAAAGCTGGTCGCTTGTTTCTTTGGCGCGTACGGTTTGCACTGCATTTGCTAGCTGGACGCAAGCACGACCACCTCGCCTTTCACTACCAACGTCAAATTGCCGACAGGTTCAACTACAAAGACTCCGAGGGCCTGCTCGCGGTCGAAAAATTCATGCGAGACTACTACCGTCATGTTCTCGAACTGCGTGAAGTAAACGAAATATTGATTCAGTACTTCGATGAAGCAATCCTGCATGGCAGACGGACATCTATCAAGCCCATCGACGAAGGGTTTCAAGTTTGCAACGGGTACCTAGAGACGACACATGAGAGTGTCTTCGCTGAATCGCCCCAAGCTCTCATGAAGACTTTCGTGATCCTGGCCAATCATCGCGAAATTGAAGGCGTGAGAGCGGCTACCATTCGTTTGATGCGTAAGAGCCTTCATCAAATTGACGAAGGCTTTAGGAGGGACCCCACGGTCGGCAGGCTATTTCTAGAGCTGCTTCGCTCTCCCTACACCGTCGCAAGCCAACTCACAAGAATGCGAAGATATGGAGTTCTCGGCAAGTACATACCTGCGTTCGGACAGGTCGTTGGACAAATGCAGCATGATTTGTTCCATATCTATACGGTGGACGCGCACACCATCATGACCATCCGTTACATGCGTCGTTTCTTCATGCCGCGCTATCGCAGCGACTTCCCATTTGTCATAGAAGCCATTCAGCATATCGCGAAGGTCGAGTTGCTTTTTTTGGCTGGATTGTTCCACGATATCGGCAAGGGTCGAGGCGGAGACCACTCGGAGATTGGTGCACTTCAAGCCAAGAACTTCTGCCAGTCTTTAGGTCTGTCAAGCGACGACGTAGACCTGGTGGTTTGGCTTGTTCGACATCACCTCGTTCTCTCCACCACGGCTCAACGAGAGGACATCGACGATCCTAAGGTTGTGGCCAAGATTGCCGAACTAGCAGAAACCGAGCAACGGCTCAGCTATCTGGTAGCACTTACCGTGGCTGACATCAATGCGACCAATTCCACATTGTGGAACGGATGGCGCGCGTCACTCATCGGCAACCTCTACCGGTCTGCTAGAGAATACATACGAGCACGCGAAGTCGGTCATCTCGTCGGCTTTCAACAGATTGACGACGTTCAACAAAGTGCTTTAGACGCACTTGCTCAGCGAGGCGTGGATGCTATGACAACCAAGGAGATCTGGGAAGACTCGCACGACGCCTTGCTCGTCCCCAGGAATCGGGACCGCACCATCGAGCTGACTTGGGCTATCCACAACCACGTGTACGCTGACGGCACGCTCGTGCTGGCACGGAATGTAACCGGACCAACGGACGGCGAGGAGGCAACGGAGATCTTTGTTAGCGCACCAAATCGACCGATGCTGTTCGCAAATTGTGTCTCTTTGCTAGACCAAATGCATCTACAAGTCCTGAATGCACGAATTGAGACAGGAATTTCCCAAATGTGCTACAACTCCTTCATAGTTCTCGACTTGAATGGCAAGCACGTGACCAGCGAGATGCACAAGCGCAGCATCTGCAGGAAACTCCGTGCGGGACTTCAGAGCCCAGTCAAGTACAAGAAGCCACATCAACGCCGTGTCCGACGGCAGCTGAATCAATTCGTGAGACCCTCCACAGTGACTCTCACAAAACCAAATCTCGACGGAAAATCCACTCTGGAGCTTGTCGCGTCGGACAGACCGGGACTCTTAGCGATGGTAGGAGAAATTTTCGTTGAGCTTGGCGTTGATGTGCACGAAGCACGCATCTCCACACTTGGAGAGCGAGTCGAGGATGTGTTTGTTGTGTCGGCAAGCGAGGGAACGCCAAGTCTCCGGCCCGCACGAATGCAAGCAATTGTCGATACGCTGACGAAACGAATCGATGCCGCCGTCGAAGAGGTCGCATAGCCCCGTGAGTCGCATTCTCTTAGAGCTTGAACAACTGCCTGCCTTTCGCATGAGGCAATCCTACTGCCCGGCCACTTCCCAGACATTGGCGGGATGCATGTGCAACATCCACGCATTGTGTGTCGGAGCACCAAGCGCAGCTGTGCTTACTACCATCGCCCTTCAATGCGTCTCCTCTCTCGATTCGACTCTATGAACGACGAACCTCTGCAACTCGCCATGGACCTGATTTGCCGAGAATCAGTGACCCCCGCTGATGCAGGATGTCAGAAGGTCATCGCGGACCGGTTGACGAAGGTCGGCTTCTCGGCAGAGAGCATGCCCATGGAGGGAGTGTCAAACCTGTGGTGCAGGAGAGGCATGTCATCGCCTGTTTTGACGTTTGCGGGACACACTGATGTTGTTCCAGTGGGCAACCTGGAGCGTTGGGACACGCCTCCCTTCGAACCAACTATCAACAAGGGCTGGCTGTATGGACGTGGCGCAGCTGACATGAAGTCTAGTGTTGCCGCGATGGTGGTTGCTACCGAGAGATTCCTGAAGAGGCATTCAGACCACCGAGGATCTATTGCCTTTTTGATTACCAGCGACGAAGAGGGTCCCGCGCAGCATGGCACCCAGCATGTGATGCGACAAATTGCGCTGCGCAATGAGTTGTTCGACTGGTGCATTGTCGGTGAGCCCTCATCCCTGAATACCTTCGGGGACACAATTCGAGTGGGGAGACGAGGGTCCCTTAACGGCGAATTGCACGTCGAAGGTGCGATCGGACACGTTGCCTATCCTGAACAGACACCAAATGTAGTGCACCGCGTTCTTCCCATACTTGACAAGCTGGCTTCGCGAAAGTGGGATGAAGGCAACGAAGCGTTCCCACCAACAACTTTTCAGATTTCCAACGTAACTGCTGGTACAGGCGCAGCAAACGTCATACCGGGCGAAATCAGCGTGCACTTTAATTTTCGGTTCAATACAGAACAAACTCCTGATTTGCTCAAAAAAGCCGTCGAGGAGGAAATTGCATCCATTGGCAACGAATTCCGATCAAGGATTGATTGGCATGTTTCCGGCCTACCGTTCCTCTCTCGCCGAGGCGAATTCATGAGAACGGTCTTTGACGAGGTGCGAAAAGCCACTGAAGCACATCCCGTACCCTCGACGTCTGGCGGCACTTCCGATGCCAGGTTCATAGTCCCCTGCGGGATCGAGGCTGTGGAGCTGGGTCCAGTGAATGCAACCATTCACAAGTACAACGAACGCATAGGTCTCGAAGAGCTCGATACGCTTACTTTGGTGTACGAAAGAATCTTGGACCGATTGCTGTCGTGAAGCGTCTTTATGTGGTTTTCGTTGTGCTTTTCGTCTTCGTATTGGTCATTATTCTCATTCCAGCACAAGTATTTGCAGTGTTTCTCGACGACTATCGAATCCACTTGCTTGGAGCAAGGGGAACCGTTTGGAATGGATCTGCGGAGCTAGTTGTGCCTGCCGCCAACCTAGGTCGATTGGAGTGGAGCATTGCTCCTGCCGCTATTTTTAAAGGTCGGCTGAAGTACGATGTCAAGCTGCAAAGTTCAGCCCTCCAAGTTGCAGGAATCCTCGAAAAGAGTCTATCCCAATCGTCACTTAGTGGTCAGGCGACGATTGAACCTTCAATCGTCAACTCAGTCCTATTAAACTATGACATAAAAGTCAGCGGCAGCTTCACACTGAATGGGGTCGAATTGCGATTGGACGGCTCCAACGCAATTGAGTCTCTCACTGGCACGGTGCAATGGGATGGTGGCACGAGTCGCTATCTGGTTGGCGAGGAAACACGAACAGTCAACTTGCCTCCGATTGTTGCCGAATTGAGCGCACACGAGGGGGATGCGATGCTGGGTGCTTTCGACGAAACCTCGGACATGAAGCTACTCAGCGTTCGGCTTGAGCCGGATTCGGGATGGATCCACATAGCACTCACAAGGCAAATGCTAGAGCTTGCTCAAATGCCCTGGGACACAGCCGCTTCACCGGAATCTGAGGTCCTCAAAGTCTCCCGCCAACTGATTCGCTGAATTCCTTGTCGAGACACCCACCAAGTCGGAAAGTCGCATGCAATTGAACTCAATTCTCAACACTCTAGCGATTCCTATACGACTCTTAGTAATCGTCGGTGTCCTTTCGATCCTAGTTCTTAGCTTCTATGACATCTTTTCGCCCGATGCTCCTACAAACACCGACGACCCTCAAATCCTAGCGCCACGCGACACGATAAGTGCCGACGACATCATTAGAGCCAACCTTTTCGGGTCGGCGGATGAACCTACATCTTTCGACATCGAGAATTTGGCTGAAACAAAGTTGAACTTGACTCTTATTGGGATCGTCTACGACGAAACCAATCCTGAGCAATCATGGGCACGTATCGCTCAAGGTACCCGACGTTCGAAGAGATTTGAGCCCGGAGATCGAATTGCGGGTGTTGCCAATTTGGAAGAGATACGACGAGACAGAGTGATACTGCTGCGCACTGGGCAACGAGAGCTTCTTCCCTTCGCACAGTCGAACGAAATTTTCGAGCTTGTTGAAGGAACCATGCCTCCGCCTAAACGTGAAGCTCCTCCAGGCTACATTGAGCAAAGTGACCTGGACAGAAACGATCCATCCGACCATAGCCCTTCTAACCTGGAATCGAGCGAAAATCAGAACGGGGCTACGGAACTCGACGACGGCAGTGCATCTGTAGGAGAACAGGCCCGAGAGCTGTATGAGTCCTACAAAGACGAATTGGAAGCAAACCCCGATGGCGTTCTCGAAGACTTGGGAGTCGCACGAGTAGCGGATTCGGGATCCGAGGGATATCGAATCGACGCAGACATGGCTACCACCTTTGGGCTGCGCACGGGAGACATCGTGAAATCCATCAATGGGACGGAAGTGGGTGACATCGAAGAAGACTTGGCTGGGTTCATTAAGAACTTGGATAGTCCGTCCGCTAATCTCAGCGTCCAGCGCGGGGATGAAATTTTCAAACTTGAGATTCAAATAGATCAATGAAGAAAGCACCCAAGAAGAATGTACTCGCCGCATGGGTTGCGGTCTCGTTTTTGCTTTGCCATTCGGCAACTGGGCAGGAATGGACGATCAACTATCCGGACATCGAGCTTGCCGATTTCATCGACGAAGTGGCAAACATCACGCAACGATCCTTTGTAGTTGACACTCGGGTACGCGGTACGGCTACGATCATTTCGGATCAGCAACTCGATGCCCAAGGTGTATATACCTTGCTGGAGTCAGTACTCCGAGTGCACGGCTACACCATTGTCGACGATGGAAAGATCGCACGCGTAATTCCCAACGCCGGAGCAAAGAACTGGTACTACGAGGAAGGCGAAGGTACATTTGAGACCGGAGACAAGTTTGTTGCCAGGGTCGTGGGACTCAACCACATTACTTCTGCTGAAGCTTCTCGCGTGCTTCGTCAATTGGTTTCTCAGTACGGACACTTGGCACCGGTAACCGACCCCAACGCATTGGTAATCAGCGACCATGCGGGGAACGTCGAGAGAATCCTAAAACTTCTCCACCAACTCGATCAAGTGGAGCCTATTGCCACAATAGTCCTGTCCATGGAGAATGCATGGGTTCGAGAAGTAGCCAACATGCTCGAAGAGCTTCTACCGGAAATGATGCGGTCGGAAGCGAGCGCAACGCCGGTTGGGCTTCTCGCATTTGCAAATGAGAATAACAACACCCTCTTTCTTCGAGGCACGCCGGAGGAACTGGCCATTGCATCGGAGATCGTAGAGCAACTCGATCAGCCCTACAGTGTGTTCTCTACAACGGAAGTCTTCTACTTGCAGCACTCGGATGCTATTGCAGTTGGCGAGGTTCTCACGGGGTTGCTCAATCTAGAGGGCGCACCAGCCGCCGGTGCCCCAACTACGTCCGATTCACCGACTTCCGTATCGGTTCAAGCCGACGAATCCAACAATGCGATCTTGGCGAGAGGGACTCCGTCGTTGCTATCTGACATCGCGGGAATCATTGCACAACTGGACAGGCCAAAACTGCAAGTGCTAATCGAATCAGCGATTGTGGAAGTATCGGAAACGGACGTCGGCGCATCCGGTGTGGAAATGGGAGGTACAGACGAGGGCCAAGATCGGATACCTTTGGCCACGACGTCGATAAATGGGATTCTTGCGGGTCTACTGGGTACCTTGATTACCGCACAAGACGCCACAGACGGTGCCGGACCCGGTGGCACCGCATTGAGTCAACTTGCCTCGCCAACGCTCGCCGTAGCGAAGCTTGATCCCAATGGAGTGTCATTTGGCGCAATCATCAACGCTCTCATGACGACTTCCCGAGCTGATTTGCTCTCAACTCCCTACGTGTATGCGATCGACAACGTCGAGTCGAGGATTTTCGAAGGACAGGAGGTTCCGTTTCGTACGGGTACCTTTGGGGTGCAAAGGGAGCAGGCACAGACCCCTTTGAGCACCGTCGAAAGAGGCGACGTGGGCGTCACCATGACGGTCACTCCAAATATTCGAGATGACCTGAGCGTTAGGATGGAAATTCTCATCGAGGTGGAAGCCGTAGTAGCTCCATCGCTAGGCATTGGCGAAGGCGGATTCAGCGACATTGTCACGAGCAAGCGGGAAGTTGGGACAACTGTAGCGGCCAACGATCGACAAACGATTGTCTTGGGCGGACTAATTCGTGATGACGTCACCCAGACGGTTCAGCGTGTCCCAGTACTTGGCAGTGTTCCACTCCTAGGCCGACTTTTCCGATCACGTTCAAGCACTGACACCCAAAGCCATCTATTGATATTCTTAAGACCAACAGTTATAGACGCGAATTCAGATCCTGATGGTGCCAATGAAGCAATTGCCGAGATCGCACGCAAGAAGCTCGGTGGCATTTGGCAGCTCAAGTTTGACGGCCAAGCGGGAGATGTAGACGTCCCAACGCCTGAAGAATTACTGGAAGGTGGCTTTTGACGACAGACGGAGTGGATTCCTCCAAGACATTCAACGACGTCTGTTACAGGCACTGATCCGAAGGGTCGTTCGACCCACTGTCATTGATCATCCTGAGTTGGGTCAGGACTCGGTTCTCTTTGCAGTTCAAAGGCGGTCCAGCTTCGACGGTGCGCTTCTCCGTCACGTACTAGAGACTTCATCGAACGTCGGCACAGAACAATCCAATCCTAGCGATCAGGCTGTCGATTCGTTTTTCCTGCTACGTCCCGCTGGTTGGCAGAGACGCTTCACGATGCCCGAGTTCGCATCGAAAATGGTTGCGTTGCAGGAACAGGTGCTCGCCCCGAAAAGCGCCAGTGTACGTGTAATCCCAGTAGCGATTTTCTGGGGCAGAACGGCACAACGCAAGAAGTTTCTTTGGCGAAACTTGGTTTCGGAGAGATTTGGCCCAAGTTTTGCGCTTCGGCGTGTTTTGACGCTTCTATTCAGTCGAAAGGACGTTCTCGTGGCATTTGGCACTCCTATAGATTGGAATGCTCTGACGGACCGTGAGAAGTCGTTGAATTGGAATCTTCGTCGTGTTGCCATCCAGCTGCGACGGCAATTCAAGGAGATGCGCCACGCAGCTCTTGGACCCGATCTTCATCGTTTGGACAGCACAGTTGAGCGTGTCGTAGACGAGGTTTCAAATTCCTTGCTACTAGATCAGCCAGGAAAAATGCGAAGCCGTCGTTCGCTGAAGCGACAGGTGCGCAAGATGGCCACTCGCATGTCCTATCCCGTCATGATGCTGGTGCGCGGCATCCTCCGCTGGTATTTCAAACGAGTCTACGAAGGCATGGATATGGTAGGTCGGGAAAAGCTGCAGGATATTGCCAAGACACACTCACTGATCTACGCGCCCAACCACCGATCGCAAACGGACTACCTCGTACTGTCCTACTTGCTGTTTCAGCATGGATTCGCCATTCCTCAAATTGCATCAGGAGAAAATCTCGACATTCCGGTTGTTGGACCGATACTAAGACGTTGCGGCGCCTTTTTCATGCGCCGTTCCTTTCGAGATGATCCAATCTACGAAAGCGTGCTCGAATCGTACCTCCGCCTGAGCGTGGAACAGGGGAACAGCATCGAGTTCTTCATCGAGGGAGGAAGAAGCAGGACGGGTCTACTTCTACCTCCACGGTTTGGACTTCTGAGCATGATTCTGGCAAGTCGAGCCAAAGGCTTGCCTCGACCCGTAGCGGTTGTACCCGTGTACATTGCTTACGAATCCGTTCCGGACACCGACGCGTACTTGGACGAACTTTCCGGAAAGCCCAAAACACCAGAAACTCTGCGCGACGTTGTCTTGGCCCTTCGTCTGCTGCGTTCTCACTTCGGACAGGTTTCGGTGCATATCGCAAAGCCGATCAAGCTCGACGACTTTGTTGGATCGGGAACGGTCAAGGAGGAAACTGAGCGACTTGGCTACGCAATCACGCATTCGATCAACAATTCCGCAGTCCTGACCCCTGTAAACCTAGTCGCTCTGGTCCTGCTCGCCTCGCCAACCCACTGCCTAGACGAAGCTTCATTTGCTGAGCAGCTCGCGACGCTGCTGAGATTGCTAAGAGCCGAAACCAAGCATCACGATCTGGTAATCCCAGGCGAGAGGCCAAGCGTACTAATTGACCGATGTGTTCAGTTGGGTTTCGTCGAACGTGAGTTGGACGGATCCAATGTATTGATAACGTGTGATCGTTCGACTGCAGAGAAGTTGAACTGGTTTCGCAACAACATACTGCATGTCGTTGCCATCCCAAGCCTGCTTGCAGCGATTCTTCTGAACCGCGAATCGCCGATTGAGACCCGAGAGCTGTCACAATTCGCCAACTTTCTTCTGCCGTTTGTCGCGCAGCAACTCAGTTTCGGCTCAAACCTAGGGCTGGTCCGACGATGGATCGCACATCTGGAGTCGTTCGATCTGATTGAGCGCACCGAGACGAGCAAGCTCCGCGCGATACAAGACGGGGACCTCAGACAGGACTTGCGGATGCTGGCGAAGTTTGTGATGCCGATGTTGAATCGCTTTTACGTTGTCTTGCTGACTCTACTAAATGGAGAGGAAGCATCGCTGACAGAGAAATCCCTCGCCGAGCGAGCTCGTCGAACCAGCCAATTGCTGGCACGGATTCAGGGCGATGAATTCCCAACGTTCATCGACCTCGAATTCTTTAATCGTGTCACAACCACAATGATCAGTCAAGGGATTGCAGAGGGCACGAACGAGGGCTACATTTGTTCGAAGTACCTCGCTACAACCGTGCTTGAACAAGCCGAAACTGTCTTTCCAATTGACTACCGACAAATGGTCCAGCGATACGTAGCTTCCCAATCAAGCCAAAGCGTGGAAACAGCTTCAGCGCAAAAATAGAAGACACTCAAATGCAAATTGCAGCGAGGTGGATGGACTAGAGAGGCGATTGGTGCGGCCAAATTCTTGGTCCACGGCTCAGCCGTAGAGGTAGTCGACGCATCGCTAGTCCTCGTTTTCCACTTTCGTCCATTTGACGGCATCTGCAACCGAGAATTGGCTAGTTCCTGTTGTTACGACCACCTCTACTTCTGTAGATTGAATATCAAAGGTACCAAGTTCTACCCAGCCGCGACTCGCAAACGACGGTTCAACTTCAAACTCCTCGGTGGAGTCGTCAAACTTTGCCTCAACAAGAAAGAAGTCTGGTTCTTCCACGCCACCATCGGACGAATCGCCGCTAGAAGATGTACTGATTGTGATGCTTGTTGATGTCCCGACGCCACCAAGTCCTAACGCTACATTTGATACGGTTGACATGGAAACGGGGATCACAGACGGAAGGTGATAGTCCAACCGCCATTTTCCAGATGACGGAAGTGAAGCAACAAAGGAAGCGCGAGTTTCTTCAGACTGACCTCGAGTAATTGCATGTGTCTTACGGTACTTTCCATGGCTTGAACCGCTTTCTTGTCGAAACCATTGTCCTTGCTCATTGGAGAACCAGCTGAATTGAGGTAGGCCTTCGTCAATATCTGCTTCGGTAGACAGACCTACGCGAAACAGGAAGGCGAGCCAGAGAGGCATATTGGATTCGACGGAAGCTTGTTCGCTGTCGCCGTTTACGACGCTAAATCCGGCGTCCAAATCGTCGACTACGACCGATTCTTCATGGGAAGGTAGCCAGTCGATCTCAGCGATGGGGGGAAGGACTGGTGAATCGGTAGGCGCGTAGTCTTCGAGTTGAGGAACAGCAATCTGCAAGGACCCGCGGTTTAGGGATACTTGCGGTTCAATCCAAATGTGCCCAGTTGGTTGGGAGTCTTGGAAAGCTACACGCAACGATGTCTCCGCGTCAACACGAATGGCAGGAATCGTCCCAGCACGTCCATCTCCTGGTAGCTTCTGGTAGGAAACCGTCACGAAACCAGGAACACTCTCGTCGTTTCGGAGAGTAAAGCTCGTTTGATAAACGGACTCGCCGGACTCAGTGTCTCTCAAGCGCTCAGTCTTGGCATTGGCGACAATGAACCCTGGCAATCCCCTGCCGTCAAGCCAATTTCCCGCAATGCTACCGAAGTCGATCTCAACGTCGCGTGCGGTCTCAAAGAACTCGTTGCGTGTAAAGGTAGAGCCCCTGTGCCGCTGCAACAGTTCCGATAGAAATGCACCAGATTTCTCAATGCCATAGTGCTCAAGAGTTTGATGCGCAAGGGCATTCGTACGAAGAAAGAGGATGCGACTCACTATGTCAGGTTCATCGTTATGATCGATTCCTGAAAGGGCAGTCTCTGACAATCGTTCCCACACAGCAGGTCTGTTTGTAAATCCTTCGTGCCAGTTCATCGATGCAGCAGCAAAGTTGCTGTCGAAGGAAATAACCGCCCTACTGCCAAAGTTCTCGTAGGGATTCAGTGCAACATATATAGAAAAAAGCGAGTGCTCGTCGGTCCCGGTGACGATAAGTTTTGAGAGCTCGTTTATGAAGTAATTGATGGCAATTGCGCCATTCTCTCGAGCCATCGATTGATAGAGCACAAAGTTCTTTGACACATTTGCTAGCGGGTTTCCTCCGGTTTGATCGTTCTTGAAGAATTGGGAAACGCTTTCGAGAATGTATTCGCTACGCTTTTCGTCAGACTCCGCAATGTCGTCCGGCATGTTCTTGAGAACGTTGTCGAATCGAGCAATCGGCAGTCCCGATTCGCGCAAAAGAAGAATCCCGGGGTGCGCAAATACGCTGTCCATTCGCCATCCGCCACCAAAGACTCTTAGTGTTACGGGCACTTCTACAAATGACAGTGTCTCAAACGGATATTCAATTCCAGCACGGTTCCATTCCATCACTCGCTCTTCAATCCTTTCATTCAGTGCTGGACCAATGTCTTCAAGTACACGCAGAAATCTGCTGTGCTTCCTGCTAAACAAGAGCTCAAATTCAATGCCTTGCACTGTGGTTGAGAAACGGTCGAACTTCGAACCAACCAAAGCAAGATCTCGTATGGGAACATCTGGATTGAAGTGGAAACGGGTTCTTGTGTCTTCTGTCTCCACTATGCGCCTACCAGGTCCTGCAAGAGTCCATCCTTTTGGTGCTGTAACCTCAAGGTTCAATTCATAGAAATCGTTGCCGTATGCATCCCATTCGGTAGTTCCAAACGCTGATCCCGAGGACGGCAGCCAATGCACTCCCGGCATTAAGGCGATAAACTGAGAATGTTGAATGTAGGACTTCTGTCCTAGTTGGAACAACTCCTGCACTTGCCGGCCCGCTTCGGGATGCGCGGGATCAATAGCACTATCAAGGTATGCAAACCGACCATTCGGCATTCCACTGGCAATGATTCTTACAGTTGACGTTTCCTTGATGGAGGCAGTTTTTGGAATTGCCAGCAATCCATCGACAAATTTGTAGCCGCCTGTTGGTTCTCCGTCTACATGCAGTTCTTTTATGTGATAGCCGGGGTTCAATGACATGAGCCACTCGTCGCCAACATTGACCTCACCCGAGTTCAAAGTGAGGGTCACGTCTAGATCTACACTTTTTCCTGGTCTTAAGTCGACTTTGCCTGAAATAGCTTGGATATCTGTCGATGTGTGGGTTTGATGCTCGGCATGTATTTCGACCCACCGTGCGAACTGCAGCCTCTCGTTGTGAACAACCTGGAAAAGTCCGAAAGTTCCACAAAACGCAATCGCAACTAGTGCTATACCACTAGCCAATTGAGGTGTTCGCAGCTCTTTTCGCTCGACTCTTGGGTGCAATCCAGCAGCAATGGCCAGCAATCCACCCGAAACAAGCAATAGAACGAGCCTCATAGCGATTGTGTTGAACGACGCGAAACTAGAGGCTAATTCTGAGGGGTAAACAGCTAGACCTCGAATTGCCAAAGCGGCTGCCACGTCTGACGGAAGATTTCTCATCAGATAGAAAACTCCGAGCATCAATGAAAAGGCAACAACCGCTACCAACAAGCGGTATCGCAGAACAATGGCTAGAAAGTAGGTAAGAGATCCCCACAAGAGAAGATTGGGAACTAGATCCCATATGAGAAACGAAAACAGGCTAATCGGTTCGATCAGACTGCCGAACGGAGCACCAATAGATTCGGCAACCCAACCAAAGATGAACATGAACAGAACAACTGCAAATGCAGGAGTCGCCAAAATGACTACAACACCTATCAATCGACCAATAAGCAACTCAAGATTGGAGACTGGTCGGGTATCCATGACTTCGCCGATTCGGTCTCGTACGTCTCTTGTTCGCACATCGAATGCTAAGAAGACGATTCCAATGCAGAACACGAACAGCATCTGTGCTCCAATTGCTGCCATCATGTAGCGGGGCGAATCCAAACTTGCTACTGGACTCTGGGAAGAATTCCCAAGGTGCTCTAGCGATTGCATGATCCAAGAGGCTAGACTCTGGATCAACGCTAACCCCACAAAAACCCAAGTTCGCACAAGACGTAGACAAGACCGTACTTCAGCAGAAGCAAGAGCCCACAATCCAAAGAGTTTCATGGTGTTCTCCTACGGGCGGCTGATCCTAACGCGAAGTAGCCGCATTTCAACATCGAGACTTGTGCTGCAATCTGAAGCTGCGGGTCTTACAACTAGATGCTACAGGCGAGAATTCGTTACGGTTGGCACTGATCTGGTTGTTAGCATCCCTTCAATTGCGCCGAACTAACTTCGATCAGAGGGCACACACGTTGCGGTGCAATTCGATTGAATCTCAATCATTGCTTGACCTTGATTTCCTCAATCTTGTCCTAACAACGATTGTTAGTCAAGAAATCACAAGCTGAAGTGAAGAGGTAAAGTTTGCCCGCGCATCCGCACACAGAACGTGCTTGAGCAAACCCAAATTGTCTTTCAGATTGACCATCGCGAAATGGTCGATCGATAGGTAGCTCCTATCTAAAGCAAAGATACAGATGCAGCCACTTACGACGAAGCAATGTCGTGCCAAATACGACGTCCAAACTTGGGGTACCCGTCAGGGTTGATCGGAGTCGAGGTTAAACGCAAGACACGATGCGACTCCCCTCCAAGGTTGCATAGCAACATTATTGGGCTACGACGATGCGGGGGACAGTACCGAGTCTTTCTTGTCCTGTTCCACTTCTCCATTGTCGTCGGGGCAATGTGCGTCGGACCACTTTACCATGTCGGTGAATCCTCTTAGATTCACCCTGAATATATGCCTTCCATCAAATGCATCCACGCGAACTCTTGCACGGGCGCCGCGCCCAAGTTCTTCGAGAGTGCGCTTTACGTCCATTTGATTTGAAGCAACCAATACCGGCAATCCATCCCTAACTTGGTACTCGACCTCCAAGTCCAAAATTGGGAATTCACTCACAGCCGCACCTTCCCGGTAAGCTCTAACAAAGACCTTTGGTTTTGTGAGTTGTGTTGACTCTCGCGACTGATCGTCTTCGATAAGTTTGATCCAATCGTCAAAGTAGGACTTACCTTGTGCGTCCGTCACATAAAACATTAGCGTCCTCTGGCAATTGGCATTTGTAACCTCGTACCTGACATGGTCCATACTCGAACTACTTTCCCAATTCTCCATTGACTTGTTGTGAATGACTCTCTTGACTTCGGTGTCACTAGTGTCCGAATATATCGCCGAACGCATCCAACTGTTGATCACTCCAGGATCCAGTTGCTTCTCTTCACACATTGCGCTTGTGCACCATGCCAAACTGCAAATAAACAATGCAGTGCCTAAAGTTTTCCTCATTTCAGACTCCATGATGTCTCTACCCTTGAGAGATCCTTGGTATTAGATGTGCCACGTGTGGTTACGGTTTCAGAATAGCATAGACGCGGCCTGCTGAGTTTCTCGAACTTGCGGTCGATTCAACCATCTACTCCGAGGCGTTTGAAGTCTCCTCCGAAACGTATTGATTTAGTTCCTCAATCTGTTTCGGGGTCAGCTTCTTGTCCCACTCGTTCCTTGTTAGCAGAGTCTTGGCTGCTTCCTCCTTAAGTTCTTCAGTAGGCAATCGGTCAAGCGCACTCTTGTGGATATCTTCATTTGTGAGTGGAAATTGCCAGAACATTCGAGTCAAGAAGTCCGTACGTGATTCCTCCTTCAATTTCTCCGACCACTCCAGTGCGCGGTCGTATTGACCACTGTTCATGAACGACTGACCAATCCATGTAAGTGTCTCTTCTCGCGTTTCGTCATTTCGCACACGGTCTAGCATCGACATGGCAGAGTCCAAGTCGCTCATCGCTACGATATCGACAACCGACGCTTCCCAACCCACTGATTCGTACATGGCAGGCTGTTCAAGTGCCAGTCGAAATGCCTTCTCAGGATCTTGTTTAGCCAAATTGGCAAAGGCGTCGCGCAAGACACTGTGCTGCCACTTTTCTATCTCTGGATCAGACATTGCCCACTCGAACACAGCCATCGGATCCTCGCGCGCCCAATTCGTCGCAAGATTAGTTGCAACTATCTCTTTCGTCGTTTCATTCTTGATGCCTGGGAGGTATTGGGGTACGGATGCCGGGGAGGTGCGACCCATACTAAGCAAAGCAGCCTGTTCGATCCATGGGTGAAGTACTTCAGGCAATCGTTCCTTAGCGTCCACCACTGCTCGAGGGTCAACCTTCATCCATGCTCCAATTGCAGCTCGTCGCAACATTAGACGGGCTCCATCGCTCTCCATCAGGGAGGCAATCTCCATTGCGCTCTCGGGATCCTGTTTAGCCCAGATGCCCAACCCATTCACGATGATGGATCGGACTTCCGAGCTCATCTGTGCGGCCATGCCGAGTCCAAGACGGGGATCCTTGCTTATCACTTCTTGAAGCAGCAACCCAACTATGGCTACCGAGTCGTCGTAGTTGTTCGTGGCATTGCTAATGCCATTGATCGCCTCGACGAAACCACGTTGTTCAATCCATGAGTGAGCGATGTCTACCAAGAGGTCTTGCTGCACTTGACTTAGCTGTTCGATTTTGGACCCGTGAAAAGAAAGAAATTCGCTCCATCGTTCTTCAGGATCCGGCAACGAATCGTTCAAGCTGGCAATTGCCTGCTGATCGAGAGCGAATTGCTCGTTGCCAAGACCTCGGGCAATTTCCTGTCGTTCTTCGTCAGAGAGGTCGATTCGTGAACGCAGGATTCCCTCAAGCGCAGCGTTCCGCATAGACCCCGAGAATGTACTTGCGTGTGCTATCGCTGCATCCAAGTTAGCGATCGACCACTCCTGAAATACGATTGACACATGTCGATTGCGTCGTTCTTCCGTGCCGCTGTACGATATAGTTAGTGCGCCTCTTGGATCAACAAGCGCAATATTCCTTGTAACCGCTTCCTCAAATTGGTTAAGAAAGCTTGGGGTATTCGTTCCGTCTGCTTCCTTGCGCAGGCGGGTCAACTGCGACAAACCTAATTGCGAGACAAATTCTTGCAAGCCCATGGACCGTTCGAATGTACTCATTGACCCAAGATATGCTTCGAGTTCACTTAGGCTGTCAATGGATCTAAGGGACATATCTTCAGTCAGTCTATCGCCATTTTGTGTGCCCTCTGATGTAGACCCATCATGCGCAAACTCACGCGAACCCGCTGATTCTGGGGATGTCTGGACGAGAAAGAGAAGAGCACCAACGCCAGCTATGGCCAACCCAACCAGAAGGCCAATCAGGAGTGGAAGCACTCTCCACGATCTTCCAAGCTCGTATTTAGGTGTCATGTGTGCAAGAGACTCATTTCGTCCAAAGGACATCTAAACAGTCGTGGACATCTCAACTTGATCGCCCGAAAGTGCTTGAGGATCCTGCTGATTGTTTGCATTAGTCCAACAATTGGTGAAAAAACTCAGGGATGTGGTCTTTAATGCTTAGAAGCTGCTCTTTCGTTAACACATGCAGAAAGGTGTTTTGCTGTAACAGTGCTGCAGCCACCTGCTCCTTGACCTCGTCTGATGGGAGGTTAGCGAAGTTCTCGTAGATGATGTCGGCTTCCACGTTGGCCCAATTGCTCGTGACCTGAGCTAGATACAGGTTGTGGAATTTCTCAGGCATTTCCTCTAAGAGTTGCAGTGCTTTGTCACCTTTGCCTCTTGTTACGAGAACGTTTCCAATCCACACGTACGACCACTCTTGATTTTCTACGTCTCGTGCCTTGGGAACCATCTCAATCGCCTCGTCATATCTTCCCAATGAGGCCAACTCAGAAATGACCGACTGCTCAAGACCCCACCCTCTGGTTGAGGGGGATTCGTCGAGAGCCCATTTCAGAGCTAATTGCGGATTTCTTCCCGTGACATCGACCACCAGACTGCGAATGAGTCCACTTCGCATCTCCTCAATCTCTGGATCGCTCTGTAGCCACTCGTATGCGGATTGAGGATCTGTGCGAGCTAGACTCAACACAATGCTTGTGGCTACGGTCGACTTGGCTTCTTCATCAGCAATGCTTCCAAGATGCATAGCAGCTGCAGTGGGATCCTGGTCTGCCAACGCGAGAAGAGCTTGTTGCTGAATCCCATCCCTCTGAACCACTGGGATGCTCTCCAATGCATCTATAAGGCCACTCGAATCAACTTCGATCCATGTTGAAATGACGGCCTCCTGCATTCGTGTGGAAAACTCCGCATTTTGAATTGCCTTTGCAAGTCGCAGTGCACTGTGGGGATTGCTTCGAGCCCAAGTCTCGAGTAGCAGTTGTACTGCCGAGCCATTTCCTCTGTCATTGCGCAAGGCCACATTTGTAGCAGCCGCGACACCCAACGTTACATCTCCGGAGAATTTCAACTCCTCACCCTTCTCCACCCAAGAGGTTGTTATGTGTCGCAAAAGAGTCAGCTGGGCGTCGCTCAATGCGTCGACATCCCCACTGTGGTCACTAATGAACTCCTCCCAAGCGGCCTGGGGGTCACCAATCGACGTTCTAGCCAAACGGAGAGCATCAGCGTCGAGAAATGCCTGCTCATGGCCAAGAGTTCGGGCAATGTCTAGACGATCGCCGTCAGATAGATCTGTTCTGGAATCAAGAACACCGTCTAGAGCGTTTCTTCGATCCATGCTGTCAAGACCAGAGGCATGTTCAACTGCCAATTGCAATTCTGATATCGACCACTCGTTAAACAAGACGTGCATCATGGTCTTGCGAATTGGCGATGTAAATGAGTCGGCCAAAGCAACGGCTTGCTCTGGATCAAGCTGCGCAAGTCGACGAATTCCCGCCACTTGAATTTCACTGCGCAATCTTGCAGGATTGAGCTCTTCGGCACTCTGAAGCACTTGAACCACTTCGTCGGCACTCCTCTCTCTTAGGAACTCGTGCAGCATGGCCGACCTACCAAATTGGCTTAGTCGCAAGAGGGATTCAACATTCAGCTCGGAGCCCAGAACGGACGTTTGGCCGTTCGCGGTCGATCGGTCTCTGTCGCTTGCGGGAATCAAGAGATCAGAAGGTTCTACTTTCCGATCAATGGCGTCATTGCGGATCCCAACATAAACCAAAGTGGCCAATCCAACGATTGCAAGCGCTACGGCAAATCCGGCTAGAGAGTAGCGCACGTTGTGCTGAAACCGGTTTGGAGTGGAAGTTGCCATCTACTCTGATTATGCAATGGAGAATTGCTTTGAGATCAAAATATTAGCTCAATTTTCCACCTTGACGATTCACTGCGGATTCGAACCTGCTCGTCGGCCATAAACGTCGAACCTCACGGTTCTACTTCCAATCTGCCAGTGGGGATTGGTGACTACCGATGGTTGATTCCTGCGGTGCTTGATTACCACCCGACTCGACGCATGTTCTTGCGACAGTTCAAATAGCCTGCCTAGGTTTGTGTCGGACTTCGCCAAGTCTTCCAACACTTGCATGCGTCTGGCTGGTAAAGCTGTCGTCGGGTGAGGCGGAAATACCGGGTCCAAGTACACTACGTCGAAACAATCGGTACAGGACTTCAGATACTCCACAACATCCGCGCACACCACTTCCATAGATCGTCCGAGCCTGTGGCAAAAGTCCCTTGCCATCGCGCAAATCAACGGATTTATCTCGATTAGCGTCACGCGACAGCCCATTGAACTTAGAACCAACGCATCGATTCCCCAGCCTCCTAGACCATCCAATATTCGAGGTTTTCCGTTAGCAGCGCAAGCCCTGGCCAATGGCGACACTCGGGCGCCTTCCAGGCGTTGGTGGATGTCATCCTCTGACAATTTGAACGGATGATCTCCTGGCTTTACTAGTGCTAGGACACCGTCGTCAACGACCAAATGCCATTCGTCCGGAGCGTTGTCACGGTTGACTACGGTCAGATCGAAACGATGCGCCAGTTCTAGTCCTTGTGAATCGGAACCTTCAAGGTAAATAGGTGCTTTGGTTGAGTTGGGCGTTGGACTCACCTCGTGCGTGCAGACAGAGAAGCTACTTGATGCATTTCTAGGCGTTCGCTTTGTAGGGAGTGTCGCCCTCTATCAGTTGCGGCAACGCCGACTGCGGAGCAACTTGAGAATCACGACGCTGAAGAGCCACACTTAGGACGTCTTCGGCGGAAACTCTCAGACTCTCATCGCTCACAACATGATCAAGCGACTCGATCCGCTCAACGTCCATCAATCGGTCTGGTGCAACGCATTCGCAATTGTCGTCAACGATCCGGTATTGAGCGACATATGCCTTTCCCTTGTGAGACTTGCGTTGTACTGCAAACTTCGACAAGCTTGGATTCAGTCTTCTAACTCGAGATGCGAATGCATCAGACGTCGGTACGGGAATGACGCTAATACCCAATCCCTGTGCAATCCCCTGAGCAATTGCTGCTCCCAATCTTACGCCGGTAAAGGAACCCGGTCCACAGGAAAACGTCACCAGTTCCAGACTGCCTCGCCCACTTTCTAATGCATCCACCAACCGGTCGACCATCGCCAAAATCAATTCATTGTGGCGACGTGGGGCGATGCAACTTTCCGCTAAGATATTGCGCCCGTAGCCGAGCGCTACGGAACAGATTTCTGACGTAGTCTCAAGAGCGAGAACCGTATTCATGGCCCGTATGTTAACCGTCGATGACGCACAAAAAAAACTGCGTGCGTTGATTAAAACCATCGACGAGTACGAGTCTATTCCAATATCTGAAGCTTTGGGGCGGTCGCTGGCGTGGCCCGTTACAGCACCAATTGATCTCCCCCCATTCGACAGTTCCGCTATGGACGGCTATGCGCTTTCCGCTTCCCAAACCGCGGATACTGGTGAACAGTTTCGAGTTGTTGGCGAATCCCTTGCCGGGCACCCTTTCACAGAACCCCTCAATCACGGGGAGGCCTGCCGCATCTTTACAGGGGCAGCTATACCATCGGGTACCACAGCAGTTGCCATTCAGGAGCAAACTTTCAAAGAAGGCGACTCGATCGTATTGAGCGAAGGCGTCAATTCTGGAGACAACATTCGCAAGAAGGGAATGGACATCAGAATGGGCGACCGGCTGGCGAACACCGGAGAACTACTCACTCCCTTCACCATCGGCTGGTTCGCAGCTTGCGGAATTTCAGAGGTCAATGTAGTACGAAAGTTAAGAGTCGCCATTTTCTCGACAGGCGATGAACTTCGTGATCCGGGTGAAGAGCTCGAACACGGTCAGATTTACGAATCCAACCGAATGTCCCTTGCGATGCTATTGAAGTCCAAGCGCGTCTCCGTAACGGACCTAGGACAACTCAAGGACAACAAGCCAGCCATCAGACAAGCCATTCGCACGATTGCACCTCATGTTGACCTAATCATTGCAAGCGGGGGCGTCTCAGTCGGGGACACCGATTTGGTGCGACCAGTAATTGAGGAAATCGGGAAGCTCGAGTTTTGGAACATTGCGCTGAAACCGGGCAAACCTCTCGCGGTTGGAAACGTCGACGACAGTTTGTTCTTTGGTCTGCCGGGCAATCCGGTTTCGACAATCGTTACGTATCTGTTGTTTGTAGCGCCTACTATCGACACGCTCTCTGGCCTGCCCTGGCGCAAACCTACGACATTTGCGGCCACACTCTCATCGGACATCCAGCATCGTTCGGGACGACGCGAATATCAAAGAGGTGTACTTCACTCAATGGACGGAGTTCTCCATGTTGCCCAGACAGGCGATCAAAGTTCCAACAGATTAGCTTCGTTCTACCAGTGCAACTGTCTGATCGAAGTTCCAACGCACCGGGGAGCTTTGCGGCAAGGTGAGTCGGTCAACGTGATCATTCTTCCCGGACTCCACACGTTTGTGTAATCCAAACGAAAGCCAGTAAATCTACCAAGGTCTAGGCGTCGCGTTTGCTTGTCCGCAATGCCGAGAATTGAAGACCATTCTTTGAAGGGTGATGGCTGCTTAGGACCCGAGCGTTAGCTAGAAGCTTCCACACGTACAGCTAAAGCAATCAGCTTTGACAATCGCTCCTTGAACCTGCGTTGAGCGCTTTGAACTAGCCAATTGACAACACAGCTTGCGCAATACGCTTGCGAATGTCCTCAACTGCACCACGAGCATTCACCTCAACGTAGCGTAACGCGGTGTTCTTGTAGTAGTCGATCAACGGAGCGGTCTGCGCTCGATACACACCAAGGCGGTTGCGAACTGTCTCTTCTTTATCGTCATCGCGCTGAATCAGCGGTTCGCCCGTGATGTCGTCCAATCCTTTCGACTTAGGGGGATTGAAGACTATGTTGTAGGTCCTGCCACTTGGCTCGTGGACTCTTCTTCCAGTCAGTCGTTCGACGATGACTTCGTCGGCAATCTGCAGTTCAACAACAGCATCTATTGTCACGCCTAGTGCTCCCAGACCTGAGGCCTGCGCGAGCGTTCGCGGAAACCCGTCGAACAAGCATCCCTCTTTGCAATCACGTTCTTGCAATCGTTCTCGAACCAAACCGAGAATGATGTCATCGGACACCAAATCACCCCGTTCCATAATCGACCTTGCCTGCAACCCCAATTCTGTTCCCTGCGCGATCGCGTTTCGCAACATGTCGCCAGTCGAAATTTGGGGAATGTGGTGGTCTTGGCAAACGAACTTAGCCTGAGTTCCCTTGCCAGATCCTGGAGGGCCGAGAAAGATCAGATTCATGATTGCTCCTGTCGCCTAAAGCTGAATCACCGCTAGCAGAATATGGCGGCAATCAATCGGCACTATTTATTCGCCGAACGTCTACGATGTCCTGAATCGCTCGAAGCTTATTAATCACAGTTATCGCTTGATCGAAGCTCGCTACTTCCACCTTTAGCTTGAGAGTCGCAGCTTCTCCTGGATTTGGCGAATGAATCGTGGCACCAACGACGTTCACGGCAAGCGCAGCAAGTGCAAGTGTTATATCCAACAAGAGCCGAGGACGATCCATTGCCTCAACCTCCAACTCCTGGACGACGGCAGTTTGTTGCGACTCGCCACGTCGTTCAGTTGTTTCCGCCGCGGCCACGCCGTCAATAAGTCCCATTGGCAGCAAGTCCCGCACTGATTGCTCGCCTACCGCCACTGCGCAAAACATGTCATCCACAGCGTTGTAGCCGTTGTCCTTTGCCAATTTCTCGATGTCCACATCGATCTTCATGCGCTGGCACTCTTCCAGCAGCCACGTACGTCCAGCGACTACGTTCTTGTCCTTACTCTGGGATCTAAACCAGTCTTGAATGCTTCTCCGAGCCCTGGAAGTTCGGACGAACCCCAGTTCAGTTTCCAGCCACTTTCTCTCCGGCGTAGCCCCGGACTGCGTGACAATTTCCACCGTTTGGCCAGTTTCCAACGGATCGTTGAGCGGCATGTCGATGCCATTGATTTTGACGCCGCAGCAGTGATTGCCTATCTCCGTATGGACGTAGTACGCAAAGTCCACTGCTGTAGAACCTGCCGGCAAATCCATGACATGTCCCTTGGGCGTCGCGATGTATATGCTTTGTGGCGCGTCGTTGCGACGAGTGAAATCTATGTACTCGCGTATTTCCATCTCCTCCTGCCAATTCAACACTTCTCGCATCCAATCTACTTTGCCCATGTTCAGGGCAGCGTCGTCGTCCTTATAGGCCCAGTGAGCGCACACACCCAGCTCAGCCGCATGATGCATCTTGTGCGTTCGAACCTGCACTTCAAGGTTGCGGCCACGTGGTCCCACAACGGCAGTGTGGATGGATCGATAGCCATTTCCCTTGGGGTTGGCAATATAGTCGTCAAAAGTGTTGGGAATCGGTGGCCACGATGTGTGAACAACTCCTAAGACTGCATAGCACTCTGGCGACTCGTCCACTATCACTCTGACGGCTTCCACGTCGTAGACTGCATCGAAAGAGATGTTCTTTTCCTGCATCTTGCGCCAAATCCCGTAGATGTTCTTGACACGCCCGGTCACTGTCGCAGCGATTCCTGCGCGATCCAAGCGCCAACGCAAGTCTTCGCACACTGCAGCAATTTGCTTTTGACGCCCCTGCCGCTTTTCCTTCAGTTGGGATGCGATCTCTTGGTAGCTAGATTCGTGCAAGTATGCGAAGGACAAGTCCTCGAGCATCCACTTGATCTGCCAGATTCCTAGTCGGTTCGCAAGCGGACAATAGAATTCCAGCACTTCATTCGCGATTTTTTGGCGTTGAGGTTGTGGAAAGTCGCGAGCCAACCTCAACATGACCAGCCGTTCAGCCAATTTCAGAACGGCTACCCTCGGATCGTCGATCAAAGCAATGAGCATCCGCCGGACGTTCTTGCTTTGGTCACGCGACTGCCGGTCCAGAAATGGGGTGCCTGTATCAGAAACTACATCGGCCTGCGCCATGCGAAGGAGTGCTGTAACGAGCTTTCCGATGCCTTGGTTCTTGATCTGCGAAGCGTCCGTTTCCTTATTGCGAACTGGGTAGAAGAGCGCGCCCGCAAGTACTACGGGTGTATCTGCCTTCAACATCAACAATGTTCGCGCAATGCTCGCGGCTTCATCCTTGCAGCTAGTTTGCTGAATGAGGCGTTCGACGTGCAATATGGTTTGTCGCTGGTTGGGGTCACTGCGCACGAGGTCGGCAACCCAATCATCCGACAAACTGGCGAATTGCTCGTCTAGCTGCATCGCTTCGACTTCAAGAGATCGACTCATGGCGGTTGCTTTGCTCCGTGTGCCTGAATCGCCTGAGATCCAAACAAGGACCTTGAGAGAATTTCCTGATCTCCAATTCGATGCTGCAAGGCGGAACGCAGGACGTACTTGGCAACGGCTCTGGTTCGCGTTTGCGTGTAGTCATCCTTGGAAATGGCAAGAAGCGAAGCTCCTTCCAATCCCGGAGGGTCTCCGTTCTCCAGCCGTCGAAATCCACTGTCTGCCACATACTCGTAAAGCTTGGAAGGATCGATAGCTTTGCCGTCGATAACGTCTGTATCAAACACGATCTCGTAACCTATGCCTTTCAGCAGCGTCCTTTCGAACCTTCGCAAAATCGGTTCGACATCTGGATCTCCACTGCCAAGAGCACCCAGAGATTCAACATAGACATCAAACAGTCCCTCCACATGTTCATTGGGTCGTGTTGTCTTTACTACCAATTCGTTCAGGTAAAGACCCACGTACAAATTGCGCCCCGTGATGCGGAACATTTTTTGCGCTTCGCACTGCGAAATGGTTACCAATTGGCTCTTGCCGCGCCAGGCAATGCTGTATTCGACGAACAATTCAGGATGGCTTTGCTGGTTCGCACCTGATCGGTGGATTCCCGAAATTCGGCCGTCTCGATCAGTAAGAAAGTCCACAAGCCAGCGCGAGTCAGAGTAGGGTCGTCTATGGAGCAATACTCCGCGATCGCTGTTTCCCGATGCGATCATCGGTAACCCAGCGCAGCCAAGGCCAGCCTCTCACTGGTCCAACCTTGACGAACTCGTACGACAATGTTAAGAAATACTTGATTTTGAAGGAATTTCTCTATGGATTGGCGAGAGGATTGACCAATGGACTTCAGGCGTTTGCCCGCCTTGCCAATAACAATTCCCTTTTGACTCTCTTTCTCCACATATATTATCGCATCGATTACGGTGACCTTGCTCTCTTCCCTGTAGCCTTCGACGGCAACCGTAGTGCGATAGGGAAGCTCGTCACCAAGCTGTCGCACAACCTTCTCCCGAATCATTTCCGCTACCAAGAAACGCACGGGACGGTCGGTTAGCTCGTCGTCAGCGTAGTAGTGAGGACCCTCTGGCATTCGCCGGCCGATCTGCTCCACCACGATGTCAAGTCCGTCGTTCTTCAACGCTGAGATCGGCACAATCTCTTCGTAGGGATACTTTTCACTAACCAGCTTCATGACGGGAAGCAGCTTCGACTTGGGTTCGACGCGATCCACCTTGTTCAATGCACAGATTGCGGGGCTGTTCGACGTAACCAGGTGATTCATAACCAATTCGTCCTCTTCACGCCACCCACGGGCATCCACAACTTGAAGGCATAGGTCCACGTCCCTCAAGGACCCAATCGCCTGTTGGTTCATGTATCGGCTGATAGCTTTCCCTGAACGCCCTCCTTGCGACTGCAATCCCGGCGTGTCGACGAACATTAGCTGAACTTCCCGCTGGGTATGAATGCCCAGCAGGCGGTGTCGGGTGGTCTGAGGCTTTCTGGAAGTGATGCTCAATTTGACACCAAGAATGTGATTGAGCAATGTTGATTTGCCGACGTTGGGACGACCCACGATGGCCACAAAACCGGAGCGTGTTTTCAGACTCACGATTGCAGCAGGTCGAGCATCTTTTGCGCAGCTTCTGTTTCAGCGTCTTGGATACTCTTCG
Organism: uncultured Pseudomonadales bacterium; assembly: GCA_964572845.1. Taxonomy (GTDB): domain Bacteria; phylum Pseudomonadota; class Gammaproteobacteria; order Pseudomonadales; family Azotimanducaceae; genus Bin55. The sequence continues at coordinate 84,433 of CAZNFX010000006.1, read as the reverse complement.
ATTCTGCGTCAGTAGAGTGGGCAGTGCCAGGAACGGTGCACAGAACTCTCCATCCCAATGTCCTCCCCTTCTTCTCGCGCTTTTCGTTGGCGTAGGTCGGATACACCTTGTGCTTCTTAATGGTCAATTCCTGCAGCATTGTCTTGGGATGGGCTGAGTCAGGGTGTCCGATAACGGCGCACTTGCCAGGCGAATTCTCATAGGTGGGCACAATCGTGAAGTGTTTGTGAACGAAATCGAAAACATGCTGAAGGCTTCCATCCAAATAAATGGCCGCAATAACGGCTTCAAGCGCTCCGGCCAATACGCTGTCGTTTTCCACAACGCCGTCCTTGCGCGCACCTTTTCCCAATCTCATTAGAGATCCAAGTCGCAGTGTGGACGCGACTTTCGCCAATTGAATGTTGTTCTCCAAGGCAACACGCCCACGCGTGAGATTTCCCTCCTCGAAATCTGGGAGTTCGTCATAAAGAATGTGACTCAGCACGAATTTCAATACCGCATCGCCAAGAAACTCCAATCTCTCGTTGTCAGGCCGACCAAAGCTCGCATGGGTTAGAGCTTGAATCAACAGTGTCTCATCCTTGAATCGGTAACCCAACTGCTCTTGAAAGCACGATAGTTTCCTGTCTTCAATGCTAGGCTGTGCCATCCCGTTGAATTGGTTAAACGGTCTGAGTGGTGATTTTAGAGCAGTTCAGCGCCTGCTATCGCAGCTAGGATGACCTCGAATTGGCAGAACCACACCTCATTCAAGAAGCTTGTATTGGCACGCGGGCAACCAGCAATGTCTTGACTCTGGCACATTGGGACTAGCAGAAGTAGCTACCTTTAACGCAGGAATCAAAAATTTCAGGAAGAAAACTCCTCTCCTATTCGACTAGGGGTAGTCAAATCCTAGAACGAGCACCAGGGTTGAAAAAAGCGGAAACCGATCAAGAACTGCTCGCGAGCTTCTATCAAGAGGACGACGACTCTGCTCTTGAGACTTTCGTAGACCGCCACCGACAATGGGCGCTTGCCAAGGCTCGCAGCTACTACCCTGAAGAGGCCGAAGACATCGTTCAGATTTCTATTCTGCAACTCATGGACTCGCAACCAACTCGAAGAACCGTTGCGAGCCCCTTGGGTTGGTGGGGCACCATAATCGGCGCTGTTGCCGTAGACCAACTACGCAAGAGGATCACACGTCGCGAAAAAGAGCACAACAGCGCGGCCTTGAGTCACATCGACGCTCACGAATCGGAAGCGGAGGACTCCGCGTTTCGGCAACAGCTAGTCGCGCGAGTTCACGAAGCGATTGATCAATTGGACGATCGATTCAAGGAAACATTGCTCAAACGCTACTTCGACGACTTGAGCTATAGCGAAATAGCACACATCTTGCAGATCAGTCCCGGCACAGTTGCATCAAGATTGGCTCGCGCGATCGCGAGACTTCGCGGGTTCTTAGTTCAGCGGGACATCTTGGATTTGGCCGACTCATTGAAACCCTACGGAGAACAAACAACCATGGCCGCAATAAGCAACGATGTTCAAAATCAGAACAAGCACTTTGTTGAGAAATGGAACGATATCTGGCTAATAGCAGGAGGCAGGGGCTTAGGCAGGTACCACGCCGAATTGAATGCTGACGGCTCTGTGAGCGCAAGCTTGCGCATGGACTTTCCAGTATCAGAAGACTCATATGACCGTGCCCGACCGGAGAGTGCACCAGATCGTCTTTGGTTCGAAAGTGAACTGACACTGGAAGATGCTCGATCGTTCAAATGGTCGCATTGCCGGTCAACTGAAGGCGCAACAGGAAAAGCGTATTCAAGAATGCTCGAGAAAGGAATGCACTATGGCGAGGAACATGCGCTTTTCTTTAGCGAAGAGGACAAACTTTCAGTGCACTCCAATGGCAACATAAAGGCCACCCTGGAACTACCAAATGGCGATGCTGTTGTGCCCGACATTCTCTCTCCCTTGATAGTGTGCGAGCTCGAGTGCGACAAGAGGACTGAACGATCCATCAATCTTCTTTGCTTCGAACGGCTTCCAACCGGACGAAAGTGGGCAATTGCTTCGACTAGAGCAGCCTATGCCGGGCGCAAAGGGCTACCTACCGGGTTGAGTCACACATTTGAAATCGAATTGAACTCCTTCACCGGACGAGACCTATCAATTTGGGTCGATAACGACCGACATCTAATCGGACTTGGCGACGAGCGCGAGAGCTTCATTGTGGCTGGCGACGAAGCAACAGCACGATCGCTGCTTGCACGAGAGTTCTCCAATTCAATAAACTGAGGCGCATGCGTTGCATCCGAACAGACGTGACAGCAAAGGTGAGCGCTTGACCACAGCAGCGAAAAGAGCTCTTGTGCATAAGACTTACGAATTCGTCAGAGCAGTCGCTTTCTGAAACATAGGTGATTGGTCATACGTAAACGTGAGTGTAGGTCAAGAGGACTGGAAAGGTCTGCACCCTCCAAATCGGTACATGTACTCACCGATACGAGGTGGGGTTGCCAGCTAGCGTGCGAAACGCACACCTAACTTGAAGCGCTACGGTCTCGTCCCAAAGCTCGAAAGTTCGACATCATGTCGTTCCACCCTCTTTTCAATGCGCCAGCCCGAAATCGCCAAATGACTAACGCAGCGAAAGCAGCAACCGATACATATTGAATGTATTGAACGGCATGCGAGTGGTCATGCTCAAGATTCGCAAAGATCTGAAAGCCCGTGGCCATGAGCAGAAAATCGATGCAAATTCCAATCACAGCCGTAACAACCATCACTACTGCAACGTATATGGTCGCAAATCGTGGTCCGAATTGACTCACTACGACAGAAATCGTAGCTGTATTGGTAGCTGGACCAGTCATTAAGAAAATCAATGCTGCGCCGGGACTTATACCTTTGGCGACCATTGCTGCAGCCATTGGTGTGCTAGCGCTTGCACAGATATATAACGGTATTCCCAATACGAGCATGACGGGGTACGAAATCCAACGGGCAAACTCGCTGTCGCCAATGCCACTGGGAACCAACAGGAAAATGATCCCTCCCAGGAATACTCCAACGAGCAGCGCAAAAAGGATGTCGTCAGCAATATTGACGAATCCGTAGCGAAAGATGTGCCGGACGACTCGGCGCAGTGTCAGAGGTTCACGTTGCGACTCGCCGGCAAAAATGGCTGCATGATCAGTGCGCTGAGATTCGGTACGCGGAGCCACTCCTCTGGGACGCAACACTTGAAGAAGACTCAAGGATCTCAGTGCGGCCAAGAAACCATTTGCGGAGTTTACGGTCGCCTCCCGCAATTGCAAAAGGCTAACGTAGCAATCTTCTTGTTCTGGCAACAGGTACTCGTGTCCGCTCGCATCGCGTGCGACACCCGCTTCTTCCGTGGCGCAACAATCGTCCTCAGTAGGAATAAACGTCTCCCGACGGTCCGCTTCGGCAGCAGGCACATCACAGCAATCGTCCACTAGTGCAGGTCGGTCGGCTCGCTCTTCCTTGCGTGCGAAACCAACGCAAAACAACCCAGCAACTACAGCAGTTAAGAATGAAACCATAGGCCTGGTAACCGCAGCAATCCAACCGAAGAAAACGTTGGTAATCAAGATGGAATCCGCTCCCGTCTCTGGGGCTGTGATCAAAAAGGACATGCAAGCGGACCGCGACGCTCCTTTGTTGCGCATCTCCGCGACAACAGGCAGGACGGAGCAACTGCACAGAGGAATGGGAATTCCAACTGCAGCGCTTGTGGCTATGGAACTAAAGCTGTCCTTGCGTAGCCAACGCATAACTGCTTGCCGGGAAATGAACACATGAATGAGTCCGGATAGAAATAGACCCAGCAGTAGCACAGGAGCAAGTTCCAGCATCACGTCCCAAAAAAAGGTCGCAAGCTTTGTCACTATGTTGATTGCTGAATCAAGCATTTCCGTCAGCTGGGGACAAGGTTGTCTGGGGCGTTGCTAATTTGAAAAGTTAAACGGGTGCTAAGTCGTTGCACCAGCGCTAGTAACTTCATCGAAAAATCAATTGCCAGGAAACCCCATAGCGATCTTCCACCCATGCAAACCTCTTTCCAAATTCGTAGCTATCCAGAGGCATGAGCACTTTGCCTCCCTCACTCAGCACCGGAAACAAGCCGTCAATTTCATCCTCGGATGAGCATTCCACAAACAGAGAAGTCGACGGTGTGAAGTCGAAGGCGTGTTCGATTGGGCTGTCGCTGAAGAAAATTTTCTGTCCGCTCAGTGTAACCGTGGCAAACATAATCAATTCGGGAGCGTTCGGATTAGCATCGCCGAACCGTTGAACATCGTCAATGCGACTGTTGGGCAGTAGGTCTATATAGAAGTCAATGGCTTCTTGAGCGACCCCACCTTGAAACATTAGAAATGGAGTAACGGAATTCAATGCGATACCTCTGCCAGTGAGAACATGGCCGACGACAGTCGTGCGGGACTAGTTGCTTGCCGACGCAAGACGAGGCACATTATTCCAATGTACCTCGTCTGGTGCCTTCTCAATTTCGTGATTCCACGCTGGTTCGACAAAACGCTACGAAGTCTCTGGATCGTAAGGAGCGGCATCGTCCTCGTCTTTGACCCCGTCCCCATCGTCATCGTCGTCGAAGCGGTTCATTACTCCATCGTTGTCCGTGTCCCTCGGGAATTCGTCGTCGTCGTCAAGGATTGCATCGGCATCATCGTCTTCGTCGAGGTTGTTGCCCTCGCCATCTTCATCTGAGTCAAACCACTCGTTGGGATTGGCCGGAAATGCGTCTAAATTGTTACCCCAGCCATCTTCGTCCGAGTCTTCCCACTCTTCAGCGTTCAGTGGTAGGTCGTCGGCATAGTCGTCATAGCCATCATCGTCGTCGTTATCGTCAAACGTATTCGGAATTCCATCTCCATCGAAATCGCCTGCAATATTGTTCAGTCCGGAAAACCGATCGTCATCGCCATCCACTAGATCCAACGGCTTGAGCTCGCCGGAAAGGATCAGATGTATATGTCCAGGGCTGGTTTCCGAGTGGGCCGTCAAGGGTGCTCCAATCGCAATTTCCGTTCCGCCATCGCCGTCCAAATCACCCACCGAACCTACAGCAAGTCCCGTTCCATCTGGCATTTCGGAGCCCACGATCACAGAGTAAGACGATACCTGTATGAGTGTAGGGATCCACGCAAATATCCAACCTTCCCACTCGTTTTGGGTGTCGTCAATGAGAATTCGTTGGATATAGGATGATTCTGCCATTTGCTCAAACGACATGTGGAGGGCTCCTCCCAAACCTACATCTTCAAAATAGTCTCCTCCAACCAGCAACTCATTGACGCCATCTCCATCCATATCTGCCGCCGCAGTCGCAGCAGTATTGCAACACAGATAGGTTGGTGTTGGCCCATATATCACCCAGGAATTTGGCTGTTTGCGAGTGTTATCCAAGACGATGCGTTGATCGCTTGTGTAGTCTTCATCGTCTGCGAGTTGAAGATCTCGTCCCGATACTACAAAAGTCAACCTGCGATCTTCGTGTCGAATAACAAGCTCCGATCGGCCATCACCGTCAATATCCCCGTCAGCAACAAAGGTCAAACCGTTAGTAGTGGCAGTTAAGGCGTCGCTGCCTGAAAAGCCTTCGATAGTCCACGTATCCGGAGTTGTTTGAATGGAGGTTGGGGCAATCCTGCCATCATCGACACCATCTCCGAGGTCCGCTTGGTCCAGCCGGTCAATCGGAACAATGAAGACTGCGCCATAGCCCTCTGTTCCATAGCTTCGCCCAGCAACCGTGAACTCGGGTGTCCCGTCGCCATCGAAGTCGCCATCCAGTGAAATGCTGCTTCCGATGTCGTCGTCTTCTTCGTCGCCAATGATTGCGACGACCAATCCTTCTTCAAGCGCATCGTCAAGATTCAGCACCGTATAGGGTGGCTCTACATCGTCTCCTTGGGGAGAGAGCAATGAATTCGGCACAAAGTAAGCAGCACCAGTGTTGCCAGAATACCCATCCGCACCAATGGCCAAGTCGTCGCGTCCATTGCCATCCGCATCGCCCGCAGATACGCTCGATCCGACAAAACCATCATCGTGGTTCCCAACGATCTGCATCGAAAGCGTGCCAGCCGAGAAATTCTCCAATCCTACTATACGGTCGGAATTCCCGTCCATGCCATCCATCGTACCGAGTTCGCTGGCGTAGAGGATGTAGACAGCGCCTGAAGCAATCTCCTCAACTTCCTCGTCCTCCACGTCTTCCGCGTCTTCGGCTGTATAGCTGTATCCTTGACTCGCGATCACTAATTCCGGAAAGCCATCTCCATTGATGTCACCAGTAGTAAGAGTGGTACCAATCACGGCGTCTTCCTGATCTCCAAGGATCTTCCACGAATGCGTGCCACTTGGTACGTTTGCCAAATGTATTACGCGATCCGATGTTCCGTCTTCGGCATCAATGTCTGCGAGATCTCCTGCAGAAACTATATAGACGGCACCAGCATCTTCGATGTCCCCTCTATCCCAAAGAGGTGCGCTGACCATGAATTCCGCAGAGCCGTCGCCGTCAATGTCGCCGATTGCAGACATGGCAAACCCGGTCCAATCTCCCGTGTTTTCGCCCACGAATTGCCACGAGGACAAGTCCGTCTTGGTTGGGTCAAGGGGATATGCATCCATGGAGTCTTCTGTGCCGTCGTTGTCATCGTCGGTATCAGCATTGTCGCCAACGCCATCCCCATCGGTGTCGTAGGTTTCGTCCGGATCTTCTGGAAACGCATCCGTGTTGTCTCCCACCCCATCGCCGTCGGTGTCCACAGACTCGTTGGGATCCAACGGAAATGGGTCGGCATTGTCGCCAACGCCGTCGCCGTCGGTGTCATATTGCTCGGTTGGGTCGAAGGGAAAAGCATCGGTATTGTTTCCGACACCGTCTTCGTCGGTATCTAAAAACTCGGTCGAGTCCAGCGGAAAAGCATCAAGTTCGTCAATGATTCCATCGCCATCGTCGTCAGCATCAGCTTGGTCGCCGATACCATCACCGTCTGTATCGAGCCAATCGTTCGGGTCGTTGGGTACAGCGTCGACGGGATCCACAAAGCCATCGCCGTCGGTATCGGGGAATGCAGGACGAATGCTCTCGAACTGCCATTGCACAGCATTCATCGCCAATACTGCATTGGCAGCAAACTCGTCGTGAATGTCGACCCCACAGTCGTGGTTGAAACAATCATCGATTTCGGGATTCGAGAAGACCGTGCTCTTGTTTCCTCCCAATCCCGCATACGACATGATCGTGTGGAACTCGCCCTCGACTGCGTGTCCACGAGCGAACCTCCACGAGCCTATTTCGCCTTGCCATTCAGAGTGTCCCAGCCCCAATATGTGCCCGATCTCGTGGGCAGTAGTGTCTGCAGGGCAGCCCGTAAGCACATAGGCCGTATAGATACGATCATCGAGCAACGGCATGTAGCCACGCCAACCCCATCCGTTTATATAGGTGTATCCGCAAATGAACTGAAAGGCGTCGGTTGCCCCCTTGTAGACGACAGCCATGTCCGCTCCATGGCGTTCACCTTCTGCTGCCATCTCAAAGATGTTTATGGAACTGAAATTGTTGTAGTCATTGACGTCAACGGGAATCATTCCCACAAGCCGAAATCTGAATGACAGACCGCTGTTCGCTAGGTACGAATTCGTCGTAGTCATGAGATGCGAAATTCGTGCGTAGGGTCCATCGATTTGGGCCGCTGCAAATCCGGGACTATACATGGCCAGCACGTCGATGGTCGCGCTTTCTGGAGTGGATTCCGGGTCCGCTGGATCGGTTCCCTGTTCTTCCTCGTTGATGTCGCCAACCCCGTCGCCGTCGGAATCCAAGAGATAGTCCAATTCGGTCGTCGAAAACGTTTCGAACACGTCAACAGAATCCTTGGCCAGGATGACATCTTGATATCCACCTGAGCGATTCCAATTCCTGTAGAGGTTGATAATCAAGTACTTAGGCCCCTGCAGCAAAGAGTTGGATTCGATTCCTGGTGCGAAATCGCCGTAGAATGTCGCAATCTCGCTCGATCCGTTCTCGGGAACCAATTGATCCACCAATACATTGCCAATGTAGATACGTCGACCCCTATTTCGATCATCTGTAGCAAACACGTCAAAGCGCAGGTATTGCGTATCGACCTCTCTGAAACTGGTAAATCCCGCAGTAATGGCCAGCCTTCCATCTTCAGTCCGCTCGAAGGTGCAAGGACAGTCGATATACAGTCGGTTGGCGTTCGACAACACGCCAACACTTACAAATAAGACGAGAGCGGTGACTAGAGCCTGCACCGCTGGTCTGCAGCTCCGGATGCCACTAATACCATCAAATGTATGGATTTTCGTCCTGTCGCTCAATGTTTCGAGCATTCTCTTGATCTTCATTGCGATCCTCCAAATGCGAAGGCCATACACAACATTCGTGCCAATTTTCTAGGTCTAGAGTATAGACCTAAATCACCACAATAAGTGTCGATTCACTGTGCATTGAATTCAACAAAACTGCACCAAAACTTGCTGATACGCCATCGCTGGAAGACGCCTGTGTTCTATGCCGTTCGATTGGAATAGACACTCCAATTGCGAGTGTCCCTAACGTATGAAGCGCGACCGTCTAGGACATGCGAAGCTGAGCGACGGTCTCTTGCATTCCATCCCACTCGCTCCAGTGATCACAAAGTTTGTCGATTGCGACCTGCCATGGGTCATAACCGTCTGGATACTCCAGGAACTCGCCATCCCATCCGCGGTCCGGATGGTCGCTGTCGCCCAGCACCCGCGCACCGCCGGGTCGATGCCTTCTCAATCTGAAGTACACGTTCATTCTTGGTTCATAGCCGAGACGATTTTCGGTTCCACAATGCGGAACTGCATGCATAACGATCACAGCATCGCCTTCATCAAGCAAGATCGGTGTCGGTTCGAGCCAAACGGTGCCGTCTGGGGTTGTTGTCGATCCTTCCGTGAACTTTTCTCTTATTTGTTGTGGCAGAACATTGAGTGCAACACCGTTTTCCCCCACTGCTCTCAATCGAGGCCAACCCTCACCTTCAGGCCCAACTACTCCTCCGCTTTCACGCTGCATCTTGAAGAAGTCCTCCACAGCATGGTGTGCCCCTCCCAAGAGAGCTAAGTTTCCACGGCCGAATTCAGTTTGATCATTGAGTGCGACACCTACAAACGCCGTAAAGCTCCCAAGCGACAATGTGCATGCTGGGTCCTGAAAGAGCGGCGTATTGTTTTGTCCCCTATTTGTTGCGTCGCCCGAACCAAAATGCTCCGTGCGAGGGGAGTTCCAGTCGTCTACTTCATCTCGATGTTTCGGAAGTCGTCCGGCCCACATGCCGTCCAAGTGAGGCACGAAACCGAAATTTGGTACTTCTGTTCGTGGAATTCCATAGGCGGTTTGCTCGGTTGATGCATCGAACGGTCTCAATGCCGTAGGCATAGCCTTCACGGGTGCGTCAAATTCGCCCATAGTGTTTGTCAGCAATTCACCAAGTGGTGAATCGTTGATGAGTCTCGGAAATTCAGCGCCAGACGACAAGTCCTTGTAGTGCCTATACAAACCGCCTTCTCGCGAAAGCATGATGTGGATGCGCCGTTTGGCCGCGCGGGTCAATTCGCGAGGGATTATGTCTCGGAGAACAATGAAGCCATCGTTGAAGAATTCGTGCTTTTGTTGGAGGGAGAGTTCGGTCTGAGTGTTCACGTCGGAAGGCTTTGCAAGGAAAGCAAATTTTAAGCTTTTGGTCTTGCGATCAGAGTCCCAAGGGATCGGCTTTCTGTCCTCCGATTAGCAATTTCTCAGCCATACTAGGTAGGAATCGCTACGAACTAAGTCCCTGTCGAACTAGCTTTCAGCTGCTTTCGCCGGAACGAATGTCGTTTCGGCAGTTTCTTTGGCGCTTTCGGATGCCATGGCATCGAAAGTCTTGCGCGGGTCAAAGGCATCACGAACGGCCTCACCAATGAAGATGAGGAGACTCAGCATGAAAGCCAGAACAAAGAACGAAGTCAGTCCAAGCCAGGGGGCGTGCAGATTTGCCTTGCCCTGAGCCAATAGTTCACCCAAAGACGCCGAACCGGGCGGCAGCCCAAAACCCAGAAAGTCCAACGATGTCAGAGCCGTTATGGATCCAATCATAACGAACGGCAGAAACGTTATCGTGGCCGTCATGGCGTTGGGTAGCACGTGTTTTCGCATGATCTTGGTGTTCTTCACCCCCAATGCTCGGGCAGCCCGGACATACTCGAAGTTTCGCGTACGAAGAAACTCAGCACGAACTACGCCTACCAGCGACATCCACTCGAACAACAAAAGCAGAAAGAGCAACAGCCAGAAACTGGGAGTGAACACGCTTGCCAGGATGATCAGCATGTAAAGCCTCGGCATCCCCGACCAAATCTCGATGAATCTCTGAAACAGCAGATCAGTCCAGCCTCCAAAGTAGCCTTGTACTGCTCCTGCTGCAATGCCAACTATCGACGACATGAACGTGAGCAGGAGTCCAAACAGGATTGATATGCGGAATCCGTAAATTACCCTCGCCAACACGTCCCTCTGGTGGTCGTCCGTGCCCAGTAGATTGGATGGGTTTGGTGGAGACGGCGCAGGCGTAGTCAGCTCGTAGTTAGTCGTTCGGTAGGAAAACCGAATCGGGGGCCAGAGCATCCAACCGTCGCCCTCCTTGATCAAGTCTTGAACTTCCTTTTCTCGGTACTCGGCTTCAGTCGGAAAGAAACCACCGAATGTGGTCTCTGGGTATACCTGAAAAATCGGGAAGTAGAGCTTGCCTTCGTAGCCAACAAGAATCGGCTTGTCGTTCGCAATGAATTCGGCAAACAGCGACATGACGAACAGCACCATGAAAATCCAGAATGACCAGTAGCCTCTGCGATTCTTCTTGAAATTCGCAAATCGTCTCGCCATGAGAGGCGAGATCCACGACTGTCGCGTCACATCGAATTTGACGCTCGGGGATTCAACTGGCTGTGCCGTTGACTCAGCCACCACGAGTCTCAAAGTCAATCCTTGGATCTATGAACGTATAGGTGAGATCACCAATCAAGTTCATGACCAGACCAAGGAGAGTGAAGAAGTACAGAGTTGCGAAGATCACCGGATAGTCTCGCTTCAGCACGGCTTCAAAGCCAAGCAATCCGAGGCCGTCAAGCGAGAAAATGATCTCTATAAGCAATGCGCCAGTGAACAGAATTCCCACGAAGGCACTTGGAAATCCCGCGATCACAATGAGCATCGCGTTTCTGAACACGTGCCCGTAGAGAATGCGATTCTCGGCGATTCCTTTTGCCCGTGCTGTCATTACATACTGCTGGTTGATTTGATCCAGAAACGAGTTCTTGGTGAGAAAGGTCAGCGTTGCAAAACCGCCAATGACGAGCGCAGTGACAGGCAGCACCATGTGCCACAGATAATCGAGGGTCTGCTGCAGCCAGTTCATGTCGGCCCAGTTTTCGGACACAAGTCCCCGCAACGGGAACCATTCGAAGTAGCTGCCTCCCGCAAAGAGAACCACCAAGAGGACAGCAAAGAGAAAACCTGGAATGGCATTGCCGACAATAACAACCGCACTCGTCCAGACGTCGAATTTCGTTCCATCCTTGACTGCTTTGCGAACGCCGAGCGGAATCGAAATCAAATACACCAACAACGTTGTCCACAATCCAAGCGATATGGAAACAGGCATCTTGTCGAGCACTAGATCAATAACCGACTGGTCGCGAAAGTAACTGGTTCCGAAATCGAAACGTATGTAGTTCCCCATCATCATTAGGAAACGCTGCCATAGCGGCTTATCGAATCCGAAGTATTCCTCCAGCTCAGCAATAAACTCCGGGTCCAAGCCTTCTGCACCTCTGTACTTGCTCTCCATCCCGCTGGAACCGCCCGGTCGGGAAGATTGCTGCGAGCCGGAGTCCACTTCAGCTCCGCCGCCTCCCGTGAAGCGTTGCGTCACCTGTATGTCAGGATTGGTGAGTTCGGCGATGATCTGTTCGATCGGGCCGCCAGGTGCGAATTGGACGACCACGAAATTGATCACCATGATCCCGAACAGCGTGGGGATGATGAGCAGAATTCGACGGATTACGTACGCTAGCATTTGCGGTCAGGCTCGGTACTTGAGCTGGTGCTGGTCTCTCATTTCACAGCACAGGGTCTAACATGGATTGGGGTCTGAAGGTATCAATTTCGATATGACTCTACCTTCTCGTTCTTTTCTGGATCGACCCACCAAGAGAGCAAACCGACTCCAAACTGTGGCTTTATTTCGGGAATGCCGAATTTGTCCCACCAAATCACGCGATCAGTATTGATGTGCCAAGTCGGAACGACAAAGTAATTCCACTGCAACACTCGGTCCAGTGCGCGAGTGGCGACTACAAGCTCCTCCCGCGTCTTCGCTTCCACAACATTCTCGACAAGGATGTCGATCGCGGGATCCTTGATACCCGCATAATTGCGACTTCCCGGTACGTCTGCAGAATCCGATCCCCAATAGTCTCGCTGCTCATTGCCAGGAGATCGAGATTGTCCGAATACGATTGAGATCATATCGTAATCGAAGTCGCGAACGCGGTTCAGGTACTGGGCGGGCTCAACGGTACGAATGCTTCCTCGAATGCCCAGTCGTTCCAAGTTCTCGAAATATGGAGAAATGATTCGCTCGAATTCCGGAGATTGCAACAGAAATTCAATCTGCATGACCTCTCCAGTCTCAGTGTGCACCAACTGGTTGTTCTCAATTTGCCAACCCGCCTCCGTAAGGAGCGAGAGTGCTTTTTGCAATTGGCCTCGAATGTTTCCCGAACCATCAGTCACGGGGACTTCAAACACTTCAGTAAAGACTTCGTCAGGAATGTCGCCTCGATGGGGCTCCAGCAGTTCCAATTCGGCCGGGGACGGCAAGCCATCGGATGCCAGATCGGAATTGTCGTAGAAGCTGCGGCTGCGCGTGTATTGGCCATAGAAGAGGTTCTTGTTCGACCACTCGAAGTCGAAGCACATTCCCAACGCCTTGCGAACGCGCTTGTCCTGAAACATCGGTTTGCGCAAATTGAAGACAAAGGAGGGCATTCCCGTCGCACGATAGTGTCGCAACATGGCTTTCTTGACGACGCCCTCATGAAGAGCAGGAAAGTCATAGGATGTTGCCCACTTCTTGCTCGAATTCTCAGCCCGGTAGTCGTACTCTCCCGATTTGAACGCCTCGATGGATACATCGTCGTCCCGGACGTAGTCGTAGCGAATCCTGTCGAAGTTGTACATGCCCTTATTGATTGGCAAGTTAGCGCCCCAGTAATCTTCGTTCCTTTCGAACACAACATAGCGTCCTGGCTCAAAGTCGACGATTTTGTAGGGTCCGCTAGTCACGGGTGGATCCAAGGTTGTCTTGTCGAATTCGCGATCTTCCCAGTACTCCTTCGAGAGAACTGGCAGTTGCCCTATGATCTGAGGCAATTCGCGATTGGGAGGACCCGAAAAGGAAAATCGCACTCGATGGGAATCCAAAGCGACAGCTTCGGAGACATTGCCGTAGTAGTAGCGATAAAACGGTCGTCCCTTCTCTTTGAGAGTCTCAAAACTGAACACAACATCGTGTGCAGTTATGGAAGAGCCATCGCTGAATTTCGCCTCGTCTCGCAGGTGATAGATCACGAAGGAGAGGTCGTGCGCCACTTCGATTTGGCCGGCAATCAGTCCATATCCGGTCAACGAATCATCTTGCGTTTCGGTAATGAGCGATTCGTAGAAGATGTTTCCCATTCCGATGGCAGGATCGCCTTTGGCGATAAAGGGGTTGAAAGTATCGAATCCTCCAATAGCGAACAGCCTCAATATGCCTCCCTTGGGCGCATTGGGATTCACATATTCACGATGCTCGAAATCGGCTGCATACTTTGGAACATCCTCCAAAGTCAACGCATGAGTAGTAAAGGTCTTGGCGTCCTGAGCACAGAGACTTGCGCCAAGGAATAACACAACCAAACCCGAAAATACAAGACCCGTAATTCGATTCATCCGAATCCACCTCCAAGCGTCCTACCTCACTCATGTTACACGACATAGGACGCAACAGACTTGTCACAACCAACGATTCCCACAGGTCCGCTGCGGCGTGCTTTCACATCGAAACTTCGCTTGAAATTCGATCAAGCAATGTGGAAGGAAATCAACGAAATACTCCAGCGTTTCTTGCAATCACACGCCTCTAACTTCCTTAGAATTTAGGAACAGATTCTGCATCGAGCATGGCAAAGAAAGCAGTCGCGTTCTCAATGAGGAAAAACTCGCATTTAGAAATGGAATTTCGAAGATTTTGCCTGTTGGCTCGGTTTGGGCTCGCGCTTGTCGTACTTGCCGCGGTGTGTACTTCCGGTCAACAAACGAATGCGCCCCCTGCTCCGGTGGTCGAAGATGTCATTGTGGAATCGTCCACTAGCATCTTCCTGCGGTGGACTGTCGACACAGATTCTGAAGTGTCCGACCAGGTGATTAGCGAGTCGCGCATAACCTTGCAGATTGTCGGCTCACAGGCGGAGGAGTCGCTGGACATTGCGGTCGATGAACAGGCCTGCGAGGATATCGCAACCTATCCCATCCGGTGCTCTGCAACGCTCACTGGGCTCGTTGCGAACACTTCATACGAGCTTTCGCTATCAGCGCACGGTGTGACCTACGAATCTGGCACCACCACAATTGAAACCGACTACGGCTTTGGCGATTCATCTGCCGCAACGACGCGTCAAACGCACCCCGACTTTGCTCTTGCCGACCCATTGCTGGCTGGTGCTGAAAAGCAGGCACGAGTACCGTTCGTCAGGATTGTCAATGACAATACAGAAACGGCAAGCAGCTCGCTGGAAGGATTGTTCACTTTCCTTTCTGAACGCGGCATCGACTCGACGAACCCTACCGATCCGCACCTTTGGGACTACACCGCGACCATTAGCCCAACCGGCGCGGCCCGACTTTCGATTGTCATCGACTTCGACTCGAGAGTGGAGGACGACCTGTTTCGCATGATTGGCACCTACACCGACTCGGATTCAACGTCGGCTCGCGTCACAGTGACGGCTACATCGAAAATCGATTCCTCGGTCACAGCCAAGCGAGACGTGGTCTTCACGGTGATAAGAAACCGGACACCGGTTTTTGGTGTGACAGCAGCGACATTCGAAATGGCCGAGGACAGTCCGTTCGCCATAGAGACTGGCGAGCGTTTCAACGTGAGCGATGCTGACGATCACACTCTGTCCTACAGCTTGGAGACAGCAGAACCAGACCACGAAATTTTCGAGATAAATTCGAGCACCGGTACGATCAGCATCAAGGATGATGAAGCTCTTGACTACGAGACAGCAATCCAGCATGTCTTGCACGTAACGGCAATTGACTCGGTCGGCGCAGAGTCCAACGTTCTCAAAATCACCGTTGATGTGTTGGATGTTGATGAAGAACCCATAGGTCCCACCGACTCCGTGGATATGGGCAGCCTAGAGCACCAAAACATGGGATTTGACGAAAACTGGGTGAATTTCCATGTTCGAGAGTACTTCACCGATCCCGATGGAGATCCTTTGTGCTATGACGCCGAGATCACAAAGGGATCCGCTTATGCCACGGTAAGCGTATCCTCCAGCCAATCGGGCTGCGGCCTTCCTCACATACAAGTCCGCCGAATTTCGATGACCGGACTGTACGAAGTCAAGGAGGTTGAGGTCGAGGTAACAGCGACCGAGGACATAGATGACAACCCAGGCTCAGCAACAGCCACGGTTACAGTTTCGATTGTCTATGGCGAGAACATCAAGCCGTCAATTCTTGGCGCCAAGCTACCTGGTGCAGGTGCAAATTCCGCCTACCTGCTCGCTTACGATGCTGGCACGGAGTCGAGTTTCGACATGATTTTCACGGCTTTGGATTCCTTGCCTAGAAAGGACCGAGTGTGTTTCACGTTGTCAGGTCGGGACGCTTCACAATTCAAGCTTGTAGATGTCGACAATCCAAACCAGTTGGCCAGTTGCGAGTTGCAAGGCTCCAATTCGACGCAGGGTTCGTTGAGCCACTCCCATCAAATACGCGTGCAGTCCATACGCTCGTTGGAACGCACAAAGTCCAACCCTACCTATAGCTTCGACCTCATCGCAACAGACCTCTCTGGCTACGCCGACTCTCTGGACTTTGAGATCTCCACAGACAACATTTGGTCGGGGCTGTTCAGCTACGCCCTACCAGACGCGTACTTTCTTGCAGGCGACGACCCAAAGACCTACGCATTGGGCGATTACTTCGACCATGATGAAGACGACGAAAAAGACAATCTGAGCTTCGAAGTCAAATCCGGCAACATCGATCTGGTGGAGGCCTACGAATACGATGGCGAGCTTACGTTGACCCCGACACGATCGCTAAATCGCAGAAGAGCTTCGACTTATGTCACAGTAATCGCCGAAGACTCCTATGGATTCGCGACACGGGAGAGATTTGACGTTCATGTACGTCAAGACAACAACCCTCCGCGCATCGAGCGTGTTGCAAGGAGCTACTCGATTCCCGAAGACTACGCCTTGGCTCAGTACTTCAGCAAAGCCCCGCACGCCTACGATTCCGACAACGACGAAATCACCTTTAGATTGACCGATGCAGACTGGCCGTTTCACGCGGATGCCAGCACAGGGCTGATAACGATCCTAGATCGTCTAGATTTTGAAACAGCCTCGTCCTACCTCCTTACTCTGTACGCAGAAGACGACTACGGGGGCTCCGATTCGGTGCAAATATCGATCGAAGTCACCGATGTCAATGAAGCCCCAACCCCTACAGCCGACGTACTTGACGACACCGAGACTCTAGTCGGTTTAGGCTTAAGGAACGAAATACTCAGTACAGATCACTTTTCTGACGAAGATGAGGGAGATAGCATCACCTTCGTTGCTCGAAGCAGTCGTTCCAGAATTGCCACCGCGGACCTCGACGAAGATGGCTATGTCGTAGTTGAAGGATTGGAGCCAGGAGAAACTACGATCACAATTGAGGCCACGGATAGTGGAAACCCTCCCTTGACCTCCTCGAAATCGTTTCTCTTGGCGGTTCTTGAAAACCAAGTTCCGACCGTATCCGAGCAAGTGGCCGACATCAACCTAAGCGTGGATGTGGATAGGGACGTAGAACTGGACGGCGTGTTTGCGGACGAGTCCGACGACGTTCACACCTATGCGGCGAGCTCCTCAGACTCCTCGATAGTCGAAGCAAGCGTTGACGAAAGCACATTGACCTTGACCGGCAAATCGGAGGGAACCGGACAGATAACTATCACGGTTTACGACGCGGCAGACAACGCAGCGCAGACCCGCTTTTGGGTACATGTGAATGCCAATGAGCCACCTACTGTTTCGCTAGAAATCGCAGATCTGGAAACAAGGGTCGGAAGAGTTGCAGAGATCTCGCTTTTCGACCACTTTCAAGACGAAGGCGACAACTTGACCTTTGAGGTCGAAGTCGACGATTCAACCCTGGTCGAAGCCACTCTGCAAACGGGTGCAGATCTTCTTCGCATCAAGGCTCTCGCCGAAGGAGAGACGACCTGCACCGTGACCGCCACGGACTCAGCGGGAGAATCAGCAAGCGATGGTTTCGCTATCACGATACTGGAGAGGAACGATCCGCCTACAGTTACTCGACAGCTAGAGGACATCGAAATTTCGCTCGCGTCGCATGTTCGCTATGACGTGGACATTGAAGGCTTATTCGACGACGAGAAACCCGATCAGCTGGACATCGACGTCGAGGCATCCACCGAGAAGTACGCAGACGTGGTCCTTCGCAACGACAGGAAGGTGATCCGCATCTATCCCTTGCGACGAGGTGACTTTGAGGTCACAGTGACGGCAACCGACGACATCGAGCAAAGCACATCCACGGACTTTCATGTCGCCGTGCTGGACGAGGAGATCAATACACCTCCGACAGTGCGCAATCCGGTCGCTGACCACACGATTTATGTTGGTGACAACATCGAAATAGACCTAGCAAATGTCTACACAGATGCTGAAAACGACGAATTGAGCTTTAGCGCGGAATCGGACGACGAAGATGTCGCGACTGTTTCGTTAGACGACTCCAACACTCTCACCGTCAACGGATTGGCGGCTGGAACCGCCCATATCACCACGGAAGCAACCGACCCATCAGGCGAGTCGGCCACAGACACGTTCAAGGTAACGGTCAAGACTGCACCGGTCGCTTCGCAAACCGTTACCCAGATTACATTGCAGTTGGGAGGCGGAGGCTCTTTGCTCAATCTAAGCGAGAGTTTCCACGATGCCGATGGAGACCCGTTGTCATTCAAGATCACTCGTCAAGACAGCAGCGCTGCAGACGTATATATAGAAAGAGAAGTTCTTTCTATGTCTCCTGTCAAACGAGGCACCACGGTTGTTTCCGTTGTCGCAACTGATCCCGATGGGAATTGGGCAAAGGGAGTCTTCATGGTGGTCGTAAGCGACGATGCGATCATGAGCGTTGCGCACAATGCTCTCGCTGGATATGGACGTAGTCTTCTGTCAAGCATCACCTCTACGATTGGAGACCGCGATGCGCGACGCGAATCCGGTGAAGATGAATCGCTCCGTCAACTTTGGAAAGTTCTGTCCCATGGAAGTGAAGTCCGATCATTTTCGGCATTGCGACCAAAAGGGTTTAGGCAAACTGAGACAGCACTAACCAACGAAATTTGGAACAGTCCCAAACTCGGATTCACGCTGAATTCTTCTGCGTCAGCTGCTTGGTCGAACTACTCCGACCAATCGTCAGTACAAAGACTAGGCAGACCTGTGCGACTATGGAGTAGCCACGACTCTTCGACGTTTGGCGGCGACGGCTTTAACGGCCAAGCGACCAATCGCTATCTGGGCATTGACCTGAACTCGACGATTTCCGGCCACTGGGGCTTTGCATTGCTTGAGAGCGACAGTGAGAACTCGTACACCTTCGGCACGGAAACGGAGCAACTGCAAACGGCGCTGCATACGGTGATCCCCTACTTCCGCCAGCAACTCGGCACGAACTCACATGTCTGGGGCGCCCTCGGATACGGCAAGGGTAAAGTGACAACAAGAGGTGCCGAAAAGGAGATAGGCAGCAATCAGCTAATCATGAAAGTAGGAGTCGTCGGAATCCATCGCACTCTCGCAGAATCGACTGCACGTCAAATCGCAATGCAAGCAGAATTGGGCAGTCTCGGCCTTGTCGCCAAAGGATCTGGACCTGCACACGGCATCCAGACCCACTCACACAGATTTCGAATTGCATTGAATGGATCAGTAACCAAGACTATAGGCAAGACAGCTTCAATAACTTCATTCGGTCGGTTCGGCATGAGGTACAGCGATGGAGACAACCCCGGGGCAGCTGGATGGGAACTAGGGGGAGGTCTGAAATTCAACACTTCTTCGTTAGATGTGGAAGCCCGTGGTCACCTTTTCAAAGTGCCCGCAGCGGACCGTCTATTCGAACGCGGTCTCTCCCTCACGGCAACCTATGACAAACACAAGGATGGTCTTGGTTTGACCTTGAACCTGGTTCCGAGCATTGGGTGTCTCCCTACAAAGGGCGGATTCGGATGGTTTGGTACAGAGAACTTTCAACCACATCGCCAATCTCCAGGCTTATGCAACAATCAACGGGCGTTGGAAACTACTTTGGGACATAGTTCGTTCGTTTCCGATGGTCGAGTCAAGCTCACGCCCAAAGCCGCGATACGAACAACTAGCTCCGGCTCGCGACGAACTATTCTAGGCCTAAAGTTCCAGTACCAATCGCTCTCTAGAATGAGTGGTTCGTTGGATGTTCAATTCGGTAAGGCTGAGTCAGGGTACCAGTCAGGCCAACCTGAATTGAGTGCTACTGGCAACATCTACTTCTAGTATTTCAGTGACTCTCCATTACTGAATATCTCACAACACCAGAAGTGTTACTTTGGCAAGTCAGAAAGGATTGGTGGCACGGTTAGCTCTTAATAGGCACTGCTCACCAGTTGCTTACTCTAAGGCATAAGAACGCGCAGACTATGCCATAAGCTGGTACTCTCAAGATCTGCCGGTGATGCGTGACGAAAATCTACACCACTTCCCAACTTACTCCTCCAATAACCATCGCTTAGCTGCCGTGACGTGTGTGTCGGCACTCTATCCTTGGCTTAGAGTGCGAGTTTCCCAAGCTCAACTTCGAGGCGACCGTTCTTACGTGCGTCTATATGGTCACAATCGCACAAAGAAGCACTCGACTGACTATTCACAGGGATGTTGCTTCGCCATGGATCGAGACAGAATCGTCTGGTGTTAGACCACTACCAAGGTTCGTCGTCAGGACCTCTCCCAGTAGTCCCTATCCTAGAGCTGTAGTCCTGCTTGAATGATTAGTGACTGTCAAGTCCGAGAGTCTTAGGTTGGGAATTTAACATACTCGAACAACATGCCCCCCCCTAAATTGATCGGCTTGCTTTCGAAGGTCTGTTTGTATTCTCGTCAAGCCATTGCAGCCACACCTTGTGGAAATCACTAGAACTGAGGTCACTAGAATCTGGCAACGTATATCCTGTAATCCGTCGCAGTGCGTAATACCAATGCCTCGCTCCACGACGGACTTCATTCGCAATATATGGGATCATAGCTGGACCTATCGCAATAATCAGTGTGTAACTCGGATGACTTGTGATCTTGGAGGCGGAGGACTCGAACCGAGTGTCATGCTTCCAAGTGTTGCGCAGGCTGTTGAAAATCTGTTCAACCGATGATTTAGGGACAAGTGCACGCGCTCTTAGGTGTTGGACCATTCCGAGTGATGCAATCGACCCAGAAGCATCTGATACGAACGATATCTTGATCTTGAGCTGGCGTGTATTGTGCGAAGCCGACCAGTTTGAATATGCAGGATATTCATTAGCCGAGTCCGATGTGGACAATCCACGAAAGCCTTCCCAACGATCCGATTCTGGCATAGAGTGCGTATAGGAAAAAAAGATCGGAACGTTTGAGTGAGCAAGCTTAGCTACTGCGCACTCGAGTGATTCATAGGTCTCAGAATTCATTAGCCTATTTTGGTTCAGCAGTGCTCCCGCCGATTTCGCCAGTTTAGCCCAACTTAGTCTCTCTCTTGTCGGAGTCATGTGTCGAATAAGTTAATCTTTGGGGACTACACACACTTCTGCCCCGAATATTGACACGCCTTGTATGTATATTATAATGTCAATTTGTTAGATGAGAGAAGAAAATCCGATTGGCGCTTTGTTTGGCGAGCCAAAAAAGCATAGGGAATCGCTAGTGTGCTAGAAAAGCAAACCGATCAGAGCTTGACTACTTGATCAATTTAAGCCTTTTCAGATCTTGTTCAGTCCACCCCACAATAAGCAATTGGCCCTTTAGTAGACCTTCCCCCATGATGTCTTTGTCATTATGGTAGTGAACGACAATTCTGTTGTGTTGCTGGGGTCGGTCATTGTGTCTGTAGGCTAGTGTTCCAGCTCCTTTTTTGCCATCGCCCCGTTTGCCTTTTTGTTCACGCACCCATCCGTCCTTCTCAAGAGCATTTATGAACTTCCTTTTCGTCAGTTTCCGCAACTGCACCCAAACTTCTCTTGAGTAGTCTGGCATGACAACGGATCCTCATGTGGTCGCGTATTCGATACAGTCAAATGACTTGGTAAGTTCTAAGTCCTCTCGCGGCACGACCTTGGACGCCCCTTTGTCTGACATCTCGATATTGCTGTTAGTTGAATCCACGATGCAATCAGGAATCGGATCTCCGTGCTCCAATGACAGCTCGAGATATGCAGCGACCGCTTCTACTCCGTGATTTACTACGGCTTCGTATGATTCTTCTTGAACAAAAATGCATCCGATTTGAGGACATGTAAGCAGAAAACTACCATCAGAGTCTTTTTCTATCTTCATTTGAACCGTAAAAGATGGTGCTTCTATTCTGCTGCTCACTGCGTACCCCTGCGAAACAAGACTGTACTACAATCTTAGTGTGGCGGATTCTAGCAAAAGTTCATGGAGAAAGATTGAAGTCCTACTGGTTAGTTTTTGCCATAGATCAAGCAGATAGGAAAACCAAACTTGCAATCCGCTTTGCATGTGCGTGCCTACCAAAGCGGCTCCACTGATCGCTGAGTTAGTATTCATGAGTGATAGAAGTTTCAGCCAAATTCCAAGCGTCATGAGCATTTTGACTCGATCAAAGACCGTTGTCTCTGTATTGTCATTCGTGCCAAAAACTCGGTACGACGCGCGCCCGGCGATGCTCGCTGAATGCACTAGGCATGGCGACGGGGATGTTCTTTGAAAGAGCGACAATCACGGCGCGAAGACGTGGATATTATGCGTCGTTGTTCTTAATGGAATTGCGTCGGTGTGGGCAATCCTAGAGAGCACCACAATAGGCGTTCACCACCGATCTGTGAGGCACTTGAAATGCTCTTTAAACAATGTGGTCTGCCGATTGGCACAAAGCAAATTGTGAAGAACCACGTCAGAATGAGTTTCGAAATGTTGTACTGAATATACGATGGGCCCAAGCACACCCGGCAATGTCTCAACGAGTACCGGAACGCTACAACCGGATTCGTCCGCACTGGGCTCCGCGACCTTCGGAACGCGAGGATCCCCTGATGTCGGCGGACGTCTTCGAGGACGGTCTGGCCTTGTTCATTCCGAAGTGGCAGAGATGGGCTAGGGTGGCATTCAGGAAACTGTCGGAAGCCAGTCTGGATCCATGCTGAATTAGCCATGAACGACGAAATTTCTCTAAAGTGAATAATTCCCACTATTTATGATGGCAAGACAAAGAAAACCGGGTTCGTGTACAGCAACGCTTGGTTGCAACTATCCAAGTACCTGTGTCGTCCAAAAAAACCAAATGTTCCCATGCGGAACATCGATCTCCTCTCGAATGGCCGGAAAGACTACATGAGGGGGAACAGCAGGACTTGATGAATTAGGGAACCCGATAGGGCCACAAGCTACAGATTGAAATTTGGCACTTGATCCCATCTCCTCCCATCTAACATCCGTCCTGAAACCTTTTTGGGGTATTTCCCCATTTGAGTTGAGAAACCAGACGCCAATGTCGTTGTTGGCAGATGTTCGCCGACTGAGTTAACCGGAGCCCAATTGCCCCACTGCTTGAAGTGAAAGGGCACATCGTGCGTAAGACACTGATCGCGCAGACCGTAGAACCAATTTGGTTCGGTGGGTCGAGCCGCACTCCCGCTTTCGCCACCAGCAATCACCCAGCCAATGGTGCCACGAGCCAACCACTGTGAGAGGTCAATCTTGCCCAATAGTGGCTCGCATGACAAGAACCGATTCTCCGTGGGCAAAGCTTCAATATGGGGAACTCGCTTGTCTAGCCATTTTTGGTTCTCCACCGTTGTACCCAACCAAACGTTTTTAGGCCAATCGTCTCCCCAAGGAACCATTCGGCCGACCAGGTGAGGTCTCTTGGTTAGAAGCAACCATGCAAGATGCGGAGTCTCTTCAATCAACGACCACAGCCTGCGTCGTGCAGGTGAGAGTTCCTTCTTCCACTCAAAGACGTCACCCATGGACGCACAGAAGACTCGTGCCCTGACGCCAGAAGACGCGGCTTTGGCATTCCACTTGAGAGGAAGATCCCAGTTGGCATCACTGAGGAAACGCCTACTCGACCGGTGGTTCCATACCTGCATTCCCAAACGTCGCGCAAACTGTTCCGCGTAGCAGTTGTCGCACGCTGGCGACACCTTGGTGCAACCCCACCACGGATTGAATGTATGGTCCGTCCACTCAATTGTTGATAGGTAACCCACTGGACGCCCTTAGTCCTTGCTCAACTCAATGATTCTGTTTCCGATTGCCAATGACGAGGCATACTTGCTGCCAATAGTAATTTCACAAGCCCACCCATAGGGATTTGCGGCATCGCGTTGTTCAAGACGCTGCTGTAGAGCAATTATTCCGTTGCCTAGGTAAATCTTGATGGATCTCCAATATTGCTCGGGAACTTCCACACCCTTGCGGATTCCAAGAGATGTAGCCACTTGCTTCGCTATGCACAATCCTGCAATCTCAACAGGAGGGGACATCGGGTGATCAAAAGACTTCGACTATTGATGGCTGTGGTAGCTGGCATCGTATGCGTGTTTGGGACTTCTACCAACGCCGTTGAGCTCGAAGATGTATATGTAACAGGGGGAATTGCCCATTGGCCTGAATTCGGGCCAATTCCTTCACGATTCTCCTTCGATTTTCCAGCTATAGCATTACAACGAAGCAGTCCGCCGGCTTCAACTTCCCAAACCAGTGTCAAGTTTGGAGTGGGCTTGTCAATAAATGAAACTTGGGCAATTGAAGCAGTTGCCATCCTAGGCATGGAGCACGAATCCACAATTGAAAGTCTCTTTGACGGCTACTACGAGCGCATACCCATTATTGGCAACGACGACTTTGTTGACGACATTGTGATCGACTTCGATCTCGGCATCTCCAACAAACTGAAAGCTTCCATTTTGAGAATCAACCCGGTCTACACGATCCCTCTTCAGCACAATCGCCTGTCTCTATTTGGAAAAGCAGGCATTGCTTTCATTGAGCGGGATTGGAAAGTCACTATCCGAACGGACTACGAATTTGACGACGACTTTGGACACGGCCTAGGAATCTTCTTCCCAAGCCCGGTACAGACTTTATCGGAATCGGATTCCACTACGAACGTGTTCGCGTCTGCCGGACTCAGGTGGAATCCAACTGGAGGGCAATCTGCAATATCAGTCTCCTTCAGCAACTACTTCGACACTCCAGGCGATGTCAAACAGTCGCTGGAGTTGGATTATCAATGGCAGTTCTAAGCCTTAGTCGGTCGGCAAATTGCGATGTCTGCAACGCCGCTTGAACTAGTCCAGAGCTCGCTCGGAAACCACTTTCATGGTTTCTGTTTCCGACGAAATCTACACCCCAGCTTCAACTACAATCAGTGTGGAATTCGGACTATTGATTTGTACAAACAGGCAAATGAATCGAAAAGCCACGACCTCAACTCATCAGAGACAGTGACGATGTACGGACATTGTCGCTAGGAGTATTTAGATGAAGAGCAAAGCCACTTGTTTCCTGACTGCAGTGATAGGGACCGTGCTTGTATTCAGCGCTGCATCAAGTTTTGCAGCAACCCTCTATCCCTTCTACCTCGCAGGTGGCTTAGTCAGTTGGTCTACGCCTAGCGCGGACTTCGAAGGGTCTCTCCAAGGCTTGCCGGCTGATTCTTCCCAAGCTACCATCCAAGCTTCCAGCAAGGACAATGGCTATCGACTTGGCATTGGCTTTTCCTTCAACGAAACGTGGTCTGTAGAAGCTTCCTACATCAACGGGCCAAGACAAAATGTAGTTATTGACAATCTCATAGTAGATTTTCTAGGCAATCCGTTTTCTCTTGGTATTTCATCCAAATTGGACATCACCGTGTTCAGATTCAACCCGGTATACGAGTATCCATTGTTTGAACCTATATCAGTCTTGGCAAAGGTGGGCATTGCAAGAATTCAGGCGGAAGCAACTTCGGTCGACACGATAAGTCCGGTTGTTGTTGGAGGTCAGCCACTTCCCGGTAATGCAGTGAGTTCAGATTTCAACGAGACAAAAGCCTTTGCAGGTGCAGGACTAAAGCTGAACTTCCTCGATGGGAAGATTGCCGTTGTGGCGTCGTTCGTTCAATACCTCGACGCGATGGAAGGAGTGGATCAGGCTCTTGAACTTGATCTGTTCTGGAGGTTCTGACAGTTTAGCGACGGACTTCTGGCTGTGTCTCGGTGCTAGGGGTCAAACCGACTAGTGAATCGTTGAGTGTTTGGTTGGCGTTGAGAAACGTAACTATCTCCTCACTCAACCCGTTCTCGAACTGATAATGGGACCCGGGTTCGACGCCACTGACATTCAGGTCATGTCATTACGCCATTGATGACCCAAGCTGTGGACAAGTGCCTTCCATTTATTTCTCGCAAATGGGTTGCAGTCACTGTTTGAGGTTGCAAATGGAGACTGACATCCCTTCGAGATCACAGTCTCAGCACCAAAACCAAGTCGGAACTCATCTGAAGTAGACCGCAGGACAAGATCAAGGCCTGCAACGGTTTGCTGAACGGCTGTGTCGTTGGCCGCAGGAAACGGAATTTGCTGCGAAGTCTCAAATACCAGAGACATTAAACGATACGTTAGACCGTGGGCAGAGTTGGTGGGTGGCGAAAGGCGTCGCCAAAATTGTGCGTTCGTGTGAGAAGCCCGGCTCAAACAAGAGCGGGTGACTGGAGTCTCCTAGAAGGAGATATCTACTTCAGTCAGACGAACATCAAGTAGACCATGCCAGCCAATGACATAGCGGAAAGCGTCAAGATCAACAAAGTGAAGCTTTCCTTCATCTGTCGTTCTTCAGGATCGAAACCAACATCATCCTGATAGTTGCTCATTTTCTGTCCATCCATGGTAATTCTCAATTGCCGCCACGCAGATTCCAATTTGGATTCCCCTCTTCGTCACTGAATAGGAGATTGAGCTCTCTGCGCTTTGCGGTTGTTTCGATTTGCTCGCTAGTAAGCAAGCGAAGTTAGTGTAGCAGATTATGCAGTCAAGTTATTGTCTACGTTCTCGCCCTGCCGATTTGGCTGCTCATCCACACCCGATGTCTGCCAGCTTTAGCCCACTGCTCCTGCAGCTCGTACTCAATCCTCCTTCAAGCACGCTGCTTGAGATCGAGGTTCGAACAAGGGAACGAAATCCTTCGTTAGCCGATTCGCACGAACGAGCTCTTCGATCGACATCTCCTCGCTCGACCATTCTTCGCATACAAAGTGTCGATCAATGTAGTGTTGGCAACGTGCGGGCAGCTCAGATTTATTGAAAGCAGGAGCGAAGCCGCTACGCAACTCTCCATCAACAAAGGTTGCGACTACATCGGTTACGTCATATGTCAACAGGTCCGCAAAGAAATCGTCGGTATGAGCCTTCAGTACGACGATGTCCGCAGCATACCCTTCCTCCAACCTGCCCGTGACGTTCTCAAGTCCCAGTGAATAGGCAGCAGCTTGGGTACTCATTGTCCAGTAATCCTTGCCAGAGAGCTGATCGTCCCACCGTACATTGTCGATTCGGTCCGCACACTGGATCTCTTCAAGCATGTTGTAGGAACCCGAGAATGACCAATCTGACCCTAGAGCAACTCTCGCGCCGGTCTCCAAGACATTCACGACGTTGATCGTCTTGTCGTAGAGCGCGATGTTTGAACGAGGCGCCCAGATCAAAGTCACATCCAATTGTTTGAGCCGCCCAACGCTCTCGCTATCGAGTCCAACTCCGTGGATCAACGAGTAGCGTCGCTTAGGGTGCTGCTCTACATAGTCGAGAAAGGCCCGACCTTCAAGCGTCGCGGCACAGTTAGTACCCTCAGCTATGTGCGCTACGTACGGAGCAGTCGACACTCCTTCCACGTCTGAAATTTGCGGAGTTGTGTCTGTCAGTTGGTCAGAGCAATCCATGCCATGGAACCGGGAGACCCATCCGTAGGGAAAGATCTCGTAGTCAATGAGATAGCCATCGTCGGTAACCTCATTGGTGGCGTTCTTCACCAGTCCTTCGACGCCGCCGGATGATCCAATGGTCGTCGTACCTGCAACCAGATGCCTGAGTTCCACCCAAATGTGGTGTTCATGCTCTTCGACAGAATGAAACTTGACGGCGTATTCCTCTCCAAACACACCACGCCATTCATCTCTGTGTTCGTAACCCGGTTTCGCATTGGGGTCTGGAATGCCGCCACTGTGGGAGAGGTGCTCGTGAGGATTGATGAACCCTGGGGAGATGAACGAGTTTTTGCAATCGAACAGCGTCGCATTCGGTGCAGCCGCAAGAACTTCTTCCTTGGTGCCGACCTTCGCGACCTTTCCGTCAGAGATGAGCACTGCACCAGGAGCAACTGCATCTTCGCCACGAACTAGATTGCCCGCAACGATGGACTCATCCGACTTGCCCAAAGTAATCTCGCAATCATTGACCGAACTGTCGACGCCAGTATCTTCTGTTTGCGCCTGGACTGGCGAAAGATAGACGAAGCTGAACAACAAGACCACGACACCAAGGTCAGTGGCTTTGCTCACTTCAAAGCACAGCGACTTTACTCTCATTTCTATGCTCACACAACTCTAAGGTGGGTGCATTATGGCGCACGCTCATGACCTGGAGCATGCCAAACGCCAAGATCCAATGACGGCCTTGTCCTTTGATCGGGAATGAGTTCAGTCAAAGACGCTTCACTGAAAGTGCCCACAGTCAAATTCGTTGCATTGATTAGGTATCCGAACATTCGCTCGCGAGTTGCCCTCACGCCTAGTTGAAACAAATTGACACCTTTCTGAAACAAATTGAAACAATTGCTGTCACACTTCAAGAGACAAACAAGAGAATGGAGACCCATCCAAAGTACTGGTCATTGAATCAGAGATCCGTGAACTCGACCGTCGGCGTAAGCTTAAGAAGGGCGCGCGAATCGGTGACAACTTTGAAAATCGACCCAGAAACATTTGTTCAAGACATGGTTGATATTTGTTATGCAATTGGGTTACAATCGCCGTGAAGTGTTTCGTGGAAGTAATGCTCTGCAACGCAGACGTTGCCAACACGAAGCTGAACAAGGATGTACTAGGTTGATCAGAGTCACTTCAATGATTGAAGCTATGTCTCGCCAAACCTATGGAGGATGGATCTTCTAGTCGAGTGCCCTACTCGAAACAACTAGGAGAAAGTCCTACGCACGGAGGCGGGAATGACTTCTAAAGGACCAAGGAACAACAGACGTGTTGTAGGGGTCCGCTTTTATAGCCATTGCGCGACGAGCGTTCGCTTGACGAACTGTTCGTGGCCGGATTGGCACAAGGAGGAATTCCATGGAAACTTTACACTCGGCCGGGAGACTGAATAAGAATCCACGTCGTCAACTCCTCTCGACGACGATCAAGACAGCGGCCCTTTTGCTACTTGGCACTCTCGGTGTCAATGTGCTTCAAGCCCAAAATTGTGAGTTCGCAGAGGTAGATACCAGCCAAGTGAACTGGGAAGTAATCGACGGCAAGAACCACGCCATTTTTTACGAGAACGACAACACAGCCACGACGGCTTCCATACCGGATTTTACGTCCACAGGTTGCGACGACGCTGCTAACGTCGTGCTTGCACTTTTTGATGACACCGACACTCGCTTTACATCCACCGGAGCAACCGACTTGCTTACGCGGGGTACGGGTGCTAATGCCGTCAACTCAGCTGTTACAGTGGATCTTCCCCTCTCACTTACTGGCGAGTTAATTACCTACACGCCTGCAGCTGATACAGCTTGGGGCGCGGCACCAAAGAAATACGTGATAAAAGCAGCCGCAGCTTTTGGAGACGTACAGGCTACGTTCGAGTTCTATGTAACCGTTCTTCCTGAACGGTTAGATCCGCCGACAGCCGTAATTGCGCATGCCGAGTCTACTGAGAGCATTGTGGTCACGTGGACGGGAGACGGTGCAAACGATGCCGATAACTACGAAGTGTTGTGGTCAGATGCAAGTGGTATGGGAGGCTCTTCAGGACTAATCCAAGAAAAAACTCCAACAACGGAAACGGCTCACAGTTATTCAATTCAAGGTCTCAATGCTAATACTGAATACACAGTCTCTGTGCGTTCTGTAGTTCCTGGAGTGGCCACTGATACCTACGATGACCGATTTAGCCCAGGTGCCACTGCGACCACAGATGCCGCGCAGCGTACGACATTCACCCCACCCTACACTGATGCCAGTCCCGTTCGGATTGCCATTGGAGCCTCGGTGAATTTAAATGCCGCTGATTGGATAGACCCTGCGTCTGAACACGATACAAACTTCGGCAACACCCAAGGTACTACTACCTTCACCTACAGCGTACGATCTGGTAACAACTCCGCGCTTAGAGTCCAATTCATAGACGATGGTGACGCCATCGATACTGATCATGTAATTCGGTTAACGGGACTAGCAAAAGCTTCAACGTATGCCAAGGTTGAAGCGAAAAACGCGGACGGTACAGTTGTGTTACAAGCCACAATCCCCGTGTCAGTAGCCACGAATGCACGTGAAATCTTCTCAATTACCTCAGCAACGGTACGTTGGGACATCGCGGAAAGCGATGCTGCAGACTTTGAAATTGATGCAGCGGATTTCGCAGCCCAACAAGATGCAGGTGTCACCTTAACGTACACCATGACAGGTGGTGAGTATCGAGGCGTGTCCTATCTTGAAATTGCAAACGACGGAACCATTTCGGTTCCAACCGGAACCAACCTTGGTCCTCTCGAGAGTGGAGTTGAGTTTGAGTTGACGGTCACTGCGACGGACAACAACCAGTACACCGATACCCTCACGATCTACGTCGATGTAGTGGATGGCGATGACGCGCCAATTAGGCAGGCAAACGTGGGTGACATTTGGCTGAAACCTATAGCTTTAGCCAGCGGCGGCGGTTCGCGAAGTGTTAATGTCGCAAAATACTTCACAGATCCTGAGGGTGACAGGCTTTGCTACAAGATTACCAGCCGCACCACTAACAAGGGCAGCGCGACGGATCCTATCAATGTAGCTAAAGCAACGCTATCCGGAGCACAGCGGTGCATGAGCTCCACACTTACTGTCACCATGAATCTACCTTCGACTGATCCCAACAGTGATGGCTTCGCCTTGCTAGGCAGGAATCAGGTGGATGAGGTGGAAGTGCAGGTGGCAGCTTTCCAGGAAGGCGACTCAAGCAACGAGTCCGATCCTGTCACGGTCAAGGTAAAGTTGGCATTCTTTAACAACAATTCGCCTCCGAGCATACGTGAAATCGCCAAGATAACTGGTTCCAGTACGTTTGTTTCCACACGAGCCCACGAGGTTACAGAAGGCGATCCAATCCGACTGACCTTTACTGCAGACGATGCTCAAACGGGTCCAAACTCGGGTGTCAATACTGATGACGACGAACTTTGCTGGAGCTACAAAGGAAAGTGCGTTCCATGTCAGGGTCCGTCGAACACTACACGCCGAGTCGCGGGAACTGTGTCTCACGAATACGAGCTTGAAATACCTGGCAAAGACGTAGACTACGAAAAGAATCGCGATGGGTTTGGAATTGAAGTCTGTGCAACGGACCTGTCCGGTGCTACCGACAGGCTCTACTTCGTCGTCAACATCAAAAATCGCGAAGAGCCTCCGTCCTTCAATGACATTGACGACTTGTACTTTGTTGTTGGCGACTACGCCCAAGATGTAGATCTCACCGACTTCATTGAAGACGGTGACGGAGTGCGGGACATCGTCGATTACGACGCGAACATTGTTGGATCATCCACTGCTGTTACGGTCCGAGAAGACGACGGTATAGTCACAGTCACTCCAACAGAATCGACTCTCAGCCGCAAAGCTGAAGTAGACATCGAAGTGTCAGCAACAGACTCGAGTGGGCACCGTGCATATGCATACTTCACTGCGCATGTGAAAAACGACAATCGGTCTCCGTTCTTCAGTGGTGGACTCGGCTCTGTAACCTATTCGGTAGCGGAGAACACAAGGGCCAAGACCAAAATTGGCGCCCCAATTGATGCTGAAGATCCAGATGCGGGAGATGTCGTCAAGTTTGAATTGAGCGGCTCCGATATGTTTGGAATTGAGTCGACCTCGACCGGTGCGCAATTGATGCTAGCGAAGTCGGGACTTGACTACGAACGCGGTCGCAGGCACTTCAACTTGGTTCTTACAGCCAGCGATGGCTACGGCGGCGCTGACTCTCTTCGAGTCAACATTAGAGTCACTGACGTAAACGAACCTCCTGTCGCAACTGACGAGGTCATTCCCGATCAACGGATCCTCCTTGGAATGACGGAATGCGTCGTCAAAGCAAGCGATCACTTCATGGACCCGGACGAATCGGATCAATCAGCGGGATTGCTGATCGAGGCGACGTCCACTCGTCCTGGAGACGTGGTAGTTTCCGTCCGAAACAACGACGATGTGTGCATAAGAGGCAAGAACGTCGGAACTGGACCGGCTCGTATTACGATCACAGCCGAAGATCGCGACGGTCGATCGGCGGTCAAGAGATTCCGAGCATCGGTTGAGCAGAACAACCCACCAGTTACAGCAGCCACCGGCGCATTGCCTGATATTGAAGTCCAACTTGACGGACGCAGCGAAGACATCGATCTTCTCTCCTACTTCGACGACGGAGACGACACTTACGACGAAACTCTCGAGTTTGAAACGCGAGTGGAAGATACGAATGTCGCAACCGCGGCGGTAGTAAGAGGGACCTACCTGCGGGTATACGGAAACGATGACGGGACTACAACTGTAACCGTCACGGCGACTGACCAGAACAGACAGAGTCATTCGCAAAAGTTTGAAGTTCGCGTAATTCGCAACGATCCTCCTGTTGCGAACCAAAACGCGATAGCGAATGTGTCCACGCGAGTTGGTCAAACACCAGATCAAATCTACGCTGGTGATGCGTTTGAGGACGAAGGAGACTCCTTCACACTGTCAGTTGGGACCGACGATGCCGATGTCGCCACGATAAGCGTGTCCTTTGACGAAGACGGCAATCCTTGGATAACCGTGCTCGTACATTCGGTCGGTTCGACCCGTGCAACGCTAACGGCAATCGACACAGCCCAGAACACGTCAACTGTTTCGTTCCAAATTAACGTTGGCGAGCGCAACGATCCTCCAGTGCTCACAAATCCGATCGCTGACATGTCCGTTGGTGTGGATTTGCGAGTAGACGTTGAGATGGATGGTGTGTTCGAAGACGAAGGCGATCTTGATTTCGATGTGGAAATTGAAGAC
Source organism: uncultured Pseudomonadales bacterium (assembly GCA_964572845.1). Taxonomy (GTDB): domain Bacteria; phylum Pseudomonadota; class Gammaproteobacteria; order Pseudomonadales; family Azotimanducaceae; genus Bin55. Next base: position 51,446 of record CAZNFX010000006.1, on the reverse strand, counting down.
GACAACGTCGCGGATGTGATCTATCGATCCAGCAGCAACATACTGCGCGTATACGGCTACCGAGCCGGCGATACCAATGTCACTGTAACAGCAACGGACGATATTGGCCAGACGGCAACTGACGAGTTCGTAGTGAATGTAGTCGTAGGCAATCCGCCAGTAGTCAACGCAGTCCCCGTGGCGCCTACAGTAAGTTCTGGTGGAACAACGCAAATGTCCTTGGTCGGTGTATTCTCCGATCCCGATGGGGACGCACTCAGCTATACGGCGAGTTCTTCGGACGATTCAATAGCGAAGGTGGCTGTGACGGGCAATACCTTAGAAATCACTGGTGTGGCCGAGGGTACTGTAGCCATCACGATAAAGGCTGCCGATACGAATGGACTGACTGTTGATGTTTCTATCGATGTGACAGTCGGACCAGCCGACACCGCGCCTGTCCTCGCTATACCCTTCAACGACCTCACTCTGGAACAGGGAAAGCATGCCGATGTAACGCTTGATGGTGCGTTTGAGGACGATGGCAACTTAACCTACACGATTTCCTTTGACGACGAAGACGTTGCTCATGGTGTGTATCGCTCTGGCACGAATACGATTCGAATCTACGGCGACATGCTAGGAACAACCACGGCCACAGTAACAGCCATAGACGACAGCGGCCAGACAGTATCCGATTCGTTCGAAGTTATGGTTATCGAACCGAATCTCCCACCCATGGTGGTGCAGGAAATTGAAGGAACCACGATTGAAGCGGACAGCCACATCGACATTTCCCTCGATGGAGTATTTGTGGATGAGGGCGATCTGACCTACACAGTTTCGTCGGAAGACGAAGAAATCGCTGAGGTCCTCTATCGCGCGAGTCGAAACTCGGTTCGAGTCTACGGAATAAGCGTTGGAACGGTGACGATTACTGTGATCGCCACAGACGATATCGGACAAGCAGCTCGCACTACATTCGAAATGGTGATTGAGCCCGCTAACGATCCCCCGACATTGAGTGGAACTCTCGATGATCAGGTTGTGACGATCGGTACACCGTCAATTATTTCGGTAGCAGCAGCGTTCTCTGACCCAGACGGAGATGACTTGAGCTATACGGCTACGTCATCCGACACAGCCATAGCTACAGTAGCGATGTCCGGTGCAGATCTGACAACCACAGGCGTCAGTGCTGGTTCCGCGACGATCACTGTAACGGCAACCGACCCAGGCGGCCTCAGTGCATCAGGCACCTTCAACGTCGATGTTGAAACAGCTCCGATGCTTGTAAGTGAGTTCGATGATGAAATCGTTACCGCTGGCGAGCCAGTCACCTTGACCGTTGGGAAATACTTCACCGATGAAGACGGCGACACGCTTACCTACTCGGCAATGTCATCTGACGATGCCGTCGCCATGGTCAGCGTGTCCGGCGAGGAATTGACCATAGACGGCATGAGCGCTGGAACTGCGACGATCACTGTAACTGCGTCCGATCCCAAGGGTCGCAGTGCTTCGGGATCTTTCGAGGTGAATGTCGAAACCGCTCCCATGCTGGTCATGGAATTTGACGACCGAGTTGTAACTGCAGGAATGCCTGATACGTTTTCGGTTGCCTCGAACTTCGCTGACGAAGACGGCGACATGCTTACCTACTCGGCAATGTCATCTGACGATGCCGTCGCCACGGTCAGCGTGTCCGGCGAGAATCTGACCATAGACGGCATGAGCGCTGGAACTGCGATGATCACGGTGACCGCGTCCGATCCGAAAGGGAGAAGCGCGATGGGCACCTTCGACGTTGTAGTCGAAACTGCGCCCATGCTGGTGCTTGAATTTGACGATCAAGTAGTGACCGCGGGCGAACCGCTTACGCTGCAAGTAGCCAAGCACTTCACTGATGAAGATGGCGACACGCTCACGTACTCGGCGAGTTCGTCCGATACAGCGATTGCCATGGTTAGCGTGTCAGGCGAAGACGTGACTGTCAATGGAGTGGCTGCGGGCATGGCGACAATCACCGTGACTGCTTCCGATCCCAAAGATAGAAGCGTGTCGGGAACCTTCGGTCTAGTCGTCGAGACTGCTCCCGAAGCTGTCGGCAGCATTGCCGACATGATGCTTCAGGTCGGTGGCGATGCCATGGATATGGACTTGACCAGCTACTTTGCGGATGGCGACGGCGACACGCTCACCTATGCAGCGAGCACGGATACCAATGCCGTTGAGACTGCCGTAGATGGTGCGATGCTGACTCTCACGCCGCACACCAAGGGACAGTCGGTGGTCGTTGTTACCGCGTCCGACCCCAAGCAACGGGAAGCGACACAGCAATTTACGGTTACTGTAGACGACGGCGGGATCAAGGCTGTCGGCAATGACGCGTTGGCCGGCGTTGCTCGAACGGTGATAGGCAGTGCGTCGAATGCGGTTGGTGCGCGTTTGGAAGGCAATCGCGGCAACACCGCACAAATGGATTTCCTACCCATCATTGGTGGTAGGGATCAGTTTGAAAGAGTGCAGTCTCAACCGGGAGTCATCAGCGCCAAAGCAGGTGCGGTTGGTCCTGCGCCACGGACTCAGCAACCCGTTCAGCGAACACCAGCTCCTACCCTGCGCAAGGCTTCGACCGGCGTCTCTTGGGGCGTAGTTCCTGGCAGGTTCCAAGAAGCACCCCAAAGCCGTAAAGTCGACATAGCTTCGATGCTTGGCAACAACTTCTCCTATTTCCTCAACGGCAATGGCGGATTGGGATCATTCTCCGGATGGGGAACTGTCGATTTTCGTAACTTCGAAGGAGAAGGATACGACGGAAACGCGTCGGCGTTCTTCCTCGGACTCGATGTGAAAGTCAGTCCCTACGTACTCCTTGGAGCGGCGGTGGGACACAACCGAAGCGAATCTGACTACTCCTACGGTTCTGCGACGCAAACTCTGGAAACCACGGTCACATCTGTGCTTCCCTACGTTAGCTACAAGCCGAATCCTCGCGCCATAGTGTGGGGAGTTGTAGGACGCGGAGCGGGCGAAGCCACAACGACCGTGCACAACGCCGATTCAGAATCAAGCGATCTCACGATGAACTTGGGCATGTTTGGCGCAAGCGCGCGTTTCGCCAGCAGAGGTGCCACTCAGTTCGGCATTCGAGGCGACGCCGCATTCGCGGGTCTAGCGACGGAAGATGGCAATGGCGCTGCCGACGACCTAGACGCGGGCGTCAATCGCCTGCGAATAGGTGCAGAGGCCATGCACGTCTTCGGAATGGCTGATGGATCTACTGTTACCCCCTATGGCGAAGTCAATCTTCGCTACGACGGCGGCGACGGTGTAACCGGTTCCGGCCTCGAACTGGCTGGTGGCGTGAGGATCATGGCGAATGCTTTCTCGCTCGATGCCCGAGGGCACACGGTTGCTGCGCACAGTGCGGAAGACTTTTCGGAAAGCGGCGTAACGCTGATGGCCACACTCAATCCGTCCCATGGAATGACTGGACTATCCATGTCGCTAGCGCCGAGCTGGGGAAGTACCAGCCGATCGCAGAGTCTTGTGTGGGCCGATTCAGCAACGGGTTCTCTACCGTTTAACACAGGATTCGGGTCGCAAAACGGGTTTGCCATGAATGCGAACATCGGTTACGGCTTCCTGATCAACCGCGACCGCCATCTGATGAAGCCCTATCTGGAGTATGGGGAAGGCGCAAGCAACCAGTCAATACTCCTAGGTACGGAGGTCAAGCAATTGATCGTGTCATCCTCTGTGATTGACATGAATGTAATGGTCGGTCGTGTTGGCTCAATGAGCGATTCTGACAACAACCTACTTGAGATCAACGCGACGCTCCAGTTCTAGGTACCCCTAGACCTAGAACCCCTCCCTGGACGACCCGCGTACTGGCAATCCGGTACGCGGGTCGTCTTCTTTTCAATCCTATGTAATCGCCTGTTCTCAAGAGTGACAACACGGCTTTAATCTCCATTCCAATCTTGAACGCACTCGCCTCTTCAGGCAAGAGCGGGAACTGGAAGCGTGAGGAGTCAGCGTACCTAGCGTTTGGATGTCCGCTTGGTCAGCCCTGCATGTGCACTCTTAGCCCCTGATCGAACTTCTTCATCTTCGTCATCAAGATACGATTCGACCAACGGCAATAGGCGTTCGTCTCCCCATTCCAGCAGTTGGCCAAAAACCACATCCAGAAGGCTAAATCCCAAGAGGTAGCCGCCAACTACCCGGTGGTCCAAAGTGTCCGCAACGATGTCCAGCAGATGCTGCCGAATTTCCGGCGTGTCGGGAGATGGATGCAGAATCCGTCGATCCATGCCTTCGTATACAGGACCGATTGGCATACGGTCACGCTGTGGACGGCGGTACGGGTGATTGGCGCAGTATGTATAGAACGGATCTTCTAGAGGTAGGTTGCGAATCTCGCAGTAGGGCTCTATGCGAACGTCGCGATACTGCAGGTATTGGTGATGGTTTCGATTCCTGCGATTGAACCAGCAAGTTCCGCAACAATCAGATCCACCGTTTGGCATGATCGGTACTTCAATCCATCAATTGGCTACGGATCTGCTGGGTATAGTAGGTCAACAACCTACTCGCCACAAAAGCGAGCATTCCTAGATGGAGGAATTCTCTCCTTCCATCACATCCACCAGCGTCTTGAAATATTCGACTGGACTAGGCTTGCTTCTAACCAGACGAGGTTCGTCGAACCACTTGGCATCAGGCAATTGATAGCTATCCTTGTCCATTCGAGGCTGCAGCTTGTACTCGCAGGTTCTACCCCACCAATCTGTTCTGCCAATGCAATATCCCTCGAATCCTGTCACCACGTCAGTTAGCTTCTCGCCAAGTTGAAATTTGAATGTTTCGTCATGGCCGAGACGTTCGTCAGTCATCACTTCGCTCAATCAGAAGGGAATGCTTCAATTATGCACTAACTTTTGCAGTACTAGATGCGGTCGAGTTTGCACGTTCAAACGTCCGCAAAGAAAACAAAGCGGAGCAAGGCCTCGAACGTGCAACGCACGAGGGGTCGATTCTCCAGAGAACCGACCCCTCCACAAGGCATATGCCTACTTACACCTACTCCCTAGCACCTGCATCCATTGGAGGATCCGCACACCGAAATTGCGCTAGGGCGCACGCCAGAGAACCGAAATGTCAATCTCGCTGTCCATAGCGCCATCAAGTCCATCCAATGTCGGCAGGTCCCCTGTCATCAGCAAGTAGACAGTTGTCTTTACCTCGAAGGTGTCAAAGTCGATGTGCAGCGTGGATATCGCCACGTCATCAGTCAGGTCAGCGTCCCAATCGCCTATGCAAGCTGCATGCACAGACAGCAGTGAAGAGCCCAGACTACCCAAACCGATAGACCAAAACCCCGCTACGCCACTAGATCCCGCGTTGGTCAGGTCAACGGTATTGTCGGTAGCGCCAGACGCCTCGGCCAAGTCGTGCATGGCACCTACATTGAACAGGTAGAAGCTTACGTCAAAGAATGTGTCCTTCTGCGCAATCACTTGCGTGTCGGACTGGTTCTTTCCGCTGTTGCAGATCTCAAGTTGGCCTACCCCCTCAATCTTCCAAGTATTGGTGTCGCTAGTGTCCAAATTCGAGATTATGCCGTCTGCTTCGCCGTCCGATTCATCGTGCTTTTGCAGGTCCGATGTGTCCAGCAGGTAATTTCCTTCGCGTTCGAAAATGTTGCTCACTGGTATGAATTGAGTTACTTCGAAACTGCTTCCCAAGCCGCTGGTCCGCGCCGACGTCAGCTGAGGAGCAAATCCATCTAGTCGATAGCTGTTGGGTCCTTCACGGACATGCTGAAGATTGACCCGACCGTCGATTGACTCGTCGGCGGCGTCGGACTTCACGAGATCCGTGGAACCCACGAAGTACGTATACCCGCCGAACGGCATTGCAATGATCAGTTCTTCCGCTCCATCTTCGTCGTAGTCTGCGACCTGGAACACGCTAGTGGCATACGGGATCGTTTCAAACAAGGAAAACTCGGAGAATAACTCAAGCGTATCCGGTCGTTCCAGTACCTCATCCAATTGCAGTGCTCCATCCTGCTCGTCTTCCACTTCAGCCGCGATGGCTGTATTAGAGAGGACATACACCATGGGTGAACCAAACTCGCCGTCGTCAGGCCGGGGGTCGGCATAGTAGTTGGTGGCTACAACCGACGAGGTTTCCACGCCAAATAGACCTTCAAGAGAAGTAGAGCTGTAACCAAAGAAGCTATCTGTGATTGGGTTTCGTATTGCCACACACAAGCCTTGCAAGGAACACTGTGAATGGTTGATTTTCCCATCCACCGTTCCATCAAGGGCGTCCGCTTCTGCAAATTTGCTTCCGTGAACTACATAGATTCCGCCCATCCCAAGGTCGTCGAGAGGACCGCCAATGACGACATCGCCTATCGCGTCTCTGTCGATGTCAGCTAGATTGCCTAAACTTTCATAGATTAATCCGAAAGAAGAACGCTCGCCGCGAAGCTCCCAGCTATGCTCGCCGTCGCCAAAGTCTTCGACGTTAACTGTCTGGTTGGTGTGGTCGTCAAGAGGATCGAGCATTTGAAGGTCGTTTCTTGACAAGATGTGAATCGCACCTCGAGCATCGCTTGGATTTCCACCTTGAAGCATCAATTTCGAGCCGCCTGACAGGTCGAAGTCTCCCAATGGATGCGCCGATGCGGGCGCAAGGTTGCCGAAGTCGAGCTCCCGCCACTCTGATTCGATGCGGAAGGAAGCTATGTTGCCGATGCCTAGATTGTCGCCAACACCATCTCCGTCCAGATCTTCCCATTCAAACGGGTTGCGGGGAAACATGTCTGCGTTGTCTCCGACTCCGTCGCCGTCGCTGTCCAGCCATTCCTCTGGATCAAACGGAAAGTGGTCTTCGGTGTCGGCATATCCATCGTTGTCGTCGTCAAGGTCTCCGTTGTCTCCTATGCCATCCATATCGAAGTCCACCCATTCGGACGCGTCATGAACGAAGAGATCGGTGTTGTCGCCATACCCGTCGCCATCGCTATCGTACTGCTCGCTTGGGTCTAGCGGATAGGCGTCGAGAACGTCTACCACTCCATCGTTGTCGTCATCTGGGTCGTCATAGTTAACTAAACCGTCGTTGTCAGTGTCGAACGGAAACGGATCAAAGAAGTCAAAAATCCCGTCTCCGTCCGCATCAAAGTCGCTGTTGTCTCCGATGCCGTCCATATCCAAGTCCGAGTCTTCGTTCGGGTTGCTCGGAAAGGCGTCGATGAAGTTCGCCGTACCGTCTCCATCCGCATCGTAGATTGCATTGGCGTGCAGGGGAAAAGCATCGATCAAATCGTTTGCGCCGTCTCCATCGTCGTCCATGTCGGCTATGTTGAGCAGTCCATCTCCGTCCGTATCCTGCATATTGTTGTGCAAGAAGAGCGTTCCATCCGATTGACCGTCTGAGCTGTCGATGGCAGAGAATGCTCCTGAATACATGACATGGAGTGTATTGGTTGCCTCTCTATTCTCGTCGGTTGTGCGTGATGAGAACGTGAAGTCAAGGCCGCCGTCGGCATCCAGATCTCCCAACGGAAACATTCCGCCGAGACTTACGCCGCCTCGAACGTCTGAAGGTACAACGAGCAGCGATGCCCGGTCTTGATTCAACAACTCAATCAGATCGATCGTCGAATCCGTAGGTCCGCCGAATGGACTATCCAATTCGTTGATGTTGGTCAATTCCGCAACGACTACCAGGTCTTGGTACCCCATGAGAATCAGGCTATTTTGCTCGCCGTTGTGTGAATTCAGGACAGTGTGAGGAATTGGATCGAAGGAAAGTAAACTGAAGATATTCCAGACTCCTGTCTGCTGCGCAGACGTGCTCGTAAAGTCAATCAATCCGCCATCTGCAGTGCCATTCAACGCATCAAGATTCCTCAGTCCTTCTACAGAGAACATCGTATGGGGGCCAAGTGTGGTCCAAACCATGACTTCTCCACGACCGTCGCCGTCGACATCGGCAACGCTCTCAACGGTTCGGTTTGCGCCCGTGAATGCTGAACTCGTGATCCGATAGGACCCCCCATCTTCAAAGAAGAAGTCTTCTACGACGACTTGCCCGTCTGTCGCACCATCAATCCAGTCGAATAGCTGAACGAGTTCCGTATTGAGAACGTAGACCTCTCCTTCGGAGAGCCAGCTAAACCCGTCGAGACCGATCCCAAGTTCGTGCCCAATGTATCCCGTCAAATCCCCAAGATTTGCCAACGAAGCGCTAGATCTAAAAGTATCGAAGTGGATGCGGAAGCAATGTTCGGCATTAGCAATGATCTCATCAAAGGCATTGCTCGCTTCCGATGTTCGAGTCGCAAACGAATGGAACGCAGTGGTTGTCAGGAGATACAAGCTGACATCGTCGCCAGTCTGATAACGCGTTCCCAAAGCAGCGAAATCAGCCACTCCGTCGCCATCGCGATCATGCGTGGGAACAAGACCCATGAGGTTGAGGTCGTAGTTCCTTCCAACGGACCAGCATCCCGAACTACCTTGGCATTGCCCAAGACTAACGTTTCGATCGGGTGAGCCGTCGAGGCGGTCGAACGCGTCCAGAGCGACAGGATCAAGCTGCACCAAAAACACACTCTGACCTGAAGACATCGCAAGGTTAGCGCTACGGGCGACATCCGGAGAGCTTTCAAGGAATGCCATGTGCGTGCCTAGTGCACCTCCCGATTCCATGCCATTTATGACCCACGCCCGTCCCTGTGCGACGAGACTCTGCAATCCGAGCTGGCCGCTGTGGCCGCCCGCTGAGAGAGTATCTCCATCGAATTCCGCAGTGGAGACCAAGTAGACGGCGCCCGCTTGCGCGCCATTCGAATTGCTAGCTTGCGGAGCGGCAACGGCGATGTCATCGAATCCATCGCCATCGAAGTCGTTCATGCGCACCATCTTCAATCCAAGCCCGTCATTGGGAACCTCGCTGACTACAGTGAGAGTATTTACACTACTCACGTTGGGATCGAACGGATCTGCGTCGTTGATGTTGGGGATTCCATCGTTGTCGATATCTGGGTCGGAGTTGTCGCCAATCCCATCTCCGTCGAAGTCGTTCCACTCGGTCGCGAGATTGGGAAACGCGTCGCTGTTGTCTCCATAGCCATCTTGATCCGTATCCACCCACTCGTTGGGATCCACCGGAAATTGGTCTACATCGGCGGCATAGCCATCCTCGTCAAAATCGAACGTGGACGATGGCGTTCCGGTAGAGGCAACTTGATACTTCGTGATGTCTATGGTCCGGACAGAGTCCGCACTTTCGTCATGATTGGGCAGTGTATGCGGTATCCCGCACGGCTCGCCGTTGCAGTCGGCGTCAGGATCGGAGAACTTGTCGATGTCAATCGCATTGAAGGCCGGCCCGGCATAGGTCATCACGGTACCAAACTCATCCTGGACACCATGTCCACGAGACCAGTAGAAGGCACCAACAGCTCCCTGTAGGTAAGAATGCCCCAATCCCAATAGATGCCCGATCTCATGAGCAGTAACGTTTGTCGGACACAATCCCGGACCCAACCACACGGACCCTAGAATTGCACGATCCTTGCGATGAATGAATCCACGTCCACGCCACCCATTAATGTCCTCGACGATTCCACATAGACCAGAAGATGGATTGAGAGGATGCAAGGCAATCACAAGATCAGCGCCGAAATCGCTCTGCAACTGATCTCTCACCTCATCGGGAACAAAAGTTGCGCCGCTGCTGACCTCGGGCACCACGCTTTCGTCAACCAACCCTACCAATCGGAATTTCACATCGGTTTCACTGCGTTCAAAAAAGAAATTGCTCACTGCAAAAACGTGGCTGATCTGAACCGTTGGGTCGGTTCCAGGCAACACATAGCTAAGGAAGGACTCGTACGCGACGACGATATCGATCGTAGGACTGTCTGGCACGTCGTGAGGATCCGTTGGATCTGTATTCATGAAATGCTCGTTCTCGTCGTCTACTCCATCCCCGTCGGTGTCCTGGAGAAAGTCCATGTTCCGCTTGCTTAGCGACGTGAAAGGCATTTCGGTTTCACCTGCAAACCAAACTGCATCCAACAACGAAGCAAAGGTAAGAGTGCGACCTTGGTGAACTAGCAACTCCAAATAGACAGTCCCTCTGGGCAATACGCCCAACTCCACTTCATAGGTTGCAGAATCTACTTCCTCATTGGGAGCTAGTCCAAACTCGAGTGGAGCGGTGCCCAGGAACAGTGATTTCTCCTCTGCGAACTGTTCGTCATGGAAGGTTCCCGTAACTGCGATGGTGACGTACAGGTTCTCAGTGGGGTAGTCCTCGAAGTTGTGCAATCCAAACTGTACCGTTGCGGTTTCGCCGTCATCGGATTCCAAAGTGCATGGACACTCTATCGCGACGCTAGCCCATTCCAGCTGCGCATTGACGGAAACGAACGAAAGTGCCAGCAGACTTACTCCTATGCACCAGCGAATCAAGTGTTTGATATTTGGTCTTGTGCCCGAAGAGCTCTTCATGAAACTTATGCTTGTTTTTCTGTGAAATTCTGAATTCATTCTTGGTCCTCTCTACGAGGTACGTACTTCGTATTGGCATGTCGGTCGCGACGGGTCTCGGCGACGTCCTTTTTCGTGTAGTCGATGTTCTCGCGCATGCTGCTGGTTGGCGTGAGCCAGCCTGTCTCGTCCGTGCCATGGAGTTCGTAGGTTCCGACAGTGGTCGAGACGTATGCAAACGTCTGGGAGCCTCCAAACGTGACGATCAGTTGCTGGAATTCTTCCTCTTCCTCCTCCGGTTTCGCATAAATCGACGTGTTGCCGAAACCGTCGGGCACGATGCGATCTACCACAGATAGATATGTTTTGTCCGTTTGAGGTATGTCAATTTCGACAGGCGTGCCCAGCAGCCATTGAGAATAGTCGCCGGTCAACGTTACGTATACGGAGTCTTCAGACAAGCCTTCAGGGCGGTTCGGTGCACTTTGCTGATTCGCCTGGTTCTCGATCCACGCATGGCGCAATTTGCGAGGTGGAAATTGAGAATCCTCGTGCTCGTCGGAATGTTCGTGGTCGTGGTCATGGTCGTGGTCGTGTTCTTCGTCGAGGTGGACTATGGAATCGCGCAAGGGCCCATCTCGGGATAGAAGATTTGCCACGTAGACAACTGCCACGCCGGCAACCACAACCAGTACAACCAGACCAGCCCAAACCTTCCAGCCAGAACGAAAGATGTCGCTTTTCTTAGTGTTTCTCATTGCCAACCTATACCACTTTCAATCGCATTGTATGCCCTCTATTGGCCTTACTAACATAGTTTCAATCAAGAACAGTTGAACCAACCGAAAGTTGCTCATGTTCCAGTGAATTTGCACTCACGTGGCAGCGAGTGTATTGTGCACGGCGTGAAACCATGAATGAGAAACTCACTTACACCTATAGATTGATGCTTCGTGTGAATGCCAGCAACGCCTCCTCCTTGCATCCAACAAACATCACCCAGTTCTCACGCATTGACCCAGTCAACAACAATTTCTTAGCAGGACTTGCTTAACTTCTAAATCAGCTCTACTACGGAGAGAATCCATCAATTTGGATTGACATTCGGATTGATTTCACTAAAATAGTGATTTCAACAACCGTTGAAACTACATGTTTTACCAGTCCATATATAAACCCAGAATTTGAAACCCATGGTTCAAGCAACGAATCGAACCGAACAAGAAATTGCTCAGTCCATCGAAACGCGACTGAGTGCTCTGTGCAGCGACTTAGACGGCATCAATTTTGAGAGTATCGAGTTCGAGCCAACTGACCACTCCTCTAATTGCAGGTTCGACGCTATTGCGAGAATCTGTGTGCTTGGTCGACCAATGGACTTGGTGATCGAGGTCAAATCCAATGGTCAGCCCCGCAATGTTCGCGACGGTGTCCTGAAACTGAGCAATGCTATAAGCGCGTCAAACTTGGATGCACGACCCGTATTCATTGCACCCTTTCTTTCAGAGCAATCTAGACAAATCTGCAAACTCAACAGGACCAACTATTTGGACTTCGCCGGCAACGCCTATTTGAGACTACCAAACCTACTGGTCGACATCAGCACAGCAAACACACCTAAACCAGAAAGACGCTCTTTGAGATCACTGTTCGGTACCAAGGCATCGAGACTACTTAGGACCATGCTTAAGGAACCAAGTCGGCCATGGAAGGTAAAGGAACTAGCATCCGTCTCAGATACAAGCTTAGGTCTAGCGAGTAACGTACGACGCGGACTCTTGAACCGTGAATGGGCACAAGAAACGCACAAAGGCATAGTACTGATTGAACCTGATCTCGTTTTGGATGCATGGTGTTCAAGCTATCGCCCAAACAACGAAGAGATTTCGCTGTACACAACTCTTCATGGCAAGAGACTGGAGAATGCGATCAGGCAGTTATTCGCCAACGAAGCTACTAACGGGAAAGTGATGTATGGGTCTTTCTCTGCTGCACGTTGGATTGCACCGTATGGTCGAAACAGCACTGAGTTTCTGTACGCGACTCCGGATCTACTTGATTCAATCGTCGCGTCACTGAATGCTGTTCCAGTGTCGCAAGGAGGTAATGTGATCTTAGACTTGACGGACGACTCCAGCGTTCTTAAAGATGCTATCGAACCTACTGCTGGAATTGTTTGTACCAGTCCTCTTCAAACCTACTTGGATCTTGGTCGTGCTGGCGAACAAGGCATTGAAGCTGCTGAGTTCTTAAGGCGAAGTGTTCTGACGTGGGGAATGGACCAAGATAGTGGCCTCTAGATAAAAGTGGCGAGCAACACCGTGGCAATTGGGTGCCATCACTAGATCGTGCTTCTGGTCGCGAGATCGACGGTATCTACGGCCAGTCAAAGGACTTGAAAAACCTCACTCCAAACTCTCTTCTGTCATTGCTCATGATGCTGAGCACTGTAGGGTCGAGATCGAGCCTAGCGAGAGGGTAGATCTCATCAGTCAAGTTGTGTCCGTACAGTTGAATTTCCCAGTCTCCACTTGGATCACGAAGACTCAAGCTTGCACTGACAAGCTCAACCGCTGGCATAACGTTTAATTCGTGATTGATCGCCTGACCAAACATTTCGCTTCGACGGTACACTTGAGCCCGTGCCACCATGGTGTATTGGGACAGTTGCCATCGGAAGCTTGGCACTAGGGACAGCGTCAGCTCTGGGGTGAGCGCAGGTTTGTCGCCCGGTCGTATCCCAACCACACGATCGTTCACATCAGTAATCTCCGCGTCGACCACACCAAGCGCGAATTCGACCTCAAATCCACGAGTGGAAATCAGCCTACCTTCCACTTCAAGCCCTGTAGCTGTGGACTCCGCTGCATTCTGTACCAATGTGAGGAATCCATCTGCCACCAGATTGTTTGTCTGCACGGCCAAGTCGGTGTACTTGACATGAAAGAACGACATGTTCAGCGAGAATGATTCTCTGGCTAAGCTCTTCAGTCCAACCTCAAAGGAATCGGCATAGGTTGGATCAAAGGCTACAAACGTATCCGGACCACCAAACGGTCGAGGAGGATAGCCTCCTGCCTGAAAGCCTCGTGCATAGCTAGCATAGGCGTTCCAGTTACCATCAATTTCGTACTGCAGCGACACATCTCCTGTGATGTCGCTCCAGGAATCGCTGCGTCTCGCTTCTGGAGGTGAAAAATAGTGCAAGGAGCCAATGGCGACCTTGTCATCGGATGTTGTTCGAGCACCGACTCCAAGCGTCCATTTCTCCGTGAGGCTCCTTTCAACGTGGCCGTAAACGCCAAGACTCGTCGTTTCCTGCTCCAGATAGAGCCTGCCGTCAAACTCGCTCAGTGGGATCTCCGCCGGCCTGCCGTCGGTCAGGCCGCTAGATCGAAATACGAATGGGCTGTCATTGAAACCGTCTTCCCTGAACGCAAAAACGCCCGCTACCCAGTCAATCAGCCCGGTTGCAGCACTAATCTGCAACTCCAAGGTGTCTTGTACTGCCTCTCCACGTTCCGGAAACTCAATCAACGTTGGCGCGACTTTCTCATTGTCCAGCCCACCTTCAAACCACATGGATCGTCTGGCAAGTATGAACTTGAACGATAGGAGTTGGGAAGACCGCCAATTCGCCACTACGGAGTGACTAACTGTTTCGTCCTCTGTGGACATGAGATCGTTGTTGAGTGAGTAGGTGTCGTCCGGATTCAAAGGTTGATCGGACTGTTTCAGTCCGAAAGAGTTGGCGGGATTGAACACGAACACCATGTGTGGGCTGACGCCCTGCCGTGCTTTTGCAGTGTCTACAGAACCGACAATCTCTAGTCCATCTATGGGTTTGAACACTGCGACTGCTCGGCCAAACAGTTGATTGATCTGTCCGATTTCTGCTTCGGGGTGTCGTATGTTCAACGCTCTACCAATCCCGTCCCTTGATTTGTAGCCTCCGCTGAACGAAATGCTGACATTCCTGGTGAGCCCAGTCTCCGCGTAGATGTGTCCGTTCAACCGCCCGATAGATCCAGCTCTCGCTTGCAGATCAACACGATTTTCGCCAGTGGGCTGCTTAGTCACGATATTCAGGGCACCGCCAAGGGTATTGCGGCCGGACAACGTTCCCTGTGGACCTCGAACAACCTCTACGCGCTCAAGATTGACTAGGTCCATGTTTGCGCCCATATTTCTACCCAAGTAGATGCCATCCAAGTAGATTCCAACGGCCGGATCGGTAGTGATGATGTGATCTTGCAGTCCAATTCCACGAATGAACACCGATGCATGGCCTGTGCTACCTTGCCCGAAGTTCGTTTGCACGACGTTGGGTGCGAACTTTTCAAGCTGATTGAGTTCGGTTATTCCTTTCTCCAATATGCTCTCGCTGCCGAAAACTGTCAGAGAAACGGGAACCTCTGACAGTTGTTCCACGCGCTTTCGGGCAGTTACAACCAGCTCTTCGAATTCCTCGTCACCAATGGCGTACTGTGCATCGGTAACAATCATCATTGCAGCAGCCACGAAAGCCACAAACCCAATTCTTGAAATCATCTCGTTCCTAGTTTCCTATGTCGCAGTCAACGATCCCAGTGTTGACATTCCCAAATTTAAGCAAGTGCCCGTGCCGTGCGGTCGTTGAGAATAGCAGGAGTACCCTTAGAAACCGATCGTTGGGGGCGGCAAATTGGATCGCTGCGAGTCTACACCGTCAGGCTGACTTTGTGTGCTCCGATTGATCACTATGAGTTGAGCAAGTTCTGGAGTAGCCACTCATGTTTTTCAATTTGTGAACAAGGGAGGGACACCTACAATAGGGGTGTGATCATAACCGTGGCGCGTCATGACTGTCGACAAGGAACTCTACGACTCTCTCCTGCTTAGCCTATATGAAGCCAACCCCGAACCTGGAAGCATGAGCACTTTCAACTTGAAGCACTTCCGGCAGAAATGGAACACGAACTGGGAACCTGTATTGGACCAACTGGTGAAGGACAAGCTCATCTTCGTGCACCGGTTCGAAGGGACCTCATCCTACAGGGTGACTCCAAAGGGTTTGGAATACATAAAGAACTCAGTTTCCTCAACCTGATCCCAATTGTTGGATCAATGTGCTTAGCGGAGCGAAAGTTGCTTCAGTCGTCTACTCATGTCGGCAACATTCCGCAATTTAACAGGACATAGGCACGCCAACCATAAAGGGAGCCTAGCTACCGTGAGAGGTGCGGTACGCTTGCCTGTGGTGCATCATCGAGTACGGCTACTACCGATCGTACATCTAAAGGTCTAAATCTGCGTATCTGGCGGACCGTTCCTTGTGTATCAGCGGCAATCTTGAGACGACTGTGCCACGGAGATAGTTCTTGATTGTCAATCAGGCCCTCTAAGAGTTGCGTGGCTTCGTCGGAAGGATCAAAAGTGAGCTTGTCTATCAATGTTGTCACGCATTTCGACGCTCGGGCCGAATCTGACGAGTAAATATCGGTGTTAAGATCAAAGTGAATGGGACTATAGCTTCTTCCTATCACACCTGCCAACATGGTTGCAGTTGGGGATTCCATCGCATCAATCCACTTCGTGGAGGAATCCTGTTCACTCAGGAACTGAACTAGGTGTTGAACTCTTTGCTCTCCGGACTCTATGTAGGATTGAAAGGAATCGCGGTACAACTCTTGGTTGAGCAGAAGCTGCGCTCCCAACCAGCAAATCCTTTGACCCATATTCATCCCCTTTCTTGAGAGCCGAGTTTGAACGACGGTCTGTAGAGCGTCAGCCGCGACGTGATTGGAAGCAGCTCGAAGCAACCATGTCAGTGCAATCAATAGCTTGTTTGCACATCGCACTGGAAAAGTCCTAAGCAGAGGCAACACCGCAAAGCTTGCAACTTCCGAATACTCTGGAGAAAACGCCAGTTGATAGCAAGTCTCTCGACACTCGTCTCCCGCTTTCAGTCTGACACCAACTGCATCCACGAGAACATCGGCACACAACTCCGGATCAGACTCAAGCACGTAGGTTAGCCACGGGGGCGGACGCACTGCGTTTTGGGGAAGACGCATCGAGTAGTAGATTGAGAGAGCAGTGCGCATCTGGCTATCACTCAATTGGAGCTCACCTGATTCGCTTATTCCAGCACCCTCCTGCAGCGCCGCCAGAATTGGAAGGCTGAGTGCATGAATTCGCTGCTCGCTTCTCAGATTTAGTATTTCGCTTGAATTGGGAACATCAGCACGATGTATTGCGGCACGCAATCCATAGAGAATCCTGTCGATGAGGTCTCGAGAATCGTTCCCCAACAGATCTTGCATTCGCTCTATCGGGGAGTTGCCTTCAATGTCGATGGCTTCACCGAAGTACACCTGGGCCAACTGATTCAGCAGTCCCACAGGAAGGCTACTGTCGCTAAGCGATTCAGCTTCGATTGCCCTGCGCCAATTGTTCTGTCTTTCTTTCTTGCGTTCCGAATACTCCCTAGCAAGCCTTGCTCCTTGGAATTCCGTTTCTTCCAACTCAAACATTCTTGTTGTGAGTGAATCGAGAAGCCTAGGAGCTCCTGTTAGACTGCTCTTGACATCTGACAAGCGAGCTCCGTTAGCCTCGCTTGAATGCAGGAGCCCAGCTACTCTCTGGATGTACCATTCCGCTACTCGTTCATCAGCAATGGAACGAGCCCGGGCCAGGAACCACTCGGATCCTATCGCAGCCTGATAGTTGATGTTTAGGAGCAGGATGTCCACTTGATGCATGGATTGGACGAAGTCACTGGATTCCAATGCTTTTTCGGTTTGTTTGGCAACAATCGCTTTTAGTAGCTCGCCCTGCACTCGCAACGAGTTCTTGAGTTGTTCGGTGTGTTGCGAGCCAGGTGATTGAACTTTGCGTGCAAAATTCAGCCATCCAATGAGTCTTTCTATGGGTGCCCATGAAGACCGATCTACAAGGCAGGAGAGAAACCTGAGAAATACCTTGGCAAGTAACGATGCAGGTATGGCGAGCCGTAAGTCATTGGAAAGATCGGCGTCCAGTTTGGCTCGAATTATGTCAAGTGATGGGATCAATTCGTCGTTCGAGACTTCGTCAAGCTCGAGATGCAGCCAAAAATTCTGGTATGTTCCAAAGAGACTTGGACTCTTTGGTCGTTCAAGAAATTTCAAGATCTCAGTTAGGGAGCGATTACGTATAAAGAAGTGGCGTAGTAACACCCCTTTGAGTTCATCGTCTGAGTCTTCAACTTCCCCGGCATGGATTTCCAGGAGCAACTCGTCAGATTCATAAGTCGTGGTTGGATTTGCTAGGCAAGTGGATAGCAGCAAATCGAGCGCCGCTACTCTAACAGCGGATCGCCAACCAGAATTTCTCACGACAATCCACAAAGTTGAATGCAATTCCGGATGTACGCTTCCGTGACTCAATACAGAAATGAGAAATCTTGCATATAGCTGCAGATCCTCACTAGGAGAGCGAGTAGAAAGCACGTCTTGAAATAAAGGCGCAGTTTCTTTCGTTGCAAGGTCGCCAGTACGACTGTTGTTCACCAACGTGCGAAGGGTCTGGGGATTCTCGCTCAACTTTTCTCGGGTGTTTGTCAGAACTCGGCACTTTTCCATAATTGAAAAGCCCTCTACATCTCCGTAAAGGACCGTGGCAATCGGATCTCGGGCTATGAACTCAGAACGCGCCGTTGAGCAATGGGCCGCCAACCACGCGCCTAATCCCCGCATATCTGACACTATAGAGCCATTTTCGTATTCCATGAGCGAGAGAATTCGACTGAGGGGCAGACCTTGGTTGATCTGGGACGTCAAGTACTTGCTACCAAGAAATTCTGCGATTTGACGGTGCATTGGCTCGAACGAATCGTCTCTTGCCTTCTGGAATAACTTGCTTGCCAGCACCGTCATTGGGTGCAGTGAATCGTCCTCACCCGCTACTTCTTGTATTGAGATCAGTTCGTCTGTCCTGTCAGATCGGCGCGTAAACCCGGAACTGCCCGTAAGCAAGAGAATCGCGCAGAGGCGTCCAGCGATGTTGATGCTGTTAGATACCGAGACATCTTGATTCGCAATCAAGTGTTCTTGGTTATGTTCCTCGACTAGAGCCCTGCAAGCCATGCTGAATGTATCCATCCTGCTCTTTGGCCAGTCCGATCCCTTGTTAACGATCTTGACAAGCATGTGAAGGCTTTGAGGATTCGAGAGAAGCTCCTTGATTCCGTGTCTTTCAGCTTGGTCTAGGAAGTCTTCCGGGTCAACCTCTGGAAAGTTGTGGTGCAAGACCGCTGTGACCTCCTTCAACGAAAGAGGATCTAGACGCAGAATGGGGACCTGACCGTTTCGTGTCGCGTCTTGGAGATGTTTCGTGTCGTTAATCCCCAACCAATCCGCCTCACGACAGGACAATCGAAACGACGGCTTGCCCAACTTGCTTAATTTCCTTCGAATTTCATCGAAGGGTATGCGACTGTCGTTCCCGCCGGAGCGAACTTCGTCAAGCCCGTCAATGAACAGAGTCTTGCCTTCCCAATTGACCCAATCTTCTTGAGTTAGAAAATTTCGAGCTGAGACGTAATGCCCGACCGTAGTCTTCCTTGCCTCTCGAAGGAACTCGGTAGTCTTGCCTGAGCCTGCTGGTCCAAGCAGAACATATGTATCACACTCTCGGAAGTCTTCGAGTTTCCTGTATTGGTGCTCCTGCGACTGACGCGTGCCAGTCCCGTCGAATGTGCTAACCGTCCTTTCGGCAAAATAGCTCATCGTGTTTAGAGCCACTCCGACGCAGGTCTAGAGAGGAATTCATCAAGGGATATACCTCGTTCTCCCACAACAATTGGTTCCAATTCTCCATAGCGAGATTGGAATTCCTCAAGTCCCCTGGCTCTAAGCCCACCACTTCCGCTTTTGACTTCGATCGCTCGAGTCTTCCCCGCTCGTTCCAATACGAAATCGACCTCATCACCTTTGTCGTTCCGCCAATAAAAGACTCGATGATTTTGGCCTTTTGTGTTGAGCAAATGTGCACCTACCGCCGTTTCGACAAGTCTGCCCCAGTAGCTCCGGTCGGCCTTAGCCTCTTCAAACGAGTAACCCGATCTTGCTGTCATCAACGAGGTGTTGTGGACGATGAGCTTTGGACGGGAAGCTCTGCCTAACGAGCTAGACCTCGAATAGTTTGAGAGTCCCGTAACCATCCCAGCTTCAGAGAGCAAATGGAGATAGCGAACGAATGTTGTTGTGTTTCCCTTGTCGTTAAGGTGTTCCTGCATCTTGTTGTAGGAAACAATTTGCCCAGAGTACGCCGATGCATAGTCGAATAACCTCTTCAGGAGAGCGGGCTTGTTCACGCGCTGCAGGGCCAAGATGTCCCGTTCGATATTGGGCACAATGAGCGACTCGTCAACGTATGTGGCCCAACGTTCCTCATCGCCAATGAGATCAGCTGCTCCTGGATATCCGCCAAAATAGACGAACTGATCTACATCGAAGCCAAAAGCACACGACATTTCACTATAGGACCAATGCATTACGTCAATGGACTCAAACCTTCCCGCCATGCTTTCTGAAAGCCCCTGTTGCATCAGCAGGGGTGCCGATCCCAACAGTACGACATGCAGAGGCAACTTCGTGTGGCGATCATGGTCCCACAAGCCCTTGACTGTTTCCGACCAGTTTGTGATTTTCTGAATCTCGTCGAGCACAAGTATTGATCCGTGCGGGAAGGAAACCGCACGTTTTCTGGCTGTTTCCCATTGACGCCGTAACCAATGAGTGTCTAGTTTGCGGTCGATGGGCTCTAGCATTGAACCATGGTCTGGTTCAATGCTAGAGCCCAGATCGAGAGATACTCGTGCGCTTCTAGGTTCGTCGTCGGAGACGTAGAGACAGTCTCTCTCCTCTGAAATCTCGAGGAGCGCTTGTCGGACTAGCGCTGTCTTTCCCGTCTGTCGCGGTCCTTTGACCAGAATCAGACGACTCGGATTCTTTCTTAACCGTTGGACGAGCAATGCTGTTTGTGCTCGTTCAAAGCCATTCATAGATCTATTTTACACTATATAGTATTATTAATCATTAATGTAAATACCATAATTGGGCAGCGCATCGCTATTCAGCGCGTCTACAATCGCAGGCGTTCAGCACAAATCGTTCTGCAATGTAGTCAAGATATGAGCTTGCCTCATGTTAGCGGACACATGAAAAATAGTTGTTGATGAGCCTCGTGGGAATGTGGGGAACTCGCCAGAGTTGTCCACACTCCCACGGGCAGTCTTTGTTCAAAATTCTACTTTTCGATGCATTCATGGCGTTTCCGCAAGGCGGCGTTCGAATTCCATCGGCGACAGGTAGCCTAGCGAGGAATGCAGTCTCCGCGTGTTGTAGAACCCCTCGAGATAGTCGACGATCATCGACTTCGCCTGGGCTCGATTCGCGAATAAACAGCGCGGCTGCCGATCGATCAGCTCGGTTTCCAAGGTGGCGAAGAAGCTTTCCGCCATCGCATTGTCGTAGCAGTCGCCCACCGATCCCATCGAGATAGCGATGCCATCACAGATCTGGGCGAGGGGAAGGTATCACTTTTTCGTTCCGCTTTGGAGAGCTCCGGCGCAGCCTCATGTCAACCATAAACCGCGTCGCCGCCAAGCAAATCATCGCAAGAGCTGCTCGCGGATTCTACGTCATATTGCCATCCGAGTATCAGCGAATCGGTTGCCTTCCAGCGGACCAATTTCTGCCTGCGCTATTGGAACATTGAAATCTGCGCTACTACGTTGGACTGTTGTCTGCAGCACAGAATCAGGGTGCAGCCCATCAGCGTCCGCAGGAGTTCCAGATTGTTGTTGAGCGAATTCGCCCTGCGATTCGATGCGGTGGGGTCAAGGTGGTTTTCGTTGCTAGGGAAGACCTTGCAGCAGTGCCCTTCGAAGAGTTCAACAATCCTAGTGGAACGTTTGTTGTCTGAAATGTGGAAGCAACGGCAATCGACCTTATTGGCTACATTCGACGTGGTGGGAGATTGAACAGAGTGGCGGGCGTTCTTTCGGAACTTTCAGACGACATACATCCGGAACGTCTTGTCGAAGCTTCACAGTCTGCTTCGATCCCCTGGACTCAGCTTCTCGGCTATTTGCTGGAATATATAGGCGCAGGACAACTGACAATACCTTTCAGGAAGTATGTTCAACAACACACCAGAAACTCAACTATGCTCGTGCTAGGTGTGGATTCAATCAATGCAATCTGATTGAAGAGCTTGAGATTGTTAGTAAATGCAAGTATTGAAGTAAAAGCGCAATTCCCCGCGACTACATCGACGAGTGGCGCAGACACAGCGCGTTACAGACCCAATGTCACGCCCCTAGCGCGCTAATCAGAATCTATACGGGAAACTGAACAATTCGCAATTCCTCGTCGAAATGAACGCTCTTGCTAGGCCAGATCTCGCGCGGCAACCGAGACAGGCGGCGCAAGAGGTTGTATCGAAACTAATTTCGCTCATTCCAGGCAGACAGTGGAATAACGCATTGGATTGATGTACTAGACCTGACCTGTCCGGTTGTCTTAGGTGACGATCTTTCGTCATTAAACAAAGTAAGAGCACACCGCGCGCCCGACAGGGGATAGTACCAAAAGTTTGGTAAGACGAGGCCCGCTGCCAATTAATCGAATTGCTACCAACGAAGGTTTCGGCGAAAGAATGTATTGGCAGCTAAATCGGGCCCGAGGATTTCACCCAGTTCCACGCCCTCCTCGTTCATGTTTGAAGAGTTGGTGAACAGCTTCTACAACTTAAATCGATGTGGCCGTAGAGTCTCACGCCGAGAAGGGAAGGTAAAGTCTGGTGTGGATTTCGCCTAATGGCAACCATTTACAGTGTATTGGGAAGTTACCTTTTTAGTGGCAACGTGGATGCATAATATTAGTCCGCTGTGGGCCGACAGCTTGTAGGAGAGGACTGGAACACAATTCCCACACAATAGCGTCCGCACGTGTACTAACCTGCAGGGGTTGCCGGATGCTCATTCAATAATACTCGCCGGACGGTCTTGACATGCCTCTATCCACCTGCCCAAAAGAGTTAGAACCGCAACGCTTTTCATACCCGTTCTCTTGCTTGAGAGTCTCAAGCTGTAAGTCAACTCATTTTGAGCTTCGCCTTGAACCAATTTGAGATTGCGGTGTTGGAGACCCACTACTAGGTTTGCAATTCGTTCGTGAAGAACACGTTTTGCAAACCCAGATGGCTCTAAGAATCCTGGCGGCACTAGAATTTCGTCCCCAAAGCTGCCCGCACCACACGCTTCTACAACAAGCAATTGAATTGCGTCAACCAATTCCGCGGAAAAGACATTTGCATTTTCAATATTGTCGAACTGTTTTCTCAAGTTCCCAGGTCTCCCAGCATAGTCAAATCCCAACGATTCAAGGACTTCACGATAATTCCGTGCTGCTGATTCTCCCACTAGCTCTTCGAAAGTGTGCATTTCGTCACTCTGATCGTCATGAGAGTGACCCGCGCCACTCCCACCACCGTTCTCGGGATTTGGATGGTTTTCCTTTTTCCAGTCAATGTCTTGATCCGTCACAGGTGTTGCGAGACCCCAGATCTTGCCAAACCACCTTCTTGCGTCTTCAATCACACTAGCGTTGTCAAGTTTCACTCCGGCTTCTTCGTTCCTTCGATCAGATTGAGTGAGGTGCAACGCTGAGTTGGACGAATTCGCCGAACCAATGATGACGTGGGATTCGCATATCCACACTTTAGCGTGTAAACCTTGTAATCTCCTAACCTCAACGTTGCAATCCCTGAGTTCCTCAACCGGCGCCCAATGGCAAGCGCGATGGAATAAATCACAAATGACTCGCATTCTTGGCCCAGAGGTCAATCTAGCCGTATCGAGCAATTGATGCAATCGCATTATGTCTTCAGTCCAATACGATACCGCAACGTCAAGTTCTGAACCAGTCATCGAAACTTCACGAATTGACCTACCGTAGTTTCTGCCCGTCAAGAATTTGGTGCCTTCCATGTCGTTCCCCATTTGTGGTTGAAAAGAAGAAAGCGTTGGACTCTGGCGAGTCCAACGCCTCGATTGTAGAAGTCACCTGCCGACTTCGTCGGCAGGTGACCGTTTAGCTAATGTTGACTAGAAGACTATCCGAGCATCCAAGCCAATCTGGCTCTGACTGGATTCTCCAAAGTCCATCTTGCCGAAGACGAACCTCGTCTCGATAGACATGGGTCCAGGAACCAAATTCTTGAGCTCTGCGCCTAAGAGAGTCGATTTGCCGCTGGCGCTGCCGGAGCGAACGTCTAAAAACGGTCTGAACATGTAGCGATCGCCACCCACTCGGAATCCATATCCCAAGACGGTATCAATGGACTTGCCATTGTCGTTTCGCAACACGTTCGATTCGGGAAGTACCGAACCTACGCCAATAGTAGCTGTTTCGTTCCAGACAAAGCTCTGGGTTGTCGAAGTTGTCTGACCCCAACGCGGTTCAATGGATAGAGAAAGCCCCGATCCATCGCCTGATGGTCGGAAAGCCGCTACAACGCTGATTCCCTGCTCGCTGAAGTCCTCGCCGCCGTGGGCTGCGGTCATGCGACCACGCGCCTCAAAGCTGAACGCATCCTGCGAGAATCGAACACCGCCTGCGACTTCAAGCCCCGTCCCAGTGACTCCATCGCCGCCATCATTGCGGACCGCGACTTCGCCGAAAGGCGTAAGCGAACCGCCATTGCCGGGATCTACATTCATTGACGCCTCGATTCCTGCACGGAGTCGATTCACGCCAGCTGACAGTCCGTCAATCGCACCATCGCCACTTGCGGTTTCAATGTTGGCAACTCCAACATCGGCTCTAACAGCAAGGTTGAAGTTGCCGGTTTCGCCAAAGTCGTGTCGTATTCCACCAAGCCCCAAAGTAAACGACAAGTCGCTAGTTTGGTTGTCAGCATTGACCACGGTTGATTCCGCTTCTCCAGAACCGCTGCCGACTACTCCCCAAACGGAAGTGTCGCCAGTGGTGGGTTCGTACCTTACGTAGGGCAGGATCGTCGTTAGCGACGTCTCCATCGTTTGCGTGGCCGTTCCCCATGTGTAATCGCTCTCACCAGTGTTGTTGGCAATCGCTACACCGAACAGCCAACACTGATGGGACTGCAGGTCTGCTCCAAGGAACAACGACGTCGCATCGCCTTCGTACCCCATGCCTTCGAAGGTTTGAGTGTCAAACCCGCCCCAGATCGACCAGGAACCCACACCGCCATTTCCATTGAGCGTATGGGAGAAGTTCCTCAGGCTCTGTGGATTAAGGAAGTTCGAGACGTTCGGAATTGAGGCCGAACCAGTAGCCTGTGGCGACATCGAGCTTGTGGATCCAGTCCAGCTGGCGTTAGAGACATCTCTAAATGTCGAACCACCTCCGGATAGTGCAGTGTTGCCACCCGTGGCAATCTCACCTTCCTTGAGGGGCATGTATTGCGAGAACCGCCCGAAGGACAGTCCCGAATTCGCCCGATCACCTTCCAGACGCGACCCAAACGCAGCGGATGTGGCGGAGAGAATTGCGCGTCCGTGATGTGCCAAAGCCATCTCAGCTACATCGCGCAGTTCGCTGTCGCTCACATTCGCGGTGAATGATTGCGTAACGCTGCGTCCCTTGGGATCAGCTGCCGTAATGGTGATGCCGCTCGATCCTCGTGTGAATGGAGCTAGCGTCAGATCCGCTCCAGCTATGGAAGCCGTCGCAGCATTGCCTGAGGCGGCAACGGTATACGTCAACGCATCGCCATCGTCATCCTCGAAGTACTGAGCGATGCTCATAGTCATGGAATCGCCACCGACCTGCAGTGTTACGTCCGCAATCCTTCCAACCGCCTCGGGTATCGTCTCAACCCTTACCGAGAACGAACCGGACGCACTGAGTCCATCAGGATCGCTCGCCGTTACAGTGATCGAGGTTGTACCGGGAGCCAAACCGTCAACGGTCATGCTCTCGCCAGAAATCGAGGCCGTAGCTATCGAAGCATCATCGGATGCAGTGCCGTAGCTGAGAGGATCGCCATCAGGATCCATGAATACCCCAGCTATCGAAACCGTAATCGGTTCTCCTCGGGTTACAACTTGATCGTCCAAAGTGCCGACCATCTGCGGTGCGGCGTTCTCCACTTCGGCTTCGAATGAAGTCATCACGTAGAGACCCTCTGGATCTGTCGCCGTAACCGTAATCGTGGTCATTCCAACTTTGACGCCGGTGATCATGAGATCGGTGCCGTCCAAAGAGGCAGTTGCTGCAGCTTCGTTCGACGACATGACACTGTAGGTCATTTCGTCGCCATCCGGATCCATGAAGGTATCCGCAATCGAAACCATCGCGGGATCGACAACTGTAAGAGTCTGGTCGTCAATCTCATTGGCAACCATCGGAGCCGCATTCACAACCGTAGCCATGAAGGTGGTCATCGCGTAAAGGCCGCCTGGATCGGTAGCAGTAACCGTGATCATGGTTTCGCCACGCTTCACGCCTGTTACGGTAACCATGTAGCCGTCAACGCTTACTGTTGCAGCATCTTCATTGGAAGATGTCGCACTGAAGGTCAATTCGTCTCCGTCCGGATCCATGAAGGTATCCATGACGGAAACGCTGACTGGAGCAACTACGGTAAGGGTTTGATCCTCAACTGCGTTGACAAACATCGGCGCGGCATTCTCGACCGTTGCCATGAAGCTCGTCATGACATAGAGCCCAGCTGGATCCATGGCGGTTACCGTAACCATCGTTTCACCAACTTTCACGCCTGTGATCGTTACCTCCGATCCTTCGACGCTGACCGTTGCCGCATCTTCGTTCGATGAAGTGGCGCTGTAGGTCAACTCATCGCCGTCTGGGTCCATGAAGGCATCAGCAACATCAACCATTGCTGGATCGACTACCGTCAAGGTTTGATCTTCAATCTCACCCACAACCATGGGCCCAGCATTGATGACCGTTATGTTGAACGTATCCATCGCGTAATTGCCATATGGATCTGTTGCAGTCACCGTTCCGGTCGTTTCGCCGACCATGACACCAGTAATCGTCAGGTCTGTACCTTCAATCATGGCCGTAGCAACACCTTCGTCGGCAGTTGCAACGGAATAGGTCAGCTCTTCGTCTTCCGGATCGCCAAATACGCCGTCAATAGACACCATGATGGGCATAGTCACATCAAGCATCTGATCGGGAATTTCGTTTCCTTCAACTACGAAAGGCTTGTCGCTTTCAACTTCGATCTCAAACTTGTGCTGCACAGACAGATCACCAGGATCCGTTGCAGTAAGAATGATTGTCGTCGAGTCGACCGAAACGCCCGTAATTCTCAGAACGTATTCCTCGTCGGGGTGATCATCTGCCGATGCCTCACCAGAAGACTTCATGAGCTCAACGGTAGCTATGTCTTCATTAGCCGATTCAGCCGTAATGTCCAATGGATCGTCGTTTGCATCGGAAAATACTCCGGCAAGCGATATGTCAATGGACTTGTACACGATCACCGATTGGTCGGGTATTGCGTTAGCAACGACTGGCGGGTGATTGGGCACTACCGTGATGACAAAACTGTCAACAACGGACTGGCCAATATCGTCGGTCGCCGTAACCGTTACATTGGTCATGCCGGGTGCGTTGGCATATACTCGAATCAGGTTTTCCCTCATTCGATGAACAACGTCAGCTACGCCTTCGTCTTCGTTAACGACTTCAATGTCGATTGTGTCGTAGTCATCCGTGAAGACGTCTGCGAGCATGATGTCCATGGAACGCAGCTCGATGATCTCCAAGTCGGCAATCGCATTGGCCACGACAGGGAAGTCGTTCCTTGGGTGAACCAAAAGTTCGAACGACACTGTTGCAGATTGCCTTGCAGAGTCCGTCGCCGTCATCGTGACGTGTACGGTTCCAGGCGAGTGCAAATGCGCTACGATCCAGGGACCACCCATTTCGTCGTACTTAATGGCAACAGTTGCGATATCGGGGTTCGAAGTTGTGATCGCGTAGGTGAGCTCGTCACCTTCATCCATGAATGCCGTTGTGGCATCTATGGGATCGTACTCCTTGCCGATGTACTGCTCGTGATTCGCAATCGCACTGTGGTCGGCCACAGGTGCATAGTTGCGAATAACTTGAACCTCAAAGGTGTCAGATATCGACTGTCCGTTTTGATCCGTAGCCGTCACCGTTACATTGGCGAATCCTTTCGTGTCGCCATAGATTCGGAGCATCGATCCATTGCCAACGAGTGCACCCGTAGCAACATCGCCTGGATCGTCGATGTCGACAGCGTAGCTAAGTTCTTCCATGTAGGTAGGATCGCCGTCGTCAAAGTGTGCATTCAAATTGATGTCATATGCAATTCGACCACCTTCCTGAGCAGTCATGTCCTCGATTTCCGCCAAAACCATCGGCGGCATGTTGGCTTCGACCGTAACAAGGAAGTTCTTGAATACCGATAGACCCTCGCGATCTGTAGCAGTTATCTTGATTCGTGAGGGGCCGCTACCCACGTGATTACCAGTTATGCAGATGTCGTTGTTGTCCACGACTTGCACAGAGGCGTCGCCCGGCCGCGTTGAATTTGCGTCAATTAGCAATCCTGCCTGCTGGTCGCGGTGGTCGGGATCCTTGAAGTGATCGCTGGCTTTGATTTCACATAACGTTAGTCCGACGAGGATTCGCTGGTCTGCAATATCGCCAGGAGTCTTTGTGGGAGGTTCATTCTTGTCAGTCAAGTCGATGCGTACATCGATGCTCGAGGATCCACCGTATTCGTCCTCAACCACTACTGCAACATCAAAGGAATTCTGGTCGCTCTCGAAATCGAGGCCAGCCTTTGCTACCGCAATTTGAATGCCAAAGCGATCGTCTTCGTCGGGTTCACTGATCTTGACTATGCTCGATCCAAACCTGTCTGAACCAGTAACTTCAGTGCTAAGCACATCGTTGGCATCTGCATCGGTAATCGCCAATGGCGCACCGATTTTCGTCCCCACGCCGCTGTTTTCCGGCACCGTGTAGGACACGCCTGTCAGGCCGTCAGCAAACGTGGGAGCATTATTGCGATCTTTGACCGTAACCACGATCTTGCTGTACGCGGTCTGTCCAGTCGAATCGGTTGCCGATACCTCGATTTCAACTTCAACGGTATCGTGTGTATCTGCGTCACCAAGTTCGTCCTGAGATGGTGTTACCCGTAAGATTCCATCATCTTCTGCAATTGTAATTGCCCCTTTGCAGCCAGCAATGCAGTTGGCAGCGTATTTGAGTGTCTCGTCTGGGCTGTCCCCGTCTCTAGCTTTCTGCGCGATGCTGACCTCCTGGGAGTAGTCGCCGACCACCATGTAGAGCTCATCGAAGTCGTCCGTGAAGTACGGAGCCTCCTCGACGTCGTTGATCTTCACCTCGAAGCTCAACCGGTCCGTCGCGCCCGACAGGTCCGTCGCGCACAGGTTGATGGTGTAGGTGCCGCCCGATCGCTCGAAGTCGGTGTTCACGCGCGTCGTGAAGTTGCCCGTCCAGGGAACGCGCAAGCGCTCGGTGCCGCGGATCACCAGATCGTACTCGTGCGAGACGGGTCCCGCGCCCGAGTTGGAGTTCCGCTTCTCGATGTCGATCGGCCGCGGCCATCCCGCAGGACTGTATGCGCCAGGCTCGCTGCCTTCGCAGGGCGTGCAGTTGCCGCGCGAGCTCCAGCAGAGCCGGTCGCCGTTCGGCTGCGCGTCGTCGGCGGTGAAGGTCAGACGAATGTCCTCCATCTCGTCGATCTCGTGCGTGCCCGTCGCCACGAACGTGCCCGAGCCCGTCACCTGCGCGACCGTGCGGATGCTCGGACCCACGTTCGGCCCGTAGACCAGGTCGACGCTGACGGTCACCGTGCCGGTCGGCAGCGCATTGTCGGCGGCGTTGCGCTGACGCGCCCGCACCGAAACCGTAACCGTGTCCGTGCCGTAGCGTCCCAGCAGAGCGAAGTCGTCGTCTTCCGGATCCAAGGACGGCACGCGCATCGTGATCGTCAGATTGGCGTTCATGCACGTCGAGGCGCCCGCCAAGGAGGCGTCCGCCAGCGTGATGTCGTCGGTATCGTCGGTCGGCGTGTTGTTGTCGTCCACCAAACTGCTGGACGCTATCTCATAGCACAGATCGTCGTCTTCGCGATCCGTGAAGTTGTCGGCCAGGTTGACCGTCTCCGTAACACGTCCCCTGGACGCCGAGAACGGTTCCAGATACATGTCCGCCGCATCTTCGGCCAAGGTCGGATCGTCGTTGCCCTCGATCACGTCCACGAAGATCTTCATCGTGTCCTTCGCTCCCGACTGGTCGGTGGCCGTCACGGTCAGCTCGAACTGCCGGCCGTCCTCCACCGCCTCAAGATCGGGATCGGTCCGCGAACCCGCCGTGATCAGACCCGCGTTCTCGTTCTCCTCCAGAATGTGGAGATAGCCCGCGCCGCCCGTCAGGGTGAAGGTCAGCTCGTGGTCGCAGTTGATCTCGTTGTCGGCATTGTCGTTGCCGGCGCAGTCGCCCGCGTCCGCGTCCGTGATCTGCTCGCTGACGAAGTTCGCCATCACGTCGATCTGGAAATTGGCGCCGGTATTGTCGATGTCCCAGTCCACCGTCGCCTCGGAAATCCGGAAGATCGGCGTGTGGTTCTCGATGACGGAGACCGGAAGCGTCGCGGTCAACATGAACATGCCGCTGGTCGCGGTCACCGTGACCGTGTACGTGCCCTCGCCCATGCCCACCAGACGAATCAGATCGTCCGAGTGGTCGTCGTCGTTGTCGTCGATGTACTCCACCGACACCGCGTCGTTGCCCGGGCTCGCCGCGAACATGAAACTCATGCCCTCGCGCACCGCGTCAAACGTGTCACCAGCCTGCTCCCCGACGCTGAGATCGATCAGCGTGCTCACGGCAATGTCCACCTGCTCGCCCGTCGACAGCTTGAACGGGCCTGCCATTCCCTCGCCGTCCGACTCGCGCGCCATCATCGTGGTCGCCGTGGCGCCGCGAACGATGGGATCAGCAGTCAAATCCGTGGCATCGGCCGTGGGGTCGGACGCAGCGCTCTCGCGCTCGCTGAAGCCGCTGCCGCTCACGCCCTTCACCGTAATCGTGTACAGCGTATTCGGCATCAGACCCATGACCGTCCCGGACTGCCTCGGGTTGTCCGGCGTAGCAGTGGTCGTCGTACCCGTCGCCGTGTCCGCGAACCTCATCGTCACGGGGTCGCCCATCGCCGGGGTCGCCGTGACCTCGTAGTGCGTCGCCGACGTGTCGGGCGTCGGAGGCGTGGCCGTGGCGTCCGAATTGTTGCCGTCGCCCGTCCATTCCACGTAGATGCTCCGCGCCGTCTCGGCTATGGAACGTACGTTCGCAGGAGCCGTGCCATGCGCGGTCGGCTTGACCGTGACCGTGAAACTGAACTCGGCCGTGTCGCCGGCGTTGAACGCCTTCTCCGCCTTCAGCACGAAGGCCACCGGAGCCGCGTTGTGGAAATCGCCGTCCCCCGCCGTGTAAGTGACACTGGCACCTGCAGCCACGTTGCTCGCATCCGCGCCGGTAGTGGTCACCGTCACGGTGCCGTTCGTGGTCGTCGACATGATCGTCAGCAGCGTGAGCGAGGACTCGCCCGACGCGACCATCAACTGATCGCCACCCATGAACAGCGTGTACTGAACGTCGCCCTCGCCGGCGCAATTCGCAGCATCGGCAACCGTCGGCAACGT
Source organism: uncultured Pseudomonadales bacterium (assembly GCA_964572845.1). Taxonomy (GTDB): domain Bacteria; phylum Pseudomonadota; class Gammaproteobacteria; order Pseudomonadales; family Azotimanducaceae; genus Bin55. The sequence goes on along the minus strand of CAZNFX010000006.1, from coordinate 20,186 downwards.
CGCATCGCCACCCGTGCCCGCCGTGAACTCAATCGCGCCCGACGTCGCCGTCGCGCCCTCGGCCCACTCCGCGTCCGTCGCCGGATCCGGAGCCGTGAACGCACAGCCCGTAGCCTGCGCCAGCGCCGGAGCGCTCAGCAGACCGGCCGCCACAACGCCCGACAGCGCAATTAGTCGCAGAGAACCGAACCTTCCCTTGTCCGCTCCCCCAACCGAATGTAGTTTAAACATGTGGATTTCCTCCTGTTGTCGAATCTACCGCGGCGTTGTGTTGTGCCGTGCAAATTCGCAGAAATCTGACGCATTACATCGGACCGAGGCTACACGTCCGGTAGCCGTCGTCCGATAATGGATGACTACTTGATTCAAAAATGTGAACGTCCAGCGTTGAATGGCACAGCTGCTACGTTTTCTATACCAAGCCAACAAACACACGAAACCACTCTTAGCGAGACAGTTACACACGACCTAAAGCCTTGTGAAGTGTAATCGACAGAGTAACGATTTGTCAACCCCTTTACGCAGTCTTTTTCAAATTGTTTCAATTTGTTTCTAAAGTTGATGATGCAACTCGCACTTAAGAATTACGAAGCGGTTTTAACGCCTGCAGAAGATTTTGGACATGCATGGTCGTGCATAGGTTCCTAGCGGCAACTCCAGGTTCAATCGCGGTCATTTCACCTAGGCTTGCTTGGGTTGTAGTCGCTAATGTGAGCCTAGTCACTCTCAGAGCCGTGCCCGGAATCTCGTAGTCCACCAAATCCCGCGTTCGCTTGCTAGTTCGCACACATTCGGACTAGGCTAGGGCAAAAACTCTTAGACTCGCCTTGGATCGAGATCGGCAGCCCAACGTCCACTCACGAAACCAACGGCAATTGGCACTCTTCAATACGTCGTGAATCGCCGTGGCGAATGACTAGCGATTGCAAATAGACTAGACATTACACTTCATAGACTCAAGATTTACGAGGCGATTCGGCAGGTCTCAGTGCCTGAGACAAGACAAATACATCAAAAATTCATGGTAAACTCAAAAAAGTGCTTGTTGGCAGTGCTTGTTCGCCATACGTACTGACTCCATTAAACATGCAAAAACAAATGTGGAATTCTCGTTTCGTTAGAGTGGGAACTGTCGAATCGCCCGTCAATCCTAGCATGAGCTCCGCAGTTTCCTAAGGTTAACAAGAGCAGCAAATCGGTTGTGTGCTGATGTGAATACTCGCCTCGACTCGCAAAGTTCTCGTTGGCCAGTCAAATGTAGAGTTACAAATTACGGCTGCGAGATTGTGCACTCTCTCCAAGTGTCTGTTCTAGCGATGTTTGGAATTGCAATTGCAACGTTCTATGGCACACAAGCCATTGCTCAGAATTCAGCAAGAAATCCACACAATTTGCAGTTTGAAGAAGTAGAGAACGCTGGTCTAACACGGTCCTTGGCAGGAGCACGGGAGTTGGTGGTCTTGACAGACCCAGAAACGTTCAGTGGTGGTATAGCCGCAGGAGACTACGACAAAGATGGCGACATTGATCTCTATGTCACGGGACGCGCCATTCAGCCAAACCACTTGTACGAAAATCAGGGAGACGGAACGTATGTTGAAGTTGGAGAAAAACTCCGCGTTGGTGTGCGACATTGGGGAGGAGGACCTGCATGGGGAGACATAGACGGTGATGGAGACCTGGATCTGTTTGTAGGTGGAATCGAATTTGGCCCATATTTCCTCTTCGAAAACCGGCTGAATGAGGAAGAAGGTACGTTCGTTGACATTACCGAAGAGTCAGGACTAACGATCATTTCGCCGCATACTTTTTCGGCTCTCTTTTTCGATTACGACCTTGACGGCTACTTGGATCTCTTCCTCACTCACTGGGGATCGTTCTACAGCCCTGGTATAGACACCGAAACACTCTATCGCAACAATGGAGACAACACCTTTACCAGCGTAGGTATCGAAACGGGAATCGCTGGTTCGTTGGTGGAGGATGATCGCGATTGGAGCTATACACCAAACCTAGCAGATATCGACCAAGACGGCGATGCGGACTTGCTGATGGCCTCAGATTTTGGCGAAAGCCAGGTCTTCCAAAATACCGGAGACGGCACATTTGTTCGAGTTACGGATCGCAGTGTTATCAAAGATCAGTTTGGTATGGGGTCGGCAGTGGGTGACTACGACAATGACGGAGACTTGGACTGGTTCGTTACGTCTGTATACGATCTTGATAACGCAGATGGTGTTTACTTCGGAAACCGACTTTACCGGAATGACGGTTTAGGAACTTTCTCGGATGTTACCTCGGATGCAGGCGTGGACAATGGTGAATGGGGGTGGGGTGCATGTGCAGCGGATTTTGACAACGATGGTTTCTTGGATTTGGTTCATGTAAATGGTTGGTTGTATCTTGCGGGAAAGCTTTATTTTGATCATCCAGTTCGTTTCTTTAGAAACCGCAGTCTAGGTGGTATTTCGTTCGACGAGATTGCACAGGAAGTCGGAGTCACCAACCGTGGTCAAGGTAGAGGATTGGCTTGTTTCGATGCTGATCGTGATGGTGACTTAGACATAGTGATCGTGAATAACAGCGAAGATCACTTGGTGTACTACCGCAATGAGACTTCGAACGACCACAACCACCTTGTAGTTAGACTATGGGGTGCCGGACACAACAAGCACGGAGTGGGGTCCCGCATTACAGTCACTACAGAGTCTGGAATCCAAATTCGAAACATCGGCGGCAGCAACAATTTTCTGTCCCACAATCCTCTGGAAGCACACTTTGGACTGTCCTCAGCGACCCAGGCCGATGTGAAGGTTCTATGGCCGGACGGGACTGAAACAACGTATGAAGAGGTTGCTGCAAATCAATTGCTAACGCTTGAGGCACCTGATGCTTCTCTTCGCTTGGTAGTACTGCAAGGGGTGGGAGGTGGAGAGTATGAAGTTGGCGACGCAGTCGAGATCCGCGCTCGTCCTGCTAGTAAGAATTACTTTTTCTCCCATTGGTCCAGTAGCGGTGGAGGCACCTTCACTGATCTGTATGCACCGGAAACAACCTTTACTATGCCAGATCAAACTGTGACTGTGAGTGCTCACTATGTACCCGGCGTAGCTCCTAACGCCAATGTTTCGGTCGCGCGACGTTGGAATGAAGTCTTATTGCAATCCATCAGAAACGACTATGCACGTCCGACCATTCACGCTCGCAACCTGTTTCACATTTCCTCGGCGATGTACGATTCGTGGGCAGCCTATGGAACCGTGGAAGACCCATGGTTATTGGGTAGCGAACAATCCAATTACACCTGTGATTGGGAACATGAGCAGAATGAAACTCAGGGGGACCAAAGTTCCAATGGCGAAACGGTCGAGCAGGAACGCAACGAGGCAATTAGCTTTGCTGCATATCGGATGATCCGCCACCGATTCCCAAAGTCTCCAAGAGTGGGACAAATTCAGAAGGACGCCGATGCCCTGATGGGATTCCTCGGATACGACTCCACGAATGACTCGATCGACTGGCAAAACGGAACCCCAGCAGCCCTTGGCAACTACATCGCAAGCTGTTACATCGACTTTGGTTCGCTGGACAATGCCAATGAGGGTCATGACTATGCGAATGTTGCATACGAACCAGTAAATCCGCCGCTACAACCTGAGTTCCCCGGAAATCCAAACATTGTCGATCTCAATCGATGGCAACCATTGGCTCTCAAAGAGTTCATTGATCAAGCCGGTAACCCAAGCACATCAGAACCTGAGTTCCTAAGCCCGGAGTGGGGAAGAGTTTGGCCATTTGCACTATCAGATATTGATCTGACAATATACCATCGCAACAGTTTCAACTACTGGGTATACCACGATCCTGGAGGACCCCCAACTATCGATGGTCTATATTCGGATTCCTACAAATGGGGATTCGCCCTAGTAGCTATATGGTCGGCACATTTGGACCCAAACGACGGAGTCACAATGGATATCTCACCTGCATCGATCGGCAATATTCAGAAGTATCCGGTCGCGAGTGAGTATGACACTTATGACCAATTCTTCGACAGGATTAAAGGTGGTGATCCAAGCCCAGGCTATCAGCAAAACCCTGTTACGGGCGAAAAATATACACAGCAGATAGTTCCTAGAGGCGACTATACTCGAGTCCTTGCCGAGTTTTGGGCTGATGGCCCCGACTCGGAAACTCCACCCGGTCATTGGTTCGTTATCCTCAATGAAGTCAACGATCATCCAATGATCGAACGAAAGCTCCAAGGTATTGGATCAGAGATGGACAAATTGGAATGGGACGTCAAGACCTACTTTGCACTTGGTGGCGCGATGCACGATGCAGCGATAACGGCTTGGGGAATTAAAGGATGGTATGACTACATTCGCCCCATTTCTGCAATTCGTGCCATGGCGGACCGAGGACAAAGCTCACACATTGTGCTTCCCTCCTTTCATGTTCAAGGACTTCCGCTCGTTGCGGGCTTCATCGAACTGGTCGGCGACGACGATCCGCTAGTTGGCGACCAACAAGAGCATCTCAATAAAGTCAAGCTGCTGGCGTGGAGAGGGCCAGACTTCATTGACGATCCCAAAACCGACGTCGCTGGTGTCGGCTGGATACTGGCTGAGAACTGGTGGCCTTACCAACGACCTAGTTTCGTTACTCCACCGTTTGCAGGCTTCGTGTCTGGTCACTCCACGTACTCAAGAAGCGCTGCTGAAGTGCTTACTGCATTGACAGGTAGTGCATATTTTCCAGGAGGCATGAGCCAATTCGAGATTACCGCGAACGAATTTCTTGTATTTGAAGACGGACCGTCAATGGATATGACACTTCAGTGGGCTACATACCAGGATGCAGCAGACCAATGCAGTTTGTCGAGGATTTGGGGCGGCATTCATCCACCTGCAGACGACATTCCTGGCCGATTGATTGGCATCAGGATTGGCCAAAGTGCATTCGATCAAGCGCTGAGGCATTTCAATGGTGAAATCAGAAACTGACATGAGTCTGGTACAAATTTCCACGACTAAGCCTCTAATTGGATTGGCGCAGATGTCTTGAAGTCACGTGCATTGATCAAGACTCTTTCGTTTTTGCTCTGCCGTCGCAGGACAAGGCGGTCCAAGCGCTATCGCAAGAATTGGCCTGGATTTGCGTTCCTATCCATTGTGGTCATTGCTATTGCCAATGACACAGACTTAGTGGCGCAATCAAATCCCTTCAACATTCAATTCACCAAGATTACCGATGCAGGATTCAGTCGGAAGGTAGCGGGAGAGTTCGAGTTTCTAACGGAGGTTCAAAAGTCGAGCGCGGGAATTGCTGCTGGCGACTACGATCAAGATGGCGATGTAGATCTCTACGTCGTGGGTAGACGGACCGATCCCAACCATCTTTACCAAAATCAGGGAAATGGAACCTTTGTGGAAGTTGGGGAAGAGCTGGGCGTCAACATACGACATTGGGGGAGCGGTCCAGCGTGGGGAGATATTGACGGTGACGGGGACCTTGACCTCTTTGTAGGTGCGGTAGCCAACGATCTAATCTACCTTTTCGAAAACCGGGTGAATGAGGAAGAAGGCAAGTTCATAGATATAACAACGAAATCCAAGATCATTAGCGGAGCGTCGAATACCGTGTCGGCTCTGTTCTTTGACTATGACGTCGACGGATACTTGGACCTATTCCTGACCCATTGGCGAACTTCGCACGACGGCTATTTCGACACGCGAACTGTGTATAGGAATAACGGAGACAAGACCTTTACGAGTGTAAGTCGTGAGACCGGGATAGCGGAAGCAGTTATCGAGAATTTCACGGATTGGACCTATACCCCCAACCTAGTCGATATTGACAATGACGGCGATGCCGACCTGCTCATGGCAGCCGATGCTGGAGATAGTCAAGTGATTCGCAACAACGGCGACGGGACGTTCACACGCATTACCGATCGGGACGTCATCAAAGATCAATTTGGAATGGGCGCCGCGGTTGGGGATTTCAATAACGATGGACATATGGATTGGTTTGTAACCTCAATTTACAACCTAGATGTCCGTGGCGGCGATCGGATTGGGAATCGCTTGTACCGTAATCTTGGTAACGGAGAATTCGAAGATGTGACAAACGGATCTGGGGTGAGCGACGGTGCTTGGGGATGGGGAGCGTGCGCTGGTGACTTCGACCATGACGGACATCTCGACATGGTGCAAGTCAATGGCTGGAGCTACTTGCCTGACGACGACAAAGACTATTCAGGTATCCCTATTCGTTTCTTTCGCAATAAGGGCACAAATTCGATGGAGTTTGATGAAGTTGCTGCTTCGGTAGACATGATTGATGCTGGGCAGGGCAGAGGTCTGGCATGCTTCGATGCGGACTTGGACGGCGACCTTGACGTCGTGGTAGTAAACAACAGCCAAGACCACATCGTCTACTACCGCAACGATACAAGCAATGACAACCATTATCTAACTTTACGCTTGGATGGCATTACTGACAATCGATTTGGCGTTGGAGCTCGGGTAACGGTTACAACCGAGTTCGGCAAACAGATCCGTGTCCTAGGCGGCAGTAACAACTATGTGTCGCACAATCCTTTAGAAGTACACTTTGGCTTGTCTACAGCCACCGAGGCCGACATTCAAGTGACTTGGCCAGATCAAACTGTAACGACTCTCAACTCCGTTCCAGCCAACCTGCAACTGACGATTCGAGCAACCGAGTCGGCAACTCGATTGATCGTCGTTCATGGAAGTGGCACTGGTGGCTACGACTCTGGTGAGGAAATTGAGATTGAAGCGCGCTCCTCCGAGGAAGGATATTTCTTCTCGCATTGGACATCAAACGGCGAAGGGTACTTCGAAGACATATACTCTCCAACCACGCTCTTCACAATGCCGGATGGCAACGTTACGGTGACTGCGCACTACCTCCCAGGAGTTGGACCTGATGCTGACGTTTCGGTTGCAAGAAGATGGAATGAGGTTTTGTTGGCGGCAATTCGCAATGACTACGCTCGACCGACAGTCCATGCTCGAAATCTATTCCATATTTCTGCCGCTATGTATGATGCGTGGGCGTCATATGAAAGTGTAGAACGTGCTTGGCTTCTCGGATCCGAACAAGCAGGCTATTCCTGCGAATGGGAGGCGAGTCCTACAAGTTTGGAAGACGAGGAGATCTTGGAACACCAACGAATAGCTGCAAGTTTCGCAGCGTATCGGCTCATAACACATCGTTTTAGAGCATCCATTGGGTCGAGCCAAACCTTGAAGGACGTTAACTCGCTAATGAGCTATCTGAATTATGACGCATCGAACGAGTCAACAGACTGGAAGTCCGGATCTGCAGCAGAATTAGGGAACTACATCGCCAATTGCTATATTGAATTTGGAATGTTCGATGGCTCCAACGAAGCCAACGAATACTCAAACTTAGCCTACCAGCCTGTCAATCCACCACTGCAACCAGAATTACCTGGAAATCCAACTATTGTTGACCTCAATAGATGGCAACCTCTGAGACTGCAGGAGTTTATTGACCAAGCCGGAAATCCCAGTACCGAGCAACCGGACTTTCTTAGCCCTGAATGGGGTAGTGTTTGGCCATTCGCGTTGGAGGACTCGGAGTTGTCAGTCTACACGCGAGATGGTTTTGATTATTGGGTATACCACGATCCCTCTGCTCCTCCAATGATCGATGGGCTGTATTCCGACTCGTACAAGTGGGGATTCTCCCTGGTGTCCGTTTGGTCGTCACATTTGGATCCCACCGATGGAGTAATGATCGACATATCCCCAGCATCGTTGGGGAACATACGAGCGTATCCAGTCGCGACTGACTACGAATCCTACGAGGAATTTTTCAATCTACTGGATGGCGGAGATACTGGTCAGGGCTACTCGATTAACCCAATAACAGGAATGAGTTATGAACCACAAGTAGTGCCAAGAGGTGACTACACCAGAGTGCTGGCTGAGTTTTGGGCCGATGGGCCGGATTCCGAAACCCCACCAGGACATTGGTTCGTTATCGCCAATGAGGTAAATGACCATCCTCTTTTGGAGAGAAGGCTTGAAGGCAGCGGTCCTGTATTAGATGAACTGGAGTGGAACGTAAAGCTCTACTTCGTCCTTGGTGGAGCAATGCACGATGCTGCAATTTCCGCTTGGGGCATCAAGGGTTGGTACGACTACATTAGACCGATTTCTGCTCTGCGGGCAATGGCGGATCGTGGTCAAAGTACCAATGCAGAAATTGCGTCCTACCATGTAGACGGAATACCTCTTGTCGATGGATTCATAGAAGTGGTCGGCGAAAACGACGCGTTGGCCGGAGATTTGGGTGAACACACCGGAAAAATAAAATTGTACGCGTGGAATGGTCCCAACTACATTGATGATCCAGCACAAGATGTGGCCGGTGTTGGATGGATACTGGCAGAGAATTGGTGGCCATACCAAAGGCCAACGTTTGTGACACCGCCATTTGCTGGATTCGTTTCGGGGCACTCAACTTACTCAAGAAGCGCAGCCGAAGTACTGACTGCGTTCACTGGTAGTGCATACTTCCCAGGTGGGATGAGCTCATTCGAAGTCAAAGCAAACAAATTCTTGGTCTTCGAAAAGGGGCCGTCAGTCGATATGACCCTTCAATGGGCTACCTATTACGACGCCGCAGATCAATGCAGCCTATCGAGAATTTGGGGAGGTATACATCCACCCGCGGACGACATTCCCGGTCGGCTAATAGGTGTCAAGATAGGAACCAGAGCATTCGAACTTGCAATGAGCTACTTTAGTGGACAGACACCTGCCGATTGGACTCAACTTCACCCTACGAACAATTGGACAAACGAGCCTTTCCGGAATCGAGAGATTCGGTTCCCTCATGCGGAATAGCAACCCTTCTTGATATCTAACGTCCTGCAGTTTGGAGACGTGCCGCTGCTGCGGGGCAAGTTGAGGCGATACGCTGAATGTGTTCACGCAATCCTTGTTCAAACAATCTGAGATACGCATTACTTTGCTAGTTTAGCGAGCTGGGTCGATGCGCGTAGCACGATCTAGCCGTTACCAGTCGTTCGGTATGGCAGTTTGCAAACGATTCCCACCCTACGATTGTTGGCTCTTTGTCTAAATTCTTCTTCTGGCCCGAAGAAAGAGTTCGCAGGTTTTCTGACTAGCCTTAGCGTTGTGCTGTGCGACCTGAATGGCCTGCCTTAGCTATCCATGCGTTGTTGATGAGTGAGTTTTCCCGAACACATAACCACATCTAGTCGTCGAGAGGAGAATCCACGAATTCATCACGCAACGCAGTCGAACTTAGCCTGACGCATCTCGATTGAGGTCCGCTTTTTGATGTTGGCAAGTGTACAAATACAAGGTATCACAACAAAAAAGCGGGTGGATTTGCTAGGAAATCCACCCGCCTTTGTTGAGATCCACGTGCCGGAACTCCGGCACGTAGTTTTTCATGTTAGATCATCGCTCAGAACTCAATCTGCGCGCTAACTCCAACTTGATCGTCAGGTTCGTATCCATTGTCAGTACGGCCTACTACGAAGCGGAGATCTACAGTGCGCGAAGCCTTCACTAGCTGTTTGAAATCAAAACCAACCAAAGTAGACTTGCTGTTGTCACCGTAAGACTTAGCTTCCATGAAGGGCCTTACTAAGAAACGATCATTGCTAACGCGGAAGCCATAGCCAAAGGTAGTGTCTAAGGACATTCCCGAGTGGCTTTGGAACACATCGTCAATTGGAAGTGACTGCAATCCGTTCACGCCTTGCGTTGAAGCGTCCGACCATATGCTAGTGCTTGTTCGAACACCAGTGGACTGCAACCATCTTGGAGCGATTGCAAACGAGAATCCAGATCCGTCAAGCGATGGATTGGCTAATTCCGCTTTCACGCTAAAGCCACTTTCGCTGAAGTCCTTCGCAGAGTGTGTCGCCGTCATATGACCGCGTGCTGAGATCGAGAACGCATTCGTCTCAACCTGTACTCCACCACCAACTTCAATACCCGATCCGGTTAGACCATCGCCTCCGTCATTTCGGAAGGCTACTTCACCAAACGGACGAATGTTACTTCCGTTTTGCAAGTCAATCGCCATTGAGGTTTCCAATCCTGCGCGGACACGATGAACGTCGGCTGACAGATCATCAACTGCGCCACCACCGGAACCAGTAGCAAGACTTGCGAACGCAGCATCTCCACGAGCGGCAAGCTGGATATTTCCAACGTGACCAAACTCTTGACGTCCACCCAGCATACCAAGGTTCATCGCAAGATCGCTTGATTGCGAAGCAGCGTTTACGACGGTCGACGTAACGTCTCCCATACCGTATCCAACCACTCCCCAAATCGAGGTCTTTGCACTTGGCTCAAAGCTAAAGTAAGGCATGACAGACAACATTTCAGTTTCCATCGATTGCGTTGCAGTACCCCAGCTATAGGTGCTCTGACCAGTGTTGCGAGAACCGGTTACACCAAGTACCCAGTTCTTGTTTGCAAGAAGGTCGAGTCCCATGAACGTTGAGGATGCATTGCCACTGTAACCTTCGCCGGCAAAATTGCGTGTGTCCGTTGTGCTCCACAGAGACCACGAACCAATTCCTCCCTTGCCATTCAGCATTTGGGAGAAATTCTGGCTTAGGAACGAAGTTCGATTGAACGTGATTTGGTTCAACGTGCTACCGGCCGATGAGCTAGTAGCCACTGAAGCCGTCTGATCAAATCCCGACATACCGTTATTTGCACTGAACTCAGTTCCTGCAGCGTACGATGCGTCATTGGTCGGCATAAAGCGACCGACAGCTATGCCTGTGTCGGAACGGTTGGATTCCAATCTAGAGCCGATCGCGTTGGACACGCTCGACAGAACCGCCCGTCCGTAGCCAGCCAATGCGTCTTCCGCCACTGACCTGAGTTCGCTATCGCTGACAATCGTGGTGAATGTCTGGAATGCGCTACGTCCGTTCAGGTCTGTTGCCGTAACCGTTACTTCGGTCGAACCTCGCGTAAACGGCGCCAACGTTAGCTGTGAACCCGCGTTGGTTACCGTCGCAGCAGAGGAACCAGAGGTCGTTACGGTGTAGGAGAGAACATCAGCACCATCGGCGTGCGTGAAGTAATCGCTTACATTCAAATCCAAGTTCTCTCCACCAATTTGCAGAGTTTGGTCTGCAATAGCTCCAACTGCTTCCGGTACTGCTTCGACGGTCACATCGAACTTGTCATATGCGGATTGCCCGACATTGTCAGTTGCAGTAACTGTCACAGTTGTGGTTCCCGCCTCATTGCCATAGATTCGGATTTCGTTAGCACTGCGACGGTGTACAACGTCTGCGACAGTTTCGTCTTCGTTGACAACTTCAATGTCAAGACTACCTTCATCGTCAAACACACCGTCCAAGTCCACATCGTAACGCTCACCTTCGCCGAGTGTTACGTCATCGATGGCGTTAGCCACTGTTGGCGGGTCGTTACGTGCACCGACTTCAATGGTGAATTCCACTTTCTCGGAATTCTTGGCCGTATCGGTCGCCGTCAACGTACACTTTGTAGTTCCCGGTGAATGCGAGTGGATAACTATCCAAGCTCCGCCTTCCTCGTCGTACTTGAGTGCGGCCGTGGCTACATCGGGATCATCCGTGGTAACCGAGTAGGTGAGCGTGTCACCCTCGTCCGTGAATGAGCCTCGAGCGTCAATGGGATCTTCCTCTATACCAATTCGTGTCGAAACATCGGATATGAAGTCTGGATGTGCAACAGGCGGGTCGTTTCGAGTTACTTCCACCATGAAGGTATCGGATACAGCCTGGTTGTTTTGATCCGAAGCCGTGACGGTAACCATAGCAGTACCCTTTTCATCGCCGTAAACGCGTAGTGTGTGGTAGCCGATTAGCGCACCAGTCGCTACGCCGGGATTATCAACGCTGAAGCTATAGGTAAGCATTTCTTCGTACGTTGAATCACCGTCATCGAAGTAGGCAGGCAGATTTATGTCGCTCGTGCGTCCGCCTTCGTCTGCGGTCATGTCTGGAATTCCATCGCCAACAACCATCGGCGGCATGTTCGCTTCGACCGTAACTCGGAAAGTCTTATTGACGGACTTGTCGTCGCGGTCAGTGGCGGTAACCTTGACTCGTCCAGGACCGCTACCAACGAAGTGACCAGTTATGCAGATTTCGTTGTTGTTCACTACTTCGACAGAGGCATCGCCCGGCCGCGTAGTGCTGGCCTCAATGTAAAGGCCCGCCTGCTGGTCGCGGTGGTCGGGATCCATGAAGTGGTCGCTAGCCATAACTTCGCATTGCGTAATGCCCACCAGAATTCTCTGATCTGGAATGTCATCGCCGATCTTCATCGGAGCTTCGTTGACATCAGTCAAGTCGATGCGAACGTCGATGTTGGATGTGCCGCCATATTCATCTTCGACTACAACCGAAATGTCATAGGAAGTAATGTCAGCCTCGAAGTCTAGTTTGGCACCGGCCGCTACCGAGACTTGAACGCCATAGGCATCATCCTCGTCACCGCTACTAGTCTTTACGACACTTGCCGAAAACATTCTTGAGCCACTGACGGAGGCACTCATGGTGTCGCCTTCATCCGCGTCAGAAACAGCAAGTGGCGCACCGACTCTCGTGCCCGTGCCACTGTTTTCCGGCACCGTGTAGGACACACCCGTCAATCCGTTATCAAATGCGGGTGACGTGTTGCTGTCCTTGACATTCACCATGAAGGAGCTGTATGCAGTCATTCCTGTCGAATCTGTCACTGAAACTTCGACTTCAACCGTTGCGGTATCTACAGTGTCGGCATCGCCAATTTCATCGTCTGTAGGAGTCACTGTTACTACGCCATCCTCTTCAGAGATCGAGATTGGACCACATCCACCGATGCAGTTGGCAGCGTATTTGAGTGTCTCGTCTGGGCTGTCCCCGTCTCTAGCTTTCTGCGCGATGCTGACCTCCTGGGAGTAGTCGCCGACCACCATGTAGAGCTCATCGAAGTCGTCCGTGAAGTACGGAGCCTCCTCGACGTCGTTGATCTTCACCTCGAAGCTCAACCGGTCCGTCGCGCCCGACAGGTCCGTCGCGCACAGGTTGATGGTGTAGGTGCCGCCCGATCGCTCGAAGTCGGTGTTCACGCGCGTCGTGAAGTTGCCCGTCCAGGGAACGCGCAAGCGCTCGGTGCCGCGGATCACCAGATCGTACTCGTGCGAGACGGGTCCCGCGCCCGAGTTGGAGTTCCGCTTCTCGATGTCGATCGGCCGCGGCCATCCCGCAGGACTGTATGCGCCAGGCTCGCTGCCTTCGCAGGGCGTGCAGTTGCCGCGCGAGCTCCAGCAGAGCCGGTCGCCGTTCGGCTGCGCGTCGTCGGCGGTGAAGGTCAGACGAATGTCCTCCATCTCGTCGATCTCGTGCGTGCCCGTCGCCACGAACGTGCCCGAGCCCGTCACCTGCGCGACCGTGCGGATGCTCGGACCCACGTTCGGCCCGTAGACCAGGTCGACGCTGACGGTCACCGTGCCGGTCGGCAGCGCATTGTCGGCGGCGTTGCGCTGACGCGCCCGCACCGAAACCGTAACCGTGTCCGTGCCGTAGCGTCCCAGCAGAGCGAAGTCGTCGTCTTCCGGATCCAAGGACGGCACGCGCATCGTGATCGTCAGATTGGCGTTCATGCACGTCGAGGCGCCCGCCAAGGAGGCGTCCGCCAGCGTGATGTCGTCGGTATCGTCGGTCGGCGTGTTGTTGTCGTCCACCAAACTGCTGGACGCTATCTCATAGCACAGATCGTCGTCTTCGCGATCCGTGAAGTTGTCGGCCAGGTTGACCGTCTCCGTAACACGTCCCCTGGACGCCGAGAACGGTTCCAGATACATGTCCGCCGCATCTTCGGCCAAGGTCGGATCGTCGTTGCCCTCGATCACGTCCACGAAGATCTTCATCGTGTCCTTCGCTCCCGACTGGTCGGTGGCCGTCACGGTCAGCTCGAACTGCCGGCCGTCCTCCACCGCCTCAAGATCGGGATCGGTCCGCGAACCCGCCGTGATCAGACCCGCGTTCTCGTTCTCCTCCAGAATGTGGAGATAGCCCGCGCCGCCCGTCAGGGTGAAGGTCAGCTCGTGGTCGCAGTTGATCTCGTTGTCGGCATTGTCGTTGCCGGCGCAGTCGCCCGCGTCCGCGTCCGTGATCTGCTCGCTGACGAAGTTCGCCATCACGTCGATCTGGAAATTGGCGCCGGTATTGTCGATGTCCCAGTCCACCGTCGCCTCGGAAATCCGGAAGATCGGCGTGTGGTTCTCGATGACGGAGACCGGAAGCGTCGCGGTCAACATGAACATGCCGCTGGTCGCGGTCACCGTGACCGTGTACGTGCCCTCGCCCATGCCCACCAGACGAATCAGATCGTCCGAGTGGTCGTCGTCGTTGTCGTCGATGTACTCCACCGACACCGCGTCGTTGCCCGGGCTCGCCGCGAACATGAAACTCATGCCCTCGCGCACCGCGTCAAACGTGTCACCAGCCTGCTCCCCGACGCTGAGATCGATCAGCGTGCTCACGGCAATGTCCACCTGCTCGCCCGTCGACAGCTTGAACGGGCCTGCCATTCCCTCGCCGTCCGACTCGCGCGCCATCATCGTGGTCGCCGTGGCGCCGCGAACGATGGGATCAGCAGTCAAATCCGTGGCATCGGCCGTGGGGTCGGACGCAGCGCTCTCGCGCTCGCTGAAGCCGCTGCCGCTCACGCCCTTCACCGTAATCGTGTACAGCGTATTCGGCATCAGACCCATGACCGTCCCGGACTGCCTCGGGTTGTCCGGCGTAGCAGTGGTCGTCGTACCCGTCGCCGTGTCCGCGAACCTCATCGTCACGGGGTCGCCCATCGCCGGGGTCGCCGTGACCTCGTAGTGCGTCGCCGACGTGTCGGGCGTCGGAGGCGTGGCCGTGGCGTCCGAATTGTTGCCGTCGCCCGTCCATTCCACGTAGATGCTCCGCGCCGTCTCGGCTATGGAACGTACGTTCGCAGGAGCCGTGCCATGCGCGGTCGGCTTGACCGTGACCGTGAAACTGAACTCGGCCGTGTCGCCGGCGTTGAACGCCTTCTCCGCCTTCAGCACGAAGGCCACCGGAGCCGCGTTGTGGAAATCGCCGTCCCCCGCCGTGTAAGTGACACTGGCACCTGCAGCCACGTTGCTCGCATCCGCGCCGGTAGTGGTCACCGTCACGGTGCCGTTCGTGGTCGTCGACATGATCGTCAGCAGCGTGAGCGAGGACTCGCCCGACGCGACCATCAACTGATCGCCACCCATGAACAGCGTGTACTGAACGTCGCCCTCGCCGGCGCAATTCGCAGCATCGGCAACCGTCGGCAACGTCGCATCGCCACCCGTGCCCGCCGTGAACTCAATCGCGCCCGACGTCGCCGTCGCGCCCTCGGCCCACTCCGCGTCCGTCGCCGGATCCGGAGCCGTGAACGCACAGCCCGTAGCCTGCGCCAGCGCCGGAGCGCTCAGCAGACCGGCCGCCACAACGCCCGACAGCGCAATTAGTCGCAGAGAACCGAACCTTCCCTTGTCCGCTCCCCCAACCGAATGTAGTTTAAACATGTGGATTTCCTCCTGGTGTTTTTGCCAAGTTGGCCGCCGTGTACCGCCCAATCCAAGGCGCAATCCTGCGCAGCCCAGGCTAGGGCGGCTGTCGCGAGTAGTCGCTGCGAGCTTCGCTCGAATCATTGCGCTCTCCCGTTCCAACAGTCTCCCTTGCTAATACTTTCATCCGCGATTATTGCAAGTGCAAACAGTCTCGTTCAGAGACCATAGAACACGCGCTGATCCTCGCGACCTACAAAGCTGAGTGAATTGTAAGCGAGCAGAAAAGGAATTGTCAACCCCTTTTGTCAATATTTTTTCAAATTGTTTCAAATCGTTTCAATGGTTGAAACGGTTGTCCCGCACACCGATTGCCTCACTCCAAGCCAGACGCACGGCAAGCCTGCTCGCCTCTACGGTAATTCTACACAATTGCGAGCCCGCTGAAGAGCTTTCGTCGAGGGATGTGCAAGAGTGCAAACAAGGTGTCGCCGCGCAAGGTACGCATCGTCGAAGGGCATGCAGAACGCAGAGCGCAATGGACAACGCAATACTTGCGCAACTGCAGCAAGGAACATCGGGAGTCTGATGAATTCCATGTCTCTACCCAATCCTTCGCCAGCGCCGCCATGGTGATGGTGCTCGGTGATGTATCTCGTCAGGTAACGCGTTTGGATGAGAGACCTTCGAGAGGGTGCCTTTCGCCATGGCTCAATAGGACCCAATCCAACCCCAAGTAGTTGGACGCTTCCGACGCCGCGCAATATCCGCACTGAATGAACGGATCCGAAATCCACGTAGTGAAGGGTTGTTGCTACGAGTCGTGCGGGAAGAAAATTCTATGACTGCTCCTTTCATGCGCCTTGCGCAACCTCTTCTCTCAGTCAACCTAGAGAATCGAACGATCAAAGCAAACTTCCTCAATAAAGCAATCAGCGGGAGTTGGATTCAGCAGCACATCGAACTAGATGCACAGATAGCAGAATGCGTACGCAGCAATGATGCTTCGTTTCAATATCTACGATGTTCGCCGAACGAAGGGTGGCTGTGGTCGTCAGACGTCTTCGCCAACCACATGAAGCCAGTGCAATTCTTCTTTAAGTCCCAATGCAACATTTGTAGAGCACCTAGGCAATCTCACCGCTGGTCGGGAATGGGTGCTTCTGCTCAGGTCCGTTGAGAGCTCGAAACAGCAGATTCAACCAAGACAGCCTGGCCCATTCTTCATTGGTTATGAACCACGCTCCAATCCGAAACATTACGACACAATTGGAAATCACCCGCGAGATGGATTGGAGTTGTACTCCGATCCTTTTCGCTCGTTTCTTTTTGTGCAGATGGTCGGATCAGGCTGAGACCAATGCATGGCCACCATGGATTTGGATCAAACCAATTTCCTGCTGCTTGACAAAGGCTGTGTTTCTCACGCAGCGGAAATGCTTGACGTGGAACTTCAGTTGAAGAGCCTTTCAGTCCTGACGTGAACACATGCAGATTGACTATCAATACGTTCCGCATCTAAATGCACCTATATAAAAGGAAGGAAACTTGCTGAAGCCAAAGGGCCGAATTTCAATCCCTTTGCAGCGTGACAACGAAATACGTTGAACGTGCATGATCTGTCCGACCAAATTCCGAGTCGCTACATACTCTGGAAACGCATCGACCATGCGTCTGCATCGAGTGGACGCATTTTGATTGGGGACTATACGATCGTTGCTCCTTCGCCTTCTATATAAAGGAACAACCATCCGGAACTCTTCACCCGTCACACTGCGCACCGACGTATGCGTTGGATTCCCAGTTCACTCCTTGCAGCTTGGGATTCGTGACGGCTCCTCGAAGACTCTTCCAAAACCGCGAACGCTTCTCGCACGCATGTTGACGACACTTCGGAACCCCTGAAAACCCGTCAGGAATCTCGAAGACCATGGACAGCCCAACCAGTCTCCTGTCAGCGAGCACATCAACGACGCTCCTCTACAGTGGTGGTGTTTCCCACTCAATGCAGGATCCAAGCGCTAAGGACTTCTTGCTCTATTTGAAATCCCTAAACTGCTGCACTCCAAACTTCTGTTGCTCCATCGCCCAAAGATCTTCTAGCCCGAGTCTTGTGCCCAGAGTCGCGATTTGCCTGCCGAACACCCAGTTTCGACACCTTTAGCATCGCTGCTCGATGCACGACAATCAGAACCAGTCCGAAAGACACTCCCTATACACTCGAAGAATTCTCAGTCCCTTCAATTCTCCCTTTTGTCGTGCACCAATTGATTGCTGCAATACTAGGCGGCGTTCATCGCAATCTATTCGAGCCTTCGCACGATTGCCTCGAGATGCGAATCCGCAATGTGACCGCTCCCCTTCGAGAAAGGCAAAAGTACGCATGACCAGCACCGGCAATTGCCAGGGAGCGTTTTGGCGCTCGCCTATACGGGAATCCCGGCGCGTGATGAAATGGGTTTTCACGAGCTCTTGTGGTCGCGGCACGAAAATCGGGACGATTTTGATGCATGCTTGCGACAGTTCAATCCTTAAGCCAAGGAGGCGCGATTGCGGGGCGCGGGCGGTCCCTTTAACCAATTGGGTGAATCCAATCACATGGACCGCAAAATTTCGACTGTTCCAGAAATTAAGCCAGCAACATTGATGCCGACCCATTCAAGCATGAACTTGACGAGTGCATTTGAATTGCATACGAGCGTTCTTACCACCGATGGTGAGCTCTAGATTGGTTGAACACCTCGACATCTCCATTGACACCATCCCCTATACAAGAAACGTCTAATCCTCCGCCAAAAATGCTCCTACGAAACAAATTGGAGTTTCTGTTTGATGAAGATCCTGTGATGCACTCTATGGTGCATCCTGCGGAAACAGAAATCTGCAAATCATTCATCTCGAACAATAGCTCACACATACTGAATTGGCTGACTGACTTCATGTCAGAAAGCACCAAGCCGATCTTCGCGGCTTCCGTACTCCGATGTGTTAGTCGCTCCAATCCAATAGGCAACTCTGAGTGGCGAGCCAAGGTTGTTGCAACGGCGCTAGGATCGAAATATCTGGAGATTAGAGAAGCTGGTGTGCGTGCAGCTGAGTCTTGGGCAGACTCCGAATTGAGGACATTGCTCATGAAGCACAATGAACAGGTCGAATGGCTGCGCGATTACGCTGATGACGTGATAGATGACTTGGTCTCTTGACGTGGATTGTTTCTAGTTCGAAGAATCTCCCGCTCAAAGTGGGACCCTGAAACCAACGAGCAACACGGATTAGACAGAAATGAAGTCTCGGAGGACGCAGTGACCGCTGATCTTGGAACATTGGGCTACCGGTTGTCATTTTGGAAGTGCGCTTCCGACGAAATTGATGGCGCAAAGAAAGTTGCTTTAGCCATTGTCGCGGCAAGCGACAATATCGAAACGACCTATGTGGTTTGGATTCCCACTAGCAATCGTCAAGCGGATGGGCTTGGATGGAATGAGAGCAAGGTCCGCGCACCTGTGGCGGATCTAACGAATCTTCATTTAGATGTTTGCCACCTTGTCTTTCGACACCTTGGAAGACTGGCGGAACGTGTACGCCAAGCCGTACACCGAAGTCGTTGCAAGCGACTGAGCAGGACTCAACTTGCAGAGCTTTTTGCAAATGCTGCCGCTAACTGTCGTATTCAATTGAAAGAGCTTCGTACGAAAGTAAGAACGTATTGCGGTCTTTCTCCGACCTAGTAAGAACCGGTTGTTTATATATTCTTCTGCAAAAAGGTTTCCGGAAGGGAATTGTTAGACTGATAGCTTTGTTCCAGAATGAAAATGCGCCCGAAGGCGATGTGGCCTTCGGACGCGGATCATTCGTTGACTTTAAGGATTTCGACTCATGATCGATGCACATTGTAAACCCAACGCCGCTGCCGCGGCAAGTCACGTTGCGGACGACGCGGACTTCGCGAGGACGCTGGTTCAGGAGGCGCTGAACACGATTCTGGAGGGCGAGATGGCGGATCTCCTGGGTGCGGCGAAGGGGGAGCGGACCTCGGCGCGCCGGGGCTATCGCTCGGGCCACTACACGCGCAAGCTGCACATGAAGGTGGGCACGGTGGAGCTGCGGGTTCCGCAGGACCGGGACGGCCGCTTCAGCACGCGCGTGTTCGAGCGCTACCGTCGTTCGGAGAAGGCGCTGGTGTCGGCGCTTGCGGAGATGTACGTGCAGGGGGTGTCGACGCGGAAGGTGAGCCGGCTGGCGGAGGAGCTGTGCGGACACGGCTTCTCGCCGGCGACGATCTCGAACATGGTTTCGGAGCTGGACGCGTCGCTGACGGCGTTCGCGCAGCGGCCGCTGGAGGAGGACTATCCGTACCTGCTGCTGGACGCGCGCTACGAGAAGGTGCGCGAAGAGGGCTCGGTGCGCTCCCGGGCGGTGCAGATCGCGCTGGGGATCGACCGTCGGGGCAACCGCCACGTGCTGGCGGTGGAGCTGAGCACGTTGTCGAGCTGCACGTTCATCTGCACGAGCGCCTTCTGCTGTCAGGCGACACCAAAACTGACGCAATGGCGACATCAAAACTGACGCAATGG
>CAZNFX010000005.1:63222-285930 GCA_964572845.1 uncultured Pseudomonadales bacterium | reverse complement strand
CGACGCTCGAACTCCATCGGCGACAGGTATCCGAGAGAGGAATGCAGTCTCCGCGTGTTGTAGAACCCCTCGAGATAGTCGAAGATCATCGACCGCGCCTGCTCCCGGCTCCCGAAGCGACCACGGGGCTGCCGATCGATCAGCTCGGTCTCCAGGGTGGCGAAGAAGCTCTCCGCCATCGCGTTGTCATAGCAGTCGCCCACCGAGCCCATCGACACCGTGACATCGGACTCCTCGCAGACTTCCCGAAACGGTTCCGAGGTGTACTGGGACCCGTGGTCGGAGTGATGCGTCACCTTGTTCCGGGGCCGACGACGCGCGACGGCCATCTTGAGCGCCCGGATCATCAGCTCCGCCTTCTGCCGTCGCGCCATGGACCAGCCCACGATGCGGCGCGAGAACACGTCCTGGACGACCGCCAGATACAGCGTTCCCTGCGCCGTCGGAACATAGGTGGCGTCCGCCACCCAGAGCTCGTCGGGACGCTCCGCATGGAACTCCCGATTGACCAGATCGGCGGCGACCTCCGAGCCGTCCGAACGCGTGGTGCTCCAGCGACGGCGTCGGCACACCCCTCGAAGGCCGTCCCTCGCCATCAGGCGGCCGATCCTGCGACGACTCGCGCGAACGCCCAGCTCGCGCAGCTTCGCCTGGACCCGAGGCGCACCGTAGGTGCCCCTCGACTCGGCGTGGATCCAGCGGATGCGCTCCAGCAGCTCCCGATCCGCCGCGTCCCACCGCGACGGGGGACGCTTCAGCCACGCATAGTATCCGCTGCGGGAGACTCGCAGCACTCGACACATGGCGGCTATGCTGAACTCGGCCCGGTGCGCCTTCATGAACTCGAAGACCGGCTTGGGGTCCTCGTCGTCTCCTTGGCGAACCAGGCCGTGGCCTTTGCCAGTATGTCCCGCTCTTCCTTGATCCGGGCCAGCTCGCGGCGCAGCTTGCGAAGCTCCTTCGAGTCGTCCCGATCGCCGGGCCCTTCGGCCTCGTCGAGCCAGTTGCGTATCGTCTGCTCCGTCGGCTCGAACTCCTCAGCCAGCGACGCAACGCTGCGGCCGGATCGAGCCAGCTCGACCAGCCGATCCCTGTATTCCTGTGGATAGCGCTTTCTGCCCATGATTTCCTCCTTGGGTCATTGTGCACTGTCCACTAACTCATCGCAACTTCATTCTACGGCGAATGACCAACTAGAAACCTACATTGTGAACACAACTAGCGTAGTGCCCACACCACTTTTTGCCAGTCAATCTTGTCGAGTTCGCCTCATGCGAATTCTTGCCCTCTCCTTCCTTTGAACAGATCATGAAGGAGGACACGTCCAGTCGTACATTCCAAGAGAGACTCTCAACTCTCCATGCACTCGCCGTCTTGGAAGTCCGATCCTGCCGAAGATTGACACGTACTTGGGTTTTTGTCGCTATCGCGTGTATGGCTTCATTAATTCAATGGTCCCTCCTCACGCAATTCTACGATTGGTTTTCGTTGAATTCCCCAAGTTACGGACTGATAGGACCACGCTACACGATTTCCCATATAGGTGGGACGATGCTTCTCTGGTTTAGCATTGGGATCCTCTTTCTCTCGTTTGACTTGCGGATCCGCGACACTCGAGAGCGAATAACCGAAGTCATGGACTCGCGACCCGTTTCGGACATTGAAATGGTTTTCGGGCGACTCTTGGGCATTGTGCTATTTCTCACTATTCCCGCCACATTCATAGTAGTGGTCATGTTTGGGTACGGGTTGCTTGCCGAGCTGCTCAATCTCGGCATCGGAACCGCAATTGAGCCTGTTAGCGTCTTATCGTTTGTTGTTTGGGACATAGTTCCGAATCTGTTTCTTTGGGGCTCCGTTTGCATTCTGTTGTCGCGTCTGCTTAAGTTTCGCGTACTGACTGTGTTAGTGGCTGCAGTTCTCATGGGTGGTATCTATGTCCTAGGAATTGTGCTGCCCTCATCGATATCGTCGGTTTTGTCCACACATACGGGCGCGAGCGTCTATCCCTCCGAGTTAGCCTCTACTTTCGCAACGTTCAACATCGTTGCAAACAGGGCACTAATGTTGGTTTTGGCCGGAGGATTCCTGGCTATTGCGGCATTGGTGCCATCAAGAGTTCAGGACACCAAGACATTCACAATGCTGCTTTTTCGGGGATTAGTAGCGTTTCTTATTGTCGCGTCGCTCACGATCAATCTAGTGGCGCGCAATGCGGATTTGAATGAAGCAAGAGTAGCCATTTGGTCCCATGCTCACAGTGAGGAACGATCGCACCATACCACGGACATTCAACACATTTCGGGCTCCGTCGAAATCAGACCTGGGCGCTTCATGAACCTAGATTTGACGCTGACCATGCAGGCAAATCGTGATTCTGACGCCGAGTATTGGCTGTTCTCGTTGAATCCTGGCTATCGAGTTGAGGAAATCTCCATAAACGGCTCTCCAACAGAGGACTTTGAATTTGAAAATGGACTGCTGCGAATTCCGACGAACTTCGGTACCGCTCCACCAGTAATCAACATCGCGGCTCGCGGCAAACCAGACGAACGATTCGCCTACTTGGACAGTGCACTAGATTGGAAGGAATTGGGCGCTATTGGAGGACGGCGACTGTTCCTACTCGGTCAAAAGAGCTACATTTTCCATCCCAACTTCGTCGCTCTATTGCCTGGAATCACTTGGATGCCGACATCCGGATCCGCCTACGGTACAAGTGCATTGGAATCCAGACCTCGCGACTTCTACCTGATTGACATCGAAGTCACAGTACCCAAAGAGTGGCTGGTAGCAGGACCAGGTGCACGTGAAGTGCTACCGTCCAGCAGGAATTCCGTATTTAGGTTTTCCACTACAAACCCAATACACGAAGTAGCTCTTGTAGCTTCGCAATTTGAGAGGCGATCACTCACGGTTGACGGAGTCGAGTACGAACTCCTCCTGAGCAGCAAACACGCAGAGAACATGCAGGTGTTCAGCGAGAGTGTTCCTATCCTAAGAGAGTGGATCAATGAGCGAAGCTACGTTTTGCACAAATCGGGGCTTCGGTATCCATACCCAAGGCTTTCAATCGTTGAAGTACCCGTATCTCTAAGAACCTATGGTGGTGGATGGCGGATGGGCAGCGTGTATTCAGTCCCTGGATTGCAGATGTTGCGAGAATCAGGTTTTCCCGTCGCACCATACAAGGATAGATACGCTGGATTGCGCAGCTACTACGAAAGAGAGGGTCGAGAAGAGTCTGAACATCACAAGTACATGCTGGACGAAGTGCTAGCCTATTTTTCAAACGACTTGCACGGCGGAGATCCACTGGTTGGTATTGCAATGAACTTTGTTGACTATCAAACATCACCGACTGGAAATGGCGCTACGGCACTGCGATTCGTAGCAAACGAACTAGCACAAACGATAACGACAGGCAGTAAAGGATACTTTTCCGTTCACACAGCGCTGGCACGTGGAACTGCGGTGGAAACCGAATTTTTCATGAATCTTGAGAATGCACTCGGTACCGAAAGATCCGAGAGAGGAGTATCAAATTGGCGCAGGGAGTTTGCAGAGCGACCCGCGACATGGGAAATATTGGAACAAACGCCACTGAGCACCATCGACTATGCGGCCGACCCAGTCGGAACTTACCACGCGCTGCTGATCAAGAGTCAACGCGTTGCCGATGCAATCATTGACACCTACGGCGAAGAACTTACGGCGCGATTTTTACATGAGCTGGTAACTCGATTTCGTGGACGTTCCTATACCGAAAAAGATTTTCAAAGAACTGCATTGGATGTCGGTTTGGACATAGAGGCAGCGGCAGGCGATTGGCTGAATTCCTTGGGATTGCCAGGATTCACAGCAGAGGATCTCACTAGTGAGCGTATTGCAAATGACGACAGCGGCGAGGCCGTTTATCAAACGAGTTTCACGCTTGCCAATGGAGAATCCGCATCGGGAGTAGTCGAAATTTCCTATCAAGTCGAACGCGGCGGCGACTACCCGCCATATGACATATTTCGATTACGTCCTGTTCACGTGCGTGGTAATACCGCAGTTCGCATAGCTTTTCAAAGCAACAAGCCACCGCGTAGAGTCTGGTTGGTGCCCCACCTTTCTCTAAACCGGGAGCCGCTGAGATTGGATTTGCCGGAAGTTGACGAATTCAATCCGACGGACTCCCCAACTCTTCCTTACATAACTCACATCGAATGGCAATCACCCGAACACAATGCTATTGTTGTGGACGATCTTGACGATGGGTTTTCCATTGAAAACCCATCCTTCGCTTCTGAAGTCTCTACTTTTCCCAAATGGATTGAGCGTGCGGCAGCAGTTCGTCAGTTGGAATTTGATAGAGGTTTGCCTATACGAAAGCAGTCACTCAATCGCCTAGAAAACCGTTTCAATCCACTGTTTGCAGAGGTTTCATCTAGACGGATGGACGCTAGTCGGAAGTGGTGGTCTCGAGAAAATGAGCCTACCAGTTACGGAAAATATCGCAGGACTTACGCAGGAAAACCGTGGGATTTCGAACAGTCCACAGCGAAGTTTTCAGCGACTATTCCCTCATCGGGAGTGTGGAAGTTGGAATATCACATCCCTGTTGCCATGCGGACAGAAATCGCTTACAACCGTGTGTATTCACCTGACGCCGCCAACCAATGGAGTTCTCGTCAATACTATCTGGGGACGCATGTCATTCATGTATTGAGCGACGGACTCGACGCCAAGTTAGAGTTTGACGCAAACTCTGCGTCGCCAGGATGGAATGAACTTGGAACCTTCGAATTGAGCGACTCGAAAGTCGATGTAGTCTTGGTCGACGCAATACGTGGATTGGGAGTAGCTGACGCCATACGGTGGAGTCCAATGGATCTGATTGAGGAACAAGCGGCAAACGGATCGGATGCAGCGAACCCTAAGTAGTAATCTTTGGGAAATACAAGCATCCGAAGGTTTCTCAGAAGATCTAAATTCGAACCGGAAAATTTAGTTTGATCATCTAGCTAGGGGCATCTCATCCGTCTATTGAGCGAGTCCACGACGAGATCCAATCCCAAGTCTTGGCTGTCAGATGCACTTACCTACATATGAGAGAAGTCTGGTCCGCGGATTTGTGCAGGCTACTCAACATCCCCTACCTCTCAAGAAATCCGCACCGTGCCTGTGATCCACACCAGAGGTCATGCGGAGGAGCTCCTTTTGCCGCGTAGTCATACCTTGCAGCCACCGTTCACGAAAGCCGTCGTGAGGGTCGCATTGGAAACGCATCCAATGGCTGTGGCGGTAGTGACCAAACATCGCCGTTCTCAGTTGGTCCGATCGATTCTCTCCACCTCCATGCCAAGTCTGGCCGTGGAATATCGCTACTGAGCCAGCTGGTAGTGTCGGTTGCATCATATATGGAAGCGACAATCCTGCAGGAGGCTCGGACAAATGGCTCTGATGACTACCGGGCACAAGCCGTGTACCACCATTGTCAGGTGTCAAATCCGACAATGCCCAAACCGTATTCATCATCAGTGGTGCGTCGTGCCCGTAGCGATGCATTGCCAGCGGCACATCGCTATGTAGAGTCTGTGCCCCTTCGCCCGGTCTAACCACACGTGCGCTTAGGGATCCAAGAATGAGATCCTTACCCATCATTTCCTCTATGTACGGCAAAACGGCGACGTGGTCGATCGCCTGCAGGAACATTGGATCGAGTGTAACCAGATTCGCGAGGTGCCTAGCCGTCCCCCGGTGTTCGTGTTCGACCCCGATGTGGAAAGCGTGATCCACGACAAAGTCTCGCATTGCTTTCGCAGTTACGGTGTCTAACACATCGTGGATGACCGTAAACCCCCAAACTCTTAGCTCCGCATAGCGTTCTTGGTCAATCATGAAATGCAGCTCGACAAATTGAGAACGCCTAGTGGGGCATTCGAAAGTAGAGACCGAAACCCTAGGTGCTCTACAGACTTTGGGGTTTGGTGTAGTGGACAAATTTTAGACAGCACCTGGAGTCTTGGTTCCTTTGGGCTCTATTTCAACTACACAATAGCGGCAAACAACTACCGCGACCGCCGATCCGTCGGCTCATTGCACAGGTTTCCGATCACTAACATCTGAACCGGGCTTCCTATAATTGGGTGGCATGACTCTAGATCGACTGCCTGTACCCACAACTTCTATCGACCAAGCCCAGGCCGACATGGAGGTTTTCGGTTACTGCCTTCTCGAGAATGCCCTCAGTCAGGATGAAGTCTCATCGATTCGTTCGCGCCTGCTGGAACAGCTTGCTGCAGAGGAGCAGCAGGGCGCGAGTCTACGTCTACCGGACGGAAAGCAACTGATCCGGTTTCTCATCAATAAAGGGAAGGTCTTCCACGGGCCAATACTTCACGATGGATTGCATGCCATCTTGAAGCATGTCCTTGGTGATGCCTACTTGCTGTCTTCCTATCATGCTCACTTCGCGCATCCTGGAGGGACAACAAACTTCCACACCGATCAGTTTTGGATGCCTCCGCCGACGACGGAGCAACGACAAACTCTGGTGAAGCCCGGTTCGATCACACGGAAGGGCAACCGCGGACGCAAGACTACTTCTAGAGAACTGATGCGAAACAAGAGCATCGCGCCGGCTGTCGTGTGCAATGCCATGTGGATGATCGATGACTTCACCAAGGAAAATGGGGCGACTCTCGTAGTTCCTGGCAGCCACTTGAGCGGGCGCGAGCCAGACAACGACCGAGATCGTGACGCTAACTGGGTTCCTGCCGTTGGGCCCGCAGGAACCGTTTGCATATTCGAGGGACGCACTTGGCATTCCACTGGCGCGAATGTCTCCGATGCACCACGGATTGGATTAACCACCAACTTCTGTGCACCCCAGTTTCGCCAACAGGATAATTTTCCATTCGGCACTCGCCCCGAGGTGGTTGCCGACGCTTCAGAAAGGCTGTTGCAATTGCTTGGATTCATACCGTGGCAAGGCTATGGCGGATATGAAGGCGTAGAGCGGGTAACTCCCGGCCAGTATGCGATGGGTGAAATGAAGCCTAGCTAATCAAGTGCTTAGCTTGTCCAGAAGATGAGCCGGAACGCTTGGTGGCAACGCAGCCAAGAGCCAGCGCGGGTGGCTGAAACGCAATCGAAAACAATCGTGGCGGCCTTGCCGCCTTCACCAAGGATCACGCGATCAATTCGACAGGTTCAAGCGAGAATTCCTGCATGAATTCTGGAATGTGATCAATTCTCCCTGTAATTTCCTTCGGTTCACTTCGGGCGATAAAGCAGGTCGCCTCGGCAATGCCTTCTATCGGAGATTCCCTAGACTTGGTATTTTCATTGACCAATCCGTGGAGTTGAGTGCCTGGAGTTGCGACCAACCCTGGTGAAATAGCATTTACTGCTATGTTGCTACCGTAGACCTCCGCCGCGAAACCTGTTGTAAAACGCTCCATGGCGGCCTTGCACATTCCGTATACAGTTCCCCCGCCTCCCCCGGCGGCTGGATTCTGCGGATGAATTGCCGCATGCGACGAGATATAGATGATGTGCCCCTTGCCCATCTCGACCATGTCGGGGAGGAATCGCTGGCTCAAGTCCATAGGCGCGATCATCTGAACTTCGTACATTAGCCTTGCTCGCTTATCCGGAAATTCCTTGATCGGAAAAAAGTAGGTAACAGCCGCATTGTTGACCAAGATGTCGATAGGTCCATAGGTTGCGCGAGACTCTTCAACCAATCTCTCCCTGTCGTCAGGCAATGCAAGATTGCATTGCACCGCGTGCGCGTCTCCTCCTGCCTGTCGGATGGTCTCTACTGTCTTGGTTATGGTTCCCGGCAACGGGTGATCGCTTTCGTTTACCGTTCGTGCTGTCACAACTACATTCGCACCTTCCATGGCCAGTCGATAGGCGATTGCCTCGCCTATGCCTCGACTGGCACCAGTAACCACCGCGCTTCGGCCCTTTAGTGCACCATTTCTATCAATAGACGCCATTCGAATTTCTCCCTCTTGAGTTAATTCACACTCGACACTGCGAGCTCACTTTCGACACAATTGGCTGTAGTTTACGAAAGTGGTTTGCTTCGATTCGTCCTTGCGATTGCCGACGAGGAAGTCGAATGTGCGGAATGCAACGCAACGCCCTCAATGGAATATTTTGGATCTCGACACTCTAGTCACGGTCGAGGTCCTCTTAGGACTTCGCACTCCAGCGAGCCACGGCGCTACTTTAAAGCACAAGCTTTCTTATGTCCGCTAACTTGGCCGCCAAAGCGGTTACAAATCTCCCAGCTTCGGCGCCATTGACGGCGCGGTGGTCGTAGGACAAGCTCAACGGCAATACTTTGCGAGGAACGAATTCGCCATTCATCCAAACAGGCTTGACGGCCATGCGTCCAACACCGAGTATGGCCACTTCTGGTGCATTCACGATTGGTGTGAATCCAGTTCCTCCTATGTTGCCCAGACTCGAAACAGTGAATGAAGCACCTTGAATATCGCTTGGCTTGAGCTTCTTCTCTTGCGCCGCACGAGCCAAGACTTTGGTTTCGGCTGAAATCTCTTGCACGCCTTTCTTGTCGACATCTCTTATGACGGGTACAACCAGACCTTCCTCGGTGTCGACCGCCATCCCAAGATGGACGTATTTCTTGCAAATGAGCGACTTGAGATCAGGGGTTAGTGATGCGTTGAGGTTCGAGTGCTCAAGAAGCGTACATGCACATGCCTTCAATATGAACGGTAGCGGAGTCAGTCGATTGGATCGATCTGTCAAATCGGAATTCAGCTCGCTTCGAAATTGCTCCAATTCCGTGACGTCGGCCTCGTCATGCTGAGTTACATGAACTACGTTCAGCCAGCTTCGAACCAGATTTTGTGCGCCGCGAGCGCGAATCCGCGTCAAGGGCACTTCCTCTACAGGTCCGAATGTACTGAAATCGGGCAATTCGATGCGTGGAATCCCAGCTCCGCTTCCTGGCGACGCCACCCCACTCAAATTCGATTTGACATAGGCTTTGAGGTCGTCCTTGACAATTCTCCCTTTCGCTCCTGACCCGTCTACACGCGTTAAATCCACTCCCAATTCGCGAGCAAGCTTTCTCACCGCGGGACCCGCATAGACCGACGAACCTGAGCTGGTATGCGTCGGTTGAGCTTCAACAGAGAGCGGCGGTGTTGGTGGAGTGGGTGGAGTGGGTGGAGTGGGGCGTTTGGCTTCCGACGCGCGAGCTTGCTCGGACGATTCGTCATCCTTATGCGCTTGCGTCTCCGACTCCTCTTCAACGCTGACGGGTTGGTCTGGAGTTTCAGTTGCGTCGACGACGGCAATCTTGTCACCAGTGTTCACAATGTCGCCCAACGCCAGCAAGATTTCCGATACTTTTCCATCCACCGTGGATGGCACTTCCATCGACGCCTTTTCCGACTCAATGACGATTAGTGCATCGTCCTTGGCCACCACGTCGCCTATCCCCACGCAAATCTCGATCACCTCGACATCTGTGGCGTCTCCAATATCGGGAATTTCAATGCTTGTTGCGGTCATAGGTACAAGGGATCCGGCTTGCTCGGGTCAATTTCTAGCGACTTCATCGCGTCGGAAACTTCCTTATAGGATATGGTTTGCATTTCAGCCAAGCTACGCAGCGCTGCAATGGTGATGAATCGATCATCGACTTCAAAGTGATGCCTTAAGCTCTCTCGTGTGTCACTTCTGCCAAATCCATCAGTACCAAGTACAAAGTACGGAGCTCGGAAACATCCACGTATCGACTCCGCATAGGATCTGACATAGTCGGTTGCCGCCACAACGGGAATCTCACCGTCCAACATGGTCGCAGTGTAGGACCGCTTTGCTTCTTCTTCGGGATGTAGCAGATTCCACCGCTCCGTGGCGCGACCCTCCCGCATCAGTTCCGTAAAACTCGTTACGCTCCAAATACGGGCGGCAACGTCATAGTCTTCATTAAGTCGTTGCCCGGCCTTGAGGACTTGCTGGAGTATGGTTCCGCTTCCCAGCAAGTTCACAACGCGGCCACTTGAACGAGATTGGTCTCCATAGGTCGTATAGCGATACATACCTTTCACGATGCCTTCTTCTACGCCTTCGGGCATTGAAGGATGCGCGTAGTTTTCGTTCATCAAAGTTATGTAATAGAACACATTCTCAGAATCGGCATACATTCGGCGCAGTCCATCGCAAAGAATTACAGCCAACTCGTAAGCAAAGCATGGGTCATAGGAAATGCAGCTTGGGTTGGTACTAGCAAGTACATGGCTGTGACCATCCTGATGCTGCAACCCCTCGCCGTTCAGAGTAGTACGACCTGCCGTTGCACCAAGCAGAAAACCCCGAGCTTGCATGTCGCCAGCAGCCCATGTCAAATCTCCGACTCGTTGAAATCCGAACATCGAATAAAAGATGTAGAAGGGAATGAGGGTATAGCCATGGCTGCTTGACGCGGTCGCCGCGGCTAGCCAGGCTGCGAACGCTCCTGCCTCGTTGATTCCCTCCTCGAGCACTTGACCGTCCCGAGATTCCCGATACGCCGCAAGTTCGCCAGCGTCCACAGGTTCGTAGAGTTGACCTTCGGATGAATAAATGCCCAACTGTCGGAACATTCCCTCCATCCCAAACGTCCTAGCTTCGTCAGGAATGATGGGCACAATTCGATCTCGAATCTGCTTGTCTCGCAAAAGGGTCGCCAGAATTCTTACAAAAGCCATTGTCGTGGAAATCTCTCGATTCCTGCTACCCGCAGTTTGCGCCTCCAGCGCTTCCAAACCCGGTACAGTGAATGAGTCCTTGCAGGCGATCCGTCGCGGGATGACTCCCCCCAACTCCTTGCGGCGACGACGCATGTATTGCATCTCAATGCTGTCTTCCGGCGGCCGGTAGTACGGAACGGAGTCTAGCTCGGAATCGCCGATCGGTACGTTGAATCGATCGCGGAACTGCTTGAGTTCCTCAAGGTTCAATTTCTTGATTTGATGGGTTGTGTTTTCCGACTCTCCCGCGTCGCCCATTCCGTAGCCTTTGACCGTTTTCGCAAGAATGACGGTAGGCTGGCCCTTGTGGTTGATCGCTTCTTGGTATGCGGCGAAGACTTTTTGCGGGTCATGCCCACCTCGATTGAGTCTCTCGATGGCGTCGTCGGACATGTCTGACACTAGATCGAGAACTTCTGGATCCTTCCCAAAGAAGTCCGAACGGGTGAAGCTGCCTCCTTTAGCCTTGAAGTTCTGGTACTCGCCATCGACGGTTTCATCCATCAGTGCTTGAAGTCGCCCGTCTTTGTCGCGGTCGAATAACGGATCCCAATGGCGCCCCCATACGACCTTGATTACGTTCCACCCCGAACCTCGGAACTCGCCCTCCAATTCCTGGATGATCTTGCCGTTACCACGAACGGGACCATCCAGTCTTTGCAGATTGCAGTTGACTACGAAGATGAGATTGTCCAGTCCCTCGCGCCCAGCAAGCGACAGAACCCCAAGCGATTCCGGTTCGTCGCACTCGCCATCTCCCAAGAACGCCCAGACTTTCCTGTCGCCCATGGGAACCAGACCACGCGCATCCAAATACTTCATTACATGAGCTTGGTAGATCGCCTGAATGGGGCCTAAACCCATAGATACTGTGGGGAATTGCCAATAGTCTGGCATCAATCGTGGATGGGGATAGGATGACAGCCCCATTCCGCCCGTCTCGCGTCTAAAGTGGTCTAAGTGCTCTTCGTCCAATCGCCTTTCCAAGAAGGACCGAGCATAGATTCCTGGGGAGCTATGACCTTGAAAGTAGATCAGGTCTCCTCGATTACTCTCCGACGGTCCGCGAAAGAAGTGGTTGAACCCAACTTCATACAAGGTCGCTGCAGACGCAAATGTGGAAATGTGGCCACCGAGATCTCCTTCTCTACGGTTCGCTCTCACAACCATGGCAAGGGCGTTCCACCGTATCAGGCTTCGAATTTGGCGCTCGACATGGGAGTCACCCGGCATTTGGGCCTCGCAGGTAACTGGGATGGTATTGCGGTAGGGAGTTGTTGTTGGATGGGGGACAGAATTGCCAGTGTGGGAGACTCGTGCCAGCAGACGAGAGACTACATAGGATGCACGGTCTGCACCTTCATGCTCGAGTATATTCTCCAGGGCTTCGAGCCATTCTTGAGTCTCAAGTGGGTTTTCGTCTGAAATTTTTGAGTTTTTGGGCATCAACCAGGCACATTTTCGTTGGCGGAAATTATAGTCTCTGGTATACAGTGGGAGAACATCGGCCAGACTCTACAACTTTGCTTGCAAGAGTTGCCCAAAACCTAGGGAAACAACCAAGCCGCGCCTCGTACGCCACTGGAATCGGAGAATCGGGCTGGTCTGATTTTGGTTCGCCCGTCCGAGTTGCACGCATACTCTCGCAAGCGTTGCGGTAGTTCTTGGTAGATCTCTCGTATGTTCGATACGCCTCCGCCAAGCACGACAACGTCGGGATCCATGGCGTTGACCATCAGTGCAAGAGACCGAGCGAGCTGCGAAATGTAAAGGTCCAGCGTCGGGGACATTCCACGAGTCGCTATTTCACTTCCAGCAACAGACTCGCCAGTGAGCTCTTGGTGCGTTTGTTCAAGCCCCGGGCCCGACACAAAGCACTCTAGGCAGTTCATCTGACCGCAATGGCATCTGCGGTCCGACAAGAGCTTTTCTAGTTCAGCGGTCTTAGCGTCGGACCTGAAGTTTGGAAACGGATTGTGGCCCCATTCGCCGCTCAGTCCATTGGGGCCTGTAAGCAGTTTCCCGCCGATTACCCATCCCCCACCTACCCCTGTGCCCAGAATCGCTCCGAATACGCAATTGGACCCCGCTCCTGCTCCATCCACGGCTTCAGACAGTGCAAAGCAATTCGCATCGTTTTGAATTCTGACGGGACGACCGAGCACACGTTTGATGTCATCCAAGAACGGTTTTCCATTAAGACACGTCGAGTTGCAGTTCTTCATGGATCTCTCGGATTCAATCCACGCGCCAGGGGTACCCAAACCTACCGGAGAGGGTTCGCCTGCTATTTCATCGAATTGGGCGACAAGCCGTCTGATCTCGAGGATCGTATTCGCATAGTCTGCTGGAGTAGGAACACGTTCTCTGCCAACAATGACACCCGACTCGTCCATGAGAATGCCCTCGATCTTGGTTCCTCCAAGGTCAATTCCTATTCGCTTTCCCATTTGGGATATCTATCTCTTTGCGTTCTGAGACTTCAAATGATGGACTTCATGACTCTTATCCAGTCGAACTGTGGACCAGGGTCCCACTTACGTCCCTGAGCGATCTCGCTGTGTCCCACGATCGACCCTTTCGAGATAGTCGGATAGTGGTCAAGCAAGCAATTCAGAATCTCTGTGAGTGTGTCGTACTGTGCATCTGTGAAAGGGACCTCATCGGTCCCCTCCAGCTCAATCCCAATTGAAAAGTCATTGCAGTTGTATCGATTCAAATATTGCGAGTTTCCCGCATGCCACGCACGCAAGTCAAACGGCACGAATTGTGTCACAGTACCACCCCGCGCGACAACAAGGTGGCTGGATACTCGCGTTCCTTCAAGAGACTCGAAGCTTGGGTGTGCACTGAGGTCAATGTGGTTGGTGAAGAGATTTTCTATGTGCGGTCCGCCAAAAGTTCCAGGCGGCAAGGATATAGCGTGAATCACTACAAGAGAGATTCTTTCCCCAATTGGACGTTCGTCGCAATTGGGACTGTCCACACGAATTGCCGACGAGATTCGGTGATTTCCGTCAATCTTTAGCAATCGACTTGCTCATACCTTCATAATTACATTATGAAGGTACCGATTGGAATCATAAGAGCAAACGTTAAGTCCGCTCTCAGGGAAGACTTGGGAAGGGGAGACGTCCATGCAGCCGTAGCACCCGACAACGAAGTACGACACGGAGAAATCATATCCAGGTCCGACGGTGTTCTATGCGGAATCGCATGGGTACTCGAAGCCTATCGACAAGTCTCCGAAGACGTGCAAGTCGAATGCCACAAATCGGATGGCGAAACCATCGAACCGAATGTTGCTGTGGCCTCCATCGCTGGACCGGTGAACGTACTGCTTGCCGTAGAGAGAACGGCGCTGAACTTTCTCCAGTTGTTGTCTGGAACCGCCAGCCGCGCCCAGAGCTTTGTGAAGTTAGTCGAACACACACAAGCCAAGATCCTCGACACCCGCAAGACCATCCCTGGTCTAAGGTTTGCGCAAAAGTACGCAGTCCGGATCGGAGGTGGCACAAACCACAGGATCGGACTGTTCGATGCCTTCCTAATCAAGGAGAACCACATTGTTGCAAGTGGCGGCATCAAGACAGCGGCTCTCAGGGCTAGGAAGGCTCGTCCTGATTTGTTTCTACAAGTCGAAGTTGAGAACCTCGAAGAACTTGAACAAGCCTTGAATTGCGATGTCGACCGCATCATGCTGGACAATTTCAGCATCTTGCAACTGCGAGAGGCCGTGCGAGTCTCCAAGAGCTATTCAATTCATCGGCCAAAGCCCGTTCAATTAGAAGCATCAGGCGGAATCAGCGAGTCAAATGTCGTCCAAGTGGCCGAAACAGGAGTGGACTTTATCTCGTTGGGTACCTTGACAAAAGACATCCAATCTATCGACTTTTCCTTCAGAATCTCGGTCTAAGCATTGCCGTTCTCGGATTAGCTATTTCGGGAGACGCAGTAATGTCCGGTGATTGGTGAGAGCAAAGTTGCTCGACGATAACAGTTACTTAATCCATTGAATAGCGATGGTTGGCATTTGGAGTTGGTACAGACAACCGGTCTGGATAACCCAAAGCTAGAACTGTCGCTATTGCTGCACGCTTTTAAATGAACCACTGAGAGGATACGGTTACTCGTACAACCTTAGGAACAGCCGTCCGAATTACTTGCTCAACAGAGTCACCATGAATTCTTCGGTGTCCAATGAGGATTCAACCAGAACCATCAGCCATGAAGATTCAAATTGCCTCCGACCTTCACTTGGAAGCTAGGAAGAACCACTTTCCAGAATTGGATGCGTTCGAACCTTTTCACGACCGGGATCTCCTTGTACTGGCGGGCGACATCGGCGTGCACATGCAAGGATTGAACTTCGTTCTTAAGCAACTCAAGATCTCCCCCGGTGCTGTATGTACCAGGAAACCACGAATATTACGTTGCTACCAAGTCTAGACTCAAGGTTGATCGGAGCTGGCCTGAAGTTGCCGACGATCACCCAAACTTGCACTACCTTGTCGCCGAAACCGCAGAAATTGGAGGCGTCCACGTTTTTGGTGCCCCGTGGTATTCGAACCTTTGGGGACGCCCAGATCACGCAATATCCTTCCTCGTGAGCCGTACGATTCTAGACTTTCGCCACCACCGATTTGGCAACGACCAATGGACCTTGAAAACTCATTTGGAGCGCCATTCGATTGAGACCGAGCTACTTATTGCGCAAGCGGGAAACGTGGACGTCGTAGTCACCCATTGGCCTCCCACCAAAGAAGCCATTCACTCCAAATACACGGGGGATCCAATCAATCCTTACTTCATCAATGACCACGAAGAAATCGTACGAATGGTGTCTCCCAAACAGTGGATAAGTGGTCACACTCACGAGCCCTACGATTATTGGATTGGCGACACCCGTTGTGTGGCCAATCCATCGGGCTATCCGGGGGAACTACGTCAATCAGACAAGTTTCGTAGAACAAGTGTGGTGGAAATCAGACCGAATAGTCCTTGAGGCAAAGAAGATCTACATCGTCTCAACAATCAGTTGAAGCATGTAGTCAACATAACCCCGAAGAAAACCGAGCATGATTTAACAAGGCGAGCCCATTGAGTTCGCTATAGGCTGAGAAGCAACTGCACCGCCATACGTGTGGTAAAGTAGTCCTCAATATTGTGCGTCCGGCACCCCGACCGAGAAAAAGGAGATTCAAGTGACTTAAACCAACTGACAGCTTAGGAATCAAGGTGATGTGCCGGGCTTCATCACACCTAAAGTAGCGAGAGCAACGAAGATGAACGAAGCATTGGCCATCATGCGATGCACCATTAAGGAACTAGCACGTTCCTTCCACTACAAGCTCCTATTCCTATTCCTGAC
The DNA here is from genome assembly GCA_964572845.1 of uncultured Pseudomonadales bacterium. Lineage (GTDB taxonomy): Bacteria > Pseudomonadota > Gammaproteobacteria > Pseudomonadales > Azotimanducaceae > Bin55. The sequence continues at coordinate 269,790 of CAZNFX010000005.1, read as the reverse complement.
CATCATCCTGCAATTTTCCTTCCTGATTGCAGTCCTCTACCAGTTCCAATTCACAATCCGTTCCCCAAACTTGGGCTACAACGGCCTGCAGTTTCTTGTTGGAAACCTCGATCCCATTCACTTTTTCTCGCTGCAGTTCGTGGTAGTTGCCTTGACTCTCGTGCATTCCGAGCGCATGCGGAGCCGTGATGTCATGGAGTCCGTCCACGCGAAGAGCTACGGGAATGTTTGGTGGATGACAGGAACCGTGCTAGGTATTTCGGTTTTGGTGTTCCTTATACCGCTTGTGAACCTCTTGGCAATCTTCGTAGTCACGGCACTTGGTGGTGTCTTTGGCTTAGATCTTGGCACGATGCCGGAACAGCTATCGGCCATGAACCTAATTCTTGTAGATGTGCCAACAACTATTGTGTTCTATTGTGGCCTCGCGATGCTTCTACACCAAGTGCTCCACAACCGGGTGTTGTCTGGCTTTTCGACATTGTCGATCGCGTTCCTCCACCTGTTCCTGATTCAATCGGTACCGTTTAGTTGGCGAGAAGTGGTTTCCCACTCCACAATCGATTCTCTCCTAGTTTCTGAAATCGTGCCCTACTTCAGTACTGGTTGGATTCTCTTCAGCCGTCTCACGTGGTTCATCCTTGCACTTGGATTGATCGTGGTCGCTGCTTTGTTCGAACGTAGACGCGATGTGCAAAGCTCAAAGTCCGTCCAAGTAGCAATAGTGTGTATTGGGTTGGGATTCGTCGGGTTAGCGGTCCATGGACTTAACCAATATCGTGAAGGCCAAGAGCAACAGCGAGTCGCAGCCGCGCACAGGACAACCAACCTTCACGCCGTGTTGGACTTAACCAACATCACTGGTCGGGTGGAAGTCGATCCTGGAGTTAGGTTGTACATCGATGTCGACTTGTCTGTACAGCACTTGAGCGATGGTGCATTGGACTCTCTTGAGTTCTCGTTCAATCCCGGAATGGAACTGGAACACGTACGAGTTGACGGCTTCGATCGAGCATATTCCTTTGTGGACGGACTAATCACGATCCCCTTAACCAACATCGAATCAACAAACAACGCATGGACCGTTTCAATCCGGGCAAGCGGAGTCCCAGATGTCGACTTTGGATATCCGGATCCCGAAATAGACTACCTCAGAGATCCTGGACTCTCTTTGCAAATCCCCAAACTGTTGGGGTTGACGAACTCAATATTCGACCGGAGGTTCGTCGTGCTCATGCCGGGCAGCAGGTGGTACCCCGTTCCGCAGCCGCTAGGAACCGACAAGTCGATCCAGTCGTTGCAAATGCCGCTCGATACTTTTTCAATCGACCTGGCTGTTCATATCGCGAACAAAAACTGGAAACTTGCTGCGCCTGAACGCACACTCATTGCGTCCGACGACTCCCTTCATTACAAAATCCATAGCAACGGTGAAGTGCCACACTTTGCGATCGTTGCCTCCGAATTCCAATCGAGCACGAAGCTCGCCGCCGGAGTCGAAATCGAGTTCTTGATCCACAATCGGCACTTCCATCCAAAGGAATCCTCCACTGCAATTTGGAACTCCATGCTAGCTTTCATTGCAGAACGTCTTACGGAACTATCGGAGGATGGACTGCCGTTTCCGTATCGTTCCCTAACCTTCGTAGAAGTCCCCAATCATCTCCGGCTCATAGGCGGCTATGACATGCCTTTCCTCTATTCGCATCCGGGTGTGATCTACATTCGAGAGAGTGGATTTCCTACAGCTAAGTTAGAAAAGCTCTATGAAAGGATTTCTATGACCGACTTGTCAGATAGCGAACGTCTTCAGTACTTTACAGAAGACCTCTTTTTCTACGACTACACGAATATCATCGGTGGAAACATATTGGAAAATGTATCATCACAATACTTTTCCTTTATAAATCATTCTACTCAATGGGAAGGTATTACTCTAAATTACTTGAAGAGATTTCTTATAACCGATACTGTTATGGGTCCTGATGACTTCCTATATTCTCCTTCTGACATTGCATTAATCAAAGAAATCGCAGACATGACAGCCATCTATCCTATCCTGGTTCTAGATAGACTGTTTCGCGTTTTCAAACAGCCCGACCCTACTCGGCTCGAGTTCGAAACATTCTATCGTCGTAGGATCAGCGACGCTTCGTTCTCTGTGCAATCCATGAAGATGTCGGAATTGCTTCGTAGTGATGACATCTGGCTGCGGAGAGCTGCGCTCGAATCACGGTTGACTGCTACGTATGCAGCTCTTGTCAAACTGTACGGCAGCGCCAAACTCAATGACTTGCTTGATTTGGAATTAGAGCGCATTGCGAAACACTCAAATCCGCAGTCTGACATTGGCGAGAACGATCTTGAAGAAGCCCAGACGCCGCTAATCCCCATTCTGACAGAGTGGAACGAGTCCACGCACGCTCCCGCGTTCAGCACATCGGAATTGGAGGTTGTCAGGGTAGAAGTCGAAGGTACACCGTACACACATCGGACTTCATTCAAGATTCGAAACGACTCCGATGTAACCGGTGTGGTGAGTTTCGACACGGACCTCTCTCTAGAGACCATCGATTCAGGCATATGTGCTGAAATTCCGGGCCAAACCTCCTATCAAGTACACCTCTACACGGAGGAGGACATCTATGCGATAGTGTTCTACACACACTATTCCGAGAATCTTGGCGGGGAGTACTTGGAACCCACGTTCAAGTCGTACGTTGAATCCAAAGATGTCATCGTTGAGAAGATGCTCCCTCCGCTTACCGAGATTTCCTGGAATCCAGATGACGGAAACACCGTCATCGTAGACAATCTGGATCCAGGTTTCGTGCTTGTGGGTCATGATGCTCAACCCAAACCGGGATTGATGGAAACGTTTCGTTGGCCTTGGGAGATGCCCGCACTACCCGCTCGCAGCATCAGAGGAGTTAATCGGTTCGATTGGAGCAAACCTCAAGCAAACAGGACTTGGAGGTTTCTCGAACACTTTTGGTTGTCGTACGGCAAATATCGATCAACTGCATTGGCAACCTATGGGAACAGAGCTGAGATCGCGCGTTTCACCGCCGACATTCCCCTCAGCGGCAAATGGTCACTGTCCTATTACTTGCAGTCTGACTATCCCTGGATGGATATTCTTGGCGTGCACAATTTCATTCTTCATAATTCTCAACTGAAGCATCACATTGATGTAGATCCACAAGCCGGAATCGGCTGGATCCAAGCTGGAGAGTTTGATATTCCAGCTTCTACAGTGCATTTGGACCTCGTCTCTGTAGATCCACCCAACTCGCTTCGCGTTGCGGATGCAGTGCGTTGGACTCTAGTCTCGAAGAACAACAACTAGCATTAGGCTTCTTTCCGGGTTGCAGGTCTGGGCTGCGATGCATGCGATCACTATTTCGTTGCCCTGTTCCGCGGTTTACCAGGAATACGCGAGACTAAACTGGTCATTACTTCTTGCATCGCTTCAGCTGGTTGCCACTCGAAATCCGGCCGAACAAGGGCACTCATGTCGGCTAGGAACTGTGGATTCTGCAGTTTGCCAGAGAGATTCCCTTCGAACTTCGCGCGAGTGACTACATTCCTCTCAAGACGCATGTATTGCTGAAATGTCGCCACAATTCGCTCAGCATCGCTTTGTTCGTCGGCCAAGCCTGTGACCAAATCAAACAAGTCCCGACCCTTGTTGCGTTGGTACAGTGCCCTAAACTTTGTTGCTAGCAATTCGTCAAGCTCGTAGGTAGAAATGCTCGCGGTTCCGGAATACCATCGTGAATTGACTGAGAACTGGCGTTTCTTAAACCCAAGGATCGCAAAGTGTTCACGAGTATTGATTTCGATTTTGAGGCGCAACTTCACGGATGGCACATCCTCAGACCATATCCGGAAGGCGAACGTTACCCGGCCACGCGACTGCTTCCAGCTTGCCTTGCCTAGCCAAGGTTCCAACGTGCTCCGTAGGCGATCCATCATGGGGCCTGCGGGAACAGGCTCAATTTGAACCAGATCGATGTCCTCTGAGTAGCGTGCTGGAGGTGTGACATAGAGCTTGTAGAGCGCAGTACCTCCCCGAAAAGCAAGTGCGTTGGCAAGTACTGGATCCGAGAATATTTGGATTAGAGCACGGCTGATGACTAAGTCTTGCTCAACCTGAAAGTCCTCGATCCAGGGTGCCTTCCCCCTCCATTCGCTAATGTAGTCCCGCGGAATCACTCTTCGATTTCTATATTCGCGTTTACCAACAACCGCCAGCTTTCCGCCCGAATCGAACCTGCAGCATCTTCCCATGGCAGGAGCTTTGTTGAGTTCTTGGCGTACTTTCGCACAAGTTCCTTGAGTGGCTCGGCCTTTTGTCCAGCCCCAACATATTCCAGCAAGTATCCAAGCCGCTGAGCCCACAGGATCGAAGCAGACCGCGATGCTTCGACAAGTCGCTCTGGCTCTATGCCCTCCGCTAGTTCCAAGAGCACCCCCGCCACTCTGTCTAATCCACCAGCGCGATTCATGTAGCCAACCAGATCGATTGCCGTTGCTTCTACACTTGAAACCGCGATGGTTCCACGTGGGTTGTTGAACTGCTCAACAGGTACTGCGGCAAGGTTGCTACGAGCAACGAAGGTCACCTTGATCGAGCCGCGTCGAATTGCAGGACGATTCCGTTCAAGCACTACTTGAAACTCCTGCGGACGCTGATGGGCAGCGCCATGATACTGTGCAGCGGAGAGAAGCCCAACGTAGTAGCACATGCCCCAATGCTCCATCAGTGCAGGCACGAATTGGTCTGCTGGCAGACACCCAATTTGTCGATACTCGGGGGGCACGATGACGTAGAATCCACGTGCAGGGCTTGATATTTCTCCTTTGGCGGCTAAGCGGCTCAGTGATTGTCGTGCCGCCGCTGCGGAGACGTCAAGAGTCGAGCGCATTTCGGACGCAGTGAAGTGGTAACGCCCACGTGCAGCCAGTTCTGTGATTATTTCGCGAGCACGAAGCGCCCTAGATTTACACATAACTTTTACAAAGTAGTAAGTTTCGTTACTTTACTAAACCAAAATTTTATTTTACATATCAGGTTGTCCCCCCCCATTCATCCAGTTCTCGCTACAACGTAGTTGCACGAATCATGTCAAACGTACCAAGAATCGGTACCTATTGACGATTGATTGGATGAATCTTCCAAGTGACTGTACACACCCTCCGCGCCAGTTCCTCGTTAACAGAAAGATTGCAACACGCATGGCGCAATACTGTACAATTTCTCAGTGCACAGACTTTGGTGAGCTCACAGGAGTAGCTTTATATCGGAACACACTTAGAACACTAACGAACTTGGTAGGTCCTACCGCGGTTCCGTTCCAGTGTTGGATTGAAGCATGATGGCGCAACAGATACCCTCTGCCATCAATAGTGAATGCTGGTCACCTCAGTCAGCTAGACATATACTCATTAGATTCAATCAACCATGTTGAGCAAGCGTCAATCGACCACCTCCCAATCCGAGGAACCCAAACATGGAATCACAATCAGCTAAGCAATCGCGCATTCCCGTCCAGCTCCTAGTGGGCATTGCGTTAGGCGGAGTTGCAGCGGCAGCAGTCATTATTGGATTCTCGTCGCTTACTCAGGACAAGGGTGTTTTGAGAAGTGATGTGAGTTCAACATCGACCCTCGGTAGCGAGAATGAGGGCGCGACCAGCAATGTATACGACACAACTGCCACACTTCAGAAAAGAACTCCAGATGTTGAAGAATTGGCTGATCTCTTGAGTCACCAGGGAAATTTTGATCTCTCCGCCGCTCTGCACAAGGAACTAGAACATGCGGGCGCCATACAGCTGCAGGGATTGCTCGAAAGATCGAAAGCGATCGAACACAATAGCCGCAGGCAACTCGTGCAAAGCACGATCTTTCGCCGCTATGCATCGCTCGATCCCAAGAGTGCTGTCAGGAGAATCTCCGATATGCCTCGATTTCAACATGGGGACCTACTGGCAACGGTCTTCGGCGAATGGTCGCTGTTGCACTTGGATGATGCCGTCAATGCCGCTAAGCAGTTAGACGGGTTTGGAAAAATTGCTGCCTTACGGGGCATTCTGGAATCACGCGATGACCTCTCGGACGATGTTCGAATCGAAATCGGACGCCAACTAGGCAGCGAGCGTGTGGCTCAGAATGTTGTAGCTCAGGCCAACATCACCAAGGCAGTCGAAGATCCAAGATCAGCTTGGAACACCCTCATCGGCGACGACTTGCTTGACACTGCACAAACAGGATTGCTCATTCAAGTGGCTCAAGTATGGGTCGAAAAGGACGGAATGTCCGTGCTGGGAACGATCAACGACACTCTTGCGGACTGGACCACAAAAACGTCCGTCCTGACAGCTGTCATTCACGAGCTTGTGCAAGCGGATGCACAAGCCGCCTTTAACTTCGTATCGACGATGGAGGGTGACAATCACAACACCCTGATCATGAACGTAGTGAACGCATGGGCAAGACTGGATCCCGAAGCCGCACTCGTAGCAGTGCAGTCTGTCGAATCCAAGAATTTGCGTACGTCGCTGGAATACAGCATCGCTTCTTCATGGGGACGGAGCAATCCGCGTGAAGTACTCGAGAATCTTGATCGCTTGCCCGAAAACGCTCAAGACGCCGCACGAAGCTCCGCCATTTCTACCCTGGCGCAAACTGCACCGGAAGAGGCTGCCAACCTCATGGCCAGCATGGACGGCGGAGAACACCAGCTAATGACAGCATTCCAGGTCATGAGCGTGTGGGCAAGCAAGGATGCAATGGCAGCGCTTGAGTGGGCTCTCAACAATCCCGAAATAAAGAATCTGAGAGTGACACTGCTTCCTTCGATTCTCTATCAGGTAGCAAGAATAGACCCTCAACTCGCCTTTGACACTGCGCTGCAACAGCCCATCGGAGCAAATCAAATTGGTTTGGAAGCGCAAGTGATTTCCAACATTTCGATTGTGGACGTCGAAAAAGCGCTCTCGTTGCTGTCTCAGGTCCGAGAGGGCCCATCGTTGAATCATGCGTTCACTTCCGTTGGATCTGCGCTAGTGAGAAACGGCGATGTAGACCACGCTTGGAACCTGGCTAACCGATTTCCCGAATCACAGCGAGAAAGCTACTATCGAAGCGTCGTGGATCGGTGGGCTGCAAACAACGGAACCAAACTCTATGAGTCTATTGACAAACTTCCATCAGACGAAATCAAGTCGCACGCAGCATTGAAATTGATTTCGTTCAACACTTGGTCTCGCAATCTAAACGACGATGAGATCAATCATGCAAGGACCTACCTCAATGAACAGGATGCTAAGTCCGTCGAAAAGCATACACAAGAGACTGGCCGCCGGGTAGGTGTGGAATTCATGGACCTCGGAGCGTCAGTTGTCTCCGGTGCGGAGTGACGACCACAAGGTGCATGATTGAACGTTATTAAACAAGGGAAGGGGAAGTGCGCTGGCGGTCACGCAATCTAGTCGTTAGAGTATGCGCACTATCTCTCTTGCTGTTCCTCTTCAGCGGTGCACTTCACGTCGAAATTGCCTGGGGAGATGAAGAGCCTGCGCGAACTGAGATTCGGAACGATGAGAACTCGCTTGGGAGCTGCATATTTGACCCTCCCTATAGGCACCCACTGAGAAAATTCTTCTGTAGCTTGGTCAAGAACTCGATTCTTGTGTCTGGCATAGCCCTGGTACTCTTTGGAGGATGGCAGCTTGTAACGAGAGGGAAAAAGCAGGAGGTCACAAGTGACCAACATCCAACCAAACCTCTTAGCACTCGAGCGACACTTTTCTTGCTAGTTGCGTTAGCACTCTTGTTGGTTCTTATCATCACAATCGCAATGGACATAGCCTACGGTTTGTGCCTTTGTTTCTGAAGTCACAGTGGATATTCGTGCAATCCCTTGCCACCGGATCCTGCGACCCTGTCCACGCCGATCAGGATTGCCTTTATGCAACCTGACCTGACCGGGCAATGTTCGATTGTCAATTCAGTGAAAGCGAGTCGCGGCTTCGTTCGCTTCAATTTCAAACGTAAGCCTAGCCATGCCCGATATGCTAATTTCAAGACTGGCTTCACACACAACTCTGACGGAACATGGTGCCGGAACGCAGATTCGAACTGCGGACCTACTGATTACGAATCAGTCGCTCTGCCTAACTGAGCTATTCCGGCGTTAGCGAGGAACGAAATTATAGACTCGCCTGGTGCGCGTCGCCGTCGAATCCTGCGGACTCAAAACGCACTGCCGCCCAGTTTTAACTACTATAAATCCAACAACTAAGTAGGGTCTACTGTGGTAGATTTGTTCTGGCTTGCGTTGGCCGGTTTGTTTGGACTAGCGTTGGGGAGTCTCCTAAACGTTCTCATATCGCGCGTCCCTATCATGGCGGACAGAAAGCTGCGAGCTGAAGCCTACGACCTCCTGAACCTGGAACTGCCCAGTCCGCCTGCGCTTAATCTGTTCGTCCCTCGCTCACATTGTCCAATTTGTCAAACACAAATACGCGCTATTCACCTTGTCCCGGTTCTTAGTTGGTTGGCACTAAGAGGCAAATGCGCAACGTGCAAACAACCCATTCCAATCCGGTATCCGTTCGTTGAGCTTACGACTACCCTCGTGGTGGTGTTATCGGTTGCGCTCTATGGGATCTCGCTCGAATCGGCCGTGCTCGTTAGTGGAATTGCGATGCTTATCGTATTAGGAACCATCGATCTAGAACACGGCACACTGCCCAATGAACTGACCTACCCCTTGCTGTTCCTTGGGCTATTGGGAAGTGTCTTACTGCCGTCTGCTCAGTTTCTTGCTGCTGCTGGGTCGGCCGTCATCGGTGCAATTGCAGGCTACCTGTCCTTTTGGTTGCTCAATCACGCATTTCGACTAATCCGAGGCCGAGATGCCATGGGCGAAGGCGACTTCAAGCTCCATGCAGCGATAGGAGCTTGGGTTGGCTGGCAACTCTTGCCCTATGTAGTTGCAATAGCGTTTGCGCTAGGCACAATCTATGGAATTTACGAGCTCGTCCGCGGACGCTATTCGCACGACGAAGGTATAAGATTCGGTCCGTTTCTCGCGATCGCAGCAGTAGTCGTCATTCTGCTGCACGAGCAACTCTATGGCCTGATATTCCTGCGTTTCTAGAAGTTCAAGGCAGCGTTTTGGCAAGAGTGCTCCAGGTTTGGATCGATGTGTTGCAAGAATCCAAAAAAACTGACCATAGTGCTCACTGGCGGCATAGGCAGTGGCAAGAGTCGAGTTGCAAGTGAATTTGAGCGTTTGGGAATCGACATAGTTGAGCAGGACTTGATATCTCGCGAGATTGTCGAACCTGGAACTGCAGCTCTCGACAAAATCGCAGACCATTTTGGCTCCAGTGTCATTCGCAAAGATGGCACGCTCCATCGAACGGCTCTTCGCGAACGAGTCTTCGACGATCCTGAACAACGTCGTTGGCTTGAACGTTTGCTACATCCACTTGTAGGAAAACGCACTCTTGAGTTGATTGCCGAAGCAAACTCACCGTACGTGATCGTCGTCAATCCTCTACTGCGAGCGCGACACGAACCCTATGATCGCGTGTTGGTTATCGATGTGCCGGAGCATGTTCAAGTCGAACGGACCATCCAACGCGACAACGTGACAGAAAAACAAGCAAACGCAATCGTTGCTTCGCAAATCGATCGCAATTCGCGCCTGTCAATCGCCGACGACGTAATTGTGAACGAGGGAAGCTTCGAGGATCTTGCTAGGAAAGTACAAACGTTGCACCGAGCATATTTGCAGTTGGCGCAACAGTCGTAGTATCGTTAGCAACGAATTCTCAATGATCACGAAAAGTAGAGCAAGACTACTCTGATTGCTTAGGCATCGAATGGAACCATGGAATTAGCGTGGGCAGTTTAGATAAGAAGATTGACAAACAAGGTTCAGCGGCGTGTCCAATCTGTGAGCGAACCGTAATCTGGTCCACAGAGAACCGCTTCAGACCGTTCTGTTCTGAACGTTGCAAGCTTATTGATCTAGGCGAGTGGGTGGAAGAGCGAAGATCCCTGCCCCGCCGCGGCATCGAAGATGACCCTACTCTGTTTTCTGATGATAGGGAACTGACGGGCGAGTGAACTCCTCGATTAGACTGCATTCAATTGCAGTAATTAAGTTCGATACTCGGCATTGATCTTCACGTAGTCGTACGAGAGATCGGACGTCCAAATTTCCGTTTTCGCAGTACCCCTTCCCAGATCTACCAGCACCTCGAATTCCGGCTCGGACATTCTTTGCGATGCCAACTCCTCACAGTAGGTCTCTGCAACAAGGCCTTTTCTGGCTATTGGGACATCGTCAATGTCCAGAGAAACGCACGATGTGTCTAGGTCGTCGATCCCTGAACGTCCGATCGCCATGCAGAAGCGACCCCAATTTGGGTCGCCGGCAAATGCAGCCGTCTTGACCAATGGGGAGTGAGCTATCGTGAACGCTACGTGACGGCATTCTTTCTCAGTCCTCCCACCTTCCACTCTCACCGTAATGAACTTGGTCGCACCTTCGCCATCGCGGACGGTCCTGATTGCTAGTTCACGTACCAAAGGAGTCAATCCATCGAGTAGTTGTGCATAGAGATCTGAATTCTCTTCGCAAACGACAGGTGCTTCGCTCTTTCCGGTCGCTAGCATCAAGAAGGTGTCATTGGTCGAAGTGTCGCCATCTATAGTCAATCGATTGAAGCTTCTTTCTGCCAAATCCGAAGCCAATACGTTCGCTACCCTCTCAGACACACCAATGTCGGTACCAACGAAAGCCAGCAAAGTAGCCATGTCAGGGCGGATCATTCCCGATCCCTTCACAATACCGGTCGCGTGCACGAGATTTTCATCAAGTTCAAACGAAACCGAAATGCCCTTGGGAGCGGTGTCGGTAGTCAAGATCGCCTGCGCTGCCTCGTTCCAACCATCAGGTGTAGCGCATCGATAGGCTCGTTCAATTCCGTCGCGCATGTGATCCATTGGCAGAAATTCTCCAATGACTCCCGTGCTGCACGGCAACACCTGAGACTCATCACAGCCGATCAGTTCGGCCAAACACGAACTGCTAGCGCGGGCGTCCTTCAGGCCACGTTCGCCCGTAGCTGCGTTCGCATTTCCACTGTTGACTACGATTCCACGGGTTTTGCCTAGGCGGGCTCGAGACAGCAATACGGGTGCAGCCTGGAAGCGGTTTTGCGTGAACACCCCGCCCACAACTGTTCCTTCGTCACATAGGAACACGGCAAGATCCAGCCGATCTCTGTAGCGGATCTGGGCAGACACGCTGCCAACACGAACACCGTCAATTGGCTTCAAAGGCAATGTTGGAGGAAGACTAACCGCCATAAATGGAAATGTGTTGGTGGCAGTTCTAGCGACTAGCTAGACCGACCGTGACAAAGCTTGTACTTCTTGCCAGAACCACATGGACAAGGTTCGTTGCGGCCGACCTTGGGCTTGTCGCGAACAAACGTCTTCGGGGACGCAGTTTCTCGCTCGCCGTTCGCTTCGGACCCAGAATACTGCATGCGTCGCATTTCCTCGCGGCGTTTCCGCAGCTCCTCGTCGCGCCGATCCATGTCTTGCTGTACTTCCATGCGACTGAGCATGCGAATCGCATCATGCTGTCTGTTTGCCAACATATCCTCGAAAAGGAAGAAAGATTCGCGTTTGTATTCCTGCTTAGGCTGCTTTTGGGCGTAGCCGCGCAAATGGATTCCCTGACGCAAATGCTCCATGGCTTGCAAGTGCTGCTTCCACTTTTGATCCAACATGGACAGGATTACTTGCTTTTCCAACGTATCGGCATCGACGCCAATCGACTCCCATCGATCTCGCTTCGAACGATAGGAGACCGTGATTTCTTCGACGATCTTGTCTTCGATGTCTGCAGCGTCCTTGACGCTGCCATCATTCAACCATTGGCCAACAGGAACATTTGCACCAAATTCTGTTGTAAGAACCTGCTCCAACATGGGGATGTCTGCTTCGCTGGGAGGCGTACTCGGTGGAACGAAGTCCCTCACGACATCACTGATCACATTTGAGCGCCATTGTTCGATCATGTCCGAGATGTCCCCAACATCCATAAGCTGGTTTCGCTGATCGTAGATCACTCGTCGCTGGTCATTTGCAACATCGTCAAACTCAAGCAGGTTCTTTCTTAAATCGAAATTGCGACCCTCAACTCTGCGTTGTGCCCGCTCGATGGCGTTGTTCACCATCTTCGCCTCAATGGCTTCGCCTCGCTGCAGACCAAGCGACTGAATCATGTTGTTCCATCGCTCGGATGCGAAGAGTCGCATGAGGTCGTCTTCCATCGACAGGTAGAACCGTGAAGAACCTGGATCGCCCTGTCGTCCAGATCGTCCGCGCAGCTGATTGTCGATTCGTCTCGATTCGTGTCGTTCCGTTCCTATGATGTGCAGCCCACCAGCTTCTATGACCGTGTTGTGTCGCTGCTGCCAGTCGTCCATGATCTTGGAAACTTTATTCTCTTCAGCCTGATCTCCCAATGCGGTGATTTCAGCATTGAAATTTCCGCCAAGCACAATATCGGTTCCTCGACCCGCCATGTTGGTGGCAATTGTGACCTTTCCCGGTCTGCCTGCTTGCGCCACGATGTCGGCTTCCCGTTCGTGCTGTTTTGCGTTCAAGATGCTATGGTCGATTTTGTGCTTCTTGAGTTCACGGGATAGCCTTTCGGAGGAATCGATGGAAGTCGTGCCGACCAAGACTGGCTGAGACGACTTCATGCAACCGCGAATGTCTTCGACGATGGCGTCGTACTTCTCGTCCCTCGTCATGTAAATCAGATCGTTCCGGTCGTCTCGAATCATTTCCAAATGCGTTGGAATCACGACTACGTCCAAGTTGTAGATCTGCTTGAATTCAAACGCCTCGGTGTCTGCCGTACCGGTCATTCCTGAGAGCGTCGAGTACATCCGGAAGTAGTTTTGGAAGGTGATCGAGGCAAGTGTTTGAGTTTCCTGGCGAATGGCAACTCCTTCCTTGGCCTCGACAGCCTGATGAATGCCCTCCGACCAGCGGCGACCCGGCATGGCTCGACCCGTATGTTCGTCGATAATGACGACTTCGCCATTTTGAACCATGTACTCGACATCTCGCTTGAACAGGAAGTGTGCCTTCAACGCCACATTGACGTGGTGCAGAAGCGCGAGATTCGTGGAAGAGTAGAGGCTGTCCCCTTCGGAGAGCAAGCCCGCCTTGACCAAGTGCTGCTCCACGCGATGGTGCCCACGTTCGGTCAATTCGACAGAACGATTCTTCTCGTCGATGTAGAAGTCGCCCGTGTCTTCGCGCGTTTCACCGCCCAGTACCGCCGGTAGAGCGTCGTCCACCATTTCTTGCTGCTCGAGCCGTGGTGCAATCTTGTTTACTTGCTTGTAGAGCTCGGTATTCTCGTCAGCCGGACCTGAAATGATCAACGGTGTTCTTGCCTCGTCGATCAAGATGGAGTCGACTTCGTCTACGATGGCGAAATTCAATCCGCGCTGGAATCGATCCTGCGCACGAATCGCCATGTTGTCGCGCAGATAGTCGAATCCAAACTCGTTGTTGGTTCCGTAGGTCACATCCGCTGCATAGGCGATTCGCTTTTCTTCTTGGGCCTGCTGCGACTGGATCACTCCTACACTTGCTCCAAGAGCTCGATATATGGGTCCCATCCACTCGGCATCCCGCCGTGCAAGGTAGTCGTTGACAGTCACTATGTGCACGCTTTCCCCGGAAAGCGCGTTCAGGTAGGCCGCAAGCGTAGCTACTTGCGTCTTACCCTCTCCCGTACGCATCTCCGCGATCTTGCCTTCGTGAAGAGCTATCCCACCAATGAGCTGAACATCGAAGTGTCGGGTATTGTTTGCACGGTCGGCTGCTTCGCGCACCACCGAGAACACCTCCGGCAAGAGCTGGTCGATGGTCTCTCCTCGGTTCAAGCGATCTTTGTATTCGCTCGTCTTGCCGGCTAGTTGTTCGTCGGTGAGTTCGCTGGCCGAATCAGCCAACGAATTGATCTGCTTAACTGTCTCTCCCATGCGCTTCAGTTCACGGGAGTTTCGGCTTCCGAATACCGACTTCAGCAGGTTGTCAAGCATATAATTTGAACGTTCGTTTATGCATATATTCTACTTTGGCCCAATAGTTAACATTGTGGTCTTATTGACCTACTAAGAGCCCAATTCGTTCAAGAGATTCCGTGACTATAGTCCGATTAAGAGATGTGTTGAAGTCGCGCTCTAGACGTAGAAGCCGACTCTCTCGCCTCATAGATCAGATTGAGTACGACTCTGAAACAACGAAAATCGTTCAAGCCTTATTGCCCGAAAATGAAGCGTCCCATTGTGTCGGAGCGTCGATCAAAGGAAAGGTTGTTGTGCTGATGGTCGATTCGGCAGCATGGGCTAATAGACTGCGATTTCGCAAGAAAACACTTCTCTCGGATCTACGACAGATCCAGCGTTTTGCGGTGGTACAGGACATCATTTTTGTTACCAACTCTACAGTTGGAGAACTTTTGAGGAATCGAGCTCAGGACTGAGCCTCCGCTAATCCCGATCGCGTGGAGTCTAGAGATCGCTACACGGCTACCGCGACACTTTCGGCTACATCGTCCCCCACGTCGTCATATTGACCGCTGTAACCGCTTGGCAAGTCAGCAGCGTCATTGAACGTGACATACTCCCATGCATTTGGAGTATTGCCAAGAGTTTTGACCAGTTGGTAGTTCGTTGTATGTCCTGATCTCTGTCCTATAAATGTACCAATTAGATTGTGTCCCAGCAGATAGAGGTCACCGACTGCATCGAGGATCTTGTGCTTTACAAACTCGTCCTTTAGTCGCAATTTGCCCTTGTTCAGAATTGCAGCGTCGCCAACCACAAGCGTATTGTCCAAACTGCCTCCCAACGCCAAATTTCTAGACTTCAATCTCTCGTAATCGGCAAGAAATCCGAACGTGCGCGCCCGACTGACCTCCTTGACGAACGTAGTCTTGGAAAACTCAACCACGGCGTGGTCTGCATGTCGACTGAGCACAGGATGCTCGTATTCGATCCGAAACTCAATTCGGAATTCCTCGCTCGGTTGTAGTTCGGCGCGCACCTGGTTGCGCGAGTCCACAACTTTAATCTTCTTGCGAATCTTCAAGAAACGCTTCAGTTCCTCCTGTCGTGCGAGACCGGCAGATTGCAAGAGAAATACGAATGGAGCAGCACTGCCGTCCATGATTGGTATTTCCGGTGCATTGACCTCTACGAGTGCATTGTCAACGCCAAATCCCGCAAACGCCGCCATGAGGTGCTCAATCGTTGACACCGATGCATCACCGACACCCACTGTAGTCGCTAACGTGGAATCTACAACGTGCTCTACATTTGCAGGAATTGTGATGTTCGGGTTCAAATCCGTGCGCACAAAGCAAATCCCATGGTTGGATGGGGCCGGACGAATGGATAGGCGAACCTTGCGTCCAGTGTGCAACCCTATTCCACTCGCGTGAATCGCATTGCGCAACGTGTGTTGGAATATCATTTACTGCTTCCTCTGCGCTGTGGGAAGTAAACTGCGCTGATTGCGCGTGCTAGGGCTACCCAATTAATGGTGATTGCCTGATGATCCATGAGTGTTGGAGCGCAAACATAACGCGTCTTCCTGTCCAGATGGGGTCATTGATCCCGCCATTAGTCGGCTTGGTCGCGGAAGAGCGACGGAATGTCGCTAGCGCTTATACGTCGACCCAAACCGGGTTCCTGTCCCCGTTCGCGAACCATCCGCACTACGCCGTCTCCTTCTTCCGACTCGCTCTCTGGAGCTTCGCGACGGGAGAAGTGCGTGGGATTGCCCGCACCTGGCGCATTTGGCCAGTTTGTACGATCCGCGAAGTCCGGTCCGGTTTCACTGGATTGCCCAAAGGCGTCTTCGATGCCAGTCACCAAGACTGTGACTTCGAACTCTTCCTCCATGTCGGACTCCTCAACAACTCCAGGCCAGACCCTGCCGCCGGACTGCATTAGACGGTCGAATATTTCTGAGACCATTTCATATTCCACCAACTTGAGCTTGCCGGTTCTGATGTTGAAGAGAGCATTGCGAGCCCCGGTGAGATCAGTCTCGTCAAGTAGTGGACTCTTCAATGCTTGCATCGTCGCCTCTTCCGCCCGGTTTTGGCCATTTGCAGTCCCGATGCCAATAACCGTGACCCCCTTTCCATTGGATGAGAGAACGCTCTTGACGTCCGCAAAGTCAAGGTTCATTACACCTTGCTTGTTGACAATGTCGGCTATTCCACGAACGGATTGCGCAAGATAGGCGTTAATGTGATCATAGGCATCCGAAAACAACACTTCGCCACCCAAAATATTTCGCAACTTGTCGTTGGGAATTGTTATTAGGGCATCAACACAACCATGGAGTTCGCGCGTGCCTGACTGAGCAATACGCGTGCGCGCCTCTTGTTCCCTGCTGAAAGGCATTGTCACAACGGCCACGGTAAGTATGGACATTTCCCTGGCTATTTCGGCAATCACCGGAGATGCGCCGGTGCCGGTGCCTCCACCCATGCACGCGATCAAGAACAGCATATCGGCACCGCGCAGCCGATCCTCAAGCTCGCCAACACTCTCTTGAGCGGCAGCTCTGCCCACCGACGGGTCCATGCCAGCGCCTAGACCCCGAGTACGCATAGCACCCAGTTGCACTTTGTCCACAACACTGGGCACGGTATTCAGATCTTGGATGTCAGTATTGGCAGCGATCAGCTCAACTCCGTCAAGCCCTTGCTGTGCAATGTAGTTGATGACGTTTCCGCCACCGCCGCCTACGCCAATCACCTTGATTTTGGCACCACTTGCATTGGGGCCCATCGATTCGTCCGCAATTGTGTATGCGAAAGATTGCTTGTCGTTTGTTGAAGTCTCATCCATGATTACATCCTTGCTATATGCTGTCGTAAGTTCTACGCATCCAAGTTCCGAACGATCTCATGGATCGTCGGATCGCACTACGTTTTTGCTGATTGCCCGACCGGTCAGCCACCGTCTGCCTTTCCGCGTATGCCAATAGTCCACTACAGGTCGCATACGCTGGATTCTGGAGAATTTCATCTAGACCGGCGATGTTCCTTGGCCTGCCTAGAGAGACTGGCAGATGAAACACTTCCTCGGCAAGCTCAACAACTCCTTCCATATTTGCCGCGCCACCGGTCAGCACCACACCGGAACCCAATTTGGTAGTCGGAATATTTGCGTTCTTTAATGCGTTGCGGACGATTTCAATGAGCTCCCGATAACGGGATTCCACTACCGCAGCCAAGGTTTGCCGCGATAGATTCGAATCGGGTCGGTCCGCGACACCTGGAACTCGAATCGACTCGTCCTCATGAGTTAGATCCTGGAGTGCGCAGGCATACCGAATCTTGAGCTCCTCAGCGTGTTGTGCAGGTGTCCGCAGAGTCATCGCGATATCTTTGGTGACCGAATCCCCCGCCATCGATACAACTTCCGTATGGCGTATGGCGCCATCCGTAAACACCGCAATGTCGGTTGTGCCCCCACCAATGTCGAGCAGGCATACGCCAAGCTCACGTTCATCATCGGCCAGCACGGCCGAGGCAGACGCGAGCGGCTCGACAACAATGCTCTTGATGCCGATGCCACACAAGCTGACACACTTGGTGACGTTGCGCACAGCGTTCTTTGCGCAGCAAACCACATGAACATTGGCGTCCATCCGAGTACCCGACATGCCGAGCGGTTCCCGTATTCCATCCTGCCAATCTATGACATATTCCTGCGGAATCACATGCATGACTTTTTCGTCATTGCTGAGGGGTATTGCTTGAGCGGATTCCAAAGCGAGATCCAATTCCTCGGTGCTGACTTCGCCAGCCCGTATAGCCACGTTGCCCTGCGAATTCACTCCCTTTACATGTTCTCCGCCGATCGACACGAAGGCCGAATCGACGGAATGACCCGCCATGGCCTGCGCTTCGTGGAGCGCGCTCTTGATTGCTTCAACTGTAGCTTCAATATTGACGATCATTCCCCTGCGCACGCCAGTCGACGCATGAGTCCCAATTCCTGTCGCTTCGACGTTGCCTTGCGGGGTCAATCGGCCAATGCACACAGAAACCTTCGTGGTTCCAATGTCCATGCCGACAATTGGTGTGGTGTTGTTAGCCATCTGAACTACTCGTGTGTAATCACCACTGGATCATTGGCAATCGACCCATCCGTGTCGTAGGACTTGTCGTCTTCATGATCGACCACGGCGACGGCAACGCCAGTGTCGTACCTTGCATCCGCCACCAGGCGCGACAAGTCGGTTCCCTCGTCAATCGCCCGCTTTACCCTCAGAAAACGGTTCATTCTTGCGCCAAAGTCTTGATTGCCTAACAAGACGCTAGTGCCAGATTCTAACGTGATAACAACTCCTTCGCTAGACTGGATCACACTTTCCACCACATATCCGCCAATTCGAGCAAGATTTTTCAATCGAACCACCAATTCCTTGTCCACAACAAGTGCTTGTGACTTCGCAGGTTCCGAGGCGTGCAGACCATCTCCAAATTCGCTTGCCAACCGAGGCTTAGGGCGTGTAGGATCGATACTGTGTATCACCTCCACATGCAGGCTGTTAGTTACGGTTCGCCAAACTCGGGTCTTAACCACCCAGGGCAGCTCGGCTGTTTGGTCCCGAACTACGGACTTGGCGACCCAACGACCGTGTACTGAGACGACGTTCTCTACAACTTCTCGAAGCTCAGACTTCCTGTCCTCAGCGAGACTGCCGTGCACAACAACCTGGGGCGCCTCACCACTCAAATAGGCCAAGCCCAAAATGACGCCGAGAGGCACGATTACGCCAAGAGTGACCCCCGCCAAAAATCTCGCCAGCGTAGTCATTGCACAAATGCCCTGAGTTGCTCAGAGACTTGGTCGATGCTGCCTGCTCCCTGTATGGCTAGGACATCGTTCTGCTGCGTGACTCGCGAGACGATTTCGACAGCCTGCTGTGGCACGCCTGCAAAGTGGACCGGAACCTGCCCTGTAGCCTGAATGGCTTCAGCCAAGTCTCGACCCGAGGCACCACATATCGCGTCTTCGCTAGCAGCGTACGTATCTACAAGAATCAAGAGATCAACGGTGCTTAGAACCTCGACGAAATCATCAAAAAGGTCTCTTGTACGTGTAAACCGATGCGGCTGATACACCATGACCAGGCGGCGACCCGGGAAAATCCGGCTAACCGTATTGACGATGTGCTGAACTTCTGTTGGATGATGGCCGTAGTCGTCAATCATCGTGATTTGGCAATCACCTATCTGGACGCCGCACACATCGAATCGGCGGTCGATCCCACTGAAGTTGGCCAGCCCGTCAACGATGAACTCATCGTCAATTCCCTCGTCGGTAGCAACGGCAACGGCGGCCAACACGTTGCGCGTGTTCTCGTCCCCAGGCAGGCAGGTTTCCACCTCCAACGGAGGCAGCGATCCTGGGCGAATTGCACGAAATCTACACTTGGAACCCGAATGCACAATGTCCACTGCTCGAATCTCGGCGTCCTCAGAAAGCCCATAGGTCAGCATGGGTCTTGGGATGTCGTCAATAATTGAACGAATTCCCTGGTCGTCAATGCACAACACCACGAGTCCGTAGAACGGCAGCTTGTGAACGAATTCCTTGAAAGCGTTAAGAAGCCCTTGATAGTCGTGCGAATAGGTTCCCAAGTGATCCCTATCAATGTTTGTGATCACCGCCATCATCGGATTGAGAAAGAGAAAGGAAGCGTCGCTCTCGTCGGCTTCAGCGATGAAGTAGCGGCTTAGTCCCAGTCTGGCATTGGAACCTTCGCTCTTCAGCAGTCCGCCAATCACATAGGTAGGATCAAGGCCTGCACACTGAAAGATGCTTGCAATCAAGCTCGTAGCTGTAGTCTTTCCATGAGTTCCAGCAATTGCGATCCCAAAGCGGTGCCTCATGAGCTCACCCAACATGCTGGCGCGAGATACAACTGGAATCCGTCGTAGGTGAGCTTCCTGGGTCTCCACGTTTTCGTCGCCAATGGCACTCGAAACAACCAGCACATCAGCACCATCGACATGCAAAGCTTTGTGCCCAATCCGCACTGCTGCACCCAATCGGGCCAACCTTTCAGTCACGCTCGACTCTACCAAGTCAGATCCTGTGACCTCATAGCCCTGATGAATGAGCACTTCTGCTATGCCACACATCCCTGCGCCGCCAATGCCCACAAAGTGGATGTGCCGCACTCGTCGCATCGGAGGCATGTCGATGACGTTGATACCGCTCGCTTTCAAAGTTGCTGCGCCTTCCGGTATTCCTTGGGAGTGAGTTCCATGTGTGCCCGACATGACAGTGCCACCAAGGCACTTGAAACTAGCAGGCTATTGCCGCCGTAGCTCAGAAATGGCAAAGTCAGTCCTTTTGTCGGTAGTGCGCCGATAGCTACACCTACATGAATTAGAGTTTGAAACCCCAGCATCAAGCCTGCGCCGTATGACAAGAAACCCGCAAAGTCGCGTCCCGCATCCAATGCACGTTTGCCCACCCACAAACAGCGAGCGACTAAGCCAAGGAGCACAAGCAATACCGCGGCACTGCCGATGAAGCCCACTTCTTCGGCAATCACCGAAAAAATGAAATCGTTATGTGGAGTTGGCAAGTAGAGAACCTTTTGAACACCATCTCCCAAGCCAATTCCTGTGAGTTCTCCACGGCCAAACGCAATCAGCGACTGAGACAGTTGATAGCCCTCGTCCTGCGCGTGTGACCACGTGTCCAAGTAGGCCATGATTCGATTGCGCCGTTCATAAAGGAAATATGCAAAAACCGGAACGGCAAGCACGCCAACGCAGGCCAACACTCTCAGTCGAGCACCAGCTACAAAGAGCATTCCTGCGGTAACCAATCCAATGAGGACTACAGAACCGAAGTCAGGTTGTAGAAATATCAACCCCAATACGATTCCAACCAAGAACACTGGCTTGATCGTTGCCCACGTTCCCGTTCTAATGGCCTGAAGGTTGTGCGCCAAATGCCCTGCCACATAGATGGGAATGAGAAGTCGCGCAAGTTCCGAAACCTGCAAAGTTGCGACTTTGAGGTCAATCCACCTTCTGCCTCCCCCGACTTCCAATCCGATCCATGGAATAAGAACCAAGATTGCCAATCCAACTGTCAAGAGATAAAAGATCTTGTGCAGTCTCTGCACTACATCCAAAGGCACTTGCACAATGCCAATGAACACGGCTACAGCTACCACCATATAGAAGATGTGCTTGAGCACAAAGGGATTGATTTGGGAACTCGCAAGGTGCTGCGTTGCGCTGGTCACGGCTACAAGCCCCAGCGCCAGAAGGAGCATCCACACGCATGTTGCGACTGTGTCGACTCGAGTCATCACTTCCTGAGTCCCCTAACCGCAGTAGCGAATGCTTCCCCCCGCTGCTCGAAGTTGTCGTACATGTCATAGCTCGCGCAAGCGGGAGCAAGCAGTACGCAACCGCCCGGCTCTGCCACGTCTCTAGCACGCGACACAGCGTATTCCATAGACGAAGCAAATTCGTAGTCGGTGGAATGCAGGCAATCTGCGATTCGTTTCGCGTCCCGACCTATAAGAACGACATGCCTGACTGTCTCCCCAACCGTTTCAGCAAACGTGCCGAAGTCAGCATTTTTGGCATCGCCTCCGGCAATTAGCACCAGATCTCTCCCGCCAGCAGCCAATCCCTGAATCGTAGATGTCGCGGCTGCTACGTTTGTGGCCTTTGAATCGTTGATGAACTCGATACCGTCGACTATGGCAATCGATTGCGATCGGTGAGGTAATCCCTCGAATGTTCGAGCGACATGCTTGATCGTGGCAAGGTCCGAGCCCATGTGGTGGGCAACCGCGGATGCCGCGACCAAATTGAAGTAGTTGTGCTTTCCTTTGAGTGCGATCTGAGCCGACTGGATCAACTCACCTGCAACGACGATCCCCTGATGGACAACCCGCCAATCCGAGTCGTTGTCGACAGCGACGCTCGCTACTTCCTCTTGTGGCCTCGTGCCAGCATCCATGCCGTTGTAGACGGCGAACCCGCAATTCTGGTAAATGCGCTGCTTGCTTGAGATGTATTGAACCATCGAATTGTGATGGTCGAGATGATCCTCTGCAATATTGGTAATTGCGGCAACTGCGAATCGAGGACGATTTAGACGTTCAAGCTGAAAGCTCGAAAGCTCCACAACAAAGCCGGCAGCGTCGCTATTCAGAGCATCCAGAACTGGCAATCCTATATTTCCGCAAACCTGATAGCCTTTCTTGCGCAGCATTTCACCTACAAGCATTGTGGTTGTGCTCTTGCCGTTGGTTCCTGTTATCCCGATGACCGGCACACTTACTTCGTCCAAGAAAAGATCAATGTCTCCCACGATGGGAACGCGTTCAATCTCAGCAAACTTCAGCAGGGAGTCGTCAAGAGCGATGCCGGGACTTGCAACAACGCGTTTGAAATCGGCAACCGCCCTGGCAAATCTTCGCGGAGGAACGATCTCTACTTCTGGGAAGTTTGTTCGAACCGTAGACAAGTGAGGAATCTGATTGGTTTGTCGTCCCAATCGCGAATCGCAAGCGTGAACATGGCTTTCCCGCGATTGAAGGTGCCGAATGACGGAAATGCCCGTGTTTCCGAGTCCCAGAACCATTGTGAAATCATTGCTCATCGCAGCTTCAACATTGACAATCCAACAAGAACGAGCATGAACGAAATAATCCAGAAGCGAACGACGATTCGTGGTTCCGGCCATTTCTTCAACTCGAAGTGATGGTGCAGCGGCGCCATTTGAAAAATGCGCTTGCCGAACGCTTTGTAACTGACTATTTGGGCTATTACTGATGCGGTCTCAACAACAAAGATGCCGCCCATGATCAGCAGTACGATTTCGTGACGAACCATTACGCCTATAACGCCAAGCGCCGAACCAAGCGAAAGCGCACCGACGTCTCCCATGAAGACCTGAGCGGGATACGCGTTGTACCAAAGGAAACCAAGCCCAGCGCCAACAATGCAACCGCAGATGATGGCCACCTCGCCCATTCCTGGGATGTACGGTATTTGAAGATAGTCCGCAAATTCAATGTGGCCCACAAGATAGGCAATCAACCCTAGAGCCGCACCCACCATTACAGTTGGCATTACCGCTAGACCATCCAATCCATCGGTAAAGTTCACCGAGTTGCTCATGCCGACGATCATTAGGTAGGCAAGAACGATAAAGCCAAAACCAAGTGGTATCGCCACTTCCTTGAATATAGGAACGATGAGCTGGGTCTCTTCCGGAACTGTTGCGGTAGCAAACATCACTACTGCTGCAGTTAGACCGACCACCGATTGCAGGAAGTACTTCCATTTGATGGAAATACCTTTGCCTTCGTCTAGTTTTTTGTAGTCGTCGGCGAACCCGATGAGTCCAAAACCCAGAATCACTCCTACTACGATCCACACTTGTCTGCTTCCCAGATCGCCCCAGAGCAATGTGGAAATCAAGATTGAGAGAACTATGAGCAGTCCGCCCATGGTTGGAGTGCCGCGCTTTGACATGTGTGAAGTCGGTCCATCGTCACGAATCGTCTCTCCTATGTCTTGTTGCGCAAATCGTCGAATGACCACCGGACCAAGGCAAAGTGCGATCATCAAGGAAGTGATTGCACTCACAATGGTTCGAAACGTTATGTACTCGAAAACGTTGAACACCGAATGGAATTCGGCAAGGTATTCGGTAAGCCAGAGCAGCATCAGCCGCGCATCCCCATTAGTGTTTGAATAGTGGCGCGGTCACTGTAAGGATGACGTACACCTCGTATTTCCTGATAGCGCTCGTGGCCCTTGCCAGCCACAAGAACTGTGTCTCCCTTTTCCGCGTTCTCGATAGCGTGTGCGATTGCCTTAGTTCGATCCTGCTCTTCGAAGTGAACGGCATTCCCGGAAAAACCGTCGCGGACCTCTTCTATGATCTTCATTGCATCTTCGAAGCGCGGGTTGTCCGACGTTACGACGACGTAGTCAGCAAGCGATTGCGCAACGCGAGCCATCTCCGGACGCTTGCCCTGATCACGGTCACCACCACAACCGAAGACGCATACAACTCGTCCACTCGTGTGCGACTTCACCGCTTCCAGAGCGGCACGCAGTGCATCTGGCGTGTGGGCGTAATCCAACACAATCGAAGGCATGCCCACTTTCGATACGTACTCCATACGACCCGGAATTTGGACTGCTGCGTGCATGCGACCAACAGCTTCCTGGAAGTCCATCTCGCAATGAACAGCTACTAGAAGCATGGCCGCCGCATTGGACAAGTACATGGGTCCACGATAGGGAATGGAGAACCGCGAAGAACCCCAAGGACTTACCCATCGGCCACGAATTCCATTTGGCACAAAATCCACGTCTTCCCAATGCAGGTCTGCCATAGTGGACTTGCCGAACGTATAGCAATCTATTTCTTGCTCGCGAAGATGTTCTGCAATGAGTTTCCCGAAGGTATCGTCTATATTGACGATGCCACAATGCAATTCCGGTCGTTCGAATAATCGAAACTTGGCTCTTCCATAGTTTTCCATGGTCGAGTGGTAATCGAGATGATCCCGAGTCAGATTGGTGAACACGCCACAGGAGATTTGCAGATCCCCCACTCTATCCTGTGCCAGTGCATGCGAACTCACTTCGACGACAGCCCTGCGGATACCGCGTTTCAACAAATCCGCCATCACCCGCTGCATCGTAATCGGATCGACAGTCGTTAGTGAAGACGAACAAAGGAAAGGCGGCATCCCCCATCCGAGCGTGCCGATACAAGCCGTCGAATCCAACAAGCTTGCTGTTCCATAGGCCACCGATGACTTTCCGTTCGTACCGGTAACGCCAATCGTGTACATTTCCTGCCCTGGATAGCCGTAAAACTTGGATGCGAGTTCACCCCGCCTGTCTGCAAGGTCGCTAACTTGAACACAGGGAATGGAAAGTTCCCTTTCCGGTGGCCTTTCCGCGCATATCGCTACCGCGCCCCGCCTGGCGGCTTCGTCAACAAACTCATGCCCATCAAACTCGCGACCCTTGTAAGCGATAAAGACGTCACCTGGACGAATTGCGCGTGAATCGCTTGTCAGGCCTCCTGCCACTACTGGAGGCACATCCGCACGATTGAGCAGTTCGCTAAGCAGCATCGCCATCACGTGTACTCCCATCCGGCGAATCCGCCAGTCCCATCAAGTGCAATGCATGTCGCGCAATGACAGCGAATACAGGTCCAGAAACTCCGCCGCCCGATCGGACCTCACCTTTGGGTTCGTCGACCATTACTACAGCAACGATTCGGGGGTTCGACGAGGGCGCCATGCCAACGAACCAGGCAATGTGGCGGTCATCGTCGTAACTTCCGCCAGATATCTTGCGAACCGTTCCTGTTTTACCTGCAACTTGGAACCCGGCAATGTTGGCTTTCGGAGCCGTTCCAATGGGTGAAACTACTCCCTCCAACATGCCAACTACATCGCGAACGTCGGCGGCGTCGAATACCCGTTTGCCCGAGTTTGCAGGTTGATTCGAGTCGCGAATTATGGTGACTGGACGCCGCACTCCTCCGGTCGCCAGAGTTACATAGCCCATGGCAAGCTGAAGAGGCGATACACGAAGCCCGTAACCGTATGCCAACGTGGCCCGACCAATGTCGCGCTCCAAGTCCTCAATGTTGATGTGCGCCAGCGCTTCATGCGGCAATCCCGAATGGGGTATGCTGATGACCCCGGCGCGATTCAAAGCGCTAAACACCGCATACTCGTCCAACTCCAGTGCTATCTTTGAGATTCCGACTTGACTGGACTTGACAAGGACACCTTCAAGACTCAACACGCCGTAGTTTCGAGGATCCTCCACCAGATGCCTTCCGATTCCAAAGTAGCCAGGCGATGTG
Source organism: uncultured Pseudomonadales bacterium (assembly GCA_964572845.1). Classification (GTDB taxonomy): domain Bacteria; phylum Pseudomonadota; class Gammaproteobacteria; order Pseudomonadales; family Azotimanducaceae; genus Bin55. The sequence goes on along the minus strand of CAZNFX010000005.1, from coordinate 243,742 downwards.
TCAACAATCGTCTCCGTCAAGAAGCTTCCACTCTCCAAGGCTGCTATGGAGGCAAATGTCTTGATCGTCGAGCCCGGTTCATACGTGTCAGTCACAGCACGATTGCGCATGCGACTGAATACGCGATCTCCACCATCGTTAGGGTTGTAGGATGGATAGCTTGTTAGGGCAAGTATCTCACCGGTGTAGACATCGATGAGAACCAAGGTAGCGGATTTCGCTTCATGCTCCGTTACTGTCTCTCGTAGATGCCTAAACGCCAGGTATTGCAGACCCAGATCAATCGTAGTTGTAATGCCTTCGCTGTGCTTTGGCGGGTCGACGAGAAGAAGATCCCTCAGTTTTCGACCGTCACGGGACCTCAATACTCGTCGCGTGCCAACCTGGCCGCGCAGTTTCATGTCATGTGAAAGTTCAAGCCCTTCTGCGCCAGTTCCGTCGTTCTTGATCAAGCCCACGACGTGCGCTGTGACTTCGGCGGCGGGATAGTAGCGTCTGTATTCAGTTGTGAACCTAACCCCTGGGACTCCAAGCATCTCTACGGCTTCCGAGACCTCATGGGGAGCACGCTTTCTCAGGTACACGAACCGCCTGTCTCGAGCATCCCACAGCTTCTGTTCCAACTCCTCCAGCGTTACATCCAGCGCTTGCGCTAGATCGTCGTACGACTCTCGCGGAATCGTGTCGATGCCTGGATCCGTCCAGATGGATTTGACTGGAGTGCTAACAGCTAATGGTTGGCCAGATCGATCATAAATGACGCCGCGAGTTGTCGGTACAGAGACTTCCCGTTGCGCGAAACTGTTTCCTCTATCCTGCAGAAATTCTCGGTCGTAGGTTGCCAGTATGAACATGCGCACCAGCATCACGGTCGTTATCAATGCAAACGCTACAAGGACGAATGTGTGGCGTGCGCGGCTCATTATTCACTCCCCGCCTCGACGGTCACCACTTCTGTTGGAAACTTCATCCCCATGTCCGATGTCGCCACATTTACAACGCGTTCCAACGAGGCTTCGCTGCCTCGTTCGATCTGCAATCGCGTGAATTCAGACAGCAGTTCCTCTTGTTGGACACGCAACTGCTCAAGTTGAACGTTGATTTGCTGGTAGTCGCGAACCTGATTTAGGACAAGAAAACCCGTCACGGACAACGAAGTAAGCAGAAACACCCAAAACACCCACCACATGGATGACGGCAACCAACGCTTTTTCGGCCTAGCGGGCGATTTCCTAGCGGACACGTTCAACCACCTGCAGCATCGCTGACCTTGCTCGATTGTTGTTCTCGACCTCTAGACGGGAGGCACGTTTGCCCTTTACCACGACTTTCAGTGGACCGTCATTGGTTCCTCGCACAGGCATGCGATGGGGAACGGACTTTGTTGTCCAATCCGTGAAATGGCGACGCACTTCCTGATGCTCGAGGCTGTGGAAGGTTATGACGGCAAGTCGCGAGTTCATCGCCATCAGCTCAAACGCATTGCGTAGCCCTTTTCTCAGTTCATTGATTTCATCGTTCACTCGTATGCGTACCGCCTGGAAGATTCGCGTAGCAACGTGTTTGCGGATGTCAACAGTTCGCGATGCAGAATGTATGACATCCACCAGTTCCAATGTGGTTTTCAGTGGGCGTGCTCTCGCAATGGCGCGTGCAATGGGTCGCGCATTTCTCTCTTCACCGTAACGCTTGAATACATTGACTAGCTCGACGACTGGAGCAGTGTTGAGCCATTCTGCGGCTGTCTGGCCACCTGTAGTATCCATCCGCATATCGAGAGGACCATCCTTCTGAAAACTGAAGCCTCGTTCCGCGTCGCCCAGCTGTCTCGACGAAACTCCCAAATCCATCAGAATGCCGTCGAAATGCGGGAACTCGTGATCTCGAGCGATCTGCTTTATGTCGCTAAAGCTGCCCTTAGCGCAAGTGACCCGATTGTCTTCCTCAGCCAACTCAAGAGCGCATTCAATCGCGTCTGGATCCCGATCCATCGCAAGCACCCGAGCGTTGTCGTCAAGTCGTTGAAGGATGGCTCGAGTGTGTCCTCCAGCCCCGAATGTGGCATCAAGGAAGGATCCACCCGTGTCGACTACTGTGGCAGATAGAGTTTCTTCAACCAGTACGGGCGTGTGCTCTACTGGCATGGTCCGCTCGCATCGCAAATGTAACTGGATGCGAAAGACCCACGTGAAATCCGCACATTGCCTCCATTCTTTCGAATTCACGTAACGTTCGCGTCGCTACTGTCAGTCAATCCGTGACATCGTTTAACGACAGCACCAATAATACCCAATAAATGAAATCGGAACAACACGCTGTGAGAGGCATGAATTCCTCGCCAAGAAGCTCAATGAATCTGCGCTCCAGCTTCGACATGGCAATGCAGCTCATCTGTCTGGGGTGCATCGGCTCTACGAGACCCATTGGCAAGCGTTTCCATTGAGCGCAAACCTGACGCGGATAGTGGGAGACGGCCGATAAGCCGGGTTCTGTCGTGGGCGATCATCCATCTTGAACGCATGTCGCCATACGTCTCTAGCAACCTACCCGAATCGCACGCGGACCACGTGATTCGATCCCTATTTGGTCTTGCTCCGAGCGGGGTTTACCTAGCCGATCCTGTTGCCAGCAATCGCGGTGCGCTCTTACCGCACCTTTTCACCCTTGCCGCGATTCTCGTCGTGGCGGTTTGCTTTCTGTTGCACTTTCCATGAGCTCTCGCTCCCCAGGTGTTACCTGGCGCTCTGTCCTATGGAGCCCGGACTTTCCTCCGACTGTGTTCGCAGTCGGCGATCGCCTGGCCGTCTCATTGCAAATACTATGACAATCTCTCACGCAATTCGGTCGCACGGTGGTAGGCTTCGTCTCGTTCCACACTTGTGAGGTTCGCCACGATTCTTGCAATTTGCGCGATCTTGACGTGCGGCAGCAGTTCCGTGATTAGGCTGTCGGCCTCCAGAGTTCTCGTTGAGCTACGAGTTGCAGCCAGCACACCCACAATCTCGCCAAGAACTCTTGGTCGGTCGGCTAGCTGCAGGCAGACCTCCTCTACGCTTCCAAACAGCAACTCCTCATGGGTCTTCGTCAATTCTCTTCCCAGAAAGACTTCGCGGTCGCTGAAACCCAATTCGATCCACGTTCGCAAGGTTGAAAGAATGCGTTTGGATGTTTCGAAAAAGATAGTGGGAATTTGCGAATCTGCAAGGCTTGCTAGCTGTGAACGCTTCGCCTGGCCCGTTGCACGCAGAAAACCGACGAATTGAAATCTGTTTAAAGGGATGGGAGAAACCGACGCAAGGGCAGTTATGGAGCTTGTTCCCGGAATCGGGACAATGCCTATGCCTTGCGAAACCACTTCCCGTACAAGACGAAATCCTGGATCCGATATGAGCGGGGTTCCGGCATCGACCACTAGTGCTACCTGGTGGCCATCAATCAGAGCTTGCAAGACTTGCTTGGATCCAATATCTTCTCGAACGTCTTTCAATACGATAAGGCTATTCTTGCGGAACGCTATGTCTAAGTGTTTCAATAGCAACTGTGCTCGAGACAAGCTTTCGCAAGCAATGCGTGACACGCTGCGGAGAACACGCACCGATCGGTCAGTCAGATCCTCACTGTTTCCAATGTGTATAGCTACTACAAACAATCGTCCTGTCATTTTGGCTCTCTGCTTTTGCTGTATGGCACTCATACTGGCTGGATTCGGCTGTCAAACAACGTTCCATCGAAGTCCGACGCAAGGAGCTTCGCTTCACAGCCAAAACGAGCAGCTTTCATCGCCTCCCCAGAGTGGGTTACGAGCACATCCATTGATCGAGCTCCTCGACACGACTAGCGTACTGTATTCCAATGGGAGACTTAGTGACGCCAAGGTTGTAATTGCGGAACACCTCACCCAATTCAATCAAGGCAATCTAGGAGCGGAACCCACATTCCGTTCGCAATTCCTTGAAGCCCTATTCCTGTTCTATGACGATCCAGGCACCGGGATAGGACTGTTGCAACAATTGAGACCGACGGATTACAACGAAGCCGCCGCACTTGCAGTTTTCGAAGCGCATGTGTTCTCTCTCACCCACGATTGCGATGAAGCCGTCGATGTACTTTCGACATTCATACCAGTGGGTCGCAACGACAGAAAAGACTGGTCGCGTCGTGTCTGGGGTGTCCTGACGGACCGGCGGTGCGCGTACCGTAGCGACTTGTCGCACACAAGGCAATCCAAAGAAGCCGAGGCCTGGTGGGAGTTAGCCACGATAGCAAAAGACTCAATTTCGCACACCCAAAGAGAGCTTCGGTTTTCCCAGTGGAGAAAGAGCCACCCTGACCACATGGCCGCCGCATACCCACCCGTGCACTTTCAATCCAGGACAGCCGACCCGATCAATCTAGCGTTGCTTCTTCCTCAATCCGGCCCTCTAGCGAGCGCTGCCCGAGCAATCCGCAATGGATTCTTGAGTACTCACCTCTTTCACCTGCAGACGGTTCCGGAAGTTAACGTCAAAATCTATGACACGGAACAGTCCGATATTGTGAAGCTTGTCGATAGGGCAATTGCAGAAGGTGCGGACATGATCGTAGGTCCTCTAGACAAAGATCGAGTCCGTTCGGTGATTCAGGGGGATTCCCTCCCCATTCCGAGCATTGCCCTCAACAGAATTTCAAGCGCGCCAATCAATAATGCGACATCACTGCAGCTAGCTATTGCGGTGGAAGACGATGTCAGGCAAATTATTGACAAGCTAAACGACCTAAGGGTACGCAAAGTTCTCTTAGTCATTGGGAGCAGCCATTGGTCCGCACGTGCTTCAGTCTGGCTCAAACGTTCCTTGAGCACAGGTATGCAAGTTGTTGATGAAACCGTGTTGAACAACCTTGCTGAGGTTACCGAAGACATAGCCGAAATTCTCCATGTCGGACAAAGCAACCGTCGTCATCAAGCCCTTGAGCAGGAAATTGGAAATCTCGAATTCACACCACGAAGGAGGCATGACATCGATGCCGTTGTCGCCCTGGTGGATCACTCGGAATTTGCGTCTCTAACCGCTGCGCTGCACTATCATTTTGCCGGCGACCTGCCGATACTGGTCGCAGAACCGACTTTCAGAAACCGGCAACTTGAAGCTGAATACGCAAATGGGACTCTGTATACCAGCATTCCCGCAAACTTGTACCGTACGCAGTTGACCGAAGAGATTCTCGTCTCATTCAAAGAGTCCGAGTTGCTATTTCCCTTGTACGTATTTGGATCCGACGCATACAGGGTGGCGATGAACATACAGACGCTCAAGGACGGCGGTTCTTTGCTTGGATTGACTGGAGTACTTGCTATTGAACAACCGGGCGTTCTGACGCGCAGACCCGTATGGGGCATGGTGGACAACCAAGAGCTGGTGCCTTACGTTCCCATGTTCAAACCAACTGTCCGACGGAAGTCGCTGATGTAGCAAGACCCATGGCCACTAGACGCACCATCACCTTCGTCACTTTCTTGACACTCGCGATCGCGGTGGCAAGCTCTAATCTTGGGTGTTCATCGCCCATGGTGCGCGAAGACCTGCGATCACCCGGAGAATACATGGACGATGTGGTCCTAGCGCGGCTGGTGAGGACCGCGGTGTTCAATTCACTTGGTCAGCTGCAGGAGGAAAGAGTCCGCGTTACTGTTCACCGTCGTATAGTGCTGCTTACCGGGCAGTTGGCCTCAGAGGAACGCAAACAGACCGCGGGTCAGGCGGCTGCAACGGTACAACACCTACGAGCGGTCCAAAACGAAATCTCAACTGATAATGTTCGAACAGTTGTTGGACGTACGTCGGATTCCGTCATTGCGGCAACAGCACGACGAAAAATTTCAAACCTGACGGATGTAAACGCCAATCAACTGGACTTGGTTGTTGACAAGGGCAATGTGTATCTGATCGGAGTCGTTACTAGAGGAGAGGGCAATGCGGCCGCTGAAGCGGTTCGCTATATACGGGGCGTGAACAAGGTAGTCAAGGTGTTCGACTACTTAGACTGAGCTCTGCAAGACGGGAGTACGCACTCGACACTGTTACTGTGCGCTTACTCCACGATAGTCAGTTTGGGTCGCGAGTCGTTCTCATTCTTGGCTCTCTTGGATGGTGGCCGCGTGTCTTCGGAATCGGGAATTTCGGGCTCCAATGACACACCGACAGTACTCCCTTTTGCATGTACTCCGACAATTGCGCCTGCGGGTGCATGTATGTGATGCGAGACCCCGCCAAAGCGAGCGTCAAGATCGAGCCCGCGAGGACCCAAAGAAAAATTATTCACGGCTTGCGCCGAGACATTGAGAACCAATCGATTGTCCTTAACGTAATCCTGTGGTACATCGACATCTGGCAAGTCGCATTGGATGACAACGTGTGGGACACATTCGTTGTCAACAAGCCAACGGATTAACGCATCGACCAAATACCAGCGGAAAGACGTCAAGTGCGCATTTCCTCCTCTTCTTCGCTAAGGCTAGCTCGAAAGGACTCCCGAGTAAACACGGTGTTCATGTAGCGACGCAGATTTCGCGTCTGGCGCGTCGGCAACTTGATCCCAAGCATCTCCAGTCGCCATAGTACAGGCGCCGCGCAACAATCCACAATGGTGAAGTCATTGCTCATGAGAAACTTCTGTTCAGATACGCCGTGTGCAAAGGAAATGATGCTCTCTCGCAGCTCAGTGCGGGCCCGGTCTCTTTGCGTCTTTCGAATGCCCTTGCCAGTCAAGGTATCCACACGCTCGGACCACTCCTTTTGAATTCTATGGATCATTAGGCGAGACTCAGCTCGTGCGACGGGGTAGACTGGAAGCAGAGGGGGGTGCGGGTATCTCTCGTCCAGATACTCCATGATTACCAGACTGTGGAACAGAAAGAGATCGCGATCCACAAGCGTTGGGATTTCATCGGGAGGGTTTTCTTGAACAGCCTCATGATTGAGACCCTCTCTGTCCATGAAGTGTTCGTCTACAAGGATTCGCTTTTCGGACAAGACAAGACGAACTCTATGACTGTATTGGTCGGTACCAGTGGAATACAGCACCATTGGAGTACGACGACCGGAAATGCTCATGCGTCAGCCTCATTGCCCATTGGGCAAACTAGTCGGATTTTCGGTTGTGTATATCTTTCCAGTACTCGCGATTCAGGAAATAAGCGAGTACCAACAGTATGAATAAGAATGCAAGCACATACGTGCCGAGAGCCTTTCTTTCTTGACGCGTTGGGTCACTCACATAGTGTAGAAAATTGGCGATATCGAACGCAGCTTGATCAAACTGTACCTCGTCGTACAGACCGGAGCCCGGTAACGTCCTAATCTCGGGACAGTTCGGCTCGCGTCCCTGCATTCTATCCAACGACTCCTTTTCGCCTTCCGCGGCCGCTTCGTCGAATTCTTCCAGCCTGTCGAGTATTTCAATCGACTGATAGCCATAGCAAAGCTCCTCGGTTATCCCTTGCAAAGGAAGTAGAACGTGTGGCATGGCAACATTTGGAAATACCTTGTTGTTCACGCCATATGGTCGCGAATCGTCCTTATAGAAAGTCTTTAGGAAGTTATAGACCCACTTAGGGCTCCTTACACGTGTGACCATCGTGAGATCCGGCGGCGCAATACCAAACCAATCCTTGGCATCTTCCTGCGACATCGAAGTCGTCATGTAGTCGCCAATGGCCTGTCCAGAAAAAATAATGAAGTCGAGCATCAAATCTTCGGGTATCTCTCCAAGATCGTTTGCGGTTCGTTCATATCGCTGATACTGAAGCGAGTGGCAACCGATGCAAAAGTTTGCATAGAGCGCAAGACCGCGTTGGAGGGAAGCCTCATCGTTAAGGTCAGGCTTCATGGGTTCCATCTGCCATGAAGATTCCGTGGCGGCACTGACTAGACTCCCTGCTACAACTGAAATAGCGATGGCAAAACCCTTCAATGCTCGATTCATCACTGCAGCTCCTCGCCCCTACTTCAATCGGTGACCCGGTCGGGCACAGGTTTAGTCTTCTCTCTCCTTGTGTACCACGGCATTAGCAGAAAATACGAGAAGTAGACAATCGTCCCGATTTGAGCCACAAAAGTAGCGAACTTTGAAGGAGGAATCGTCCCCAAATACCCCAGCACAATGAAACTCAACACGAACATTGCAAGCATGAACTTGGAGATCTTGCCTTTGTAGCGAATCGAGCGAACAGGACTCTTGTCAAGCCATGGCAAAGCCGCTGGAATCAGAATAGCGCCCGCCATGACAACCAATCCCCAAAACTTTGCATCAACGCCAAAGAGAGGGAAGGTTGTTGCACGCAACATTGCGTAGAACGGTGTGTAGTACCAAACCGGCGCGATGTGTTCTGGTGTCTTAAAGGGGTTTGCTATCTCAAAATTCGGTTTTTCGATGAAATAGCCAAACATTTCCGGCGCGTAGAACACCACGGCACAGAACACGATAAGAAAAACGACGATCGCTAGAAAATCGTGGACGGTGTAATAGGGATGGAATGGAATTCCGTCGAGCGGCACGCCGTCGTCTCCTTTCTTGGATTTGATCTCAATTCCATCCGGATTGTTGGATCCTACGTGGTGCAAGGCAACGATGTGTACGAACACAAGGACTACCAATGCTCCAGGCAGCGCGAAGACGTGAAGTGCAAAGAAGCGGTTCAATGTGATTTCGGACATAACGAAGTCACCACGTACCCACTCCATGAGGTCAGGACCGAAGAACGGAATTGCACCCACCAGCGACACAATAACCTGCGCTCCCCAATACGACATATTGCCCCAGGGCAAGAGATAGCCAAAGAATCCTTCCGCCATCAGCACGAGATAGATTCCCATGCCAATCAACCAGATCAGCTCGCGAGGCTTGCGGTACGAACCGTAGGCGAATCCACGAAACATATGTATGTAGACGACAACGAAGAAAGCGGACGCACCGGTCGAGTGGAGATATCGGATCAACCATCCGAAATCAACCTCTCGCATGGTGTACTCGACAGAACCAAATGCACCTTCGCCGGTCGGTTCGTACGTCATCGTCAACCATACTCCGGTAACCAACTGCAGGAGCAAGACAAAGAAGGATAGAGCTCCAAACACGTACCAGACATTGAAATTGCGCGGTGCGTAGTACTTGCTCGCATGTCTCTCGACAGTGTCCGTCCACGGAAAGCGAGCGTCGATCCAAGATTGACATCTTGAGAGAAAGCCCCGCTGTTCGGTCGATTCCGCCATCATGCAATCTCAGTGTCTTCGTCGTCTACAGTATCTTCGCCCACTACGATAACGTTGTCGGTCTCATACCGATAGGGAGGCACGACTAGGTTGGTTGGTGCGGGAACATTTTTTTCCACTCGACCTGCCAAGTCAAAGCGTGAGCCATGACACGCGCAGGAGAAGCCAGTCTTCGCTTCCCCGATATATTCAGGAATACATCCCAAGTGAGTGCACAACCCTACGTACACCCCGATTTCAGGACGAATCGACCTGAACTTGTTGAGCGTGTATTTGGGCTGGGTGCTTTTCTTCGATGCCGGATCCGAGAGGTGCTTTTCATCTCGTTCGAGACTTTCCAATATCTCTCGGGTTCGATAGATTACAAAAATGCGTTGGCCGCGCCATGCAGGTTCCCCTGCAAGCAATTCGCCTGGCTTTAACTTGGAGATATCGATCCGTACGGGTGCTCCCAATGCACGGGCTTTGGCACTAGGATTCCAAGATTGGACAAATGGTACGGCCGCTCCGACAGCACCAACTGCAGCTACCCCGGTTGTCGCCAGCAGCAAATACCGGCGCGTAACTGGACTTGAACCTGAATCCGTCAACGCTGTCGATTCTCCCTATTTCCTAGTGTGCTATCGCCAAGTAGCCACCAGGGGCAAATATGAAAAGTACCCAATGCCGATGGCCCGATGGCAGATTATCGTTTCGAGTATTGTGGGCGTTTGCGAGCCTTACGAAGCCCTACTTTCTTACGCTCTACTTCTCGATCGTCGCGAGTCAAGAATCCCGCACGCCTAAGGTCGGTCTTTAGTGCTTCGTTGTAGTCCAACAATGCCCTTGCAATGCCATGTCGGATGGCCCCAGCTTGCCCTGAATTACCACCACCCCGCACGGTTACATTCAAGCTCACCGCATCGTCTGTGCCTGTAGCTTGCAACGGTTGGCGAACAATCATTCGAGCCGTCTCCCGACCGAAGTACTCGTCAACGGGTTGGCCATTAACCAAGATTCTGCCGTTACCAGGGGAAAGGAATACCCGAGCCGTGCTTGTCTTGCGTCTTCCTGTGCCGTAACCGCTAGCAGTTGCCAAATTAATCTCCTTTTGGGAACTAGACGTTCCCTACGTACTGTTAGAACTCAAGGGGTTCAGAACTGTAGTTCTCTCGGTTGTTGAGCACCATGTGGATGCTCGTTGCCGCTGTACACCTTCAATTTGCGCGCGACCGACCGACCAAGAGAATTTCGAGGAAGCATTCCCTTGACGGCTTGCTCAATGATTCGTTCCGGATGCTTTTCTCGCAGTTCCTTTAACGTGAGAGACTTAATCCCGCCCGGGTAGCCCGTATGTCGGTAATAGACCTTCTCTTCCTCCTTCCGACCCGTAACTTTGACCCTTTCCGCATTTACGACCACGATGTAGTCGCCCATATCCACATGCGGAGTGAATTGCGGCTTATGCTTCCCGCGCAAACGTACGGCAATTGCAGAAGCAAGACGTCCAAGAGTGTAGTGCGAAGCGTCTACCACATACCAATCATGCACCACGTCTGCAGGGCGCATGCTAAGCGTCTTCAAGAAAAGTTACATCCAGGTCCGGGAAGTCGGTTGCGAATGATAGCGACTAACCACTGCATATTCAATAGTGAAGCGGAAAATGAACACTTGGGGTGAGTCGTGCATAGCGCTACATCGCCACACAATGTATACACAACTGAATAGTGGGTCGCTACAGCAGATCAAGGTGTTCTTCAGCCCAGAACTTGCTTCATATGAACCAACATTCAGAAGGGCTTCTCGCAATCCTAGGGTGACATGGTGCAGTCGCTTCTCTATTGCATGGGTTTCGATTGCTGCGAAGTGCTCCTCGCGAGGCGTTGAGTGAGTTGGAACTGAGCCATTCCTGCCTGATGTAGTCCTAAAATGACCCCTTCGGACAGCCAGAAGACCTAGGCAGCAGATATACGCAGACCCGAAATGGAACTGACAATCTTTCTAATAGCACTGCTCGTGTTGCTCGTTCATGCAGTCATACTGCAATTCAACATTTGGACCAAGAGACAGTCTCACGACCGAATCGCCATCGCTGTCCTATCGTCTGTTTCCAATGCCATTCAACAACTCAGCAATTGGATGAAACTTGTTAGGGACAACCAATCCGTCCAAGGGGTTCGAGGCGAAAGATCACCAGCAGGAAACGAACCTAAGTCGCAGCCCAACGAAGAGTCGCACCTACGGTAATGAGCGAAGTAAGCCTAACGCCGGTACGGACGGGCCACCACTTCGATCGCAGCTCTATTGAGAAATTTCTCGGTAAGAACATTGGCGGCTTTCGGCCACCTTGCACGATCCAACAATTCGAGGGTGGTCAGAGCAATCCGACATTTCTTTTGGAAACTTCTACTGCGCGCTATGTGTTGCGCAAACAACCACCAGGACAATTGTTGCCGTCGGCTCATCAGGTGGATCGAGAACATCGCGTTATGGATGCGCTTAGCAACTCCGACGTACCTGTTCCCAAAATGCATGTCCTGTGCGAAGACCCAAGCGTAATCGGCACGAAGTTCTACGTAATGGAAATGGTCGAGGGCAGGCTTTTTACAACGACGGCATTGCCGGATCTTGAAAAGGAAGAACGACGAACTGTATATCTGGATATGGCAAGAATTCTGGCTTCCCTACATGCGATCGACCCCATGGATGTGGGACTAGAGGACTTCGGGCGCGCTGGGAACTACTTTGCCCGCCAAATATCGAGATGGAGCAAGCAATACATTGCGTCCCAAACTGAACAGATTGAAGCAATGGATGAGCTGATTCGATGGTTGCCAGACAACTTGCCCAAACAGACTTCCCCCTGCGTCGTCCATGGAGATTACCGTTTGGGAAACGTGCTGCTTCATGAAACGCAACCTCGGGTGGTTGCTGTCTTGGATTGGGAACTTAGCACACTCGGCGACGGCATGGCGGACTTGGGCTACTGGTGTCAGGAGTACCACTCTCCCGCTTCAAAGAAACCGGGCATGATTGCGGGAGCCAATTTAGGGGACCTAGGCATTCCAAGCGAATCGGAACTCATCGACGAGTACTGCAAGATCGCCCGCATAGAAAAGATCGACAATTGGCTGTTCTACGTCGCGTTCAATCTCTTCCGTTCGGCGGGAATCATTCAGGGAGTCTACAAACGAGGACTCGACGGCAATGCCAGTTCGCAGACGGCGCTGGAGTACGCAGGGGCAGCACGAGAACGATCGGAGCTCGCTTGGTCCATCGTTCAGTCCATGCGTGGGAATTAGACCCCAACCAAGCAATTCAGATTTCTTTCCTCAAGAAATCAATGATGTCGAGCGACTCGTACATCCACTTGTGCTTCCCGTCTTCCAATGTAATACGAAGACAGGGCACGGTTCCTCGACCTCCGCCTCGTATCAGTTCTTTGTATGCATCTCTATCGCGCATGATGTCTCGCACGGGAAGGACGTGATTACTTTCCTCGAGAAAGTCCGTGACACGTCGGCAAAAGGGGCAATACGGATCTTGATACAGAACTAGTCTGTCTTTCATGCTTGTTTGACTGGTCGACCGACATCTAATCCTACCCTAATAGCGATTCTCCAAAGCGAGGGATTTTCTAATGGCGACGATTGCCATGACTCTCTTGAATCGTGTGAACTTATTTGTATGTAAGCCGCACTCGAGCGAGTTGCGTCATAGCGTCGGTTCTTGTTGCTCAAAGACAATCTAGTCAGCGCCATCGATCACCCGCACCAAACGACTAGCTGGGTCTTCCATAGATTCAATCACGTCAAAGTGGTGTCGGCCAACTTCGATTTCAAGCTGAATTCCAGAAATGTGGGCTCTCCACACTCTCCGAAGCAATTTGGATTGACGAATGAACTCCGGTCGCTCCAAAGATCCCACCCAGCAGACCACATCTGCCGATGTATCTGGTTCGAGCAGAGCGGGACTTTCCAAAATAGCTTCGTTCCTATCCAATTGCAGTTGCTCATTCATTTCTGTCTTGAGCAAATTGCGCAAATCATGGAGTCCGCTAATTGTTACAACCGTCCTTACTCGATCCCTTGCGCTTCGCTCCAATGGAGAGTCTGAACACACCATTCTCGTTACTAGGTGCCCGCCTGCTGAGTGCCCAACTAGAAGAATCGGTCCATCAACCCAATTGGCGCAGCACTGAATTGCCTGTGCAATCATTTGTGTGATCTCAGAGATTCGAACTTGGGGAGCCAGCACATAGCTAGGTACCGCAACAGACCATCCCAGACTGCAAAGCCCCCGAGCCAAGTGAGACCAATACGACTTGTCAAACTCTATCCAGAATCCGCCATGCACATAGCAAACCAAGCCACGACTAGGCGTTTGCGGGTGAAACAGATCGCACTTCTGACGCGGATGAGTTCCGTAAGGCCGGTCGATGTCCGCGCTTTCGTGAGTCGTAGCAAACTCACTAGCTCGGTTTTTCCAAATCGACGGATATAACGAGCCGTTCTTTATGTACGCGGCGTTCGAGAACTCGTCATCCCAGTTGATCGTCATTGCTACGACCGTCCCATCATAGCCTGATCGCTGCCTCGATCTTCGACAAGTACGTACGACATTGGTTGTAGACGTCCCAATTGCTCCAAAGGCCTACAGTCTAGAATGTCGTGACGATGTGAGGCAACAGTAGCCCTCATCACTTTGCACATTCTGTAAAGAAATTCGGTGACATGCGGATTGCGTGTTTGGGTGGCGGACCAGGAGGTCTGTATTCCGCCATCTGTATGAAACTTCGGGACCCAAAGCACGAAGTCTTGGTCGTTGAAAGGAACAAACCCAATGATACGTTCGGTTGGGGCGTTGTTCTATCTGACGACACGCTCACTAACCTCAAGCAAAACGATCCGGTCAGCGAGTCGTTGATACGCCAACACTTCGCGTATTGGGACGACATCGCTTTGCACTATCAGGGCCAAAGGCTTTTGTCTTCTGGCCATGGATTCTGTGGAATCGGACGTAAGAAACTGCTGAACATTCTGCAAGATAGAGCTCGCGAACTTGGTATCGAAATGCAATTTGAGACTGAGGTGCGAAGCGCTCTCGATTACGCCAGCGACTACGATTTGGTAATAGCTAGCGACGGATTGAATTCGCGAACCCGCAACGAGTTTGAATTTTCTTTCAATCCTCAGATCGACGAACGACTTTGCCATTTCGTCTGGCTCGGCACACACCAAAACTTCGACGATGCTTTTACGTTCATCTTCGAAGAAACAGAATTCGGTTGGGTATGGGCACACGCCTATCAATTTGACGCCGACACAGCAACATTCATCGTCGAGTGCTCGCACGAAACGTTTGAGGCGATTGGGTTCGCAGACCTCAGCCAACAGGAGAGCATCAGTATTTGCGAACGGATTTTTGCGAATCACCTCGACGGGCATTCCTTGCTCTCAAATTCCGATCACATTCAAGGATCCGCTTGGATACGATTTCCGCGCGTGTTGTGCGAGAAATGGAGCCACGAAAATATCGTGCTCTTGGGAGACGCGGCCGCGACAGCCCACTTCTCAATAGGTTCGGGCACAAAGCTTGCCTTGGAATCCGCAATTGCTCTAGCGGGCTATCTGCACGCTGAGCAAGATCTTGGATCTGCACTCGTCAAGTATGAGGAAGCAAGGCGATTGGAAGTCTTGCGGCTACAGTCAGCGGCTCGAAACTCGGTCGAATGGTTTGAGAATGTAGAGAGATACCTTCGACTCGATCCCGTTCAACTGAATTACTCACTGCTTACTCGAAGCCAGCGCATAAGCCACGAGAACCTACGAGAACGCGACTCTCATTGGCTGAAGTCGGCGGAACAATGGTTTCAAGAACAAGCCGGGATGCCACCTACGGCTCGAGTGCGTCCACCCATGTTTGCACCATTCAGGTTGCGTGACATGGAACTGAAAAATCGCATTGTTGTTTCGCCAATGGCCCAGTACAAGGCAGAGAACGGTTGCCCTACCGACTGGCACCTAGTTCATTACGGAGAACGAGCTAAAGGCGGAGCTGCATTGGTCTACACCGAAATGACCTGTGTATCCGACACCGGGCGAATCACCTTGGGTTGTCCCGGGCTCTATGCGGACGATCACCTTGAAGCATGGGCGCGTCTCACAGATTTCGTGCACAACGAGACGGATGCGAAGATTTGCAGCCAGATTGGACATTCGGGTCGCAAAGGTTCGACGCGCATCGGTTGGGAAGGTATGGACGAACCCTTGCCCGATGGAAATTGGGAGGTGGTTTCTGCGTCGTCGATTCCATGGACGGAGAATAATTCAATTCCGCGTGCCGCCTCGCAGGAAGAGTTAGACGTAATCAAGGATCAGTTCGTTTCAGCCGTGGAAATGGCAGAAGCAGCAGGATTCGACATGGTGGAGCTGCACGCAGCTCACGGATATTTCATCTCGTCTTTCATATCTCCTATATCCAACACACGCTCGGACAAGTACGGCGGCTGCTTAAGAAACCGTATGCGCTATCCAATGGAGGTTCTAGAGGCAATGCGTAAAGTGTGGCCGGATCACAAACCCATTTCTGTGCGTATATCTGCAACCGATTGGATTGGACCCAAGGGAGTAACCGCCGAGGACTCGGTGGAAATAGCGAGACTTTTAACACGTGCGGGCGCCGACATCATAAATGTATCCGCTGGCCAAACAACAACGGACGCCGAACCCGTTTACGGTCGGATGTTCCAGACGCCATTTTCCGATCGCATTCGCAATGACGGCGGCATCAAGACCATCGCAGTCGGAAATATCTACGAAGCCGATCACGTCAATTCCATTCTTCTGGCTGGTCGAGCCGATCTCGTGTGCCTCGGTCGCCCTCACTTGACCGATCCCTATTGGACACTTCACACGGCAACCGAGCTTGGCGACCGCGAAGAGACCTGGCCGTCGCCCTATCTGCAGGGACGCGATCAATATTGGCGTTTGGCGGACCGAGAAATTGAAATGAACAACGAAGTATGACGATTGAAGGAAAGCACGCCGTCGTAACAGGGGGCGGAACGGGGATTGGCGCGTCAATCGCTCAGACACTCGCCCACTCTGGAGCAAAGGTGACCATCATGGGCCGCACCGAGGAGACCCTAAGAGCTCAGCAGTTGCGTTATGTCGTGTGTGACGTAAGCGATTCAACTCAGGTAGTCGCAGCGTACGCTGCCGCCCGAGCCGAGCAGGGACCCATAGAAATCGTCGTTGCAAACGCGGGGGCGGCAAGCAGCGAACCATTTGGCAAGACCGATACGTCACTATTCGAACGAATGCTTTCCGTTAACGTTGTAGGTGTGTTCAATACTTGGCAAACTGCACTGCAAGACATGAGAACCGCAAATTGGGGACGCCTGATTGCAATTGCTTCGACGGCGGGATTGAGGGGCTTTCCCTATGTTTCGGCGTATTGCGCCGCAAAACACGCAGTAATCGGCTTGACTCGTTCGGTCGCAATTGAAATGGCACACACTGGCGTTACGGTCAATGCCGTCTGTCCGGGATACACTCGTACGCCACTTTTGGACCGCACCTTGGAAAACATCCAAAGCAAGACGGGAATGTCAACAAGCGAAGCGAAGCAGACGCTGCTCGAAACCAATCCTCAGCAGAGGTTTATCGAACCAACTGAGGTCGCGGCGACCGTAGAGTGGCTGTGCTCTGATTCCGCTTCGTCAGTGAATGGACAAGCGCTCTGCGTTTCTGGCGGACCGATTTAAGCCAACATCTTCTACACTCAACTAGTCGCAAATGTGTCCCAAAAGGGTAGGTACGGTGTCAGTCTCTGCAAAACCAGAACATTTCACATGCTCAATCGTCGAGGGTGTGGCGCGCATTTCATTGAAGCGTCCCGAACGCAAGAACCCTTTGACATTTGAAAGCTACGCCGAACTGAGAGATTGGTTCCACGAGCTACGCAACGATGACGGTGTCGATGCCGTAATTCTGCTTTCGAATGAAGGGAACTTCTGTTCGGGCGGAGATGTTCACGAAATCATCGGTCCTCTCACCGATATGAACACATCGCGACTCTTGAAGTTCACCCGAATGACAGGCGATCTAGTAAAAGCCATGTTGAATTGCGGAACCCCAATAATTGCAGCGGTGGATGGAATTTGTGCGGGAGCAGGAGCGATTATCGCCATGGCTTCAGATCTACGTATAGCTACACCGGAAGCAAGAGTCGCTTTTCTCTTCAATCGAGTGGGATTAGCAGGCTGCGACATGGGTGCGTGCGCCATGCTGCCACGCATCGTTGGTCAAGGACGTGCAGCTGAACTGCTGCTTCTTGGTAGGACGATGTCTGCCGAGGAAGGTGCAGAGTGGGGTTTTTTCAATCGCGTAGTTACCAGTGCGGAACTTGAGAATGAAGCATCGCAGCTGGCAGCAAGACTTGCCGAAGGACCAGGATTCGCAAACATGATGACAAAGACTATGCTTGCCCAAGAATGGTCAATGTCCTTGGAGCAAGCCATCGAGTCAGAAGCTCAGGCGCAGGCAATCTGCATGCAAACCGAAGACTTCACACGTGCGTATCAAGCGTTCCTCGTGAAAGAACGCCCCGTGTTTCATGGAGACTAGAAGGTTGTGCAACTTCAGATTCCGCCCTACGCTTCCCAATCAACTGGCTTCAATGAGGGCAGGAGCTACGTTGAACAATCCAGTCGTATACAGTGCCATCCAACCATCTCCAATAGCATGTCGTCTACAAGAAGTGTTCAAATCGTGACCCAACCTAAGCTTCAATTTCTCATGCGAGGTGCCCATGCTTAGACCGTCTGCACACATCGACACGTTTGCACGAGACAATCTGCCCTCTCTAGATGCTTGGCCAGACCTATTGCTCGGCCGGTTTCAGTACCCGGAGCGCTTGAATGCAGCAACTGAACTCTCAGATGAAATGGTCAAGAAGGGGTTTGGTGACAACGTGGCACTGGCAGGCATCGGTCGTCAGCGAACCTATCGGGAGCTCAGCGAGTGGACAAGCCAATTGGCCCATGCCCTAGTCGACGATTTAGGAGTACGACCGGGGAATCGTGTATTGATCCGGTCCGCCAACAATCCAGCGTTCGTAGCGTGCTGGCTCGCCGTTACCAAAGTCGGAGCCGTAGCAGTCAACACCATGCCAATGCTTCGCGCTGCCGAACTTCTCAAATATGTCGAGAAGGCAGAGATTACCCACGCACTTTGCGATGCGAGACTAATGGACGAACTTGCTGAATGCAAAGAGAAGAGCTCGTGTCTAAAGACTGTAGTGGACTTCGATGGAACCGCATTGCATGACGCAGAATTGGATCGCCTTGCGTTGGCGAAACCTCGGAGCTTCGACGCTGTTGCAACGTCGCAAGATGACGTCGCCCTGCTTGCATTTACCTCTGGATCGACGGGTGAGCCTAAAGCAACAATGCATTTTCACAGAGATTTGCTCTGCATCGCCGATGGCTACGCGAGAGAGGTGTTGGAGGTTAAGTCCAACGATGTGTTTATCGGCTCGCCTCCGTTGGCATTTACGTTCGGACTAGGAGGATTGGCAATTTTTCCGCTTCGTTTCGGCGCAAGTGCGGTATTGCTTGACGCAGCTCCACCACCAATGATGGGAGAATTCATCGAGAAGCATCGCGCGACCATTTGTTTCACAGCCCCCACTGCGTATCGAGTCGTTCTGCAGTCTCTGCAGCAGCATGATGTCTCCTCTTTGCGCATTGCGGTGTCCGCAGGCGAGACGCTACCCAGTCCTATCTACGACGAGTGGATTGCAAAGACAGGCAAACCTATTCTGGATGGGATCGGTACAACCGAGCTTCTGCATATCTTTATCAGCAACAGAATCAACGACCACAGGAGCGCTTGCACAGGTAAGCCAGTTTCGGGCTACCAAGCAAAGGTAGTGGATATGGAAGGCAAAGACGTGGGACCAGGAACTACGGGCAGACTGGCAATTAAAGGCCCAACCGGTTGTCGCTACTTACGTGGTGATCGCCAAAGCGAGTACGTGCAAGACGGATGGAACATCTCTGGAGATGCTTTCTCTGTGGACGAGAACGGATACTTCCACTTTGCTGCCAGGAACGACGACATGATCATTTCTTCGGGTTACAACATTGCTGGTCCCGAAGTCGAGGCAGCTTTACTTTCGCATTCGGCAGTAGCTGAATGCGCGGTAATTGGAGTGCCGGACGAGGCCCGAGGTTCTATCGTGCAGGCGCACGTTGTACTTGACGGCAACCACGAACCGAACGAGTCCATGGTTGAGTCATTGCAGGATCATGTAAAGGCGGCAATCGCACCGTACAAGTACCCAAGGTCCGTGGTGTTTGCCGATGCCTTGCCCAAAACTGCAACAGGAAAGGTCCAGCGATTTCGACTGCGAGCAGAGACATGAGCAGTGCAGGTGAAGGAGAAGTAGATTGGCCCCAGCGTTTGGATAACAGCGCGGAACGAACCTATAGCGATTTGCTTAACCTCGAAGCCCTTCTTTCCGCCCAACAGCCCCTGACTTCAGCACATGATGAAATGCTGTTCATCATTCAGCATCAAACTACAGAATTGTGGATGAAATTGGTCATTCACGAACTTGCCAGAGCAAGGAACGATATTCAAGACAGGGAGTTAGAGTCGGCCTTCAAGGTGCTTAGTCGCGTGGCACGAATCTTCGATCAATTGAACGGTGCTTGGGATGTGTTGCGAACGATGACCCCTAGCGAGTACACGATGTTCCGCGAAGCGCTTGGGACCTCGTCCGGTCTTCAGTCCTTTCAGTATCGCATGATCGAATTTATGCTTGGAAATCGCAACGTCGAAATGCTCAAGATCCACGAGAAATCTCCCAAGTGTTTGCAGGAGCTCAATGGTGAGCTGGATCGTCCAAGCATCTATGATTCAGCAGTTCGTGTGCTCTACCAATCCTTAGACGGCGACACTTCAGCGATGCCTGCTCCACAGTTGCGACAGCCTCACAAGCTCGATCCCAGCATCCAAGAGCATTGGCAATTGGTTTACCAGAATACCGCGAGGCATTGGCAACTGTACGAGCTGGCGGAGAAGCTCATCGATTTGGAAGACTACTTTCGACGATGGCGATTCAATCACGTGACTACTGTCGAACGAGTCATAGGCTACAAGCGAGGCACTGGCGGCACATCAGGAGTGCCTCTGCTGATGCAACGACTCAACGTTGTTCTTTTTCCAGAACTCTGGCGGGTACGGAGCGAACTTTGAGCAATTTGTCGCTTCCCTGCAAGGAGCTCTTTTCGCTACCCGACGATCTTCTCTACTTGGATGGTAACTCGCTTGGCCCGCCCTTGCGGAACAG
This sequence comes from uncultured Pseudomonadales bacterium, assembly GCA_964572845.1. Lineage (GTDB taxonomy): Bacteria > Pseudomonadota > Gammaproteobacteria > Pseudomonadales > Azotimanducaceae > Bin55. The sequence continues at coordinate 223,154 of CAZNFX010000005.1, read as the reverse complement.
CGCAGATCAAGCTGCTCAAGTTGTCAGAGAAGAATGGGGGAAGGAGCTAATCAGTGCGTGGAATACTGCGGGATGGATGTCACTGCCTGCTACGGTGGCCAATCAGATTGCACCGATCGTGGGTGCACCCCCAGACTCCATATCCGCAGGCGATACCCTTTCCATAAAAGCCTATCAAGCATTGGCAGCGGCACTCCAAATGCGACCCGATAGGAAGATTGTCTTGTCAGATGCCGGAAATTTCCCGACGGATCTCTACATCGCGCAGGGTCTGATCGATTTGATTGACAAGTCGCACGAGTTGCAAACACCTCCTCCTGAGGGCGTACTCGACAGCATTACGGACGAAGTTGCTGTCGTATACCTCACGCATGTGGACTATCGAACAGGCCGGATGCACGATATGAAAGGCATTACCGAAAAGGCACATCGAGTTGGCGCGTTAACGATATGGGATCTTGCCCATTCAGTTGGAGCGATGCCACTTGCACTGGAAGAGGTCCGTACCGAATTTGCCGTTGGATGCACCTACAAGTATCTCAACGGCGGGCCTGGCGCACCGGCTTTCATTTACGTCCGGCCCGACATCGTTACATCCATTGATCCGGCGATTGCCGGTTGGATGGGGCATAGGAGTCCCTTTGCCATGAGCTTGAAATACGATCCGGTTCACAGCGTTGAGCGATTTCGCATCGGTACGCCGTCCGTAGTGCAATTCAAACTCCTGCAGCAGGCCTTGAATATATGGCAAGGAATCAATCTGAACGAAGTTCGCAAGCGTTCGATTCTCTTGAGCGAGCTGTTCATTGACGAAGTGGAGAGTCGTTGTCCAATGTTGAATCTTGCCTCGCCCCGTCCACCTGAACGGAGAGGATCGCAAGTATCGTTTTCCTTCTCCAATGCATATTCAGTCGTTCAGGCACTGTTGGATCGTGGACTCATAGGAGACTTTCGCGAACCGGACATCATGAGATTTGGAATAACGCCTCTCTTTCTCGATGAAAATGACATGGTTCGAGCTGCTCAAACCATTGAGCAAGTAATGAACGATGAGACTTGGCGCCAACCGAAGTACGAAGTCAGGAATACCGTGACGTGAACTCAATAGCTCCTGAGTACAGCAGCATGGATCATGGACAACCGAACAATTAATCCCAACGATTGGGATCGGCCCCGTGGCTACTCAAACGGCGTATTGACACCAGAGGGGCTACTGTTCGTCGCTGGACAAATAGGCTGGAACAGGTCACAGAAGTTTGAAACTCAAGACTTTGCATTGCAAGCGAAACAAGCTCTGCAAAATGTGGTGGCCGTAGTGGAAGCATCCGGCGGCCATGCCTCCGATGTTGTGAGACTTACGTGGTACATTACAGACAAGCAGTCGTACCTAACCAACTTGCGCCAAATCGGTGGAATCTACCGAGAGATTTTTGGCCGGCACTTCCCGGCCATGTCGGTTGTGGTTGTGAAAGCGCTGATCGAAGATGAAGCACTCGTCGAGATCGAGGCTACAGCGAAACTAGAGTCTCAACCCACCCGATCCGCACAACAAACTCTGAACGAAACCGCCGGTCGCGACAAACCGGTGCAATAGCGTGTACCGAATCTGTTCCAAGAGGCCTCCGTCTGTTAATCTCTTTTCCCATGCGTATGCGATGTCATGGGTCCAGTTGACCTAGACTGAATCGACTCAGTAGGCTATATGGAGGTTAATACTCAGAATGGTGCGCAAACGCCACGTATCTAACGTTGAGATAGTCCGTCGTGTCATTCTCGGTGCGATTGCCGCCATCGTGATTGTCATCCTGGGGTACATCCTGATCTATGCCCTCGGACTGGTAGGTACCGGCAATACCGAGCCCTATGTCACACTTCAGGACCGCGAGCTGCAATCAGAACCGATCGAAGTCATCGAGTTCTTTTCCTACGGGTGTCCACATTGCGAAAAGCTAGAGCCTTTGTTGGATAGGTGGGCTAGCGACAACGCCGACGACATTTCCTTTCGCAAAATCCATGTATCTTTCGATACCCAGACCAAGGCCCTCGCCAATCTTCATGTTGCCTTGGAGCAACGCGGACTAGCCAGTGAACACAGCGATAGGATTTTCCGAGAAGTCGGCCTCCGTCCAAGGACGTTCAACACACCTAGCGCCATAGCAGATTTTGTGGAAGGTCACGGTGTGGATAGGGAGATGTTCCAACGCCTATACGCAAGCGATCGAGTCAGCGAAATAGTCGAACGAAATGCGGAATTGACGCGCGAATTGGGAATAGGGGGCGTACCTTTCCTTGTAGTCGGCAATAGGTACGTGATTCCTCCAAAGACACTGCCTCGAGAGATGATCAAGACATTGCGCGATGTAATTGCAGGGATACAAAACGGTGAATTGACAGACATCGACACAGCAACTAGCTTGGAGGAAGTTGTCGACGAACCGTCTGCTGAGCTTCCAATAGAAGCCGACAACGTGGAACCGGCTGAGCCGTCGGAGAACCTCGAATGAAAGACCTCAAGTTTGGGTGTCCACCGCGAGTAGTTCGATCCAGTGTTTCACCGGAACCCTGGTAGCCGCTTCCAAGTGCAACTGACAACCAATATTGGCGGTCGCGATCATAGCGGGATCGTGCTCTAGCAAACTATCGAGCTTTCTGGTTCGCAATGCATTGGACGTTGCTGGCTGCAAGATTGCGAAACTGCCAGCTGAGCCGCAGCACTGACTGTCGTCTTGCACAGCGCAAAGTTCGTAACCGGCCTGCTGCAGAATGCTCTCGACAACTCCTGTGATCTTTTGCCCATGCTGCAGAGTGCAAGGACTTTGGAATACGATTCTCTTCTCTTGAAATCGTGCTTTGAATTGGAACTGTTGAAGAAACTCAGACACATCCAACACCGCATCGGAAAACAGTGCGGCTTTGTCTGTGCCCAACTCACGTCCGTACTCCTTTAGCGTCGCCCCGCAGCCGCTTGCCGTCGAAATCGCAATGTCTCCTACCTTCAAACCCAAAGCGAATACGTTTGCTCTCATGAGGCTCTGCGCTTTTTCTCGATGCCCAAGATGCAAATGCAGGGCACCGCAACACTGTTCGCTGGCCGCAACACGAAACTCAATTCCAAGCTGTGTTAGCAGATGTGCCAAGTGACTCACGACTTCCGGCGTCATCGAGCGCTGAACGCACCCCTGGATCAGAACGACACTTCCCCCTTTGCCCTCTACAGCTTGGGTTGTTGGTAGACGTCGATGCAGCGAATCACGCAACGCCGCAGGAGCGAATAGCTTGAACATGCTCCCGAGCCGGTAGAGGAATCGGAAGAGTCGAAAATTGGGCAGGACCTTTAGCAGCAGCCGCTCGGTTAGCGTGATCCTGCGTTCAAGTTTTGCTAGTGCTGTGCGCGCATATCCGACCAGCTCACCATATTCCACTCCAGATGGACACGTGGTTTCGCAGGCACGACATGTGAGGCACAGTGAAAGGCTGTTGGATGCTGTCTCATTGAATTCATCGCGTTCCAACAGTCCCTTAATGAGATAAATCCGACCGCGGGGACCGTGCAATTCATCCCCAAAGTGACGGTAGGTAGGACACGTGGAATTGCAGAACCCGCAATGCACGCACTTGCCAATGATGTCCTTAGCTCGTATGGCTTCGTCATCGTTTGCAAGCGTTGGGGAAAGTTGGATTTGCATCACACGACAATGTGGTTATTGAAAATCCCTTTGGGGTCAAACGATTTGCGCAGTCGAGACGCATACTTGGTTTGTGTTTTCCTTGGCTCAACAGCATTGCGAAAAGCCGCTACTCGACCAACCACACCCCTCAGAGTAGGTGGAGTCGCCGTTGGAGTCTTGATCCAAACTAGGCTTCCATACCATTCGCTCAGTGATTCGAACTCATCAACGTTTTCAAAAAATTCACCTCGATTCAGTGCCGCTCGCCACAAGGGAGTGTCGTCTTGGAAAAATTCCAATTCATGATCGCGCAATTGCGCCCATGAGAACGAGTCGCTGACCTCGACATTCTCAAGCACGTCGATTTCGCTGCGCACTGCGGATTCCGCCCCTTCGAATCGGCGATACAAACGTCCCTGGAAGTGACATGTGCCCGTAAGAGTGGTACGTACTCTACGATGGTTCGCAAACAATTGAAACGCATCTATGTCGGAGCATTCCTGTTCGACTGTGAGCGATACCTCGGGCAACGGTAGCAATTTAAAGCTTGCACTTAGGATTACCCCAAATGTTCCCCTAGATCCAGCGTAGAGACGGGACACGTCAAACCCCGCAACATTTTTAATTACCTTACCGCCAAACTTGAGTCGCTGGGCGAAGCCGTTTACAACTTCGATTCCCAGTACGCAGTCACGGAGAGAACCGTACCAAGGTCTGCCTGGACCGGAGAGACCACTCGCTATCGCGCCACCCACGGTTCCTCTTTGGTTGAACCTGGGTGGATCGGGCGCAAGCATCTGTCCATGGGTTGCGAGCTCGTCGCTGAGGTCCGCGAGGGGCGTACCTGAGCGCACGGTAACCACGAGCTCGCTCGGTCGATATTCTAGGATGCCCGAGTGATCGGCCGTGCATACAAAGGCATCGCTGGCTGATGCAGTATTGGGTTTACTCCCATGGCCCATGATCGCAATGCGACTATCTGAATGATGTGCTTCTTCAATGGCCGCAACAATATGAGCAGAATCGTCGCGGTTCAACACTAGAAACGTTCCAATTCCGGATGGGGTAGTAGCCCACCGTGGACATGCATTCCACCGAGTTCAGAACAACGCGCCAATGTCGGAATGGCCTTCCCTCGATTCATCAGTTTTGCTTGGTCAAAAACGTCTCGCAATCGATGAAACTGGTCCAATTCCGCGTCCGAGAACTGTGCGCACATTTGATCGATTTTCTCTATTCCTACGCCGTGCTCGCCTGTAATTGTTCCTCCTGCCATCACGCAACATTCGAGAATCTCACCGCCAAACTCTTCCGCCTTTCTAAGTTGCTCCTTGTCTGAAGCATCGTAGAGAATCAACGGATGCAAGTTTCCGTCTCCCGCATGAAATACATTTGCCACCGCAAGTCCGTAGCGTTCAGACATCTTGCTGATTGATCTAAGCACTCTGCCGATTTCGTAGCGTGGGATCGTTCCATCCATGCAGTAGTAGTCCGGGGCGATCCTTCCAGCTGCTGGAAACGCTGCCTTTCGTCCACGCCATAGACGTTCGCAATCCGTTGGGTCCCTTGCTATGGAAACATCGTATGCACCATGCGATCGCATCAATTCTTCAACTAGGACCGTGTACTGTTCCACTTCATCCAAGCAACCATCCAATTCACACAAGAGAATGGCTTCCGCATCCGTGGGATAGCCCACGCTAGCATAGTCCTCTGCGGCTTGTATCGCTAGTTTGTCCATCATTTCCAACCCTGCTGGAACAAGCCCAGCAGCGATAACACCCGCGACGCACTCACCTGCCCGCTCCAAATCGCTGAATGCCGCCAACAGCACGTGCTGGTGACTAGGGATAGGCAAGAGCTGAACAGTAACCTCTGTGACGACGCCAAGCATCCCTTCAGAACCTACAAACAGTGCCATGTAGTCGTATCCCGGATTGTCGTAGGTTTTTCCGCCTAGAACCAACTCGTCACCCTCGACGGTTTCCACCCTCATCCCAATAACGTTGTGCAACGTCAATCCATACTTGAGACAGTGCACTCCACCGGCATTCTCGGCAACGTTTCCGCCGATGCTGCAGGCAATTTGAGAAGATGGATCAGGAGCGTAATACAGGCCGTGTTTCTTGACAGCTTCAGAAATCGCCAGATTCGTGACACCGGGTTCCACAGTTGCTGTGCAATTGTCAGGATCAACATCCAGGATCTTGTTCATCTTCGTCAAAACTAGAAGAATTCCGTCTGAAATTGGACGAGCACCGCCTGACAATCCAGTGCCGGCGCCGCGGGTTACGACTGGTACCTCGCACTCACGACTAATTCGCAGCACGGAACGCACGTGGGCGACGGTTTCCGCTAGCACGACGACCCAGGGCTGTTCGCGAATTGCGGTCAGTCCGTCGGTTTCAAAGGGTTCCACTTCATTCCGATCTGCGAGAATCGACGACTGGGGAAGTTCTTGTCGAAGAAGTTCTAAGGCAACTGCGTTTTGGACGGACATTGGCTTCACATGTTGAAGCAGAAAGCGAAGAGTTGCTAGGGACTCTCCGCCGCCTCAACCTTACGTGTTTGCATGTGGGCAAGGATGCTCTTCATGCTAACAGACCCAATTGACTCTTCAATCGGTTCTGCTGGTCAATGTCGACTCGAATCGCCTTCTCCTTATTCCTGTTGTGTAGGGTTACGCTTGACCCACTTCGCAATCTTCCGATTCAACCGCACATCCAACGTTGGTTCGTTAACATTCGTAATCAAAGGGGAGTTCGCCTTGCGCGACCCGTGCCACGCACTATGCAAAAGGAAGATTGAAAAGTGACCCATTCATTCGTACTGAAGAACGGCACAATTGTCAATGAGAGCACGTCAATAGAAGGTGATCTGGCGTTCACCGATGGGCGGATTTCACAGGTAGGCGGAACCGCAACGGGACTGCGTGAATTAGACGTACAAGGAGCTTGGGTCTTGCCCGGCATGATTGACGATCAAGTCCACTTTCGCGAGCCAGGATTGGAATACAAAGCCACTATAGCCACAGAATCAAGAGCGGCGCTAGCTGGTGGAATCACCAGCTACATGGAAATGCCGAACTGCGATCCGCAAACGGTAAACAACACTAGGCTGCTGGAGAAGCATGAGCGAGCGGCTGCGCGCTCGTTAGCCAACTACGGCTTTTATCTTGGCGCAACCAACGACAATCTTGAGGACATCAAGGCAGTAGACCGATTCAAAGCCTGCGGCGTAAAGGTCTTCATGGGGGCGTCAACCGGAAACATGCTGGTCGACGATGTAAAGACGCTTGAAGGGATTTTCGCTTCGTGTCCGCTCCTCATAGCAACCCACTGCGAACACACACCAACAATCCAACTAAATGAAGAAAGTGTGCGCAAAGTTCATGGGTCGAACGCGCCTCCAGAACTCCACGCCGAAATCCGGTCCGCTGAAGCCTGCTTGCGATCATCAAGCATGGCTGTAGACCTTGCGAAACGGCACGAGTCGCGACTTCACGTCCTGCATTTGACCACCGCCGTTGAATTGGATTTGTTTCAAGCTGGACCCATGGAGTCGAAGAGTATCACGGGCGAAGTTTGCATTCACCACCTCTTCTTCAATGATTCTTGGTACAGCAAGAAGCGAGCCGATATTAAGTGCAATCCCGCGATCAAGCGGCTAGAGGATCAGCAGGCGCTGCAAAAGGCTATTGTCGACGATCGAGTGGATGTAGTAGCAACCGACCATGCTCCACACACTAGAGCGGAAAAAGACCTGCCATTTCTTGATGCACCAGCTGGACTTCCCCTTGTGGAGTTTGCACTTCCTTGTTTTTTGGAGCACGTCAAGTCAGGCATCTTCTCCATAGAAGTGGCTGTAGCAAAGACCGCCCATGCACCGGCAACACTGTTCAACGTCAAGGATCGAGGATTCCTCAGAGAAGGATACTGGGCCGACATCGTTGTAGTCGACCCGAATCGAGACACCTCAGTCGACAATTCAAGAATCTGGTCAAAGTGTGGGTGGTCACCGTTCTCCGGATTCACGTTTGGTACTCGTGTGACGGAGACATTTGTTAATGGCGTCCATATGTATTCCAATGGAAATTTTCAGTCAGCACAGTGCGGATTGGCATTGGAATACGATCGCTAACTACCTCGTCTACAACGGCAACGCTGTCATAACCTGCGACTGACTCTCAACCCACGAACTACCCGTTAGCAAGGGCTGGCAGCTTCCTGTGGAGCCAAGTATGAAAATCGTTGATTTCAAGACTTATGTGATCCAAACTCCCCGGCCACACCGAGGAGGACGTTTTTGGGTTTTCGTGAAGCTGGTCTCTGACGACGCAATCGAAGGAATTGGCGAAGCCTACAAAGTGCCTTTCCACCCACTAACGGTCGCACGAATGATCGAGGACGTTTGCGAAACCTATGTAGTTGGTCGTGATCCTTTTCAAATTGAACGACTATGGCGCACCGTCTACTATGGCGAAGGCTACGAATCTCACGACCACCACCAGCATCCGGACCACACCGTCATGGGCATCCTAAGTGCTGTGGAAATGGCGTGTTGGGACCTGATGGGTAAAGCGCTAGGGCAACCCGTATACAACCTACTGGGCGGCAAGTACCATGATCGTTTGCGTTCCTATACATATCTTTGGCCCGCACCTGACGATACAACACGCAAATCACCACACACCGATCCAGACACGGCTAGCGCAAGCGCTCAAGCACACATTGACGAAGGCTTCACGGCTCTGAAATTCGATCCCCTGATCGATGTGATGGGGAACGAGGATCCCAGGGAACCTCCGCTGGACCGACTGGAAAATGCCGAAGCGGTCGTTAGGGCAGTGAGAGATACCGTAGGCAATCGAGCCGACATTCTCATAGGCACACATGGACAATCCACCACCTCCGGAACTATACGATTTGCAAAACGCATAGAGCAGTTCGATCCCCTATGGTTCGAAGAACCAGTGCCACCGGAGAATCGAGACGAAATGGCTCGTGTCGCACGTTCGACGAGCATTCCTGTCGCATCGGGCGAACGACTATCCACGAAGTTCGAATTTAGGGAATTATTGGAGAAGCAAGCGGCAGCCATCCTTCAAATGGCATTGGGACGAGTCGGCGGCATTCTTGAAGCGCGCAAGATTGCCGGCATGGCAGAAGCCTACTATGCGCAAATCGCGCCTCACTTGTACTGTGGACCGGTCGAAGCCGCCGCAAACATTCAAGTGGACACGTGCAGCCCAAATTTCCTGGTTCAGGAGAGCATAGGGCGATTTGACGGATTTCATGCTCAAATATTGGAAAAACCAATAAAGTGGGAAGATGGATACATTCTTCCGCCAACCGAGCCAGGACTTGGAATCATCCTTGATGAGGATGTCGCTTTAGCTCATTCCTACGGTGCAGCCGATGATTAAGCCATGGACTGGCACATGAACTACCTGACTCATTCTCGCAAGTCTGGCAGAACGTAGCCTTCCTCTTTCAAATTAGCTCGGACCGATTTCTTATCGAGCTTTCCAGTGGAGGTCAAGGGAATCGAATCCACGAAGAGTACATCATCGGGGACTTGCCACTTCGCAAATTTTTGCAGGCAGTGTTCCTTGAGCTCATTTTCCTTTATGGACGCGCCCGACTCCACGACCACTAGTGCAACGGGCCGTTCATCCCAGCGTGGATGCGGCTGAGCAACTACACAGGCTTGTGCTACACCGTCCATAGCAACTATGTGGTTCTCCAAGTCGACCGAAGAAATCCATTCCCCGCCGCTCTTGACCAAGTCCTTAGATCGGTCTGCAATGATCAAGTACTCTTCTTCGTCAATCGATCCCACATCCCCGGTAATAAGCCAGTCACCGTGAAACTTTGATGGCTGTGGGTTCCTGTAGTATTCCGAACAAATCCAAGGCCCTCGCACAAGAATTTCTCCAACGGACTCGCCGTCGTGAGGAAGTCGATTGAACTCATCGTCAAAGATGTCCAGTTCAAGCCCCGGCATGAGAAGTCCCGCCTTGCACCCGTTTTCAATGAGCTGTTTGGGCGATGCATCGATGTGCGATCGCTTCGCCACTCGCCGAGCCAACGTGCCTAGAGGACTGGTCTCGGTCATCCCCCAACCCTGAATCATTTCAATACCCAGCTCATTCCAATACCACTCAACCAGTGATTCAGGTGGTGCCGAACCACCACAGGTAACACGACTTAGCTGCGACAAATCGATCTTGTCGCTGCTCTGTTCGATAAATCCCTTAATGCCTTGCCAAATGGTTGGTACACCGGCCGATAGCGTTACTTGCTCCTCCACCATCAACTGAACGAGACGATCGGGTGACATGAATCGATGCGGCAAGACCTGCTTGCAGCCCAACATCAAGGCAGCCCATGGCAGCCCCCATCCCATCGCATGGAACATCGGGACGATTCCGCATAGCGTATCCGTAGCCGAGAGTCCCATTGCATCGGTCATGGAAATTGTGAGCGTATGCAAGTACTGAGCTCGATGCTCGTACTCCACCCCCTTGGGATTTCCAGTGGTACCACTGGTGTAGCAAAGACCCAAAGCGGCGGTTTCATCCAATGCGGGAGGGTCGAAGTATGCCGGCATTTCCCCTATGAAGTCTTCGTAGTCCACAGCATTCGGCAGAGACGTCGACCAATTCTCAAAACCGGGTTCGGCAGCAACTACATAGCGCTCCACGCGCGGCAATCGATCACTCAATTGCTCCAACAAAGGGAGCAAGTCTGCATCGACGATTAGCAATCGATCGTCTGCATGATTGATGATGTATTCCAAGTCACTGGACGATAAACGAATATTGACTGTGTGAAGAACAGCACCCAGATTGGCAGTGGCACAGTAGGCTTCCACATGCCGAGAGCTGTTCCACATGAACGTTCCAACTCGATCGCCTATTGCAATTCCATCGTGACGCAACGCGTGAGCCAATCGATTGGATCGCTGAACTATCTCCAAATAGGTTTGGCGACGTGTTCCTTGTTCCCTAGCGGTGACAATTTCCGAATCCGGCTGTACCACTGCGCCCCGATTGATGATTCGTGACATGGTCAGCGGCGTGTGTTGCATTCCCATTGGTTGAAACAACTCCTACATGCGTATCCAGTAGTGCTGAGCGAGATGGACCGAGAGAGCGGACCTAGTTCTGCTAGAAACTACGTGACTCTTGTGGTTGTAATGTCGAGAAACAGCTCGGGAACCAGCTCGCGACGTGTGATCTTGCCGTTGGACAACGATTCGATGCACAACATCAGTACTGGGTCAACATTCCGAAACTTCGCCCGGGAGGCAAGGTAGGAGAGTTGTCCGGCATTGAATTGGCGCGGATAACCCAAGTCCTTTGCCCGATCGGACAAAGCCCGAGCAAGTTTGTTTGGATTTTCGTATTGGTCGATCATGTTGCGAATCAATCCTCGCCGTACTGCATGAATCTCCGTCTCATCAAGCGTGTCTGACAATTCCGGTCCGTCGCCCATTTGCAGTTGCGAAGCACTTGTTTCCAATTGGTCCACTCGTTCTTCGGCTCGCGCCAGCGCCCATTTGTAGTCTGCCTTGCCGGCCGGAGACCGACGTACCGTGTCTTCGACAAAGACCTGCTTCGGTAGTTTGTAGCCCGCTAGATGCTCTCGCGAAAAATCGATGAGGTCACGCTCCGCCACAGTTTGACCTTCTACGCAGGAAACGACCGCAACGATTCTGTGGCCAAATCTCCGGTCTGGTACGCCCACCACCAAGCAGTCCTCAATAGCAGGATGTCGCTTTGCAATTTCCTCCACTTCCTCGGGATACACCTTTTCGCCCGCCGTGTTGATGCAATTGCTACCTCGCCCAAGAAGGGTTACCGTGCCGTCGCTTTCTACCGTGGCATAGTCGCCAGGGAAGCTGTAGCGCACACCGTCTATTTCACGAAATGTCGCTGCTGACTTTTCGGGATCCTTGTAGTAGCCTATTGGCACTAAGCCACTCGTTGCCATGCGTCCGGACTTGCCACTTCCAGGCTCGACTTCCACGTCATTCTCGTCGAACACCTTCACGCCAGGGCGCAGCGCGAATTTGGCAGTCTTCGGCGTTTCATCGCGATTGGAAACCGAAGTACCCATGCCTCCTTCTGTTGAACCCATGGCGTCAACCAGAATCATGTCGTGATGCTCAAGTAGGGCTTCCTTCACTTCGCTACTCCACATGACGCCGCTCGAAATTACTTGTCGGACACAGCTGATGTCGTAGGGCCGCCCCATGACAATCGAATCATTCAACGCCTCCAACATCGGGCGAGCAAATGCGTCTCCGACGATTACTACTTGATTAGCTTGATTTCTTTCTACTTCACTCCAGATCAGATGCGGGTCCAAACCGAGCTTGGATATTGTGACGACAGTACCGCCGTAGAGATGTGGAATCATCGCACCCAACCACATTCCAGTTCCATGCATCAAAGGACACGCAGGCAAGCAAACTGGCGTTAATCCGGCATTGTCGAGTGCGGTTATGTAGGGGCCAAAGTCCTCATATTCACGGGGAGGTTCAATGCCAATGGATCCAATGCCAGCCATCAAACCACTGATGAATTCGCTTTGTTTGTACATGACACCCTTAGGCATTCCGGTTGTGCCGCCGGTATAAAGCATGTAGACGTCGTCGCCAGATCGGTCTTCTCGTCGCGTATGCGGATCGTGGGTCGAGATGCACTGTTCGTAGTCCAATGCCCGCTCGAGCAAGGATTCCGTACCATCCGAAATTTGTATGTAAAGCTTGACTTTGGGCAGCTTGTCGCGGATTTCCCATATCCGCGCCGCATAACAGGCTTGATAGAACAAAGCTTCCGCATCAGAGTTGTCGATGATGTATGCCAATTCTTCCGCTGTATAGCGAAAGTTCACATTGATTGGGCAGCCACGAATCTTGAAGATTCCGTACTGTGCCTCGAGGTACTCATTGGAATTGTGCGCGTAGATCCCTGCCTTGGACCCAACCCCCAGTCCGTATTCGGCTAGAGTTGCGGCTATTCTTGCAGCTCGGTCATCGTACTCCTTCCAGGTTCTGCGTATTGGCCCGCATACCACAGCGGCACGTGACGGCACCAAATCTGCAATTGTTTCCCAAACGGTGGCAAAATGAAAAGCCATGTTTCCCCCAGAGACCAGCACTCATTGATCTTCGTGACTCATTGAAGAGCACGTCAGACGTACTAGGCGTGTACCCTTACGCACGTTGATTCTCACATTCTAATAATTTTTTCAATTCATCGTAAGTGAGAGCAGGATTCAACGCCTGACCGGCGCTTCACTCGTCACTGTGAGCGTTTGCGTTAGTGATTCAGCATTTTTCACACTAATTGTTGGTGGTTTTGACTAAATCTGCAAGCAACGGGCTTCACATCCGAATAGAATGGGCAAAATTAAGAGTCTCTATTTGATTGGCACGGTTCTTGCATGAATGTAAGCAAGATAAACTCACTGACATGAATGCAAATGAAACATCACGCAGGCTCATATTGGTACTCGGAGCAGGACAAGGCCTACAAAGCCGACTATGCACGAAAGAAGCAACAACCTGCAGCGGTCCGAATATTCAGAGAAGATACCGGATGGATACTAGGCGTATGCGCGGGACTGGCACGACGTGTGGGAATCGATCCCGCCATTTTGCGAGTTGCCACAATCGTTGCGCTAATCTTCCACCCAGCAATCACCATCTGCTGCTATTTGCTCCTTTGGGTAATCTTCTTCCGTAGCGACTAGGCATGTCGAAAATGCCACGATCGCACCGCGAGGGGTTTCAGATTCCCAGAAAGGACGCGAATGATCGAACGACTGCGACAGCGTCTGTTGGCTGTGCCAACGATTGCATAGCACTCGTGAATCTGGAGCCAAGCAAGTCCTCTCTCACTCTCAACAGACATTCGGCATAGTCTGCGCTGAATTCCGGGTGAGGCTGAACCGTTAAGAAGTGCTCGCCGATCCTCATTCCTGCCAACGGGCAAAACTCGCTCTGCAATGCAAGTGTTGCGCCACTGGGCATTCTTGTTACCTGATCTTGGTGGCTACACTGCAAACGCACGTCTGTAACTCCTAAGCCGGGAAAAGAGTCTTCGTCCATCACCGAGTATTCGTGCACTCCAACGCCCCATCCTCTTGCGCTTCGCTCTACACAACCTCCCAGCGCCAATGCAATGCACTGGTGTCCAAAGCATATTCCTAGCGTTTTCTTATTGCGGCGGTGAAGGAGCTGGATGTAGTCCAGCAATCGCCTGATCCAATCATCAGATTCATAGCAGCTCTTTCTGCTGCCGCTAATCACATACGCATCGCACTCGTCAACATCGTGCGGGTATTGCTCGTTCCAAACGTCGTAGCTCCCAAAACTGACTTGGTCAAGTCCTCCCTTTGCAAACAACGCAGCGAACATTGTTGAGTAATCTCCGAATCGTAAACGCAACGGTTCGTCTACGGTATCGGCCAGCAGTATTCCTATTGACGTCATCTAAACCGCTTCGAAATATCGCTTCAAGTGCCAATCGTTGACGCTTCGTTCAGCTTCTTGAGACTCCCAAATCCTAGAAGCAGCAAAGTGTTCGACGAATTGAAGCCCAAACGCTTCCCTTGCACTCGAGCTTGCAGCCATGCGGACGGCAGACTCCCGCAGAGTTGGAGGAAAGAGCGTGTAGGTACGAGCATTGGCGTCGTCATATGCATTGCCGACAATCGGAGCGGGCGGTTCGATTCTGTGGTCGATGCCTAGTCTGACCGCCGCGAGCGTCGCTGCTGCAACAAGGTATGGATTGGAATCTGCTCCAGGGATCCGATTCTCTATGTGGAAACGATTGTCTTCACCTGGAATGACACGGAATGCACATGTGCGATTGTCATGGCCCCAGCAAGATCCAATAGGCGCCCAAGCACCCTTGTTCAATCGCGTAAAGCTGTTAACGTTGGGAGCGAACATGGGCAACAAATCTGGCGTGAATTTAATCAAGCCGCCCAATGCGTATCGTCCAATGTCGTTTAACTCTCCGTTCCGCAACTGTAAGAGCTCACTGTTCTTGGAGTCCAATAGAGAAAAGTGAAAGTGTCCGCTTTGACCTGGAAAGCGCATCGACCACTTTGCCATGAAAGTCGCCACACAATCGCGCTCTTGAAAGTACGCCTTTGCAAACGTCTTGAACAGACTGGCGCTGTCTGACGCCGCCAGCAAATCGCTCTTTGACAGAGCGGCTTCCCAAGTTCCCGGGTCGGCTTCGTAGTGCAACCCTTCCACCGAGACTTCAAGCTCGCGAAGGTAGGCTATCAGATCTGTCAACTGTTGAGAGTTCTCGGCAGCCCGAAGTACCGAGTAGCCAAAACGTCCCTTTTGAATTGATCCTAGGCTTTGGTAGTCCTGTTCCCGGAGAGTGTGTGGAGATTCCTCTACCACGAAGAATTCATACTCAAAACCTGCTAAGGCGTGTATGTCGCTTTTGCTTAGGCTCGCAATTGCCTGGCGTAGTAACGACCGAGGGCACAAAGGATGGTAGGCAGAACCGTCGATAGCGACTAGCTCGCCAACGAAGAAGGGCATTCGCGAGCCGGGGAGTGCTCTTTCGAATGGTGACGCAATTCGATATCTGAGATCGGGAAATCCGGTGTGCCAACCTGTGAAGTGAGTGTCGAGACTTATTCCTACTGAGCTCAAGTCGTAGAGATGGTCGTCAATATCCCATCCGAAAATGCAGTTGCACAATCCACCGGTAGAGTCGACTAAGTCCTTGAATTTCGCTAGATCTATGCACTTGCCCCGGATTACGCCGTCCAAGTCCGTCAATCCAACGAGTACCGAGCTAACGCCATGTTCTTGACAATGAGACGTAATCTGGTCTAATGAATCGCTCACGTCAAAACTCCCTGATTGTGGAAAACTCGTTGGATAAATCCGTCGTTATGTACTTGCAACTTGTGTAAGATTCGAACCATATCGTAGCTCTTAGAGCATCAATTTCCAAAAAAATATTTATATTTCAATCTCTTACCTCCAGTTGTTTTCTAACAAATCCACACTCCTGCAATGGACGACATGATTCTATGTTACGAATATGCCTGTGCACAACTACACCGAAGATTCAGGTCCATTAGATAGTTTAGACGTGCAATTGCTGTTTATGTATTGAAATTCATGCATCTCTCAGTGTGAAGATTGCGTCCCTATCTTTTCTAATGCATGTAATTGAACATTCGTCGGCGATACTGTTTCGCAATAGGAGAATTCTTACTCATCAGAGACATAACTCGAACCATCGCCGCGCGGCCAATGTCATCGCGATAGGTTCTATCAGTCTGCAATATGAACATCAAATGCTCCAATGCCTCCGAGTATCTTCGAGCACTAGCAAGTTGTATAGCAAGTTCGTAGCGAGCATCCAGATCGGAAGAGTTCGCCTCCACTTCACGATCCAATTCTTGCATTGATCGCAATGCAGCAGCCTCTTCGTGCAATTCCAATCGAGTTACTGGACGGCGCTTTTCCGTTTCGTCATCGGAAATGGTAGACAAGACCTTTCGTGCCTCCTCTGGCTCGCCCTTGCATACCAATACATCCGCCCACTCCACTTTGTACTTGGGGTTATTGGGCTCTTCGCGCAGGGCCTCCTGTAGTATGGACATTGCCTGCTCCCAATCCCCAAGTTCAATAACCTCTTCAAGGGAAGATTGCAATCGTTCACCAGTGGACATCGTGAATCGATCAAGCAAAGCACGCAGGGGCGTCTCTCCTTGCGGACCTTCCATTTGATCTGCGATGCTGCCATCAACAATGACTCGAATGCTTGGGATGCCTTGAATGCGCAACTGCTGCGCTATCAATTGATCCTTGGCGACATCAGACAGCGCCAAGGCAAACTTGCCCTGGTACTCCTGCGCGAGTTTTTCGAGACTCTGTCTAGTCTCGACTGATGGCGCAACCTGATCGGTCCAGAATAAGACGACCACAGGTGTGGACCGGGAGCGTTCAACGACTTCCTTCTGAAATGTCTGAGGCGTTACCTCAAAGATCGATTCCTGAATATCCATGCCCGACCGCTACCCCAAAATCCCACGAATTGTAGCAATGGGTCCTCTTTCGCTCAGCTACAGATGAATGCCCAATCCATAGTGTTCAATACCTGTAGCCTCGATATTCTGCCGCACCTTTGCCAAGCAACGAGAAACTACAATACTTGCTAACACCTTCCTGCAATTGAGCTCGAGACTGGTCCAATGAGATATTTCACGGCTTTCGCAGCCTGTGTCATATTGTCGTTTCTACTTGGTTGGTGGGGGCTCATTCTTGGTGTTCTCACCGCCTCTGCCGTCTTGACTTTTGCCCCTCGCAAACCATCGTCTTGGAGTCGGCTGAATACAGAGGCTTGGAACCAATCGGAGACGTCTACCTCGGATCGAGAACAGGGTGAGGTGCAAATAACAGACGTCGCATTTCGTTCGTTTTTTCAAATTGCTGGTTGCATTGCCAAGAGCGATGGGCGCATCTCAGCTGAGGAAATCGGACTCGCGACAAGAGTCATGGAGAAACTCTCCCTAACTCCAGAGTACCGCGAAATCGCGATCCAATGCTTCAACGAAGGCAAGAGTGCTGGCTTCGAATTCGTACGAACCTTGAACCAGCTTCAATCGATGTTGGGATTGAATAAGCTTGCAGGTATAGTGTTGTTCGAGTCCATGCTGGATATCTGTGAAGCTGATGGTTTTACCCAGCAGAAAATCGCCATGCTATTGCAGTATGCGCAAGCCCTAGGCTTGCGACGAGTTCAAGCCCGAGAATTCATCCTGCAGCGGCAATCGTTTGATGGCGCTAGACAAGAGAGAGCGCACAGCATCCAATCTCCAACCGAACTTGACACTGCTTACAAAACCTTAGGCGTCAATTCCAACGACTCCGATGATCACGTCAAGAAGTCATATCGAAGACTGATTCAACAAAGTCATCCAGATCGTCTGCATGCAATGAACTTGCCGGAGTTTCTGATGGATGCAGCACACAAGAAGACACAGCAAATACAGGCTGCGTGGGAGACGGTCAAAAAAGCTCGAGGGATTAGTTAATACTTACCGTGCGAAAAGCGAGCTCTCCATTTGCGATCTGCACTTGGCAATGCTCGGCTTGCATGAATATGGAAATCAGAAAAAGTCAGATGTGGAGACTCTGTGAGTTGGCGGAGAGGCAGGGATTCGAACCCTGGGTGCCCGAAGGCACACCTGATTTCGAGTCAGGCCCATTCGACCAGCTCTGGCACCTCTCCGCGGAATCCTGAATTTTAAGGGTTGCAGGCCGATTATGTGTGCCGACTCGGTAAGGTGACATCGCCCGCTAGGTTAGATTCTTGGTAGAACCGTTGAAGTCATCGTATCTCGCAATACTCACCGAACTCTTGCATGGCTACGAGCAACGCTACAACTCGGAGACATTGGCGGGTGAGTTCATCAGGTTTGCGCAGAGCCAAATGTCGTGTCTACTTCGAACCTGCTTTGCAGATGGTCACTTTACTGTCTCTGCCTGGATTACCAACCGGCACCGTAACAAATGTCTACTGACACACCATAGAAAACTTGCAAAGTGGCTGCAATTGGGAGGACACATTGACGTGGACCCCAATCCTTTGGCCACCGCACTTAGGGAAGTTGAGGAAGAATCCGGTTTGCTTGCGGTGCCTTTGAGTTGCAACATTTTTGATATCGACAAGCACGTTGTACCTGAAGGTCTTAGCGAACCCTCACACTTTCACTACGATGTCCGCTTTCTCCTTGAAGCTGATGAGCACCTTGCGTTGACACAAAGCAAAGAGTCAGTTGGCTTGCGCTGGTTGGACCTAGAGGAAGTTCAGCACGTTACGACGGAGCCATCCATCGCCAAAATGGTAGCCAAGCACAAACGTCAGCTGCTCGACACTGTTTGACCGGACTCTACAACAGAGGTCAACTGTGCTGTGTTGACCGAGCCGAGTGCATGCCCAGGCGAGTCGCCAAATCGTCACTCAGCCAATTGCCAAGAAGTGCCGTGCTCTTGCGTAGCAAATTCAACCTTGCGTGAACGAATCAGATCTGCGTACTGTCTTTGCAACACGCTCACACTATTGTTGCGTTGACTTATGTGCCCTATGGCGATAGTTGTCATCCGTTCGTGCAGAACCTTGTCGATGAACTCCCTGGCTTGGTCATTGGAAAGATGTCCTCCGTCGCTGGACACCCTCGATTTGAGGTACTGGGGATCGTTCCCCGACCAAAGCATGTCGATATCGTGATTGGACTCTACGAACAATGCGTTGCACCGGGAGTACTGTTCAACCACATGATCAGTAATGACGCCAATGTCCGTCAAAATGCCGAGTCTGACACTATGGTTGTCGAATATGAACTGTGTTGGTTCTCGTGCATCATGAGGAACGGGCACACTGTGGACCTGCAGATCGCCGATCTCAATGCTTGCGCCAGCCACAACTTCGTTGATCAGTCGATTCGCCAATTTGTCTATGGCCGAAAAAGTGCCATAAGTAGCAAAAACTGGAACGTCAAAGTGATTTGCAAACAGCCGAACGCCACTGATATGGTCGCTGTGCTCGTGGGTGACAAGAATGGCATCAACATCCTCCGGGAGCACTCCACGAGATCTAAGCTTTTCGATCGTGCGGGTACGGCTGAACCCGCAATCGACAAGAATAGTGGTACGACCGTGTTGTACGACCGTGCAATTTCCCTTGCTGCCGCTACCTAAGGATGTAAATCGCAATTTCAATAGCGCTCTGCTGATCGGACGCTACATGATATGCAATTGTTAGTTAAGGTTTTCCCGAAGTAGAGTCAGAAACTTTTGCGCAAACTCAACGGTTACGTTGGTTCCTTTTTCGACCGATACGTCGTAGCCAGCTCCTGCCCCAACAATATTGATGCCAAGGGTCTGCTGCTCTCTGTCGCGACCACCTAGGCGGAGAAAACTTGAAAAGACGCCTGAACGTTTACCTCTTCCCAGATCTGGCGTAACTACCAGTTCGATGTACCCTTCCTGCGAGCTGTCAGTCGTTGTTGTCAGTTCAGCATTGTCAAGAGCTCTCTGTATAGTCGCCCACGTCCGAGCATAGTCAACGTTGAGTCGTAAGAATGGGTAGCCCTCTTCGTCGGTCAGCATTTCAACTTTAGGCTTGAGCGATATGTCCCGTCCCACTGCCGAAGCTGTCGGTGCGACATAACCCGCAGCATCGTAGTTGGCTAACGCCTCCAACACGGAACGTTCGACTGCGTAATTCGTGGACACACTTGGCCACATTTTCACGTCAGGAGTCTCGACGCTGTTCAAGTAGCGAATGTGGACCTCTGAAAAACCGTGGCGCATGGACGTCTCCAAACGAACTGCGATCCAATCGTCACCCGTCAGTTGTGCTTCCTGTTTTCCACTAGCAACAAGCTCAAGCAATCCGAGTGGATCCTCAGCTTGCAAGTCCAATGCGCTGCAAAAGATCAACCCTTGGCTTGGTTCTTCATACGATGTGTCCAGTCCATTGTCCTGTACCCACTGCTTCACAACCGGCCAGACGGTTTCCGGTGTTCTCTGCACCAACATCCAACTGCGATCGGGCCCGAGAGCCTGAATGCGAACCAAGTCCGGGTCCGCCTCGCCCACGATGCTTGGAGGAGTCGGCACCGCTTCGTGGAAGAGCACCTGACTTGGTCTGTCAGCGATGGTTGGAATTACCCAATGGTCCACAATTTCACGGTGCACCATGTCGGAAGGAATGTACAACTCGTCGGTTTGCTTAGGGTTAATGTAGGCGTCCGGATCTTCCATTCGTTCCGGAACTCTGCTCACCAACGGCAACTTGGTCACGATTGAACATCCGCACATCGTGGTAACGATGCTTGCCACCAATAGAATCCCAGTCAATCGACTCATTGCATTAGCCCAGCTTCAACAAGCCGTTCCTGTAGTAAACCATGGTGCTGGGACGATAGGCCCACGAGGGGAAGTCGAATGCCGGTCCCGATTTTGCCCATCGCACTCAGTGCCCACTTCGTAGGAATCGGGCTTGTTTCGACGAAAAGTATTTCATGTATTGGTTGCAATCTCGAGTCAATCTTTTCGGCATTTTCGACATCTCCAGCTAAGAATCGTTCGCAAAACTGCGACATCAGCCCAGGAGCCACATTGGCACTAACAGATATGGTTCCAACCGCTCCTAACTTCATCATTTGCAGCGTCTGCGAGTCCTCGCCAGAAAGCAGCAGGAAGTCATCAGGAACAGTCTGCCTAATCTCGGCCACCCGATTTGCATCGCCACAGGCTTCCTTGATTCCAATGATCCGATCGTTTGTTGCCAGTCTCGCCACCGTTTCGGCAGTCATATCGCATGCGGTTCTTGGTGGAACGTTGTAGAGTACTAGTGGTATATCAACCGCCTCTGCAATCCTACAGTAATGTTGATAAAGACCTTCTTGCGTAGGCTTGTTGTAGTACGGTGTCACAACCAAACATGCGTCGGCTCCAGCATCCTTGCCATGTCGTGTCAGTTCTACAGCTTCCCATGTGGCATTTGCTCCTGTACCCGCGACTACTGGAACTCTGCCATTCACACGCTTGACTGTAGCAGTAATTACTTCGGTATGTTCCTCGACGGACAATGTCGCAGATTCGCCTGTTGTCCCGACTGGGACAATCCCATGTGTACCACTCTCTAGGTGCCAATCGATGAGACAGTCCAGTGTTCCCCAATCAATCGCGCCGTTTTCCTGCATAGGTGTGACCAATGCAACGAGGCTACCTTGGAGCATGAATTCTCCTCACAGAGTGATTGCTGTGCGATGTCACCCGAAAAGTGTAAGTTGTGGCCAACTGCAACGGTTTGCATGACCTTGCATTTGTATATCGCCAACCCGACGATTCTAGCGAAGTGTCCACGTTACGCCTGATTTTGAGCAAGCCTTTCACTAGCTTGACTTTTTCCTCAACAAGTAACGGAACTCACCCTCATATTCTTGCATTTCAACCAATTCATGCCCGCTCTGTTGTGAAAATACTTGAAAGTCCTTGACTGACCCCGGATCAGTGGCAATGACTCGGAGAAAACTTCCGGGAGCAATTTCATTGAGTGCTTTCTTTGCCTTGAGCAGAGGCATGGGACAATTTAGCCCCTTGACGTCAAGAATCGTGGGCGTCTCTACCATTCGGTCTATCCTAACTTGAAAAAGCCTTTGTCGTTGCCTAGTCAATGGGGTCTCGATCCCTGCGTGGCGCACGCAGTGCATGACAAAGAGTGTTTGGGATTGTCGAAGTTACAACATGAAAGCTAGTATTATCCCCAATATGCCATTCAAATTCCTAACTCGACTGTTAGCGGTACCAGCGATCTTGGGTTGTGTTTCTGCCCATGCGCAAGAACAGCCGCTACCCACTTTGGGCGACCGCGAATCGGCCGTTCTCTCCCCCTTTGAGGAACAGGAAATCGGGCAGGCATTCCTCATGGAATTGAGGCGCACAGTTCGCACTGTCAACGACCCAATTCTGAAGTACTTTGTTCGGACCAACATCGATCAACTCGCCCAACATTCCGATTTAACGTACGCCAAGCTCTACCCGGCAATAATCGACGCCAAGGAGCTCAATGCGTTTGCAGCTCCCGGTGGTGTAATTGGGATAAACGCTGGTCTTTTCCGATATGCAGAGGATGTCCACGAATATTCGTCTGTCATTGCTCACGAACTAGCTCACATGAGCCAACGGCACTTCGCCAGAAGGTTGGATCAGCAACGTCAATTGGCCGTTGCCCAGCTGTTTGGATTCCTGACATCGGCGGCGGTCTTGGCCGCAGGCGCCACGGACGCAGGATTGGCCGGAATTGTCGGCACCTATTCCATGGTCGAGGGTGAAGCGCTCAAGTACAGCCGTTCTCAGGAACGAGAAGCGGATCGCATTGGATTCAATGCCCTAACTGAAGCGGGATTCGACCCTTTTGGGGCATCGCGCATGTTCGAACGTCTGGGTACTCAAGATGAAGCGCTAGAGTTCTTGCGTACTCACCCATTATCACAGGATCGCGTGGCAGATTTGAGAGCGCAGGCGCAATCTGCACAAACAACGGAGTACGAGCCCGACCATGAATACCAACTTGTGCGGGTTCGAGTGCTTCAGAATTTCGTGGATACAACCACAAGCTCCACGCGCAATCCCGATTCTGTTACGGGTCAAGACTTACACGACAGGTACGAGCTGGCTCTCATTCTCAGTCAGAATGGGCAACATGATGAGGCGATTGCTGCAATGCAGGAAGTCATCACGGCACTACCGACGAGCATTCTGGCTATAGCGTGCTATGCCGAGTTGCTGATAAAGTCCCGCAAAGTGGGCGACGCAATCGACGTCCTTGAG
Organism: uncultured Pseudomonadales bacterium; assembly: GCA_964572845.1. Lineage (GTDB taxonomy): Bacteria > Pseudomonadota > Gammaproteobacteria > Pseudomonadales > Azotimanducaceae > Bin55. The sequence goes on along the minus strand of CAZNFX010000005.1, from coordinate 200,085 downwards.
AAAGCTCTTGATGACACCCCGGACAATGCTCCTCTCTCGATTCTCTACGCGCGTGCGCTAAAGTCAGCGGAGAGGTTCTCAGAAGCGACCTCGGTGCTACAAAAGCAGGCGCGTACCCACAACGAAGATGTTGACATTTGGTTTGAATTAGCAGAAACCGCCGGATTGGCCGACGACATCGTTGAAGTACATCGGGCACGGGCAGAGTTCTTCGCGTTACGTGGAGAGTTCGGCGAGGCAATTTCGCATCTTCAGAAGGCGAAAAAGAAAAATGATGGAGCTAGTTTCCGCCTGGAGGCGAGCCTAGATCAGCGAATTCTCGAGTTGAGAGAGCGCGCAGAAGCAGGCGGCACATCCTAACGAGATACGTTCAATATCTTCCGCAGCTGGCTGGTGAGCGATTGCTAAACGGGAAAATCCAGCACACGCTGCAAAGGAAGCATGGCACGCCTACCAACCTCAGGATCCACGTGAATCTCGTTGTCAAGAAATCTTAGCGTGTCGCGCAGCGCTCTCAATTCGTTCATGGCCATCCACGGACAATGTGCACAGCTCCTACAGGTTGCTCCGTCTCCTGCCGTCGGGGCTTCGATGAATCGTTTCCTAGGCTCCGCGCGCCGGAGCTGATGGAATAATCCTCGGTCGGTGGCCACGATGAACATGTCGTGCGGCAGGTCGGAAGCTGCACGCAAGATCTGGCTTGTCGACCCAACGCAGTCGGCAAGGTCGATCACGGCCGCTGGCGACTCGGGATGCACCAGAACTCCTGCATCCGGATACACGCGTTTCATATCGAGCAATGCACGGAACTTGAACTCCTCGTGGACAACGCAAGCACCGGACCAAAGCAGCATGTCCGCACCAGTCTTTTGCTGAATGTAGTTTCCGAGATGCTTGTCGGGGGCCCAAAGGATCTTTTCGCCCTGCAAACTCAATTGTTCGACTATGCGCAACCCGACGCTAGAGGTAACAACCCAATCCGACAATGCCTTGACTGCAACAGAGGTGTTTGCATAGACCACTACGGTGCGATCTGGGTTCTCATTGCAGAAGGTCGCAAATTCATCCGGTGGACATCCCAAATCAAGCGAACATTCTGCCTTCAGCGTTGGCATAAGGACCCGTTTGCCGGGGGACAGGATCTTTGCTGTCTCACCCATGAATCGCACTCCAGCCACGACCAACGTCTGGGCTGGATGGTCGCGTCCGAAACGGGCCATTTCCAATGAATCGGACACGCAACCGCCGGTTTCAGAGGCAATGTCCTGAACAACTCCGTCGACGTAGTAATGGGAAACAAGTACTGCATTGTGTTGTCTTAGCAGGCTCTTGATTTCTTGCTTTAGTTGCTGAGTCTCGTCGTCAGAAAGTGCCTGAGGCAGAAAATCTGGAACTTCGTTAGGTGTTAATGTGTAGTCTTTAGGTAATAGTGTCATATTCATATCATACATGAAATCGGTTTCATAAACAACCCCTATGGAGGCATTTCACTTGAAAACGGACTGGAATGTGATGCCCCGATGACAATTGGTAGATTGCTATCCGAATCCAGCTTCTTGTTGACAACTACGCCTAGATCTCCATGACGATGATTGTCTTTCTGGTAGCAAGTGACACAGCATGCGAGCTCACTGGTGCGAGTTCCGATTCCATGATCATTCGGGCTTGCTTGGCGCGTAACAACGAGGTTATTGGATGTGCCCCGCACAACTCGCTCCACACTATCGGGTCAACCGTCTGCGCACGTGGTTGGACCCAAGATCATGCTATACGTCGTACAGACTTCGAACTGCAACTTGGCGAGGCGAGACTCATTTGGGTTCTGGGGCTCGGTATTAGGAGTTCATTCCTAGATCGGATGCAAATGTTGCGCTCGCTTGAGCAATCCAGCTTTGTCAACACCGTGGATTCGTTCATTTTCCTTCATGGAAAACACGCAATGGCACAAACTTCATTGTCGCACTTCCACCCCTACACGGTTGCAAGTGACGACCCTGACCTACTCTACGAACACGTGGCGAAGGGAGGAGACTGGATACTTAAGCCCGCTGCTGGAAGTTACGGTCGATCCGTCTTTCTGCTTGGCGGAGAGGAGGAGGCCAATCGACGTGCCTTGCTGGAACTTGGAACGTCGAAAGGCTTCTTCCTTCTTCAAAGAAAAGTAGATACAAGTCGTGAGAAGCGATGGCTAATCGTCAACAACCGAGTCATAGGCGTATACGGAAAGCGACTCAACGATCATCGAGGCAATTTGCACACCGGCTCCACCCCATTTGTATGCAATCCCTCCAAAGAGGAATACACCCATGTGGAGGAAATTGCGTCTCATCTGTTTTCCTTGGGCATTCGCTACGCTGCAATCGATGTAGCACACCCGTACTTATTGGACGTTAACCTTGCAAATCCTGGATGGCTGAGTACTTACAAACAGCTGACGGGAGAAGACTTGAGCTCGACTGTGGTCGCCGCTCTGATGGATTGAAGCAACACCACGTGGTGATTGCTCAACCAAATCAAATTCAATTGACCGTGACATCAGCAAGAAAGTATGTAGTTGGCTGATTGAATGGCTTTGCAACTGCTACCGCCTGAAACTCATCGACTGCCGCCATCTATCGTCACTATTGCGCCTGTGGTATAGCTCCCACTTGGTCCAGCTAGGTAGAGTGCCGCGCCAACGACTTCCTCAGCTTGACCGCCCCGCTGCAATGCAATATTTGTCTTAGCACGTCGATTGAAGGCATCCATGTCCCACGCTTTCGAAATGTCGGTCAGAAACGGTCCAGGTTGGATGCAATTCACTCTAACATTGGGAGCAAACGCATGCGCTAGCGAAAGGGTCAGTGAGTGAATGCCCGCCTTGCACGCACCATAGGGTTCCGAGTCGGGACTGGGATGTGTCGCTGCGGTACTGCTTACATTAATGATGCAACCGCCGTTTCCTTCAGCCATACGTGTACCAATTAGAGCGGAAAGTCGGAAGGGGCCTTTTAGGTTCACGCCAACCACCTTGTCGAAAAGTTCCTCGGACACCTCCGAAAGCGATGGATAGAGCGGAGACATACCGGCGTTGTTGACAAGAATGTCAAGGTGGCCGAATTGCCCATAAGCCCGTTCCGCCAGTCGCTGCAATTCGTCCCAATGACCAACGTGACAGGATATTGGCAATGCCTGCCGACCCATGGCTTCGACTTGCCTGGCTACCGACTCGCAGTTATCCAGCTTCCTGCTTGCTATAACGACATCGGCCCCTCGCTCAGCGAATCCAAGCGCCATCGCCTGTCCAAGACCTCGACTCCCGCCGGTGACTAGCGCTACTTTCCCCGAAAAGTCAAACAATTCATCCATTGCTAGATTTCCTTCATCCCAATTTGCCGAATTATCGTCGACAGAGATGGTTCGGTCGCCCATGCTCAAATCCGACGTACCGAATTCTCTCCGTGGATCTCTCGCAAGGAGGCAATTGTTAAACTATGAGCCAATCCCTCACATTGTCCAATTCGTTGAGAATTCGGTTGATTCCTTACGAAGGGGCAGTGCTTAGAAACAAAAAATCGGAGAGCAATCGTGGCATTACTGGATGGAAAGGTAGCCCTCGTAACCGGAGCAGGCGGCGGTCTGGGCCGCACACACGCACTTCTGCTTGCTAAGGAAGGTGCAAGCGTTGTTGTAAACGACCTGGGAGGCGCACGGGACGGTTCCGGATCTGGTACGAACATGGCTGACTCTGTGGTCAATGAGATCGTTGGGGCCGGCGGCAGCGCCGTTGCTGACTATGGAAACGTTGCAAGCGATGAAGATGCCCACGAAATGGTGCAACGAGCCGTAAGCGCATTTGGAAAATTGGACATATGCATTGCAAACGCGGGAATCCTGCGGGACAAGTCATTCAAGAATATGACGAGCGACATGTGGGATACCGTCGTGAATGTACACCTGAAGGGCACGTATCTCACCACAAAAGCGGCCTACGACCAGATGTTGCTACAGGAGCACGGCGGTCGCATTATTGTGACGAGCTCAACATCTGGGCTATTTGGCAACTTTGGCCAAACAAACTACGGTGCGGCAAAGGCCGGAATTGCGGGAATGGCTCGTTGCTTGTATTTGGAGGGAATCAAGTATGGAATCACCGTCAACATTCTTGTTCCTACGGCTCTCTCCCGACTCACCGACGACATTCTCCCAGACACGGTAAAGGATCAACTTCCACCTGACCGAGTTTCACCTATGGTTGTTTGGCTGTGTACCGACGAAGCAAAGGACGTTACAGGTAGAACTTGGGTAGTTGCTGGAAACCGAGTCTCGCTGTTGAGTTGGAATATGCAGCCTTTAGCCACCAAAGACGAGTCCGAAGGTCCTTGGGAGGTCGACGAAGTTGGCGATGCAGTCCTCTCCACCAAGGAATCTTGGCCAGCCATTAACCCCATGATGTCATTGCGCTAGCAAGTCTTCTGAAGCACCGGTAGCGAGCGGGTAGCTTTGAGTTAGGGTCGAAGCCTCCACGGCGGAACGGCATCCCAATCGAACGGAACCACTCCATCTTCGACAATGAGCCAGACGGACGCGTCGGGTCGGCCATCTACTAGATCTAAGAACCCGAGGGTGCCATATTGCGTGTCGTAGTTGTGCGGATATGTGGGCGATCCAGGGTTGACGCACAGAACACCATCCACCGTTCGAATCGTTTCCACGTGTGTGTCCCCAAAAACGATGACGTCCGGTGCCTTGCCACCAAAGTACCGATCAATCCAAGGCTTCAGTGAATAGTCGTCGGGCGTCGTGTCTTCCACCGGTATGTAATGTGTTAGTCCGATGCTTACGCCATCGAAGACATGGCTCCAAACATACCTAACCCTGTCGTCTTGAGGCTGTACCGGCCGTCCTCCCGATCCATCCTCGCCATTTCCTCTGGCGCAATAGACTGGGGCAATTTCCTGCAACTGATCCAGCAACGTAAATTCGTGCACATCGCCTCCGTGGAATATGCAATCGACCCCGTCAAATGCGTCAAACACCTGTGGCCAAAGGCTTTTGGTAGCCTCGGGAACGTGAGTATCAGAAATTAGGCCTATACGCATTTGGTTCGCTAGCTATTGCTCGTGACTTCGCGAAGTATAAGGAGGGTTTGATATCTGCTCGACTTTCCTATGCACTTATGGCATGACTCGAGTCAAGCATTCTTGATTGTCAACCCACCATCAACTGGCAATGCTACGCCCGTAACAAAGGAAGCGGCCGGCAAGACTAAGCTCAATGTCATGTGAGCGACTTCCTCGGGTTGCGCATATCGCTTCAGCGCGATTCGACGACGTGCATACTCCACTTTGTCCTTCTCCGGAATGCTCTCGGTCATTGCGGTGCGGATTGGACCTGGGCAGATGCAGTTCACTGTGATCCCTTCGGTTCCCAACTCGACCGCCAACGCTCGTGTCAGTCCGATCACACCTGTCTTGGCGGTTGCATACGCTGACGAGTACTTGGTGGCTCCCAGACCCTCGGTAGACGCTATATTCACAATGCGTGGCGCGCGGGAATGGCGCAAATGGGGCAACGCCGCGCGGACGATGCGCATGTGCGCCGTCAGCATGATGTCGAGTGCACGCAACCACCTGCTCTCGTAATCCTCGTCGTCCAACGGTCCTCCAGCTCCGACTCCCGCATTGTTAACGACAATGTCGATTCCTCCCAATTTAGCGGCAATTTGATCGACAGTGCTTCTTATAGCTTCAGCGTCTCTGACATCCAAGGTCCACCCATGGGCTGCATGCCCTGCTTCGAGAATTCCATCCACTAGGGCTGCAAGGTTCTGTTCCTGTATGTCGATTGCTGCCACAATTGCCCCCTGTTCTGCAAACAACTCTGCCGTGGCTTTGCCCATTCCACTCGCAGCGCCCGTAATCAAGGCTACACTGCCAGCAATCGAACGACTCAATTCAGTCAACGCCAAGCTATCCTCCCATGCTCGAGTTCATGTGCGACGATGGTTACATTCGCAACGATTTGCAGCGGTGATTGTCTCACGACAAACGCGTGTCTAAAATACACGCCGGTTTCAGGGTCGTTAGCTCAGCTGGTAGAGCACCGGGCTTTTAACCCGCGCGTCCTGGGTTCGAGCCCCAGACGACCCACCAACTCCTAGTCAACGGAATAGGTAACCAATGTCTAGTTACCTATTCATCTGGATTTCTTATAGCCTGAGCGTAGTCTGCAGCTAATCGGGCAGCAGTGGTATTAGGATAGTTATTCGCTGCTCGATCAAGGTATTCTAGGGCTTTGGGCTCGTCGCCCAACTGCTCGTAGATTGTCCCCAGCTTGTATGTTCCCTCTGCAGCCTTTGCATGGTCCGGATAGAGGCGAACTAGCTGCACAAGACTTTGTCTTGCTTTCTCGAACTGTGGAGGATCCAACCGAGCGTAGGTTTCACCCAACCAGTAGAAAGCTTCCGGCAAACGCTTCCCATTCGGATAAGTCTCAATCATCGATTCGAGAAACGTGATGGCTTCTTCAAAATTGTGATCTTCAATGTGGGCGAACGCCGTTACATACATGCCCTCTTCAGTATCGGTCGAGCCCGTAGGAACAACACTGGGAGACACGGTCGGCTGACCCGATAGTTGAAGCAGACGTTCGTCTAGTCCGGCATACCGCTCTCTGTTCTCTTTGCGCAGTACCTGAAGTTCGTGCTCCAATTGCTCCACTCGACCCAACAGGTGCGAGTTTTCTCTCTGGACTTCGTTGAGCCGTTGGAATACAACGCCTAGTTGCATGTTAGGGTCCTGCTCATCCAAGACGAAGGTCGACGTGTCTTGAGTTTCCCCACCTTCCGTAGATTGGTCGTCTGAGACGACGTTTTCATCCGCAGGGTCCGGGAACAACATGCCTTCGTCGTCCTGCTGGGCCGTGGCTGCGCCAACAAACACTGACGCATACAGAACTACCACCAGTGTCCAGTACCTAGGAGGGCTGGCTACGATAGCAGCAATTTCACTTGGTTGTCGGCATCCATGCATCGACGGCGATTGAACTCGCAATCCTAAGAGTCTCGGCTACGGCCTCATGATAATTTCGGCTCTTCGATTCTTCGCCCAGGCGGCTTCGTTGCTGGCCGCATCAACAGGACGTTCCTCACCAAACGAAACGACAGTGATTTGCGAACGTCGTACTCCTGCTCCTATCAAGTAGTCCGCTACTGCACGAGCACGTCGTTCACCTAAAGCTAGGTTGTACTCACGAGTTCCTCGTTCATCGCAGTGTCCTTCGATTGTGACTGTGAGCGAGCGATCTCCGGCCAGTAATTCTGCGTGCCGATTCAATTCAGAGAAATCACCCGATGACAGATCTGATTCGTCGAAGTCGAAATTGAAGGTGTCTTCAACCCGACTGCCGTCTTCGTGTGTTGCGTACAGTCTCGGGTCGCCTTGTGTGTCGGTTCCCTGTTCGTACCCATCGGGCGTCGTCGGTTTCGGTGGCGGAGGTGGCGGCGCAGGCTCTACTTTCACAGGCTCTAAGGGCGGCTCGTCAATGACTACCGCTACCGGTTCTTCTGGTACATTGCATGGCAGTAGGGCGCATCCAGACATGAACACCAGCCCTGCGACTAGCAGCAGCACTATACGGCAATAAGTGGACTTCATCTATTTCTCCCGATTCCTCTTTGAGAGCATCGCATTACAAAGTGATTCTCTGCACAACGCATAGATCACAAATTTCCAAAGGACAAAGCGACTCGCCGCACGCTGCAACGGTCAACTCCCCCACATTTCGGCAACCACACCTTCTTGGTGTGCAGGCCGAACGCAGTATTCCACATTCTATCGATTTCACGCCCCGGAGAGGAAACGAAACGTAGAATTTCAATCCAATCCTTCCACGGCATCAAACGACATCAAGACCCAACCCTATTATGCCTTGTTGTGTACGATTTGTTAGCAAAAAATTTAGGGAACGCGTGAATTTCTTGATTCTCAAATGTCACGTGCAACGAGATTGGATGCCATGAACGGTGACCACGCGGGCTCCTGGACATCTCCAGCAGCAGAGGGAAGTTTCAGTGCAACCTGACCGTCAATCGACACTACGCCCAATATTCCTCTGTTTTGCTCACGCGTCGCGTACACAACCATCGTGCCATTGGGCGAAATAGACGGTGATTCGTCCAAGACATTGCTTGTAAGTTTCAGTGGCTGCGAGTCGGTGTTTAGAGACTGCCAAACGATGTGGTAGCCATCGTCGTCATCACGATGCACATAGAGCATGTTTTGCCCATCCGGCAAGAGTCTAGGACGCGCGTTGTAGTCGCCCTCGAAGGTCAGTCGCTTGGGTGTCAGATTATTGAGTTTCACCGAGTAGAGCTGCGGATTTCCAGCGCGATCCGACGTGAAGACTAAAGAACTGCCGTCTCGGGTCCACGAAGGCTCGGTGTCGATTCCACGATGGTTTGTAATTCTTCGAAAGTTGAGATCCCGCAACCGCACCGTGTAGATTTCAGGATTGCCATCTCTCGACAGCGTCAAAGCAATATGAGTGCCATCGGGAGAAAAGGTTGGTGCGCTATTGGTGCCATCGAATGCAGCAATCGTGTCACGTTCACCAGTAGCGAGCTCATGCACTATCACGGTGGAACGTCCGGTCTCAAAGGAAACATAGCAAATCTTCTTTCCATCCGGCGACCAGCTTGGTGACAAAATGGGATACGGGGACTCTAGTATCGTTTGTACATTTGCTCCGTCAGAGTCGGCGATCTGCAAGCTAAAGCGCGGAAACTCCGTAGCACGACCTTGAACCAGCACGTACATGATCTTTGTCGAAAATGCACCTGGAATCTGCGCAATTGCCTCGAAGACTTTATCAGCGACCAAATGTGCGATGTCACGCACCGCATTCGTCGGGCCCGATATGGTTCCACCGTGAAGGCGCTGCTCCAGCGTCGCATCGAAAACGTAGTATGTGACTGACAGTGTGGAGTCTTCGGATTCTGCAACTTCGCCTATCACGACATACTGGACGCCAAGCACCTTCCAGTCTCGAAAATTGACTTCCTCGGGTTTGTTGGGCAGCGACAGCATGTTGGACGAGTCCATGGGCGCAAACTGGCCGCTTCTCGCCAAATCGAACTCGACTATGGGAGTCAGGTCCTCAACGCCTGCAGGCGTTTCAAAGGGAACAACTGCAACGGTACTGACTTGGTCGTTGCCCCTGTCGATGATAATTTCGAACCCGTGTGCTGAGCAGCATAGGCAGAACCACAGAACCGCTACAAATATTCTCACCTTAGCAAGTCCTCTCCTTTGAATCTAAGTTTGAACGAACGGAATCGCCTTTCAAACAATTCAGAATTTTGGGGAACAGAAAACTTCTTGACAGATCTGACAGCGGTAAGCGTGGACCGGTCAAACGCATCATGTCCGCTGGATTGTACAAGACTTGCCGTATTGAGCTCGCCGCTGGGAAACAGCTCAACTTGTACCACAGCTTCCATGTCCCTTGTAGCGCTTGGCGGCCTTGACCACTTTACGACGATTGCCGAATAGATGGCGTTGACATAGGTGGTCCCTTCGGCTTGCATGTCGCCATCTAACAACTCCTGACCCTCGAGCAGAAGCTCTTGATCGAAAATTTGGTTGCGCAATTCCTCGAGTCGCAACTGGCGGAGAGCTTCTCGTTCCGCCTCGGTTTGTTCCAATTCCTCATCGTTCTCGAGCGATTCTTGCTCGTCGTCTTCAACTGGCAGCGGAGCGACCGGAGCTGGATCATCGGTGGGGTGCGGCGCGACGCTTGTGGTCTGAGGCGTTGTCTCAAGAATTACCAAGGTTGCCGTAATCGCTCGAGGTTTGAATACAGGCTCCTGAGACGAGTCACCATTTCCAAAACCGAATACCATGGGTGAAACTAGGGCGAACGAATGCAGAAGCACCGCCAACACAAACGGAACGGTGTAGTCGCGCGCGCGCTCTAGCATCAACCTAGACGTCCGGTGGTTCCGTCGTGAGCCCAACGCTCAATGCGCCTGACTCCTGAAGTGCTTGCATTACCTCTACAACCTGCCCGTATTGGAGCTTCTTGTCGGCGCGAACGAAGACTGGAATGTCAGGTCGTGCAGCTAAGACCTTTGAAGCACGTTCTTTGAGAGTTTCCAGGGTCACAAACTCGTCTTCGTCGTAGATGTCGCTTACCCCTATATTGAGGTAGATGCGGCCATTGTCATCTACGGTTACGACAAGTGGATTGTCGTCGCCACCTTCCAACACTTCAGAGGGCTTTTGGGGCAAGTCGACGTCAATTCCCTGAATTAGCATGGGAACGGCGACCATGGAGATTACCAACAGCACTAGCATGACATCGATCAACGGCACGACGTTGATCTGAGACATGGGACGGCGTCGATTGGCCATCTACTTCGACTCCGCCCGAGCCGCTCGATACAAGATCGACACCAATTCGTCAACGAATCCCTCATATCTCTTACTCAAGGTCTCGACGCGCGCAGAGTAGCGATTAAATGCCACGACCGCCGGAATTGCTGCAAACAAGCCCATCGCAGTCACAATTAAGACTTCTGCAATGCCGGGGGCTAACGACGCGTGAGTTGCCTGTGTCAACGTGGCAATATCGCGAAATACATTGATCAGACCCACTACAGTGCCCAAGAGTCCGACATACGGACTTACAGACCCAACAGAGGCGAGAAATCCCAAGTGTTTCTCGAGGGATTCCTCTTCGCGAGCTACTGCCACACGAGTTACTCGAGTTACTGACGTCAAGACGGCATCGGGGTCCACATTGCCATCGTCGACGACTCGCTCAAATTCTCGAAATCCTGCGACGAAGATTTTCTCGATGCCAGATTGAGACTCGGAATCTCGCACCTCGGAATAAAGCTCTCGCAAGTCGGTTCCACCCCAGAATTCGTCCTCGAAGTCCAGCAATTCTCGACGCGCGTTGGACAGGGCAATGAAACGCTGGAAAATCATCGTCCAGGACACTATCGAGACCACAGCCAGCAAGACAATGATCGTCAATACCGGCCACGATGCCCCAAAAATCAACGAATAGTAGGAAACCGAATCGTTCATGCTTGTTAGTCGTCCAAATCCAAATCAAGTTCCGAGTCTGCCGGTGAGCGGCCTTTCAATCCTAGATGTCGCCAAGCCAATTGTGTTGCCACGCGTCCCCGCGGAGTACGCATGAGAAATCCCTTCTGAATCAGAAACGGCTCAATCACCTCTTCAAGAGTGCCTCTATCTTCGCCAATCGATGCCGACAGAGTCTCAATGCCCACAGGCCCACCCGAAAATTTCTCGATAATCGTCAACAGGTATACAACATCCATTCCATCGAGACCCTTGGGATCCACTTCAAACAGGGCGAGTGCCTCATCGGCGACGGCTCGATTGATGGTGCCGTCCATTCGAACTTGCGAGTAATCACGAACGCGACGCAGCAGGCGGTTGGCAACTCTTGGTGTGGAGCGCGCTCTATTTGCGATTTCTATTGCTCCATCATCGTCGATTTGAATTTCCAGCTTCGATGCTGATCGCCGAATGATGTCGGCAAGATCTTCTGCTTCGTAGTAGTCCAAGCGCAAAACGATGTCGAAGCGGTCGTAAAGAGGATTTGAGAGCAGTCCTATGCGTGTCGTCGCACCGACCAGCGTGAACGGCGGCAAATTCATTCGTACAGAACGTGCCGCAGGACCGTCACCAAGCAGAATATCAATCTTGAAATCTTCCATCGCTGGATAGAGGATTTCCTCCACTGCGACCGGCAGCCTGTGGCATTCGTCCACGAATAGAATGCCGGCTGATTGCAAGTTGGTCAGCATGGACGCCATGTCTCCAGCACGTTCCAGCACCGGTCCCGACGTGACGCGGACTGGTGCTTGCATTTCATTGCCAACTATATGAGCCAATGTAGTCTTACCCAAGCCCGGCGGCCCATAAAAAAGAATGTGTGTGAGTGTATCGCCGCGTTCTCGAGCAGCATCAATGCATATGCTCAACTGCTCTTTCAATTTGGTCTGACCTATAAATTCATCAAGCGTTGCAGGCCGCAATTGCCGGTCGTATCGTCGATCTTCATCGTCTGCCATTGGTGCAATCACTCGCAGATCATCAGGGTCAATACTCATAGCTAACGCGATAACCTTTGCAGGCTGGCGCGAATCAACTCTTCAAGCGAAACACCGTCATACCAAGCTCCCTTGACGGCATCACGCGCGTGGGTCTGACGAAACCCAAGTTGCACCAGCGCGGACTCGGCATCCGACTGCAGGGATGTGGAGTCACTGGTGGAATGTGCCAGTGCATACGGCAAACGTTCAACACGATCGGACAAGTCCACCAAGATTCGCTCAGCTGTTCTCTTACCAATGCCCTTTACTCGCATCAAGGCACCTGTATCTCGCTGACTGACAATTCGAATAAGCTCGGAAACGGAAAATACGGCCAGCATTGAGACAGCGCTTTTAGGCCCAATGCCCGAGATCTTTATGAGTACCCTGAAGAACTCCCGCATTGGCTTGCTTGGAAAAGCGTACAGAGAGTTTAGGTCCTGCTGAACAATCTGGTGTGTGAAGAGTGTGCATTGGTCGCCGATCTTTTGCGCGTCGAAGGTTCCATCGGGGGCCTCGACCTCGTAGCCCACACCATTGACGTCGATCAGCGCGACAGCACCGTCCAGCTCAACTAATTTACCGACTATTCGCCCAATCATTGGTCTTTTTCGAAAACGCATGGCATATCGCAATTGCCAATGCATCGGACGCGTCCTGACTAAGCCGACCATCCAAATGGAGGAGTGCTTTAACCATGTATTTCACTTGTTCCTTGGTCGCCTTTCCCGTTCCAACAACCATGCTCTTTACTCGTCGCGCCGCATACTCGCTCACCGCAACATCGTGCGACATCACCGCAACCATGGCGGCACCCCGTGCTTGACCAAGCTTTAGTGCGGAACTCGGATTGTGTGCTACGAAAACCTCTTCCAACGCGCATTCGTCGGGAGCATACTCATTAACAACCAGATGGATACCCGAGTAAATTTCCTTAAGTCTAGCCGGAAACCCGTCGTGCTTTGTCCTTATAACTCCTGATGCTACATAGCCAATTCCGGTTTCAGATTGCTCGATTAATCCGTAGCCAGTAGATCTGGATCCCGGATCGATTCCGAGAATGCGACTCATCCCGAGTCTACAAAGTCAGCAAACTCAGCGTTTGAGTAGACGTTCTGCACGTCGTCCAAGTCGTCCAATGCCTCAATCAAATTCAGGGTCTTCTGAGTAAGTTCGGAGTCGCAGTCGGTCGTTGTCGATGGCCACATTGTTACTTCCGCTATTGCCGGTTCGATCGACGCCGCACGAAATGCATCCAATACTGCTCCATAGCCCTCGAAGGTTGTAAAAACGAGTGTATTGCCATCATCGCTGCTTTCTACGTCTTCTGCTTCCGCTTCCAAAGCGATTTCCATAATGCGTTCCTCATCGATCTCGCCGCCGAAATGCAGCACGCCTCGTCGGTCGAACAAGTATGCAACGGATCGCGTTGTGCCAAGAGTACCGCCAAACTTCGAGAATGCATGGCGGATAGCGGCCACGGTACGGTTGCGGTTGTCAGTCAAGGTTTCGACAAGTATTGCAACCCCTCCCGGTCCATATCCCTCATAAACGATTTCTTCCAACGCACCTTCGTCGGAATCTCCCGCGCCGCGTGCAATAGCACGCTCTATTGTGTCCCTTGGCATGTTCACCGACAACGCGTTGTCCATGGCGGCACGCAACCGAGGATTGTCCGCCTGACTTGGGCCTCCCAATCTGGCAGCGACGGTCAACTCGCGAATTACCTTGGTCCAAATCTTGGCCCGTTTGGAGTCTTGACGCGCCTTTCTATGTTTGATATTGGCCCACTTTGAATGACCGGCCATTACTTGCGTCCCCGCACTTCAATGCTCAGGTCCCGCATTTGCGCTACATCGATCATGCTTGGTGCAGATGTCAATGGACATGTCGCCGAGAGAGTCTTGGGAAACGCGATTACATCTCTCAATGAATCCGCCCCCGAAACAATCATTGCCAATCTATCCAAACCTAGTGCAATCCCTCCGTGAGGCGGGCATCCCAACTCCAATGCGTCAAGCAGGAAGCCAAACTTGACATCAGCTTCCTGCCCAATGCCCAAAGCATCAAACACCGCTCGCTGCATTTCTACATCATGGATACGCAGAGAACCTCCACCAAGCTCGTATCCATTCAGCACTATGTCGTAGGCTTTTGCAGTAGCATCGTGAGGTGAACTCATGAATTCATCGAGCGAGCAATTCGGTCTGGTGAACGGATGGTGAGCAGGGGTGAATTCTCCGCTATTGGATCGCTCAAACATGGGCCAGTCCACCACCCAGCACGCACGATGCTCGGATGTGGAGAGTCCTAGTTGCTCCCCGACCTTCACACGCACAGCACCCATGAAGTTGCTTACAACCTCGCTCAGACCAGCTCCAATGAAGAGAATGTCGCCAGTTTCGCATGCACTTCGTTCAAGTATTGCCTTAAGTGTTGCTTCGTCCACGAATTTCAATATGGACGATTGAAGCCCAGCCATCCCCTGCGCTAATTCGTTGACTTTGATGTATGCAAGACCGTCAGCACCGTGGTCCCGAGCGTAGTCGACCAAATCGTCGATCTCTCTGCGCGACAGCTTGGCAACCCCGTCGGGCACTCGTAGTGCCGCAACGCGACCGTTCTCATCCCGTGCTGGCCGTGCAAAGACTTTGAACTCCAATTCGCGCACCAAGTCATCGATACCGACAAGAACAAGAGGGATTCTCAAATCCGGCTTATCGGAACCATACTGTTCCATCGCGTTCGAGTAAGTGAGTACGGGAAAGTCTCCTAGTTCTACGCCGAGAGTCTGCTCATAGACGCTGCGAAGTAGACCTTCCGTGATCCGCATGATGTCAGCTTCTTCAACAAAGGAGGCTTCGATGTCGATTTGCGTGAATTCTGGCTGGCGATCGTGGCGAAGATCTTCATCTCTATAGCAACGAGCAATCTGATAGTAGCGATCAAGTCCCGAGATCATCAGCGTCTGCTTGAACAGCTGGGGCGACTGAGGCAATGCAAAGAAATGACCAGGAGACGTTCGGCTCGGTACTAAGTAGTCTCGTGCTCCCTCGGGGGTGGATTTGGTTAAAGTGGGCGTCTCCACCTCTACAAATCCTTCACCATCCAAAAAGGAACGGCTCGTGCTGGATATCTTGGCACGAAGGCGAAGTCTTCTCTGCATGACCGGTCTTCGAAGGTCAAGATAGCGATAGCGGAGCCTAATGTCTTCGCCCGCACTGGTGTACTCGTCTAGCGTGAACGGCAAACCTACAGCGGCATTGAGAATCTCAAGCGTCTGACCCAAGATTTCGATTTCACCTGTGGGAAGTCGCGGATTGACCTTGTCGACGCCGCGGTGACGAACCGTTCCTGTGGCTCTTATTACGAACTCATTGCGCAAACTGGTAGCGAGATCGAATGCCTCTTCATTGTCGGGTTCGTAGACGACCTGAACCACACCTTCGCGATCCCGCACGTCGAGGAAAATTACTCCGCCGTGGTCGCGTCTGACGTGTATCCATCCGCATACGGCGACATCGGCATGTACGTCGTCAGTTCGAAGGTCACCGCAATAGTGGGTGCGCATTCCGTCGCTCATTCATCTGACCACTTAATTCGTAAGGATAGACAAGTAGCGTCAGGTAGCCGGCGTACTTGACTCTGCTTTAGTCTTGGAGGATTTGGATTCCGATTTGGGTGCTGATGATTCAGTTTTGGCTTTTTCTTTTTTGGCTTCGACCTTTTGGTCCCCGCTTGACTCTTCTTGCTTGGAGTCTGACCGATCCCCGTCAAGCACATTGCGTTTGCCTTCGGTCTTGAAGTCTGTCTCATACCAGCCACTACCTTTCAGTCGAAAAGCCACTCTAGAAACCAGTTTCTTGAGATCTGGTTTCTCGCACTCCGGACAGTCAACAAGCGGGTCGTCACTGATCTTTTGAATGGTTTCAAACCCATGCCCGCAGGCACGGCACTGATATTCGTAAATGGGCACGCAAAAAGCTCCGCAATGGCTTTGCGAGGGAGCGCCAATTATAGAAGAGCCATACCTACGCAAAAAAGTGTAGAGTCGTGGCACTTGCGTTGCAGCGCACCTTCCGAATAACCTTAACAATCGTGTAACATGCGCTCTAGAGTGTGCAAGAGAGAATCTTGTAACCGTAGCGTTTTTGCATCTTGAAACGATGTCAAACCCGGAGGGAGGGCAAATTGGCAACATCTAAGAAAAAGGCTCGAGCGAAGGCAAAGGCAAAGGCAAAAGCTCCAAGAAGGCCGCCAGCCATAACCACGCCACTTAGGAAAGTAGATTTGGTTACCAACATAGCTGGATCTACCGGACTTTCAAAGAGGCAAGTCGGTGACGTGCTGGCCGCTCTGGAAGACAATATTGAGCGATCTCTGCGTATTCGTGGCGCCAAAGAGTTTCAATTCTCCGGTCTGTTCAGCATGAAAGCCGTCAAAGTCAAGGCAAGGAAAGAGAGAGAAGGGCGGAATATCCGCACAGGAGAGCCCATTGTGATTCCCGCGAAACCCGCGCATTGGGACGTGAAGATCAAGCCTTTCAAGAAACTTAGAAGCATGCCAAGCTGATCGGGTCCGACGCCCAATTCCTTGGGCGTGGCCTGACCACTTCTATAATTCGCGATCTTGTTGCGCGCAACCCTGCGTTGTGCGCTTTCACTCTATACCACCTGGATAACCTATTGCTTAGAGTGGCAGGTGTGCTAACAGGTCACAACAAGCTATGCGTTTTAGTCAATCTCTAATTCCCACCCTGCGCGAACCACCAGCAAACGCAGAAATTCCCAGTCACGTTCTGCTGCTCCGTGCGGGCATGATCAGGCAACTTGCCTCTGGATTGTTTACATGGCTGCCGCTCGGAGTGCGCGTTCTTCACAAGATCGAGAGCATTGTGAGGCAAGAACTCACCAGGCGAGGCGCATGCGAGATATTGATGCCTTTCGTCCAACCCGCAGAACTGTGGCGTGAGTCAAATCGCTGGGATGCTATGGGTCCGGATCTCGCTCGTCTAGCAGATCGGCATGAGAACGAGTATTGTCTTAGCCCGACCCATGAGGAAGTTGTTACCGACCTATTTCGCAACAACGTGACCAGCTATCGGCAACTGCCCTGCAACCTGTTTCAGATCAACACGAAATTCAGGGATGAAATACGCCCCAGGTTTGGTGTCTTACGGTCTCGAGAATTCATTATGAAGGATGCTTATTCCTTCCATCTGGACGAACAAACGTTCGACGAAACGTATCGTGCAATGTATGACGCATATGCCGCTGTCCTCGAAAGATTGGATCTGGATTACAGAGCCGTACAAGCGGATCCAGGTTTGATTGGCGATGGTGAAAGCCATGAGTTTCATGTACTTGCCAGCGTGGGGGAAGATGCACTCGCATTCAGCCAAAACAGCACATACGCGGCCAATGTAGAACGCGCTGAAGCGATCGCGGAGGGAACCCGACCCAATCCCATTCAGCGTCTTGAAAAAGTGCCAACTCCTGGCGTCTCTAGTATCGATTCGCTAGTTGAATTTCTAAAAATTGAACGGGATAGAGTGGCAAAAACAATTGTCGTTCGTGGTTCCAAAACACCTATAGCGCTCGTGCTACGCGGAGACCACGAACTGAATGAATTGAAGGCGGCGCGCTTGCCCAACGTTGTTCAGCCACTTCAATTCGCTTCCGACGACGAAATTGAGCAGGCATTTCAGTGCCGCCCCGGCTCACTTGGGCCAATAGGCGCAGAAATCCCAGTCTATGTTGATAGGGCTGCCGCGAACCTGTCGGACTTTGCATGTGGAGCCAATGAGAGCGGCTTTCACTATATGGGCGTGAATTGGGTTCGCGATGTTGCCTGCGAACATGTGGTAGACATTCGAAAGGTGCGTGAGGGAGACCCCGCCCCCGACGGAAGCGGTCCACTGTCAATAGTCCGAGGAATCGAAGTAGGGCACATCTTTCAGCTTGGCACGAAGTACTCGAAATCGATGCAGGCATATGTACAGGATGCCGATGGCAACAACACGTACCCTCTCATGGGATGCTATGGCATTGGCATTACTCGCCTAGCTGCAGCCATTGTTGAACAGCGGCATGACGATGTAGGCATTGACTGGCCAATTGAGGCAACGCCTGCAACCGTTCATATCATTTCCCTCAATGCTGAGCGTTCACCAGATGTACTGAACACTGCTGAGGATATTTACTCCAAATGCTTGGATGCCGGGATTGACGCTCTCTTTGATGATCGCACTGAGAGACCTGGCGTAAAGTTTGCCGACGCAGACTTGATTGGAATTCCTCACCGGATCACCATAGGCGAACGCGGCTTGCAACGCAACCAATTGGAGTACCGTTTCCGGAGAGGCGAGATCGAAGCAATTGATCCCGGAAGTGTCATTGAGCGACTACGTGCCTAGGCCAGAGTTTACTCACCCATAAAGGGCGGAATCGGCTTGCCCGCAGAAACTGCTCTCAATGCACGGGCGGCATCTTGAGTTGCCATGAGCTCGGAGAATAGTTCAGCTTCTCTGTGTAGGCCATCAGCAAGCGACATCTCGATTCCCTCACGAATTGCCTGTTTGGATTTGGCTAACGCTATCGGTGCGCGTCGCGACAAGTTGGCAGCAAATTCTGCGACGGCAGCACGGTACACGTCAATAGGATTTGGAAAAACTCTATGAACTAAACCCATCTTCAGGGCTTGCTGGCTTCCAAATATGGTTCCGTGCAGAATCAAGTCAAGGGCTTTCGCGACCCCAACAATCCTGGCTAGTCGTTGCGTTCCGCCGCCCCCGGGAAGTATGCCCACCCCTGTTTCCGGCAATCCCAGTGTGAAGTCGCCGTCGCGTGCCAAACGAAAGTCACAAGCGAGAGCGAGCTCAAGGCCGCCGCCGTGTGCCATGCCATTGATTGCGGCAATAGTGATTTGTTTCATCATCCCCAACAAGTTCATTGCACCGCGAAGACCTCCAGAAGAACGAATTGGCCGCCTAGGGCTGTTTGTAGGCTCTGTTCGGGCTGTACTGGTTTGAATGCGCTCCGACGAGTCAGCCAATTCGTCTACCTCGTAGTGCCGAACGAAAATCTCTTCTGTAGCCCCCGTAAGGACAACGGCACGAATTTCCTTGTCGTGGGAGATTGAATCGAGATGCTCGAATAACTGCTGTGAGCCTTTTGCGTTTATTGTGTGACGTGGCGGGTTTGCCAATACCAACGTCGCAACGTGCCCATCGACACTAACTTCCACGTGCGAATCAACCATGAACTAAACCTTTTCCCGGTATTTTTCTTGATGCAGGATTGTAGGTTTACCGCGTCAACGGTCACCTTTGTTGAGTCAACAGACCCACCCGTGCGAATTCCTCCTCGATTTCGTCGATGATCTTTGGATCGTCGATGGTTGACGGAACAACGTAAGGTTCGTCGTCGATCATCTTTCGAACTACTTGCCTAAGGATTTTTCCAGAACGTGTCTTGGGTAACCGTTCGACAATGCAAATACGCTTGAAATTCGCGAACGCGCCAACATTCCTACGTACCAGTTGGATCAACTCTTCCTGCAGCGACTCTGATGCAATAGAAACTCCGTCCTTGAGTACAACCAGTCCAATTGGAACCTGACCCTTCAGTTCATCGCTTGCGCCGACTACAGCGCACTCAGCCACCGCAACGTGTGATGCGACAGATTCCTCGAGTTCGCCTGATGACAATCTATGCCCAGCAACGTTCATGACGTCGTCGGTGCGTCCAAGAATGTAGACATATCCGTCGTCGTCGCGAAAGCCCCCGTCTCCAGTCTCGTAGGTTTCTGGGAACCTCTCCCAGTAGGAAGAAACATAGCGTTTGTGATCTCCCCAGACCGTGAAGAAATGTGAGGGAGGCATTGGTGGAACAAGGACAATGTTGCCTACTTCGTTTGCACCACACTCTGTGCCTTGATCGTTCACAATTTGAACGTCATTGCCGGGTACTGGCAACGTTGCTGAACCGGGTTTCATGGGGTGCAATCCGTAACCCGCCATGTTCGCGCAAATCGACCAGCCAGTTTCAGTTTGCCACCAATGGTCGATGACCGGTACACTCAAGTGATCTTGCAGCCAATGCCACGTGGGAGGATCCAATCGCTCCCCAGCAACGAATAGATACCTGAGGGTGTCGATGTTGTACTGTTCAAGGAACGTGCAATTCGGATCTTCTTTTTTTATCGCGCGGAAAGCCGTTGGCGCAACGAAAAACGTTTTAACTTGATGCTCTTCGATCACACGCCAAAACGCCCCGGCGTCGGGTGTTCGCACCGGCTTGCCTTCGAAGAGAACTGTCGTGCACCCTTTGAGAAGCGGGCCGTAGACGATATACGAGTGACCGACGACCCAGCCGACATCAGACGCCGCCCAAAAGACGTCCCCAGCCTCACACCCATATATGGCCTCCATGCTGTAGTTCAGCGCAACCGCATGTCCGCCCGCGTCCCGCAGCACGCCTTTAGGCTTCCCCGTCGTACCAGAGGTATAGAGGATGTAGAGAGGATCCCATGCGTCGATTGGCACTGCTTCCGCCGGATTGGCTTGCGAAACCCAGGCTTGCCAGTCAACGTACCCGGCGTGGTCGAGAGTTGCCCTGACCATCTCGCGTTGCAGAATCACAACGGAATCTGGTTCGTGAGACGCTAACTCCAATGCACGTTCCAACATTGGCATATAGGGGACGACTGTTTGGAACTCAATGCCACAAGTTGCTGCCAGTATCAACTTGGGAGTGGAGTCGTCGATCCTGGAAGCGAGTTCCGGTGCTGCAAATCCTCCAAATACAACTGAATGGATTGCGCCAATGCGCGCACATGCAAGCATTGCCACTAATGTCTCGGGGACCATCGGCATATAGATCACCACTCGGTCGCCTTTGGCCACTCCTGAACGGCGTAACGCCCCTGCAACTAGCGATACGTCCGTCAGTAACTCTCCAAAAGTGAATTTCCTTATGGTCCGAGTGACAGGAGAGTCGTAAATCAGAGCTGTATCGTGTTCGCGTCCATCATTAACGTGGCGATCCAGTGCAAGCCACGCAGTATTCAGTTGTCCGCCTTCAAACCAACGATCAACACCGCGCTCGTCCTTGCTGAGAATTCGGTGGGGAGGTTTGTGCCAGTCAATCAAACGGGCCTGTTCTCCCCAAAATTCTTCTGGAGAATTCAAGGACAACGCATACGCCTCCGAGTATCTACTCATGGATCCAGTCCCTTCAATCTAGTTCGTTCGCTTGAACGCTAGCCAACTGCACCGCAAGAGCGTAAATCGTTGATTTCATCCTCCGCATACTGAAACGATCGAAGAATTTCGTCCGCGTCTTGCCCTGGTATGCGTGCACCGTGCTTGACGCCAGGTCGGCTACGGCTAAATCGAGGGGCAGGGGCTGGCTGAGTAATCCCGTCACACTCAACAAAGGACTTCCGAGCAACATTGTGTGGATGCTGGGGGGCTTCCCACACCGACAAAACAGGAGCAAAACACACATCCGTACCTTCCATCACTTCGCACCACTCCTCGCGCGTCTTGGTCTTGAATACAGCAGCTAGTTCCTCGCGCATATCTGGCCACTTCTCTCTACTCATTTGCTCGCGAAATTTAGGATCAGTCAGTTCGGCGTGCTGTAGGAGCAACTCATAGAACTGGGGCTCAATGGATCCCACACAAATGTACTTGCCGTCGCTCGTCTCGTAAGTGTTGTAGAAATGCGCACCACCATCCAGCAAGTTTGTGCCCCGTTCGTCGACGAAACCATGTTGAGCCATGCTGTAGAAGGCAGCCATAAGCGATGCTGAGCCGTCGACCATTGCAGCGTCCACGACCTGCCCTTCTCCGGATCTACTGGCTTCAAGCAATGCACAGACAAGCCCGTATGCCAAGAGCATTCCGCCGCCCCCGAAATCACCTATGAGATTTAGTGGCGGAACTGGCTTGCCCGCGGGCTCACCGATTGCGTGGAGCGCTCCCGACAATCCGATGTAGTTGATGTCGTGACCCGCTGCGGAAGCTAGCGGACCATCCTGTCCCCAACCAGTCATTCGCCCGTAGACGAGCTTCTTGTTTCTTGCGATGCAGTCGTCCGGCCCCAATCCGAGACGCTCAGTTACTCCGGGTCTGAAGCCTTCGAACAGTGCATCCGCGGTTTCGACCATTCGAAGAACGACATTGCGTCCCTCTTCCGACTTCAGATCAATGGAAATGGACCTGCGGTTTCTCTGCATGACGTCTCTAGGCGCACGCTTGGCGTTGGATATCCTGTCGACACGAATGACATCTGCGCCCATGTCAGACAACATCATTCCGCAAAACGGTCCGGGACCGATGCCCGCGAGCTCTATTACTTGAACGCCTTCGAGTGGACCCACTGTTAATCTCCTATCCTGATTGCGATAATTATGACCGCTGCCAAATGTGAAATTTCACCACGAGCAAACGATAGACATCAACTAAGGTTGGATTCGACAACGCGACTTCTACAAATTACATGACTTCTTCGAATCAAGATCCATTAGCTTTCGAACTCGCTGGCGAGCTATCCAACTACGGTGGAAAAATCCAACAGCGTCGCACGTTGCTTAAGTCATTGTGTCCTTGTCGCAATGGCAAGAATCTCGATGTAGATACTTGGCGAAGCATCGTTCGGGTTTGTAGAGAGGGGTCGCTATCCGAGAGGAACAGCGCTGCGCACGCCATTGGCACGCTTATGACGAAAGCAAAACACAGTGAAAAGTGGCGACGTTTAGCCAATGTAATCGCGGACGACATCCAGGACCTGATGGACGACACCCGAGCTTCACGATCATTGCTCGGAACAATGAAAAAGCATGGACACGCCAAACGGGGAACAGCACGCAAGAACTATCGTCGGTCGATCAAATCCCTCGAAGAAAAGCAATCGCCGCACCAGCTAGCTCTGTGGCTAAACAAAAAACTGGTACTCGAAGGTCGCAACCGAGTCGACGCATCGCACGCAGGAATTCGACGTCTTGCACTGTGGCTAGAACGAAGGCGAAAGTTTCAGCCTAGCCGCCGAACCAGCGAAGAGGAAATTCTCTCTCAGGCACGACAGCTTGTTCCGTGCCTTTTCGCACTTTCCGAACAAGTCAACAGGTGACTGAGCAAGAGCGTTTCCGCTCCTTCGATTTCTGAATGCGACTTGAAACCGTCGAACTGACTAACGGCACGAACCCAACCCATTGCGTCATATGGCTGCATGGACTAGGTGCAGACGGCCACGATTTCGAGCCAATTGTGCCCGAGCTAAACTTGGACTTGGCAGTGAAGTTTGTCCTGCCACACGCTCCAGTTAGGCCGGTGACGATTAACGGCGGCATGAAGATGCGCGCCTGGTACGACATCAAGCCAGGAGACAATTCGACGGGAATCGATGAGATTCGAGAGTCCGCATCACTAATTCGAGATCTTGTCGAAGACGAAAATGCACGCGGTTTCCCGCCGTCGCGAGTAGCGCTTGCAGGTTTTTCTCAAGGTGGTGTGATCGCCCTGCAATTGGCTCTTCGTGCAGAAATGCCCTTTGCTGGTGTCGTAGCGTTGTCGACCTATCTGCATGATCAAGAGACTGTAGGCAACGAAGTCACTCTTGCCAGTGTGGACACTCCAATCTTCATGGCACACGGAACGATGGACCCGATGATTCCTGTTGCTCGAGCTGTTGCATCCCGCAATGCACTCGACGCGCTCAGCTACGAATTGGAGTGGCACCAGTACGACATGGCCCACCAGGTTTGCATCGACGAACTCGCCGACATTTCACGGTTTCTGAATCGAGTCTTTGGACCTAATTCGTAGAACCTCTTATGAGAGTGCTTGGTATCGAGACCTCCTGCGACGAGACAGGAATCGCCGTGTACGACAGTTGCAGTGGAATTGTTGCACACAACATTTCAAGTCAAATCGAACTGCACAATCGCTATGGGGGAATCGTTCCTGAACTTGCATCGCGCGATCACATACGCAAGGTTTCTCCGCTTGTTGCACAAACTTTGAGCGAAGCAGACTTGGCGATCAGGGAACTCGATGGAATTGCCTACACGTCGGGTCCTGGGTTGATCGGAGCATTGATGGTCGGCGCATCATTTGGCCGATCGCTGGCATGGGCACTAGACATTCCATCGATAGGCGTACATCACATGGAGGCGCATCTGCTAGCCCCCTTGCTCGACTCGAATATGCCCGAGTTTCCGTTCATTGCACTTCTGGTTTCAGGGGGTCACACGCTACTTGTTGATGTTTCAGACATAGGCGAGTATCGTCTCTTGGGTCAATCACTTGACGATGCAGTAGGAGAGGCCTTCGACAAGACGGCCAAACTTCTTGGGCTCGGCTATCCAGGCGGACCGCAAATTGCAAAGGTGGCTCTCAAAGGCGATCACAAACGTTTCCAATTCCCACGCCCTATGACCGATCGACCCGGTTTGAACTTCAGCTTCAGCGGACTCAAGACCGCGGTTCGGAATGTCATTGACACTAACTCGCCGCTTTCACCTGCGGACGTTGCTGACATCGCAGCCTCGTTCGAGATTGCTGTAGCTGAGACACTTCGCATCAAATGTCAGCGAGCACTTGAGCACTCTGGCGCAACTACATTGGTTCTATCGGGAGGAGTAGCTGCAAACATTACTCTACGCAGGGTTCTGCAGACACTGAAATGCGAGCTACTGTTCCCCTCGCCCGAACTCTGCACCGACAATGGAGCCATGATTGCTTTCGCTGGCTATCAGCGGCTCAATGCTGGGCACCGAGAGCCGTTAGAAATTGCCTCCCAGGCGCGTTGGAGCTTGGATTCGCTCGAAGTGCCCTAACTTTCGTTCTGAATACTTGCCATATAGTTGGATATCGCTTCGAGTCGAGCCTGACGCAAGTGCCATCCATACTCTGTCGACGGAATTCCGTGAAGCTTAATTCCGCTAACGTGACCAACCAATAGCTGGACACGATTCAGGTCTTGTCCAGTGCAGGCTTCAACTGTTGCTACGAGTCGTTGAAATGCCTTGCCGGGTCGAAATGCGTGCGATGCCTCCAGAAATGCCAAAACAGCGCTGGGTTCCTGCAAGAGAATCGACGACAACGTGTGCCCGAAGCGGGCAACATCCCTTCCAAGTCGAATCGTGCTCCCCGGAGCTTTCAAGCGACGCAAAACTTCAACCGTGGTTGACTCATCGTGCACCCAGCCAATGGCTGAAATGGCATCCGTGCCGCGTAGCCATCGCTCACGAATGATGGTGGTGAGACCAATTACGGCGAGCCCATCGAACCATGGTTCAATCAGATTCGTCTCGCTCAATGTGTCAAAGAAGCGGAACGGGGTCAATCCCTGCATCGCTCTCGCATATTCACCCCACACTCGTTCCGCAGAGAGGGCTGCTAGTTCACCTCGCATCGACGACATTAGCTCGAGGGTATCAGGAGCAACATTGAACTCGGGCAGAGTCGCGGCAAAGCGTGCAACGCGGAAGACGCGTAGCGGATCCTCGATGAAAGCTTCGGAAACATGACGTAGGATGCGGTCGTTCAGATCGCGTTCGCCACCGAAAGGATCAATCAAATTGCCTTCAGAGTCGCGCGCCATCGCGTTGATGGTCAAGTCCCGACGCCGCAGGTCGTCAGCAAGATCCACGCTTGGGTCAAATTGGAATTCAAACGCCTGATGCCCTCGACCAGTTTTCTTTTCTGTTCGTGCCAGCGCGTATTGATCCCCCGTCTTTGGATCCAGATATACGGGAAACGCCTTGCCTATTTGCTTTAGTCCCGCCTGTTCCATTTCGACAGGAGTCGCCCCGGTTACAACCCAATCGCGATCACGGGAACCTGCGGCGTTTGAAGCCGGTTCGAGCCCCAACAGTTCATCTCGAACGGAACCCCCCACTCGATAGGCAGTCCCTGGAATGTCCATCACGAATACCCTAGGTCTCTCGTCTTGATTGGGTCTGGTCGGCCTTCTGAGCAACTACCGAATACTGTTGGTGGTTATCCAAACGCAGCGCCGTCAATGCACGTCCCCACACGCAACCAGTGTCAATCGCTTGGAACTTGGTGCTGTGTGTTTTCCCATTCAAAGAGGCCCAATGCCCAAACACAATAGTCTCTTCTATCTGCGACGGGAATTGAAACCATGCCCTACAAGCTGGGGGTGCATGGTCCAGGCCAAGTTTCGATGTGAAGTTCATGGTGCCGTTCGCCTGCACGAATCTCATTCGCGTTAGATAGTTGGTTATGCAACGCAGTCTATTCAGACCGTTCAGCCCTTCATGCCAAACGTCTGGTTCATTGCCGAGCATGCGGCGAAAGAAACCAACCGACTCCGATCCTTGAATAACGCTTTCCACTTCATGAGCCAACAACAGTGCCTGTCTCTTGTTCCATATGTGCGGCACTCCCGCGTGGACTAGCAGGTGGCCATCCGCCTCGTGCAGCATTGATCTGTGTCGCAACCAATCGCATAGCTCATCGCATTGGCTCGAACGCAGCACATCGTCAAAGGTATCGTTCGGGTGTAATGAGTGGCCACCGTAAACAATTGCCAGCAAGTAGAGGTCATGATTGCCAAGAACCACTGTGGCGCGATCTCCCAGTTGCCTGACAAACTGAAGGGTCTCAAGATTTTCGCAACCCCGATTAACAAGATCGCCAGTGAACCACACTCTATCACTGTCGAA
The DNA here is from genome assembly GCA_964572845.1 of uncultured Pseudomonadales bacterium. GTDB lineage: Bacteria > Pseudomonadota > Gammaproteobacteria > Pseudomonadales > Azotimanducaceae > Bin55. The sequence goes on along the minus strand of CAZNFX010000005.1, from coordinate 173,276 downwards.
ATCGAACGAAATCTCGTCCAACAAGTAGCGCAATTCCGTGTAGCAACCCTGTACGTCACCTATTGCGAATGTAGGCATATCTATGCGTTTTGTGGAAGTTGTTGAAGAGTTGTGCCTATTGATCGAGGCTGTTGGCGATCATTGCATATTGTTCAACCGTCAGCTGATCAGCACGCAAGCTTTTGTCAATTCCTAACTGCTCCCAGTCCACGTTGTGTTGCGCAAGACTATTGGAAATCTTCTTTCTTCGCTGGCCAAATGCTCGTCTGATGACGTCATCAAACACGGTTTGATTTTTCACAAACGACGGATCACTACGTGGCGCGATGCGTATAAATGAAGAGTTCACCTGCGGGTTGGGCCAAAACGCTTCTGGACCAACATCCAAGCAACGATGCACCTCCCAACGTTGCTGAGCTTTGACGGACAGTCGTCCCCAATCCTTTGTAGCAGGCACTGCAGTCAAGCGGTCGACCACCTCGCGTTGAAGCATGAAGTGCATATCCACAATTTCAGAAGCGCAAAAGAGCCTCAACAGAAAAGGTGTGGAAATCTCATAGGGGAGATTGCCAACAATGCGTTTGCGTCGAAACAGTTTACTGGCTAGTTCCAATGCATCACCTGAAATAACTGCAATACTTGGGTACTTGACGCGCAGGTCAGCCGCAAGGTGCGTGTCAATTTCCACTGCCACAACATTCGCGCCGGATGCAATCAGACCTTTTGTGAGTTCTCCTCGACCCGGTCCGATCTCCAGCACATGATCTGTCTCTTTGAGAGCAATCAACTCGTGGATACGATCGATCACGACTTGATCGATCAGAAAGTGTTGTCCGAATCGTTTGCGCGGCACGACGGACGGTCGGGTTGCTACACGCTTAACACCGCTAGTTCACTTCTTGAACGACTTTCACAAAGGCTTCGTCGCGGATTTGCTTGATCCAGTCTTGCAAGGCTTCTTCAAAGTTACGCTGATATAGGGCATTCAAGGCCATGTCGTCCAACGCTTTCTCCGAAAGATCCTTGACTCGTCGATCCACAACCTCAAGCACATGCCAACCGCCTGGCGTTTCGAATATGTCGGATAGCTCCCCTGTGGCGGTTTCATTGATCTTCTCAACAAGAGATGAATCGAGACCACTTCCATCAGTCCATCCCAGTTCGCCCCCAGCCAAAGCTGTCAGCGGATCCTCAGAATGTTCTTTTGCCAGTTCGGCGAAGTCTGCCCCGTTTACCAATTCCTCGCGCAAGGCAGTAATCTCCTTTAAGGCTTCTTCGCTTGACTTGATCATGGATGGCTTGATCAATATATGCCGCACGAGCGACTGTTGAGCCTTGGTATTCGATGCCCCACGCTTATCCAAGAGTTGAATGATGTGAAATCCCAGCGCATTGCGTATCGGGTCTGCGGTCTCGCCAACCTGCATCTCGATTACTACTTCCGCGAACAAGCTCGGAATCTGCTCCACATAACGCCAACCCAAATTGCCTCCTTCCAAAGCTGTTGATGCAGAAGAATGATTCACAGCCATTGCTGCAAAGTCCGCTCCTTCCCGCAGTTGACTTACTACCTCTAGCGCTCTGCCTTCCGCCGATTCTGCAGACTCGGCATCAGATGACTCCGTCGAAATAAGAATATGCCCGACCTGATATTGGTCCGTGGCCATCAGCTCAAAGAAAGGTGAGTTGCGGAAGTCCTTTATGTCTTGATTGGAGATCCAGATTCGTTCTCTGGTCACATATTGCTGAATAGTCTGGAGGATGAGCTGGCGGTGCACATCGTCACGCAACTGTCGGTACGTAACACCCTGCTCTTCCAACAGTTCACGGTACTCGTCGAGACTCATTTCGTTTTGCTCGGCAAACCCGCGTATTGCATCAGTTATCTCTTCATCACTCGCGACAATACCCCTCATGGCTGCTTCCTGCATTTGAATTCGCTCGGAGACTAGCCTCTCGACGATCTGATCCATGACGAGTTTCTTTGCAGGCAGTTCAGTCACCCCCGCCTCTGTCACTTGTTGCAGAAAGACCTGGTATCTCTCCTCAATTTCCGAAACGGTTACCACATCGTCGTTGACGATAACGGCGACGCCGTCCAGGACCTCCTCTTCTGCAGACGCTGCCTGAAGGAACAGTAGTAACGACGATCCGCAGACCACACTCATACGACGTATTAGTTTTAGCCCGATAAACATTTTGAACCTCAAAAAACTCAGTTAAACGCTGCCGTTGACGTTAATCCCATTAATCCTTTGCCTCGCTCGACAATGGATGAAATGTTGTCTCCAAATGACGTCAAACCCTTTAACGACACCTCAATGTGAATCCCGCTACGAGACCTCAAATCTTCCCAATCCGCAAATCCTAAGCGCATCCGCTTCCGCCATAGCATCCGATAGGTAACACAGCAACCCGTGTACTCAAACCCCGCAAAGGATTCTATATGCCGATCATAGTTCCAGTCGTAATGCCATCGTCCGAAAACCTTCCATTCCCCATTCAAAGCAATGGTCGCACTCAAGTAGGACTGGCGCGAATCAGACGGTTGGTGGTGGCGGACCTGCCCAACTAGCTGCACTTGCGGTCGCACGTATCTGATTGTTGATCCAGTCGCACGTGTTGTCCATGTGTCTGGGTGTATTAGATGAAAACCTGCAAGGGAAAGTTCATTGTTCATTGCCGTTTTGAACTCAACCCCGTAGCCTGTTCCCTGGCCTGACTTCAATCCGGTGTTGTGCCACGAGTAGGACGCAGCGGCTTGAATCGAAAATTTCTCGTCCATGGAGTCCGGTGCTAGAAACCTAGCTGTCGTCGAGACTGATAGGACGTCAAGGTCGTCAATTCGGTCAATCCCAATCGCACGGAAGGGTTCTATCAACGAATTGATGGACGCTGCAGTAGGGCCAAAGTCGAAAATCGGATTGCCACGGTCTCCCGCCTCCGATCTGTGAACATAAACAATGCGAGGCTCTAGTGTTTGCATTCCAAGAGGAGCAGAAGTGTGTCCTCTTTCAAAGAAAAGCCCCGCGTCGATCAGCGCGGTGGACCCTTTGCGTTCATAGCTCGAATCGTTTGCTACTTTGTAACGAACTAAGGACCGCGCAACCTCGAAAACGCCGTAGCCCCACGAGTGTCGAGACGGAAGAAGCAGGGACAGTTCCGCGAAATTGCGGCTGCTCAATTCCATATCGTCACCAATGTCGCGTTCCATGCGTGCTGACGAAAACGCAATTTCGGCCGTGACTGGACCTAGCCGCCTGTCTAGGTCAATCGCTAACTGAGGGATATTCGATACCGAGGACCCCCAATCGCGAAATGGATCGTACCTTTCCGTCACGAAGCTCAGATCAAGATCACGACCCCAGCGGGCAATGTTCAATGTCCTAGAGAGACCAACGTATTCAAGCTCACCCAGCGACTCGCCAAAGTCTCTGTAGAAGTCCGTGTCGCTGACCAAAAAGTACGTTGCATTTGCCTCCCACTGCCCAAAGAGCGTTTCGTGCTGAACGTCAACGAACCAACGCATGCTGGAGCTCCTGCTTGATGGCGGCGGGGAGGTCCTCAGCAATCTTGCAACGTACCGTTGGTATTCCCTGTCCGATGGCAGACCTGCTCCCTTTAGTGTGGTATGCGACCAGTGGTTCATGTGCCGAAACTCTGCCTCCAGACTGTGATTGCCCTTTACCGAGAGCTTTGGGCTGAGCGTTAGGTCATAGTTCGGTGCAAGGTTAAAGTACGCTGGAACGGCCAATTCGTAGCCATGCAGACTGTTGCTCTCTAGCTCAGGCAACAAAACTCCACTAGTTCTCTTGGCAACTATTGGAAAACGGATGTAGGGAACGTAGAAAATCGGAACTGGCCCCAAGTTGAGCTTTACCCGCCATGCTTCGGCAATTTCCTGCTCACGATTCACTTGAAACCTACCTGTTTCCAGAGACCACGCATTCACGTTGGGCGGACAGCGGGTGACTAGCGCATTCTCGAATTCAAGATCCCGGTCACCAGCCCTTACAAGCCCTGCGCTCCCCCTGTAGCCCTCTTTCAGAAGGACAAACTCAGCATTAGTCAGCTTCATCGACGGCTCTGCTACACGAACGTCGCTCTGGGCTACACTCAGGGCGAGATTCTCGTTAATCATCAGTGCACCCTGCGGAGTTTGCATTCCCTGGTTGGGAGCATCCAAAGTGATTGTGGGGGCTTCCATTCGCTCTTTTCCACGCTGCACTACAACGTTTCCTGTGACCTGACCCGTTCCATCAAGATCCAATGTGGCCTCATCCGCAAGAACCCGCACCTCCTCTTCTACATCTTCATCTTCATCTTGGCCAATTGGACCAAGCGCCAAGATTTCGGTCGAATAGTTCCCGCCACAGGCCCCTATACTGACGTCGGGATTCCACAAGCGCTCGGCGAGCGAGCTGTTCGTTGCACCGACCGAAAAGCACAGTCCGCAGGACGCAATGGCAACTGAGCAAATAAGGAGGGTTGTGACCTGTGGGCCAGCAATCAGATAGTCCACGTCTTGTTCTGTCAACCAAGGTCTGAACTTTTGCACGAAGACACCAAGTTCGGCTACATGCTTATGTTGCACATTCTGCGATTGCTAGATTGAGACAATTCAATTAGAGAACTTCCATGGTGGTTCCGTGTCCATCTGGACTCCGTATACTTCCAGAATGACGCCATCCATGGATCCTGGGTTGGTTGCCTGGGCCTCAGAACGTTTCGACATCTCCGATTGCCAAATTCAACCCCTCCCCGTAGAGGCAAGCACGAGAAAATTTTGGCGGTGTACTAATAGCGGCAATTCATGGATTCTCATGGATTCCCCTCCTGAGTCCGAGAACAACAGCCAATTCGTTGCTCTATCAGACGTATTTCGACGGGTAGAAGTTCCAGTTCCGAAAGTGTTGGCGTTCGATCCTGATCGCGGTTATCTCGTCGTTGAGGATGTGGGGTCTCGTTCGTTCTATACAACTTACAACCAAGGAAGCGTGGACCGACCTGTGAGTGTCGCAGTAGACACCATATTGAAAATTCAGTCGATCAAAAGTAGTGTAGTACCCCAATACACCGCACAGCGGTTAAGAGACGAGCTCTCTATTTTTCGAGACTTTGTGTGCGGCGAGCTTCTCAATACCTCCCCTGGTCAACTTGACGCTATCACTCCCGATTTGGTTGCAAAAATCGATCTGCTGCCTAAGACAACGGTACACCGTGACTTTCACTGCAGGAACCTGCTTTGGCGGGACGCTCCTCCCAATATTGGTGTCGTGGACTTTCAAGATGCACTATTCGGTCCTGTTACCTATGATCTTGCCTCATTGCTCTACGATTGCTACTGGAACCACACTGATGAGACCTGTGCAACAGCAATTCGTGAGTATTGGACAAAGTCGGCATCATCGTCAATTCCAAGGATGGATTCGTGCTCCAAAATGGCCGTTGCCGTGAAGTTCACCGCGGTACAACGATTGCTGAAGGCAGCAGGTATTTTCGTGCGCCTGCGAATCCAAAAGAACCAAGCTTCCCATCTTCGGCACGTAGTACCAACGTTGCAAAAGGCTCAGCGATTGTGTATGGAATACAACCCCCTCACAGAATTGGGCCGCTGGCTGATGAATACCATCATTCCCGCAACTTCAGAAAGACTGAGCAAGTAGCTTGAAAGCAATGATTCTGGCAGCTGGCAAGGGAACGCGGCTTCTGCCGTTGACCGAATCAGTGCCTAAACCCATGATTCTGATCAACAGCGAGCCGCTGATAGTTCATCAGATTCGCTGGTTGAAGCGCGCCGGCATACGCGAAATCGTCATCAACTTGCACCACCTTGGAGAGCAGATCGAGTCGTGCCTCGGTAGCGGTCGACACCTAGGCGTGCAGCTCAAGTTCAGCCGTGAGCCTGAACTACTCGACACGGGAGGCGGCATTGCAAAAGCCTTACCACTGCTTGGAGAGAGTACGTTTCTAGTCTTGAACGGAGATGTCTGGACAAACTTTCCCTTTACTGCATTGGCAAAGAAGACAACCGAATTCGCACATTTGATCCTCGAACCAGCAACAGGCGCGTCCAATTCAAAGGACTTTCGGCTAGACGGCAATTTCGCAACGCGAGACTACGACAAATCCATGCATACCCATACGTTCTGTGGCATCTCTCTCTTGCATCCACGATTGTTTAACGACTGCTTGGAAGGTGCTTTCTCGCTGACGCGGGACCTCTTGTTTGGATTGTCGAGGGAACACAAGGTTACCGGCGAATGCTTCGAGGGCACATGGATTGACATTGGAACCCCCGATGGACTCAAGCAAGTGCGACTGGTCACCATGTGACTAGCCACTTGCTTCGCTGAGGGAAGCAGGCTAAGTCAGCATTTGAAGTGAGATAATTCCGAATTCCTAGCCCGGTGCCATCAGTCGTAATTGTGCACGCTTGACTAGGATGCTCGCCCAAAAGCTTGAATCTACTGGAGATCAAAAAGTTGAAACACTCTGTTCTGCCCTTGGACACCCAAGCCAATGACATCGACACGATTGGAGGAAAGGGGCGATCGCTAGCGCTACTAGCGTGCAAAGGTTTCAATGTACCCAACGGGTTTCATGTGACAGCCAATGCATATCGGCAATTCGTCGTCGAGCACGACCTTCAAGATCAAATAGTCGATCTTGCGATACCGGAATTTAAGGACGGGCTTGTTTCCTTTGAGACGGCTTCGGACCAAATACGTGAACTTTTCACAAACGCTTCGATATCCGATGTGCTGCAACTGCAAATTACAGAGATGCACGCCAAGACCATAGGCGAAGGTCGTGCGGCAGCTGTTCGTTCGAGTGCCAATGCAGAGGATCTACCCGACCTGTCGTTTGCAGGCCAACAGGAGACTTTCCTCAATGTTGCCGGTGTGCATGAAGTTGCAAGCGCGGTCCTGAATTGCTGGGCATCGCTTTGGACGCCACAAGCGCTGAACTACCGCCATCAGAACGGAGTCGATCAAGGCTCTGTAGCAATGTCGGTCGTGGTTCAGCTCATGATCCCGTCAGACTTGTCAGGAATCCTATTCACGGCAAACCCGGCGACAGGAGAACGCGGTGAAATCGTTGTCAACTCCAGCTATGGTCTAGGAGAGGCCGTTGTAAGCGGGCAAGTTACCCCTGACACCTACATCATCGATCGAGATTCTGGTGAAGTGAAACAGTCGGAAATCGGTCCCAAGTCGCTGTCCATCGTACCCAAAAACAATGGTGGCACAAAGGTGATCGATGTAGATGAGAGTCTTCAAGCTAGGTCAACGCTCAGTGAGCCTCAACACCAGGAACTACTAGCAACGGCCGTGGCAATTGAATCCGTCTACGATGGGGTGCCACAGGACATTGAATGGGCGTTCACCTCGGGCGAATTGCACATACTTCAGTCTCGGCCAATTACGAATCTTCCGGTTCAACCCATTGAACTGACATGGGAAGTTCCTTCCCCAGCTCGATACGTTTCTCGACGGCAAATCGTAGAAAACATGCCCGATCCAATAAGTCCATTGTTCGAGGAACTCTATCTGACAGAAGGATTGGAATCGCCAAGAAAGGGCAAAAGCCTGATGGTTGGGGGCGGACCGATGTTCATCACTGTTAACGGCTACGCTTACCAACGATTTGACTTTGAGATTGTTCACCGGCAAGCTGCGGAAAAGGGGCTGCTCAAGACCACTGAGCATGAAATCGACGAAGCCGAAAGGCAAGCAGAAGCCAAAACTCGCAGCTCACCACATGGTGCTCCGCAAAGACCCGATCCCAAAGACGCTCAGGCTCAGAGGCAAAAAGATTTGGAGATTCGACAGCGCGACGTGGAACGATTTCGTCACGACCTGAGCGCCATGGACAAGATTGCATTCGACGAGTGGCTCGGAAAACAATCTGATCCCGAAATCGCCCGTCATTTGACGATGCCCGCAAGCAAGAACCCCACCTACATTGCATTCAACAATACGGAATGGAATGATCGACAGTTGCAAGAGTGGTTCGATGTCACGCGACCTAAATTAGTCAATACGAAGGAAAAGTGGGCTGAGATCGACGTGGCCTCCGCTTCGGACGAATTGCTTCTGGAAGGCATTCGAGAAATGGCGATTGAGGAAGGCCACTACTGGTCAAGCAATGCAAGCCATACATTCGGCGTGGCCAAATCGACGGACGACCAGTTGCAATGTTTCCTACGGGAATCGCTTCCGAATGAGCACTTTATTAGCGGGCAGTTTCTCTCTGGGATCGAGTCACGGACAATGCAAGCCAATGCCGACTTGTTTGAAATTGCCAAGAAAGTTCGTGCGAACAGCAAGCTCACCCACATTGTTCTGACTACCCCAAGCAAATTCTTGCTCAATGCTCTTGAGCAAAAAGCGGATGATTGTGGTGTGCTTCAAGACATCGAGGATTATTTGCAGACGTACGGACATCAAGGCTATAGCCTAGATTTCATCGAACCAACACAAAGCGAGGATCCCGCAGCGTTGTTCGCTACTGTGAAAGCAATGGTCCAGAACCTCGACTACGATCCCAAGGCACAAGACGAACGGGCTACGCGTACTCGACAGCAAAAGCTGGAAGAAATCACCAAGCTCCTCAAGGGATTGGAATACTGGCAGTTTCGATTCAGACTATGGCTTGCCCGCAAGTACAACTACATAAGAGAAGAAGTGGCGTTCCTGTTTGGTTATACCTGGTCTGTACTCCGTCCGATGGTTTTTGAACTCGGTCGGAGACTTGAGAGGGCGGGAACGTTGCAATGCTCTGAACATGCCTTTTTCCTCAAGAGCGATGAACTCCTTGTCGCCATCGAAGCCCTGAGAAATGGGCAAGCGCGTCTTGATCTTGGAGAGACAGCGGCGAAGAGGAGCAAGTTGCGTGAAGCTCGCAAGCGGCATCATCCTCCTGGCACATTGCCACTGGAAGCCAGTCAAATTGACGGTATCGCATTCAAGGAAACTCAGATCCTGAATGATGAATCCGCAGAGACCATGAAAGGATTTCCCGTAAGCTCCGGACGTGTGACAGCAAAAGCCAGCGTCATAACAGGGGCATCAGACTTTGACAAAATGGTTCCCGGTTCAATTCTGGTAAGTCCGCTGACCACTCCTGCGTGGACCCAGCTGTTTGCCCACGCTGTTGGCTTGGTCACTGATGTGGGCAGCATTCTTGCCCATGGTTCCATTGTGGCCAGGGAGTATGGAATTCCTGCCGTTCTCGGCGTTGGCAATGGCACCAAGCGCATCGAGCACGGACAAACAATAACCATAGACGGCGATGTCGGTGTGGTGGAGCTGCATGCGGAGAATTGATCCAGACTCGACGGCCTACTCCGAAAACGTTGCGAGAATTGAACCGATCAAAGTTTCAAACGCGCCGGTTCAGCAAGATTTGGGTCTTCATCTCTTGAAAAACCGAGAACCTGCCATAAATAAAATATAGATGTTCAATGTTGCTGGCAGTCGTGCACGTAGTAGCGTGCAACTGCCGAATATGACCCTATGCGATCGTTATTAGTTGCCATTTCCAAGGCAGTTCAGAGTTCCGGTTTCTACATCGGATGTGCTGTATGTGGCATTGTGCTGGTTGTTGTCATACAAGCGCTAGCCGATGCGCAAACGATTGGTGCAAATGTGTTGAGTGTCTTAGTGTTCTTCTACTTCATTGCATACCCCCTCTTGTGCATTTTCGTTAAAGTCCTATTGGAATACAGAGCTATTCAACGGGTCAGCGAGATACCCTAGCCCGATAGCAACTAGCTAGTCAATCGCCTCGACTAGAGTGCGCCAACTAGTGGCGGGTGGTAGATGATCTGCACCTTCGTGCCATTGGGATCGAAAGCGTAGAAACTCCGCGCTCCATCTCGATGTGACTTGGGCTCACCATGAATATCAACGTCCTTGGACTTCAGGTAGTCGAACCACTTGTCCACATGTTTCTCCTCCTCCACAACAAATCCAATGTGGTCAAGCTTAGTGTCGGTCCAGCTCTCTGAAGACTGGCAACGGTGAATCGCCAAATTGTCGCGCCCCGAAGACAGATATACGTTGTCACTGTCTGGTTCCCACTCAACATCGAGTCCCATACATTCGATATAGAAATTGCGTGATGCCTCGTAGTGTTCAGAAAATAGTGCAATGTGATGGAGACCCATCATTGGGGGTACTGCTGTCGATTCCGGCTCGCAGTCGTCTTCATTGGGCAAGAATTCCCAGTCGTACGAGACATCCACACCAGCACGTTGCATCATGATTGATGCCGAGCAGTACTTCTCTTTACTCAGTGCAATCGCACGTTCCACCTTTCTCTCAGTCAAGCCCGATCCTGCAAGGAGAAAGTGGATGCGGATTTGCTCAAACACCTGAGGGTGTTCAGCGGCTCGAGTCGCGCTTACCTGGGTCGTGCAGGCCACCACATTGCAACGTGTCTTATGCAGCATGTGCATGACGTCCACCGCAGTGCATGCGCCAATGCCCATGAGCATTAGCTCCATGGGTCGCGCCCCACCACCCTTGCCGCCGATATTGGGCGGCCCGTCGATTTGTATGGCGCTCCCACTACTTGTTGTAGTCGAGAAGCGTATTCCGTCTCGCCAATTCAGTTGCGTCTTCATCGTCTAGAAATCTTCCTTCAAATTTCGAACATTTACCAAACGCCGCATGAAGTATCGCAAATACGACGCGAACGCGAATATTGTGCCCCCTTTTGTTGGGAGTTCGGTCCGCTGGAAATCTTGCTGGTTAACCGTAATGGAAAAGCGCTGATAGGTAGTACTAGAATCATGTTGGTAGGCTTGAGCAGCCATAAACTATTAGGCTCAACACCAAGTCCCAATATGCAACCCACTCGGAGGTACAGTTCATGGGCTTTGCTCTTACAACAATGTCATTGAAAAGCTCGGCGTTTGAAAACGGAGCACGAATTCCAACGGAGCACACAGGAGAGGGTCGAGACGTCTCGCCGCAACTGAGTTGGGACGATGTTCCCGAGGGCACGCAGTCATTCGCTATCGTTTGCCACGACCCAGATGCTCCCTTGCTAACGCCCGATGCCTACGGCTACGTACACTGGGTGCTCTACGGAATCCCTGGATCCGTCCGCGAACTTCCCGAAAATTGCACAACCTACCAGCAAGGGATCACCGATTTTGGAACCACAGGCTATGGAGGCCCGATGCCCCCGCCGGGTCATGGGGTGCACCAATACTACTTTTGGGTATTTGCCTTAAGCTCGGATCCAGAATTGCCACCTGGATTGAGCATGTTGGAGTTGTTCAAGGCCATCGAGCCCTCCGTCATAGGCATGAATCGACTGGTAGGAACTTACTCCAGAGACTAGCACTTAAATTGAAAGGATGTCTCACCTACAGCAGATCGGAGCGTTTGTGCTGGCTATGTTGATTCGTTGATCGTGTTTTTGTAGACGTTCTCAGTTGCACAAATCATTTGATGGACTGTTAGCTTTTCGGCATCCTTCCACGCTGGCGCAAAATCCAATCTTGCCTGTTCGAACGAGGCGAGAGTCGCTTCGACAGCTGATGCAATCGACGACGACGACGGTTCGGCGACTAAGTACTTGTGTGGCACCAAGTCTGCTGCAATCCCCGTAGAGGTTGCAACAACGACGAGACGAGCACGCAAGGCTTCGAGCACTACGTATGAGAAACCTTCGCGAGACGACGATGAAACCAATAAGGATGAATTTGCCATTAGCTCGGGCACGTCGGACCGCTCACCAAGGAACTTGACGCGATCCATCAAATCCAGCCTTTCCGCTTGTTGAACGAGTCCCTCCAACAGCGGGCCATCGCCTACGATTTGCAGGGGTATGGAGATTTTGGTCCACGCATCGAGAATTAGGTCAAAGTTCTTGATCGGGACAAGACGACCTACAGCAATCGCGTTTACGGTCTGATTCACTAACACCCGTTGTATACGGTGTACAACTGTGGATGATCAATGCCTCGTGCAACGAGTCCGCTTACCGCAATCACGCTGTCAAATTTCCGATACAGTCGTCTGTCGCGACTCAGATTATGAACCGTGAGTATGCACGGAGCATCGAAGAATCGACGAGTAAGCACAACAACCTGGCCTGCTTTTCTGCCGTGTGCGTGAACTATGCTTGGCTGAATGCTCCGGATTTTGCTGAGAAATTGCCAAAGAAACATCAGGTCGAATCGCCAGCTCGTGAAACCCACATCGTGAAACTTGATCCTGCTCTCGAAAAGTGAGCTATACGAGTCATGAGCCAATACATGCACTTCATGTCGGTCAGCCAGACCGTTGGCAAGGTCGCTGACGTGACGTTCCATCCCGCCACCGGTATTTGGCCCGCTCACGGCAAGGCAAAGTCTCAGATCGCGACCCTCTTGATCATTACCGGAGTATTCCGAGCTTGGCTGCATCACGAATAGATTGGCATTCAATCCAGTTCTTTTGCACTGGCAATGCGGTCAGCCACCCAACTAACTGCCCAATTGTGCCCTAACCTTCGATCTCGATAGGTCTCTGGCAACGTCACAGCAACACTACCCTCAAGGGAAACGACTTGCGGATCTTCGTCCAAGTTCCTGTAGGCTCCATCAAGCTTGTGTTGTGTCCTCCATTGCAGAAACCTAATCGCAGGGGGAATCCGATCGGGCAGGAACTTTCCACATTTCTCTGAGAACGAATCAAGGCCTGCAAGAGGCGCCGCCACGGCATGAAGATCTGTCGACTGCTCGAAAGGCCAATCGTCAATCAAGGCCGAAACTAGAACGCCACCCAAGCTGTGGCCGACAACGGTTAGTTTCGTGGTGGTCCCATCGGAATCTAGCAGCTTCTTGATGGACTGAATGAGATCCCTGGCGGACTGGTCTGGACACTTCGTAAAGTCCCATCGGTAGAAGTAGGTTGTAGTCTGCTCGTCGTCCATCGTCTGCAATGGATAAACCCACTCATATCCCTGACTTCGATAACCGTGTACGCCAATTAGAAGATTCGATGCACGTTCGGTTTTGGGTTCAAGGCGGTGAAGCCCGAACGACAGTTGCATGAGTTGAAGACCGGATTCCCTTACGCCCTCCCCGGAATCCAAATCCTTGAGCGCAACAGATTCATCGCTGGCTGCTGGTAGTGTGAGTAAAAGCAGAACACACAGGAGCACTTTCCAACTAGTTCGACCTTTGTTGGTGTTTTCGAACATCAGGCAATACATGCTGTCGCTACGAGAAGCAACCTATGCTAGCACTAGAGAGCTCAACAATCCGGGTGCAACAGGCATCAGCATGGTGTCAAAAACCAATGCTTCCACAAAGAATTTACTCGGGTGAGCCTATGGTTTTTCTTGACGTTGCACATGGCGGATACTTTCTAAACCAGTTCCAAGAATGAGTCGAATACGCGGTCTGCGCCTAAAGTCTCCGCATCTATACCTTGGTTGTAGCCGTTCCGAACAACTGCCACTTGGCAACCAGCTGCACGGGCGCAGTGCACGTCCGTAATGGAGTCACCCACAAACAGGGTATGGTCTGGCTCTACGTCAAGTTCATTGCATGCATACAAAGCAGGTTCAGCCATAGGCTTCTGAACTTGAAGAGTGTCTCCGCCCACCAGAACATCAACGAACCCATACAAATCCAGCGCCTTTAGCAGTTGATACGACAAGTCGTAACGCTTGTTCGTTACCACACCCATCGGTATTGACTTGTCAGAGAGGTATAGCAACAACGATTCAACGTCTTCAAGAGGACGACTCAAGACGGCAATGTTCTCGCGATAGTGGTCGATGAAGCCTTCATACAGTTCCTCAAGCAATTCCTCGGAAACAGCGTTGACGCCGATGTCCGAGAGAGCGTTGCTGATCATGGCTTTCGCGCCGTGCCCGACCCAGTGTCGAGCCAGTCCTAGCGAGACCGGTCCACGACCAATTTGAGCCAAAACGTGATTGAGAGAACGGTGTAGATCCGGTGCTGTATCGACAAGAGTTCCGTCAAGATCGAACAGGAACGCCTTATGCACTGGTAGCCGATTCCAATTCCCTGCGCATCGCCGCAATAGCTTGCGAATAGTCGTCGCTGCCAAAAATCGACGATCCAGCAACAAACATGTCTGCTCCTGCAGCAGCCAAGGATCTGATGTTCTCCACAGTGACGCCGCCATCGACCTCCAATCTCACGTCAACTCCGACACTGTCGAGCAATTTCTTAGCGGCCTGCACTTTCTCAACACTTTGTGTTATGAATTTTTGCCCACCAAAACCAGGATTGACCGACATGATGAGAAGCAAATCAAACTCTCCCAAAAGCGGATTCACAACATCTAGAGAAGTACCAGGATTTATCACCACCCCCGCCTTTGCTCCTCCACGACGTATTCGGCTCAAGGCGGCATGCGGGTGTTCCGTTGATTCGGGATGAATCGAAATGAAAGAAGCGCCGCTGTCAAGAAACGCATCAATCATATCTTCGACAGGTTTCACCATGAGGTGAACATCAAAGAGAACATCCGGAAACCGACTCTTGAGCGAGTCTAGTACCACTGGTCCGAAACTAAGATTCGGTACATAGTGATTGTCCATCACATCGAAATGGATAGCATCGGCACCCGCATCGAGTACGCTCTCGACTTCGTTTCCAAGACACGAAAAATCAGCGGCCAGAATGGAGGGAGCTATGAGGTACTTCATGAACTGGAGATGCTAGGCAACAATCTTTCTGAACGTACGCACTTGCTCAACATGTTGCCGAATATTGAGTTTGTACTTTGAATTTTAGTCTTCAGTTGGATCTGTTCAGAATAAGGTAGATTTCCTGGCAGGCTGAAGTAGTAATGGTACAAAGTGAGTTGGGTGGTACTAGTTCGCCAGCAGGTTCGGTAACCTTTGCCATTGAACTGAATGTGGCGATAGACCAACCGCATCCCATAGGCGCTAGCGTGCGACAGTCACTATGATTAATGTCTTGGTGAACTTAACGTGATGCCTGAAGTATTCGAAGCGACTTCCTTTCCGAACCGGGAATCATCTGCTCGAAGCACAGGAACCCTTGAACGCATTATTGAATGATTGTGCTTCGTGATTGACAACGCAAACCAAAAAATACTGGTAATCGCCGACATCCACGGCAACCGAGAAGCACTTCACGCGGTGCTCTCAACAGAGCGCAACTTCAACTCTGTGTTGTTTCTTGGGGACTCGGTCTCGCCAGGACCGCAACCCGCGGAAACACTAGATCTCCTCTCTTCGCTGCCCGGCATTCACATACGCGGAAACCACGATCTCGAAATGTTGGATCCATCGCTGACCGAAAATTGGCCTCAGCCATGGAAGGTCTTCAACGATTGGGTTCGAGACCAGCTCGGGCATGAAGACTTGGAATTCCTACGAAAATTGACACTAGATGGAGACTATCGTGTGGGGAATGCAGACCTACACTTGTGCCACGGCTACGTCCCAGGCCGAGTTCGCCACGTAATACCCTACAGTCCAGATGAGGATTTCAAGGCAATTGCGACGAGTAGCGAAGCGACACATGTGCTATTCGGCCACTCACATATACAGTTCAGAAAGCGCGTGGGCCAGAGAGTATTTATCAATCCAGGGAGCGTCGGACAGAATCGATGCGGCAAAACGATGGCATGCTACGGAGTGATCGAGAAAAACCAATTTAAGCACCGCCAAGTAGCTTACGACCCTGATCCTTGGATCGACGCATTGCATAGCGTCGAACCGCTAAACGAGTTTCCGGGGTTTCGAGCTTGGTTCCAAGAGAGCTTGCTAAGCGGCTTTGGGATAGGAAAAACTGACCCTTGGATTCGTCTCGCCCGTGAAGGCTATAGCTGAAGCGTCGCCATCAAATGCGCCGAGTAGTTTCAGTCATGAGTCTTGACATCAGAGTCATTCCACGCTTGACCACTGGAGCAAATTGAACTCCTCCACGCTGCAGGGCTTTTTGACCGTGTCGCTTTTCATCGTCTCGAATCTGTTTCAGAATGGCACGGCTTCTCCCGTCCTTTACAGACAATTCCTCGAGATGCCGGTCCAAGTGTTTGCACACCTGATCTTCGGTTGCCTCGACGAATCCCTGGCTAATCCTGTCCCCTGCAAGACCAACAAGCGCCCCTACGCAAACTGACATGCCATAAAAGACTGGAACAAGCACACTGGGGGATTCTTGCAGTTCATCCAATCGTTCGTTGCACCACAGCAGATGGTTTTTTTCCTCCTCGGCGGCTGCCAGCAATTCCACGCGCAACGATGCAGTTCGAGACACCAATGCCTGGCCTTCATATAGGCCTTGAGCACAGACTTCACCTGCATGGTTTACTCGCATCAATGCCGCAGACTTCTCTTTCTCCCCTTTGGAGAGCTCCTCAGAGGCGACCTCCGGCATGTTGGAAACGGGTCCCTGACCTGTTACTGTCTTCAATCCTGTGTCCAAAATGCCGATCAGACGATCCAGCAGTCCCTCATTGCCCACGTCCATCTTTCCACTCTCGATCGCTTTACTAGTTTGCCTGTCTCGCTAGTGCTCGATATCCAATGTCGCGCCGCATGTGCATGCCTTCCCATCGAATGTTATCGGCACGTGCATAGGCGGCTCGCTGGGCTTCGGCGATATCTCTACCCATACCAATAACGGTTGCGACTCGACCGCCACTCGTAACCATCGCCCCATCCCGATTCTGGGTGCCCGCATGGAAGACCTTAGTGTTGGGGACTTCCTCGTCCATTCCATCTATAGGAAACCCAACTTCATACCTTTCGGGGTAACCCTTCGACGCAAGTACCACGCCAACCGCGTATTCGTCAGTGAAATCAAGCTCGTGACCCTTTAGTCCCTGCTGCAGAGCAGCTGAACACACATTTGCTAAGTCCGATTTCAAACGCACCAGCACGGGTTGAGCTTCCGGATCGCCGAATCTACAGTTGTACTCAACCACAAACGGATTGCCGTCGACGATCATCAGTCCAACATAGAGGAAACCTTGAAATGGCGATCCATCACTAGCCATTCCTCGTATCGTTGGTGTCACGATCTCTTGCATTATCTTCTTGTACACGCTGGGGGTTACAACCGGTGCTGGCGAGTAGGCACCCATGCCGCCTGTGTTCGGGCCTTTATCGCCATCATAGACCGGCTTGTGATCCTGGCTTGATGCGAACTGCAGCACATTCTCACCATCTGACAACAGCGTGAAACTGGCTTCTTCTCCATCCAAGAAGTCCTCAATCACGACAGTTGATCCAGCATCGCCGAATCTTGCTTCGGTCAGCATTCCCTCGGCTGCCTCGATGGCCTCAGAAGTACTCCGGGCGACTATCACTCCCTTGCCTGCTGCAAGTCCATCGGCTTTTATCACTATTGGTGCACCCTTCCGCAGAATGTACTCGCTTGCTTCACGATGATCTTGGGTGACGAAAGCACCAGCAGTTGGGATCTTGTGCCGAGCCATGAAGCTCTTAGCGAATGCCTTGGAAGACTCAAGGCGGCCAGCCGATTTGGATGGCGCAAAGCAGGCTAGATCAAACTGGTCGAAGTAATCCCGAATGCCTTCCGATATGGGCTGTTCCGGGCCGACAACGGTAAGATCTACTCGCTCCTCGTGTACAACTTTCACCAACGCTGGAAAGTCAGTTGGATCGATTGCTACATTGCGAACTCCCTGTTCGCGTTCCGTGCCCGGATTGCCTGGCGCGACCAATACTTGCTCAACACTTGGACAATGGGCAAAGCTCCATGCCAACGCATGTTCTCGGCCTCCAGACCCAACAACAAGAACCTTCAATACCTGTCTCCACTAGTGCCGAAAATGGCGGACCCCTGTAAACAACATAGCCATGCCGTTCTCGTTCGCCGCCTGAATAACTTCCTCATCGCGAATGGATCCACCTGGCTGTATGACCGCAGTGACACCATCTTCTACCGCAACGTCCAACCCATCCCGGAACGGAAAATATGCATCGGACGCCAATGCACATCCTTTGGTTTCCAACTGTTCGTCTTGTGCCTTCATAGACGCAATTCGCACGCTGACGACCCGGCTCGTTTGTCCGGCACCTATTCCTATGGTCCTGCTGTCGCGAGCAAGAACAATTGCATTGGACTTGACAAACTTTGCTACTTGCCATGCGAATTCGAGATCTGCTTGCTCCTGATCGGTCGGCTGTCGTTCTGTGACGCACTTCAGAGAGTCTGGCTCTATGCTCATTGAATCCATCTCTTGTACAAGCATCCCGCCGGCAATCTGCCTGTATTGCAATTCGACACTGCTATCTTGGCTGACACCTGTCTCAAGGAGACGCAAATTTTTCCTACGTTTGGCAATTTCAACAGCTTCCTGGGAGACCACAGGAGCAAGGACTACGTCTGCAAATTGCGTATCGATTACTTCACTAAGAGTCGACCCATCCAAAGTACCATTGAATGCGATAATTCCGCCATAGGCCGATGCCCGATCGGTCGAAAACGCTAGCCGATACGCTTCTTGTGCATCTATTCCGATTGCGACCCCGCATGGAATACCGTGTTTGACTATCACACACGCTGGCGATGAAAACGACCGAACACATGCATAGGCCGCATCGGCATCCATGATGTTGTTGTACGACAAGTGCTTCCCTTGAATCTGTCTTGCGGCTGCGAGAGATCCTTCCTGACTTGGGCCATTTGAGTAGAGCGCTGCCCGTTGGTGTGGATTTTCGCCGTAGCGCAAGAATGCCTGCCGACGAACTGCAAGGTTCAATGTCTCTGGAAAATCGGTAGCGCTGCCGAAATACTGTGCAACCGCTGCATCATATGCTGCAGTGTGTCGAAACGCCTTGGCCGCCATTGCTCGTCGATATTCCCGGTTCACCGAATTGGTTGCAATACGTCCGATTACATCCTCGTAATCATCAGGATCAACTACCACAAGAACATGCTCATGGTTCTTTGCGGCAGCACGGATCATTGCGGGGCCTCCCACGTCGATGTTCTCGGTGGCTGTTTCGATAGTGCAGTCTGGCTGGGCCGTGGTCTCCACGAAGGGATAGAGATTTGCTACGACAAGGTCAATTTCGCCAATGCCGTGCCTTGCTACGACATCGGCGTCAATACTTCGGCGAGACAGTATCCCTCCGTGCACAAGCGGATGCAACGTCTTTACTCTTCCGTCCATGATCTCGGGGAAACTTGTGAAGTCGCTCAGCTTCGTGTAGGAAACACCGCACTCATCGAGAGCTTGTCCTGTGCCCCCAGTAGACACGAGATCGCATCCCGATTTGTGCAATCTGTCCGCAAAATCCGCGATTCCACGCTTGTCGGACACACTTAGAATTGCGCGATCAATCGACAGTCGATCGTTTCCTACACCTACACGAGGTTCCACTGCCACTCTAAGACTCTCTGCCTACCATCAATAACCAATCGGCGTCACGCGTCGTAGTCGTAAAGTTTATTGTCCGATACTTCTTTCTAATCGCATCCTGCTGTCCGTCCAGCAATCCTGACAAGGCAAGAGCACCTCCTGAAGCCAACGCGCTCGTAAATTCTTCAGCAAGTTCAACCAGTGTGCGAAGAAGAATGTTGGAGACAATCACGTCGAAGGAGCTCCGTAATCCAATCTCAGTCTGCACCTCAATCGCAACATTGTTGTGCTTGGCATTTTCAATCGTTGCTTCGATCGCCTGAGGATCATGATCGATAGCTGTTACTTGAGAAGCTCCCAGCTTGCATGCCGCAATGCCCAAAATACCTGATCCACAGCCGAAGTCGAGAACTCTCTTTCCTCGTAAGTCTATCTGGGCTAGCCACTGCAGACACATAGCTGTGGTTGGATGCTCTCCGGTTCCAAAAGCTAATCCGGGGTCCAACCTCACAGCAATGGATTCTGCGGGCAGTGCCCAATCGCGGGGTGCTATCCAAAGCCTTCCAAACTGTCTGGCGGAAACTTCCTCGCGCCAGGTGGACTCCCACGCTTGGTCCTTAACGAAAGTCATTTCAACTTCCGTAATGCCATGCCGGACGAGTAGGGCGCGTAGCTGCGACACCGAGTTATCCACTGAAAGCAACACTTCAACTTGAGTGTTTTCCCACATTGGTGTGCTGCCGACTGATGGTTCGAGGATTTCCTCTTTGCCAGCATTTGTCGTGCTGACCGAAAGAACACCGAGCTCACTCAATTCCTCGGACACAGAATAGACCATGCCTGCGGGAACAACAAAGGTCGCGCGCAGCCAGGACATTCAACAGAGATCCTCCAAGACTGCAAAGAAAGACAGATTAGTAATCACGGCGACGAGAGATTCCCGTCGACACTTTGGTCTGTCTCCAATGAAGACCTCGGATTCTGCGCTTCTTCACCCTTTAAATCGGGGTTTTGCAATTCCGTGGTTTCAACCGGAACGGTACTGCAATCCAACTCATCAAATTCAATGTGAAGCTCTTGATCAATGACTTCTCTACCAATTCTTGACTTCAAACGGGTAGTGCTTGTCCACAAGACCGTCGACTTGGTTTCATTGTCGCGACGAAATGTGGAGACCGCTTCAAATTCGAAGATCTTGGCAAAGTTCCCGACTCTGAAGTCCGAATAGGAAACCCGTCGAATCTGCTTTACTTGCTCTGTGACCGGGTCGAACAGTAGCGTGTTCTCAATAGCGCTAAGGGATTTGTGCCTGAGTGTTGCTACAACGTCAAAGGAAAACAGCATTCCCGTGCCCGTTTCTTCAATAAACTTGAGCGATGCAGTGTCAATGAACTGAAGAGATATAACGGCAGGATGTCGTTCACGAAGTGGAGGCTCATACAGATCCAACTGCTCGGCATTTGGCGCGTTTCCGTCTATGCTTACGAGGCTCCAAGCCCTATCGTTCCCAAAATAGGGATCAAAACGTTCCTGTACGACATTGCCGTTCAAGTTAGAAGTTCGCATGGAATAGGCACAGAGTTCATTCGAAGCGTGTGTTGACCTCTGAAGTGCATACTCAAGAAGATTCTGCACGTCTTCTGTATAGGGTGGAGTGGCAGCCAGCGGGATCGCAAGGACGGCAAAAAGACCTATCGCAAAAACCACACGCAGGTTTGCGTCGACACAACGCAGTTTCATTGGTGGCCATCGCGTGTCCACGAGAAATTACTTCTATGCTAGCAAAGGGGTGGGGCTCGCCGCACAGAGCAGCCTATGTATTGCAGCTCAGGTCCTCGTAACGTAGGTTCTTCACTTAGCATCGCATAGCAGGAGATATTGCTGCATCAACGCCGTCTGTTGAAGGGTAGTTATGCATGACTTCACACGAAGGAACTGGAACGAGCGATCAATCGGCTGAACTAGGCTCAAATTAAGGCCCAAGAGACGCTATCGAGAGGACAGACACCCCATCTGAACGGGTGTATGTAGGGGTTGGAGTTGCGACGATCACGATCATCGCAGCAGGTTCGCCTGCTCGCCTTCGATCAATTTTGTTGCAAAGTCGTTTTAGGTTCTGAGCGGCTGACTCGATCAACTCCTCACCTCCCAGTTTCACTTCGAATGGAATCCAAGTACCGTCTGCCTTCGCTACGATCGCATCAATTTCTAATCCTGTATTGTCTCTGTAGAAATAGACGTCCGCATCGTTTGCGTCAGCATAGACTCTAAGGTCGCGTACAACCAGCGACTCGAAGAGAGACCCAAAGAACCTCAGGTTAGATTTCAATTTGGTGGGATTCGTCCCCAGAGCGGCAACGGCCAATGAGGGATCACACAAATGACGCTTGGGTGTCAGTCGCAGTTGAGCCCGTGACCTCAGATGAGTACGAAACGGATACTGCAACTCAACGACATGCAGCCTTTGAAGGACGTTCAAGTAATTTGTGATCGTACGTACTTGAACTGTTGAGCTAACGTCTTTCAGTATCGTTGTTAAGGAGACGTCTGTGGCAATGTTACGAGCTAGTGAAACCAGCAAACTGCGCATTCGAGTCGGATCAAACGATGTTCCATCCAAGATTTCCGTACGGGCTGTCTCCTCTAGGTAGGCGCGACAGTAACGAAGACACGCAGTCAGTTCGAGACGCGACATTGCAGGCCATCCGCCTCTACATGCCGCTTCAATCACTGCATTAAATGAAACCGCCGGACGATGGTTTGCCAGTGGTTGGCTGTTTGTTAGATCGCGTAGAGAAACAGAACCGTCAGCGATTCCTTGCTCGAATAGCGACATCGTGCGTAAGTGAAGGCGAGCAATTCTGCCAGCACCTGTGTGACGCGTAACTTCATCTGTCGGACGAGATGATCCAGTAAGAATGAATTGGCCGGGGAGCTTGCGGTCGTCACACGCTCTTCGAGCATGATTCCAAATTCGTGGGGATACGTGCCATTCGTCAATTAACCGAGGTGTTGCGCCTTCGAGCAACGCGCCTGGATCGAATAGCGAGGACAATCTGGCATCTTCGTCCACATCTAGGAGTACTTCGCTTTTTGCAGATTGACGCGCCGTCTCGGTCTTGCCCGCATATTTGGGTCCTTCTATGAGAACCGTAGGAACAATGTTGAGCAATTCCCTAAGTTGCTTGTCTGCAATTCGGGGTATGTAATTGAACATGAACGTAGGCCAGTCGTAGAAAAGCTCACCCGAAACGGCACATACAGGTATAACGCACTATTTGTAGATTGACTAACACATTTATTATAAGTCCCATAACGCATGGAAAATAAGTAAGCCAGCACGCTTTTTGTAATTTTGGAAAGAGTGGTGGCGCGATATCATTTCGAGCTACCGTCGGAAAGACTTCCGTAACAATTGCCCCAAATTGGCTCCCTTGAGCAACTATTGCGCGTGCAGATTCGGTTCAATTCCGCTGTAGCCCGCAATCGGCAAGTCCAAATCTCCGATCGCATGGATCTTGGGCCACACTAGACTAGTAAAGAACCACCAAGAGACAAGATTGACCCATGGATCAGACAATAGCAGTGATTCCCGGTGAAGACTCAGCACCCGAAGCGATCGGCCCGGTGGTTGCGTTGCTCCAGGAGATTCTTCCCGGAATCACGTGGACATACCCACCAGTAGACCAACAAACCAATGGCGAAGCGGCTCCCACGCTGTCCTATGCGGGCAAAGCTCTGATCGATGCGGCAAATGCCACTTTGTTTGGATCGACAAGCGGACGATCCAGTTTGGCATTACGCTATCTTCGATGGGGCAAGGAAACGTACGCAAATGTCCGCCCATGCAAGTACATTCCAGGATGCAAGAGCCCATTAAGCCAACCGAACGGAATCGATTTCGTCATTGTTCGTGAAAACCTAGAGGATCTCTACGTCGGCATTGAAGGGAACCTCAATGAACTGACGCAATTGGATCGTGTTGGCAGAACTGGGGGCAAGCGTGTGCATGAATACGACAAAGGCAGCTACGCGCTAAAAGTCATTACAGAAAAGGGCACTCAGCGTGTCACGCAGTTCGCCTGTGAACTTGCCTTAGAACGCAACACCAAACGGAAGGTCACATGTGTAACGAAGAGCAACATGCTCCCAACGACGGATGGACTGTTTCTAGCCGTGGCTAAAGATGTAGTGAGTCAATATAAAGATTTGGCGTTCGAATCGTTCATAGTCGACGACTTCGCCTGTAGATTGATTCGCGAGCCGCAACGATTTGACGTAGTGGTCATGCCCAACCTGTACGGCGACATTCTCTCGGATGCAGCAGGAGGTTTGCTTGGAAGCCTCGGACTCGCTGCAAGTGGCTGCTACGGAAACGACTATGCCTACTTTGAACCAGCTCATGGAACAGCCCCCGATATAGCCGGAACGAACACTATTAATCCCACTGCCACTCTATTGAGTGCGACGATGATGCTGGAGTACCTTGGCCACCCACGGACCGCAAAGAAACTCGAAGAATGTGTCGGGAATGTTTATGTTGCGGGGCAAGCGCTGACACCAGATCAGGGCGGCACCGCCACGGCTCAGGAATTTGTAAACGCTGTACGACAACGCTACCTTGAGAACTCTTGAACACCTCGGCGTGGGCCAATTGGGAATGTGCAACCTCCAAAACGACCTCCTGCGGTGGTTCAATTTACATAATGTCGCATTGCTGAATAAAATGGAGACCGGTTCGGTCAGTGGTCCTCGACTGGGTTCCAAGAGCCCAAATTCATATGCGAACGTGGCAACACCAAATTCGGAGCATCACAATCCGTAGCAGACTGTCCTCGGTTCAATCGCTGCTTGGACAAGCTCCATAGGATCAACCTATAGTTCACATGATGACTTCCGAATCCTCCTACATCGACGCGCATCATACGCACGGCCGTCACATTGTTGACGTGCTAATCGAGGAACGCGCCGTCAACCTGATGAAGCACCCAGCAACCTGGCGTCTCATTCGCATGTTGGGTGATGGAATCCTTGGTTACGAAAAGGCTGTGAGAATGGCCGACAGCATATCGACGTTGCGAGGAAGTGAAGTATTTGACTACATGTCAGATCTCTTGAACCTGAGAGTTCATGCAACGGGCCTCGAACACGTACCCCGAACCGGTCGTGCGCTTGTGACACCGAATCATCCAGCTGGCATTGCTGACGGCATTGCGGTTTACGACGCACTCAAAGACATTCGCGATGACATCGTCTTCCTAGCGAATCGAGATGCAATACGAGTATCTCCAGGTCTTGCGGAGATTATTGTTCCAGTGGAGTGGCGCGATGATTTTCGAACTCCAAAGAGAAACCGAGAGACGATTCATGCCTTAGTGCGTGCCATTAAAGATGAGCGGCTTGTCGTGATTTTTCCATCAGGACGACTCGCTCAGCCCACATTAAGCGGACTTAAGGAACGTCCGTGGCAAATTACTGCTCTAAATCTTGCTCAGAAATATGACATACCCGTGATTCCAATGAGCATCAAGGGCCACAATACTCTGTTCTATTACCTGACTTGGTTTGTCAATCGAGAGCTCAAGGACATGACACTGTTCCGGGAATTGCTAAACAAGAGTGGTCAAAAGTATCGACTGACACTAGGAGAAGCGTTCCATTCGAACGGAGATGTGCAGGAAGAGACAGAGAATTTGCGAGACTTCGTACTCAGTCAATTAAGCAAAGGCACAACTAGATATCGATGAAGGGTCGGACGTAGGTAGGCTCTTCGTCCCCACAACTCCCCACGACTGCAATTTCGCTCCCTCTGGCAGGAACCGCCACTTCCACTTCACCCAATGCTGTCCCAAACCGAACCGAGTTCACATCGCAAGACAGTACCGAGTCCACAGGTCTCTCTACTAGGCGTTCGCACGCTTGCGCTTCGCTGGAAAATTCTGAACGACCGCGCAATAGCTCGTAATCAACCTCTCCGCTTTCTACTATTTCAAAGAATCCATCGACTTTGTCCGTGTGAACTCTGCCATAGAGACGACCTTGTGGAAGAACCAGCACATTTGGAGCAAAGCGATGACCTCCCAAATGAGTTGACTGCCAAGCGTTTCCACCAGAGAGCTCTAGCAGTCTGCGCCATGTAGCCAGCCCATAACGCGAACAGCACAGGTCTCGAGATGCATGCGTGCACACGCAAAAGAGATTGGTTGAAACACGCTGAACGACGTCACGATCAATTGCAATGTCGACCAAATCCAAGTATGACGAGAATGACAGCGTTCGCAATTCATTGGCTCTGCAAACGAACATTTGCAATGGTCCGTCGGTTCGACGAGGTTGCCGAATGAACTGAACTCTGGGACTACTTCCCTTTTCTCTGAGTGTGTCTAGGGATTGGTTAAGCCATTCCTGAACCTGATGTGGCAGTTCGTTCTCTACGACAGCATCACGCAGCCATTGTGGTCGGTATTCAAGGAGAATCCAGAAATCGACCTGGGGTGCCGTGCCAATCATGCTTTCTCCCGCCGCAGACGAAGCGTCGGAGCAATAGCTGCGTCCTGCCTCCGCACTCTCGTCATGTTGACGGGTTCCTTGTTGTTCTGGCACGAAGAATCTCTTCACAATACTCGTAGCAGGCTAAATGATAATCATTCTCTTTAACGTTAGTGTATTTTGCAGTTCAAGTGCGATATTTCTACACCAACAGTTGGCAGGTCAATCGTCCAATCGCTTTGATACCTCTACCCGGCTCGATTCTTCCAATTCAAACTTCGCCTCACTTCGAACTTGTCTGCCCATAGCAATGGAATCTTTGAGACTTTGTCGGGAGCTTGCGGTGCCAACGTCTGGCATTGTGTGATAGTCAATAGGAACGAGGCAGTCCCATCACATGCTCTGTGACATAGTTCAGGACCATTTCCTGCGAAATTGGTGCTATGCGCTGCAGACGGGCTTCCCGCCAATAGCGTTCCACGTGAAACTCTCTCGCATAGCCAAAGCCTCCATGCGTTTGCACTGCCTGGTCCGCTGCTTGAAAGCAAGCGTCAGCAGCAAGCCACTTGGCCATGTTCGCCTCCGCGCCGCACGGCTGACCACTATCCAATAGCCACGAAGCTTTGCGGATCATCAGTTCTGCAGCATCCAATCGAATTTGTGCTTCGCCCAGAGGAAAGGAAACCCCTTGATTTTGACCAATCGGTCGTCCAAAAACGACGCGCTCCTTTGCGTACTGGGTGGCTCGTCTGAGCGCTGCACGACCAATGCCCAATGCCTCCGACGCTACCAATACCCTTTCCGCGTTCAATCCGTCGAGCAAGTAACGGAAACCCTTTCCCTCTTCGCCAATTCGGTCGTCTATGGGAACCGGCAAGTCGTCGTAAACGACTTCACATGTTGCAATGGCGTTTCGTCCTACTTTGTCAATGGGTGAGATCGAAACTTCTGGTCGCTGCAACTCGGCAAACAACAGAGTCATTCCGTCTGACCGTTTGGCAACCTGATGCTTTTCTTGTGTACGGGTGAGAAGAAGGACTCGTTCGGAATCCAACGCCTTGGTTGTCCACACCTTTCTTCCCCGAACAAGGTAGTGATCGCCTACACGCTCGGCGCGGGTAGTTATTGACGTTGTATCGGTGCCAGCGTCTGGTTCGGTAACGCCAAAAGCCACATGCAATTCGCCCTTGGCAACTCGCGGCAGGTACTTCTCCTTCATTTCATCGGAGCCATACTTGACTACGGGTTGCATGCCAAAAATCGAGAGATGGATGCCACTGCAGCCATTCATGGCGGCTCCAGAAGCGGCAACCTCTTCCAATACGATCGATGCTTCGCTAATTCCACGACCGCTCCCACCGTACTGCTCAGGTATGGCTATGCCAATCCATCCACCCTCTGCTAGGGCGTTGTAGAAATCCCAAGGAAACTGATGGTCTTGGTCGCACTTGGACCAATACTCGTCGGGGAAATCAGTACAGATCTTTCTCACTGCTTCACGAATGAGTTGATGTTCTTCGTGTTCTTGGAAATCCATAGTGTCGCTTCGATGGAGTGTCGTCGTTGCGGAACTGCGAGTGTAGCGAATTCACCGTTTGTTGGACATGCCGAGTGTGCAATTCAGAACCTCCAACTTCGTTGTTCGCACTCGTGAGTTCACACTTCCCTACAATTTGGATGTTGTCCTAGCATTCGCTCCACAGGCTATTTCGCCATGGTTCTTGATCTGCAAACCGATCGAATGATTGCCGAAGTCGATGGCAACGTTGGTTGGATGACCTTCAACAACCCTAAGCGTCACAATGCACTTTCCCTGGAAATGTGGCAGGGCGTCCACGACATCATCAGTTACTTTGAGTCGCAATCCGATGTGCGTGTCGTCGTTATGCAGGGCGCAGGACAGAAATCGTTTATATCTGGCGCAGACATATCGGAATTCGACGCGAAACGTGCCAACGCCGAACAAGCTCAATCCTACGGCCAAGTTGCGGCACAAGGATCCCGGACGTTAGCCAGCATGACAAAACCACTGATTGCGTCAATAAAGGGCTATTGCATCGGCGGCGGACTTGCGACGGCATTGCATGCCGATGTTCGTTTTGCCACACCCGATTCCACATTCGGCATCCCAGCTGCTCGACTCGGATTGGGCTACGACTACGAGGGTCTTGCGAAACTCGCCCGTATCGTTGGACCTGCTCGCGCCAGAGACATCCTCTTTTCAGCACGGTTCCTGACAGCTGCCGAGGCGTACAAGTGTGGAATCATTCAATTTGAGGTGGATCGAGCAAGTATTCACGCTGAAGTGGAAAACTACGCTCGAAAAGTAGCCGAAAACGCACCTCTAACCGTCAAGGCGGCAAAAGCTGCAGTAAATGCATTTGAAGCCCAACCCGACTCCGAAGCAATTCAAGAGGTTGCGGGCCTTGTCCGCGATTGCTTCAACTCCAACGACTACAAGGAAGGGCGCAGAGCTTTTGCCGAAAAGAGACGACCTGAATTCACAGGTACCTAGCCAAAACGAGAGTCCACAATGAATGAACGCCGCGTAACGGCCTGTGTGCTCATTATCGGAAATGAAATTCTGTCGGGACGAACCCAGGACTTGAACCTGCAGTACATCTCCAAACAGTTGAACCTGCAGGGGATCACGGTAGAACAGGCTCACGTAATTCCCGATGTGCACGACACCATCGTCGATTTCGTGAACCATGCACGGGCGAAGCATGACTACGTACTCACCACAGGAGGCATCGGACCTACGCACGACGATATAACCGCCGAGTGCGTAGCTGCCGCTTTTGGTGTTCCTTTAGAGCTCAACGAATCCATAGCGACTCGCATTCGTAAACGGCCCGCTCCGCCTGATGTAATGCAAAACAGGCTTCGCATGGCATACATTCCAAAGGATGGAAAGCTGATCGATAACTTGACCGGCGGACCACCTGGCTTCTCCATCGAAAATGTCTATTGCATGGCTGGAATTCCCAGCGTCTTGCAAGCCATGCTCCCCACAATCCAATTCGATGGCGGTCGCGTCGTACAGTCCTGTTCGGTCACCGCCTTCATGGGAGAAAGCGAGATTTCACGCGAACTCGGCCAAATCCAAGAGCGCTACGGCGATGAGCCAAGTCTTGGCAGCTATCCCTTTCAAAGAGACGGTCAGTTTGGAACGACGCTTGTAATACGTGGCACGGATGTTGAACAGTTGAGCAGTATGATGAATGAGGTCAAGCAAGCCATTCGACAACGAGGCAAAGAACCTCACAACGAGTCCTATGATTGGATCGACTGACAGGTTTGCGGTCCGTACCGCATCAATCAATTTGCCAAACACTAGACTTCGATGAAGCAAGAAATCACGATGCAAGACACTTTCGCACGCGACAAAAAGGTCGACTGGTATCGAACGCCGCTTGATAGGGAACTGTTGCAGGAACTCATGCGACGCAATGAATTCCGCGCCTGGACACAAACTCTTTTGCATTTGGGCTTGTTCTTTGCTACCGCAATAATCGCCTACTGGACCATCTTGAATGTGTCGTTGACCAATTGGTACTGGTCGATACCACTGATGCTCTTAGCGCTGTTCATTCACGGCACTATCGGACCGTTTATGGGGCTCATAGCCGTTCACGAACTTCAACATAGAACTGTGTTCAAGTCCAAGAAGTTGAATCTGTTCTTCGAAGTGTTGTATTCGTTTCTTAGTTGGTCGGATCACATTTGGTACCGCGAGAGTCACGCTATTCATCACCAAGCAAC
The DNA here is from genome assembly GCA_964572845.1 of uncultured Pseudomonadales bacterium. Classification (GTDB taxonomy): domain Bacteria; phylum Pseudomonadota; class Gammaproteobacteria; order Pseudomonadales; family Azotimanducaceae; genus Bin55. The sequence goes on along the minus strand of CAZNFX010000005.1, from coordinate 143,673 downwards.
ATGCCACTCCCAAATAGACGGCGAAGTACAACTGCCAATAAAGATCAGTTTCAAGTATTGGCGCGTCTGGCTTGGATTATTGGGTTGGAATCCCATGGCAACTTGGCAACGGCTTACGACGGTCTGGCGCCACGCAAACGGCCAAATTGGTGGGAAATGGTACAACCACGTATTGCCAGAATCCAATCGCAAACTACGCAGGAAGCACCGCAATTGGGCAAGGATTCTCTTGAGCGGGCACTGCATTCTCGCACTTCTGTTCATTGTCTCTGGGCACCCATTTCTTATTGTGACCATAACGTTCGGGACGTTCTATTGCGGTTGGTTGGGATTCCTGTGTGGAGTTCCGCAGCATTACGGATTGAATTCGAACGAACCCGACTTTCGAATGAACACTAGAACTTTTACTTGCTCCTGGCTTCCAGCGTTCTACTACTGGAATATGCAGTACCACTTGGAACATCACATGTATCCGGCAGTCCCCTTTTACAATTTGCCCAAGCTGCGGAAAGCTCTCGAACACGACCTGCCGCCGGCGACTCACGGTCTCATTGCTACTTGGAGGGAATTGCTACAGCTGAAACGAAAGTTTCGTGCTAACCCAACGTATAAATTCGTTCCTGCCATTCCCTCATAACCATAACCCTCTCACACTGATTAGCGACGGCGACCGAACGCCGAACCACATGCTCGTGACTTATCCTGAACTGACGTACTCAAGGAGAAACCAATGGAGTTAGCCGGTAAAAAAGCCATCGTCCTGGGAGGGACATCAGGTATTGGGTTAGCAGCTTCACAGCAACTGGAAAAGGCGGGTGCAACCGTTGTAGCAGGCAGTCGTAGCGCCTCCACCATTGAGGAAGCCAGAGCAGCGACAGGACCAAACGTGTCATTCCGACAAGTCGATGTTCTTGATCGAGAGGGGTTGTCGGACCTGTTCGAAGATGAAGCCCCTTACGACATCCTCGTTAATTCTGCTACGGGCGGCGCACGGGCCTCCGGTCCCTTTCTTCAGATGGACCTGGATGCTTTTCAACTCTCCTTTCGCAAGCTTTGGGAATACACAAACTCCGTTCGGCTAGGCGCACTGCACATGTCTCAGGAAGGTGCAATTGTTCTAGTTAGTGGATTTCCAGCTCGCAAGTGCAATCCAGGTTCGCTCGCCATCTCCACAGTCGGCAATGCCGTAGAGGGATTCGCTCGTGCATTAGCTGTTGAAATTGCTCCGCGTCGAATCAACGTGGTTTGTCCGGGTCTGATAGACACGCCTATGTTTCCTCACGCAGGGGAGGCCCGAGAGGCGTTTCTGCAACAGGCAACGGAGAGAACTCTGATACCCCGAGCCGGTACGGCCGACGAAGTTGCCTCCGCAATTGTCTTTGCCATTCAAAACGACTACATGACGGGTTCCACCATCGATGTTGAGGGAGGCGCGCTGCTTCCTTGAAGCAAGATGTATTGGCGACCGTTCCGGATTGGTCGAGTCTAGAAATCGATGAAGGCCGTATTGACCCTCATACGCCATCGCTAACCCGCTAGACGTCGCGCAACATCTTCGCTAGCGTCCGAGTCGCTACGGGGTTTGAGTCTTTCAACGAAGCCATGCGCGAGTAGATTTCCGCTGCTGCCTCATGGAATCCTGGAGGCAGTCCAGAATCGCTAAATGACTTAGCGATTTCTCTCATTTCGGGTGCAAACCGCCAAGCTTTCCTAGTTGTACCAGGTCCTGTTCTCTCTGACCGTTCCCAAAGAGAAGGTTGCGACAAGTCCCATTCCGTATGAAGCGTACTGTTGACTCCATGCGCACTAGCCAGACTACGGATCGCCAGCAGCATTGCAGAAGTTCCCTTGGTGTATGCGGCGTAGCACATCTTCACAGCCGAGGCGGCAAGTTCATCGCCATCCACAACTCGCGCATCCACGGCCGTTCCCGAAAACAGTCTAACTACCTCACTAGCCTGGACGCCCGACAAATACAACCTCGTCGTATCGTGCCTGTATGCAGGCGGTCCCACAATCCCACCGTCGACATATCTGTCCCCAAATTTCTCAAGATGATGTCGCGCCGTCGAAGGTGCGATGGCGTTGGCATCGCAAAACAACCCAGAGTACCCCGAGTCGAAAACCGAGGTGCCAACTGCTACTGCATACTCGGGAGGGCATACCGATATTACGACTCCAACTTGATCTAATGCCTCTTCCAGAGATGTATGAGGGATCATGCTAGATTTGCCTGCGCGTACATGGGTGGATTCCGAACGATCAGCACTCACCCAATGAGCACGGTTTAGTTTGGTTTTCAGGGCATATGCAAGAGATGCACCCATTTCACCGGGATGTAGGATTAGGACTTCTGGCATCAACAAGCTCCTGTTTCTTTAGTTAAACTCTTAACGGTCAGATGCTCCCGCATAGTACGAAATGAACAAGCTAACCAAAGACCAACGCGAGCACTGGGAGAGAGAAGGCTATCTCGTCATACGAAATGCCCTCAGTCCTAACGAGGTTGCACTATTCAATTCTGAAATCGATCGATTGCGTAGAGTACCGGGCTTTGAGCCTGTAAGAGACAAGAATCTTCCAATTGGACACTACGGTTGGCTGCCCCACGCAGACACACTGAACAACGACGGTTGGATGGACCGACGCGACTTGCTCCCATATGGAAAGCACTTTGTCGACCTAGTGGATCGACCACACGTATTCGACCTGATTGTCGACATTATGGGTCCATACATCTGCTTAAGCATGACGCAAGCTATAGTGCGACCATCATCCGAGTCCTTTCCAGGCTATACGCATACGGATGGGGGCGAAGCACTGCGTCGCATTCGGCCCTCGGAATCAAGTCCACCATTGGCTATGAAGGCAATGTACGTGTTGACGGACACCACCAAACGAGATTCAGGAAATCTAACACTCTTTCCCGGGAGTCATAGGAAGCAAATTCCGTTCGATACCGACACTCCTGTCACTCCGACTTCGCCAGGTTCTACCCAGGTCCTCGCCGAAGCAGGCGATTGCATTCTGTTTCCTCATTCCATGTGGCACGGTCCGTGCAAGAATCTTTCCGGTCGGGCTCGCAAAACGATTCTCTACAACTATTGCCAGATGTTCATGCGGCAATACGACTTCGAAATGACGCCCGCCCTTGCCGAATGGTGTTCTCCTCGGCAAAGGCGTCTGCTTGGGGACTTGGGTTACGAGTTTCGCCCCGGATCGTACTTTTATGGACCTCGCGACCAGGTTGATGTAATCATTGACCATCAAGGCTCCTAGAAAGCATTCTGCAACCTGAGGTGTAGTGATTTAGGGTTAGTCCAAACTGTTAGAAGTTCTGTACTATGTACTTAGTTGTGCGAGCACGAAAGTCCGAAGCTTGAATTAGTGCTGATCTTCTCATTGATGATGGATTCCAGTCGAACATACGAAACCGCTAAGGCAAATCGGAAATTTTCTGCCGATCAGGTTCGTCAGCACCTATACAGCAACAAGCTGCTCAATTTCGCCGGCATGTTCTTGCTTGTGATTACTTCCTACGCCAGTTTCTTGCGTGTCACATGGGGATTGCACATCGAAGCATTGATCCTTTGCATTCTTGGGTCGGTAATCGTCGCAGGATGTACCGCCCAAAAGCTCGCTGATGTATTTGCCAAGTCCACCTCACCCCTAGTGGCGATTGTGTGCTCCTCGGGGTTCATTTCCTTTCTAGGTATATCAGTTGCAGTTCTGTCAGCTTTGCTATTTCTCAAATAGTTGCTTACAGCGTCCAACTCCCAGCTAGAACTTACTAGGCAGTTCCCCGACATCCCAAGTTGCCGAGACCTACGGTCACAGCAAGTGGTCTGTATTTTTGCTGCTTGATCCAGACCATGCAACGAAGTCTGGTTCTTGCTAAAAGAGATAAGTCTGTTGGTATCTTGGTCTAAACAAGTCAGTGCGTAGCGGCTTGACGCCCTCTGCATCGACAAAGAGGTTTCCTGCTTCTGTCTCGACCTCGCTCCTGTTCTCCGAAACGCTGAGTCCACAATTTGATCGTGCGACGTCGAATCGTTTTCTGATTAGGTCTGCGTAGACTCCTGTTCCACGCATTCTGTGACCAAACCGAGGATCGTAGGTCTTGCCTTCATGCAAATCCCTTATTCGATTCATTACCCGTTCAGCTTTCAGGGGATAGTGTTCATTGAGCCAGTCTTCGAACAAGGGTCGAACCTCCAAAGGCAATCGAATCAATACATAGCCAGCAAACTCAGCTCCAGCTTCTGCTGACAGCCTTACGATGTCTTCCAATTCATGATCATTCAGCATTGGAATGATTGGGGCCACCATTACTCCCACGGGAATGTTCGCATTCGACAATGCACTCAAAATACGAAGCCGAGCACTTGGAGACGCAGTCCTGGGCTCGAGATTTCTCTTTAAGTCATTCTGAAGAGTTGTTACGCTAATCGCAACGCTGATTAAGTTCAGCTCAGCCAACTCCTGCAGTAGATCCAAGTCACGAAGAATCAGCACGCCCTTGGTTACGACGCTTACCGGATGTTGATACTCAATAAGGGTCTCGAGGATTCTGCGCGTGACTTCAAGCTCCTTCTCGACGGGCTGGTAGGGATCGGTGTTTGTTCCTATGGCTATGGGCCTACAGGCATACTGGGGGTCGTTCAACGCCTCATGCAATCTCTCTACTGGGTCAGTCTTGTAGTAGATCTTTGTTTCAAAGTCCAATCCAGGCGAGAGATCAAGAAAGGCGTGCGTTGGACGCGCGAAGCAATAGACGCATCCGTGCTCGCACCCCTTGTAAGGATTGATCGAACGATCAAACGGCACGTCAGGAGACTGGTTGGTGGTGATCAGTTTGCGCGTCTTGTCAGGGAAAAGCTGCGTTATCGGCGGATCAGACGGAAATTCGGCGGCCAGGAAGGCGTCAATGTTCCAACCGTCGTCTTCGGCTATCGTAGTTGTGTTCAAGTAACGCGGCGAGGGGCTGATCGTAGCTCCCCGGCCCTTGATTGAGCGCGATTCGTCCAATACGATTAGCTGACTAGTGCGGCTGCTTTGGTCGATAAGGAAACCCCACGCCGCCCCATCCGCATCGGATTCCTGTCGTGTCCGTTCGTCACGTAGGCAAACGACAACCCCGTTTCTGGATCGGCCCAGGCAATCTGACCTCCTGCTCCCCCATGACCAAATGCACTCTCCGAGTTGGTGTGTCCGAACCCACGGAAATTCCTCCGCTCATCGCCGGCGACAATCATTCCCAAGGATCGATTGACTGGAACATCCGTTAGAAGCTCCTTGTAGTCTCCACTTATGACTCGCAATCCAAAATCTAGCGTTTGCTGACTCCAAAGTCTCTCACCCCCGTTTGCACCACCGTGCAGCAACGCTTGGTAAAACAAGGCCAGGGCCGCAGCCGTAGAAATGCCACCTCCTCCCGGAACTCCAACTGCTCGAATCTCGGCGCGATTGAAACTAAGTATGGCGTCGGGAGTGACCTCCGTTTCCGGCGGCTCCGGCAGACCAAGCCTAGCGTAGTCTTCACTTGTAAGCGGGTCGCCAACCATTTCCAGTGTAGCCACACGAGAATTCTCACAGTCTGGCAATCCCACGTAGAGATCGTCCAAGCGAAGTGGATCGATTATTCGCTCGCGTATATACGATCGGAAATCCTGACCTGTCTTTCGTTCGACAATTTCCGCAACAACCCACATGGACGATGAGGGATGGTATTCGTACCGCTCACGTGTTGGCCAGTTTAGCCGCCACTGTGAAAAGCGCGCCATCCGTTTTTCCCGATCATCCCATTCGAGAGGTCGAAACGGAGCCGAGGGAAAGCCTGCTGTGTGCAGGAAAAGATCGCTCACTCGAACTTCGTGCTTGCCGTTCGTGGCAAACTCCGGGACGATGTCTACAACGTGCTCAGAGCTATGCAATCGCCCTTCCTGTATGAGCAACCATGCAGCCGAAGCGAGTACAGCTTTCGTACACGAAAAAATGGGGTACAAAGTTGATAGGTTCGCATTGCCAATCGCCTCGGACCAAACAACCGAGCCGTTTCGCGCTACAGCGAATTGAACAGAAGGCAACAATCCCTCTTCGACTTCCTTCCGTGACCGGGATCTAAGAATCTCCAGCTGAGATTGGTTGACTCCCGAGCCTTGCAAATTATCAAACTGAACTGACTCAACGGCAGTCATTTTCTCGGCCAATTCGCGATCTCCTTGCCGTGCATGCGGACTTGTTAGAGAGAGCGGTCATTCTATCTGCACTTCCTTTCCCAATTCTGCAGATTGGTAAATTCCATCAAGCATCTCTTGGACCATCAGACCGTGCTCAGCCGGGGCCAATGTCTCATGGTCATGCAGTGCATGGTCGACAAAGTTCCTCATCTTCAATCGAAAGGCGTCTCCTTGAGACTCCTTAGGCAACCAATGAGGCTCTGTATTCACCATGTGATTGTGTTGGTCGTGAAATATGCGGGGTGGCCCCCACGTCGCTCCTCCTTGCGTTCCCATCAGGGCGAAATTCCAATTGTCCTTTTCGATGTGGGCTGCAAAGCTAGCTTCGAGACTGAGAGTCGCACCATTCTCGAACCTGATCATTCCAACGGCTAGATCCTCAACATCGTACGACTTGTAGTCCCAATTTGGCCACTCGGATACAACCGTCGACGGTTTGTCACCTAGGTAGCGATAGGTTTGTCCAAGAGCAGCTATGGGCTTCGGAGAGCCCATTACGTAATGTGCAGTTTCCAAGACATGAACACCAATGTCGATGAGAGGTCCTCCGCCCTGAAGTTCCTTTCTGCCGAACACACCCCAATTTGGAATGCCTCGTCGTCTCAGCGCTTGAACGCGTCCGTAGAGAATTTCACCTAGCTCGCCATCCCGCACAGCGTTTCTAAGAAAGTGCGTGCGAGGCTCGAAGCGGTGTTGAAACCCTATGACCAGCTTGCGACCATTGGCCTTGGCCACGTCGACCATTTGCTTTCCCTCCACTGCATTCAATGCCAAGGGCTTTTCCACCAAGACATCGGCTCCCGATTCCAAAGCCGCAATCGTACAAGGCGCATGTAGGCCGTTCGGCGTGCAGACACTTACAGCTTGAGGTCGAATCTCATGGAGCATTCTCCTATAGTCTGCGAAGGTCGATGGAATCCCAAACTCGTCCCTAAGCCTGGCCGCATTGGCCTCGACAACGTCCGCAACAGAGACAATGTCAACATCCCCCATCTTGCTCAAATAGCGCATGTGTGTGCGTGCGATTCCACCTGCGCCAATAAATGCAATCTTGAGGGTCTTAGTTTTGGAGTCTCGCATAGCTTTGGTACGCCCTTCCAAGGATTCCCGGAGTCAGATTCGTTACGTCGATCCGTACTAGAACGATCGGCCGCCTGTCATCACGCATCTGTTCCTGATCTGGGTCTCAAAGAAGTATACGAGCGGATTCAGACTGCCGATTTCGATCTTGCCGTGCATTTTTGTATGGTTCAGCCATCACTTAGAATGCTCTGAGGCCACTAGGGAGTTAATTCCTTGCCGGTTTCGACCCCTTTGCGGGCCATACAGCATCGACCAACAAACATCGATAGTGAAATGAAAAGTAGAGAACGCGGTCTTCACGAATTCTTTGCATCTGACCCCGAACGAGCCGATTGGGAAGTCTTTGGACGCAAATCGAACCCATTGAGCCGCAGGGGGTTCGTAGCCGGATTGGCATCCTTTAGTGCGCTTGTAGGCGCAAGAGTCGCACATTCTGCGTCCGTACCACAGGGATTAATTCCGGCATCGCACGCTGACACGTCTGAACTCTTCACAATCGAGGGAAAGGACGGTTTGACGCTTCTGAACGATCGACCACTCAACGCAGAGACTCCCGCACACCTGCTGAACGACGATGTAACGCCAGCCAGTCGGCTGTTCATACGCAACAATGGCGTTCCACCTCAATCTGTAGATCTAGAGAGCTGGACTCTAACCATTAACGGAGAGTCCGTCGACCAGTCTAAGACATACACAATAGAAGAGCTCAAGAGTCGTTTCGAAAACATAGAGCGCCAGCTCGTGCTTGAATGCGGCGGCAACGGTCGAGCCGAATTCGACCCACCAGTTTCTGGCAATCAGTGGACTCTTGGAGCCGTGGGGTGCCCGCAGTGGAACGGAATTCGGCTACGTGACGTATTGTCCGACACCGGCTTCGACCGCGACAGCGCGGTCTACGTAGCTTTCTATGGTGCAGATACACATATCAGCGGCGCCCGCGACCGAATTCCAATTTCTCGCGGTGTACCCATCGAGAAAGCGTTAGATGACGATTCGATGATCGTATGGGGCATGAACGGCGGCGACTTGCACACCATGAACGGACATCCATTGCGGCTCGTGTTCGGCGGCTGGCCTGGCTCGGTCTCAGGGAAATGGTTGAACCGAATCTCGGTGCGCAACGTAGTTCACGACGGTCCGAAAATGGCAAGTCCATCCTATCGCGTTCCATGCGAGCCTGTTGCTCCTGGAGGTGTCGTAGCTGACGAAGACATGTGCATCATCCACGCTATGCCGGTAAAGTCCCTGATCACCTCTCCCAAATCAGGTATTCAGCATGACATTGGCGACAGCCTAAAGATTCGGGGGCACGCTTGGTCGGGCGACGCTTCAATAGAGAATCTGCAGCTTTCCTTGGATTTCGGTCGCACCTGGTTGAAAGCCGAACTCCAGCCTCCTGCAAATCGACTAGCCTGGCAGAATTGGGAGCATATTCTCAAGTTTCCAACTGCGGGTTACTACGAAGTCTGGGCACGTGCCACGGACAGTCTGGGTAGCACGCAACCCATGGTGCTGCCTAATTGGAATCCAAAAGGTTACCTGAACAATGCATGCCATAGGATTGCGATTTACGTTAGCTAGCCTGCTGGTTTGCGGGGTTGCGGCTCTCAGCCTGGCTGAAGAGAATGAACAATCAGCCACAGATTCAGAGTCCGGCTTGTACGTTGACGCCGACGAGAATTGGAAGCTCGTCAAGGTCAACTGTTCGTCATGTCATTCTGGTCGTTTACTGGCACAACATCGTCTGGATCGAGCAGGATGGTTGAAGTCAATACAGCGAATGCAAGCAGAAGAGGAACTTTGGGATCTAGGCGACGCTCAATCAAAAGTCCTCGACTATCTGTCCACTTACTACGGTAACGAAAGTAAATCCTCCACTCAAAGAGTTCGACGTGCTCAATTGGTCCAAGAGGGACCTCAAGAAAAGTTGACCACTGCAACAGAAACGTCGGCAGAGGCCGACGATGCACCTGAAACTGAAAACGCGAAAGAACCGGCAAAGGCCGACGAACCCTAGTCAACGCCAGTTTGGGCGTTGAGGATGCACAACTCAAGTCTCCGGTTGGTTTCCTGGCAGTACGTTAGAGTTTTGCTGCACGGTTCTATACAGAATTGGAGGAAGCAGTGAATCCCCAGCCATGCACCCACTGACTCGTTCTTTCGGATCGAACCACTCGCCTGCTCGGCAATCCGCCCTCCACACCTCGCATGCACCCTGAAGAGACGTAAGAGCAACAATCCCCTCTCGTGTCATAGCCACGTCGGTGTTCCATTCCGGAACATAATCGGATCGCGTCACGTTAGCGATTCGAACATGAGTGTTCGCGACTTCCTTGATTTCAGCTTTAACCGTCCCAAACTTCGCAAGGTGAGACCAGCGAACTCCTTTGATTTGGTCCCTACGGAGTCCTGGTACGTTGACGTTGACAACACATCTTACCGGACCTCGAAGCAAGCAAGGCAATACATCCACAGCAACACGAGCGGCGGTTTCCCAGTGCCATTGTTCCCCACTTCCCAAACTTACCGCCATTCCTCGCAGCCCAAAGTTCTGAGCTGCAAGTGCGGCTCCCACCGTACCACTATGCACGACCGATCTTCCGGTGTTCATTCCAGCATTAATGCCAGATACCACGACATCAGGAGTCGAGGCAAAGGCTTCATTTGCCGCAAGCATCGAACACAGCGCCGGCGGACCAGCAATGGCGTACACCGGTCCTGTGAGTCCCCCTAGAGTCGTTCGCGAATACTGAATTGGTCTCGTAGCCGAGTAGCTACCAAGCGACGTGCCCGTGCCGGATGCGTCGTGATCGGGCGCGATCACCACAACCTTATGACCGGCATTTTCTAATGCCCGTGCCAACACTTGTATCCCTTGCGACTCGACGCCGTCGTCATTGGTTACTACGATGCTAGATTTCATGGATTGCCAACTCTCCTCTTGGTCTTTCTAGTTCGATCATTCCGCTGCGCAACGAACAGTTTCATTGCCAATTCCTCGATGTGTTCTCTCCACTGAAGGACCTCAAGCCAACGCTGCGGAATGGAATCGCAAGACCACAACGCACCCGCGAGTTGCCCTGTAATTGCACCCACAGTATCCGCGTCGCGACCTAGATTGACAGCCGTGACGAGTGCTTCTTCAAACGAACTCGCTCCATAGACGCACCAAATCGCAGCCTCCAGACTGTGCACGACGTAGCCAGTAGATTGAATTTGGTCTCGGGACTTATGCTTCCAACCGCCCTTGGCGATTTCTCCAATAACGGAGCGTCCACTCCAAGATCGAGTTCGAAGCACTTCATCCTTCGGAGAACCATCAATTGCCTCTACCAGCAATTCGGAAAAGAACTCGCATGCCTCCATTGCCTCTGTAGCTGCATGCGTTGTACGACTCTGAAGTACCGCCATCTCCTTGGCTTTCTCCACATTCCGGCAAGAGAAAATCGGCACCGGTGCCAACCGCATCAGAGAACCGTTTCCTGCGGACAGCGGATCGGAAGAGCCGCAATCCGGTTCTCGTAGCTGTTCGTAGCGATTCAATGCGTCGTAGGTGGTGTTTCCAATGTCTACGCACCTTCCACTTGGTGAGTTTTCTCCGTTCCTCCACCATCGAACATAGCGGTCCATAACGTCTTTAGGATCAAAACCATCTCTTGCTAAGAGCGAATCTGCCAGACAAAGCGCCATGCTCGTATCGTCGGTCCACTCGCCTGGTTCCAATCCAAATGCCCCACCGCCCAAAATTTCTGTATGAAGCGGTTGTGCGTCTCGCGTAGTGAACTCCAACGTGGTTCCGAGAGCATCCCCCACAGCCAAACCCATTAGCGAGCCGATCGCTCTTCTTGATTTCAACGACGTCTCCATCTCACACACACTCTCTGATTCAATCCTGCGTTGGCAGCCGCGAAGCTACAATGTCTTCCTCTTCCACTACTTGCGCGAAATGAACGACGTTCTGCTCCAATTCGACATGGATTCTCTACGAGACGAATTCGAGAGAGACGGATTTGTGGTCATGCGCGAGTTCTTGAATTGTGCAGAACTTGCAGAGCTCAGGGCTAATACCGACCAGTACTTGAAGTGTATCAACTACAGCAGATCTGCAGAGTCGGCGAACCGAAAAGGTTTTGGTGGCACTCGAAAGAATCTCCAACATGTTGTGCCGTGGTTTGATGTGGAGCTTCGATCGGGAAAACCGTTCCGAACAGTTCGGACATTGCTGGATGCAGAGCTGAAAGCCATGACTGCAGCCTACTTCGAACGTATCCCCGGTGAGTCTAAGGGTATTGCTCCACATTTCGACTCAGTAACCGACCGCGGATTGGGTGCAACCCTTTGGATTTCGCTGGATCGAGCGAGAACCACAAACGGCTGCCTCTACTACGCTAAGGGAAGCCATCAGGAAGTGCATCCATCAGTTGTTGGAATCGAGTACTTTGACGACACAAGCCCATGTGCCGTTGCTGCAGAATTGAATCCCGGTGACGCTGCAATTCATTCGAGTTTGACGGTCCATTGGTCAAATCCCAATGGGTCCCAACAGCCGCGACGCGGGATTTCCTACTTTTACAGATGCGTTGAGTAGCTACACCGAGCTTCTGTTAGAAGTTCGGCTAACAAATCCGCTCTGCTTCAAGCGTTACGGAATGCTGTTGCACGTGCATTCAACCCGTGCTTAAATGAATTTTCGTGGCAACGATGCAACCATGTCCCGCGCTAAACCAAACCTCGTTAACATCAAGAGAGGAGAATCGCAATGAGATTGCGACTGCGAACTGACTGCCTGGCTAGAGTTCTTTCACTCTCGGTGGCACTGCTGTTTCTCAGTACGATCGCCAATTCGCAGGAAGTGCGCGTTGTTGACATCAACGGCGCAATTGGTCCGGCTACCTCCGACTATTTCATTCGAGCTCTTGAGGATGCTGCCGCGAACGACGTAGAGCTCGTCGTCATGCGGCTCGACACTCCTGGAGGACTCGTCAGTTCGTTGAGGGACATGGTCAAGGAAATCCTTGCGTCCCCCGTTCCAGTAGCTGTCTTTGTTGCTCCGAATGGAGCTCGCGCCGCAAGTGCTGGAACTTACCTGACCTACGCGAGCCATGTAGCCGCTATGGCACCTGTAACGAACATTGGATCGAGCACGCCAGTCTCCATTGGCGGGGACGGCGGCATTGTGCCATCACCCGGTGGATTCGATGAGCCGAGCGAGGAAGGCACGGAAGGTGAAGAAACCGATGGCCCGGCTGCAGAAAGCCCCAGTGCGATGGATAAGAAAGTTGTCAATGACGCCGTTGCCTACATTCGTAGCTTGGCAGAGCTGCGCGGGCGCAACGCCGACTGGGCTGAACTTACCGTGCGCGAAGCCGCCAACCTCACGGCTCAGGAAGCGCTGGAGATGAATGTCATCGACTACGTCGCCACCGATCTTGACGACTTGCTTCAACAAATTGATGGAAAGACGATTGCTGAAGTTGACGGGCAAGAAGTGACGTTGGACACCGAGGAAGCCAGCGTGGTCGAGGTTGAAACGGACTGGCGCTATGAGTTCCTGAAAGTCATCACGGACCCGAACATTGCCTATCTGCTCCTGATCATCGGCATCAATGCGTTCTTGTTTGAGTTCTATAGTCCTGGAATAGGAGCGGGCGGCATCGTTGGTGTGATTTGCCTTTTGCTTGCAGCCTACGCTCTGCAAATGTTGCCAGTGAGCTTCGCAGGACTTGCTTTGCTTGCGGTTGGTTTCGGTCTGATTATTGCGGAGGCCCTGACACCAACCTACGGGGTCCTCGGATTGGGGGGAGTTGTCGCATTCCTGGCGGGTTCTTTGTTGCTGTTCGATACGGATATCGAAGGATTTAGAGTATCCATCGGGGTAGTTCTTGCCTTTACGTTCGCAACTGCGGCACTTGTAATATTCATCGCGAGAGGAGCCTACAAACATTGGAAACGAGGACCTGTATCCGGCGTCGATGCTGTAATAGGCGTTGAGGCCACGGTCGTGGAGGACTTCGCAGGAAAGGGCCGAGTACGAGCTGCGGGCGAGATTTGGTCAGCCGAGAGCGATGGTCCCCTAACCAAAGACGAAACTGTTGTCGTAAGGGCGATGGATGGTCTTACTCTTAAAGTCGAAAAGGTAAATTAATCATGCCCTATATTTTTCTCGCTGCTCTGGGGTTCATCCTTGTTGTGTTCCTGATCTCGTCCTTGCGCATCATGCGGGAGTATGAACGTGCAGTGGTGCTGTTTCTCGGACGCTTTCAAAGCGTCAAGGGACCTGGACTCATCATTGTCGTACCCATCATTCAGCAGATGATCAAGGTGGATCTTCGAACGGTGACCATGGATGTACCGACGCAGGACCTCATTACGAGAGACAACGTTTCTGTTCAAGTCAACGCTGTACTTTACTTTCGCGTGCTGAAGCCGAAGGAGGCCATCATCAACGTGGAAGACTTTATCCTGGCGACGGAACAGTTGGCTCAGACGACACTTCGTTCCGTACTCGGACAGCATGAACTTGACCAATTGCTGGCGGAGCGCGAACGCCTGAATGAAAACATTCAAGCCATATTGGATCAGCAAACGGATCAATGGGGCATCAAGGTTGCAAACGTTGAAATAAAGCATGTGGACATCGATCCAACGATGGTTCGTGCCATTGCCAAGCAGGCGGAGGCCGAACGTGAAAGACGGGCAAAAATAATTCATGCAGACGGGGAGTTTGAGGCTTCCGAGCGACTCGTGGATGCCGCCCAAAAATTGGCGACGCAAAGTGGCTCTATGCAACTGCGCTATCTACAAACACTAACCGAAATCGCAGGTGAGAAATCATCCACCATCGTTTTCCCTTTGCCAGTGAATCTCATGGAATCGCTGCATAAGCTCACCGATGGCGCGGACAGCAAGTCCGAGGACTCGTGAATGCGCTAGTATTGCAGAGCTAACTGGAACAGCAATAGGTTAAGGTTGCTGACTTAAGTCAACCTGTGCGACGGGCACACTCAAACCGGGTACGTCTACGCGATGTCGGTAGATAGCACCACGATCATTACCCTCGACGCCGTCTGACCCGGTGACTATGTAGAGGGTCTTCAAGTCGTTCTCTCCAAAGCAAACGCTGGTGCACATTGGAAGGGGCACGGCGACGAACGCGATCTCTTCTCCTGCAGGCGAGAGAACGCTTACCCCGCCGCCGCCTGCCAACGCAACCCAAATTGATCCATCTTGAGCGACTGCGAGGCCATCCGGAGCACCCGAGTCAAACTGCACAAATGCCTCTTTGGGGCCCAAGTCACCATTCGCTCGCGTTGCGTACTTTACTACTTGGCCCCTTCGTGAATCGGAGTGATAGAGGGTAGCGCCATCCGGCGAGAAACCCAATCCGTTAGTAAGAAGAATGTCCTCAGCAACGATCCGCGAAGTGCCATCTCGATCGATCAGATACAGGTTGCCAGCTGTAGGCTCTCTACCATCTTCAAACACAGGGCTCGATCCCAACGAGCCTGCATAAATCCGTCCGACGGAGTCCGTCGTTATGTCATTGAATCCAACATTGTCATTCTCGGGATCACTATCCAAAATAACAGTCGAACTCTCCTGTCCGAATTCCTTGAACGCTATGTTCCTTCCGCTTACGACCAATCCGTTTTGCTGATGCAGCACCATACCACCGATTCCACGACGATAGGGGAAGACAACATGAGCACGGCCGGTGGCATCCAAGTGAAAAACGCCGCCATTGAGAACATCGCTAAACAGCAACCCAAGCGTCGGGTGCCATACAGGTCCCTCGATCAATCCGTATCCGTCGGCAATGGGTTTCATGGAGTTCGAACTATCGCTGTGCAGCGTCTTGCCTAGCCCAGTCCCCTCTACTTACAGATTCAGATCGAAGGGTGGACGTCGTACTTGGGTGGCTATTGCCGTACGAATTCTTCGTCAACTCGCATGTCGAGAGCAGCGCCGAACAGTGCGTCGGCATATTCGCTCTTCGGAGACTCGAACACCTCACGTGCAGGGCCTTGTTCCACTATTTGGCCATCGCGCATCACTATGAGCCAGTTCGCCAACGCTCGTACAACCTTCAGGTCGTGGCTTACGAATAGATAGGCCAGATTGTGCTTGTCCTGCAACTCGCGAAGCAAGTCGACTATCTGTGCTTGAACAGACATATCCAGTGCCGATGTGGGCTCATCCAATACAACGAATCTCGGTCTGAGAACCATTGCACGTGCAATGGAGATTCTCTGTCGTTGACCACCAGAGAACTCGTGGGGATAGCGCACCATGGTCCCTGGGTCAAGGCCAACTTCGGTCATGACTTCCGCAACGCGATTCTGACGTTCTTTGCGAGATAGTTCCGGTTGGTGTACTCCAAGCCCCTCTTCAATGATGTGCTGAACAGTCATACGAGGAGACAGACTTCCATAGGGATCTTGAAAAACCACTTGCATGTCCTTGCGTAGGCGTGTAAGTGATTTGCCTTTCAATGTCGCGATGTTTGCGCCGTCAAATTCCAGTTCGCCGTCGCTTGCGAGCAATCGAAGCATGGCCAAACCCAGCGTCGTCTTCCCTGAACCAGATTCGCCGACGACACCTACGGTTTGACCGGCCCGAACAACAACCTCAACATCGTCCACAGCGGTCATGTACTTGCTTCCGCCAAGCCATCCTTTTCCGATGGGATACTTGACCGTGAAATTTCGCGCTTCCGCAGTGATTGGTGCTTGATTGTTGGTGGGTGCAGGATCTCCCGAGGGTTCTGCTGCGAGCAAGTGTTGTGTGTATTCGTGCTGGGGAGACCCAAAGATCTGCTCATTCGATCCATGCTCGACGATGACCCCATCGGTCATCACGCACACGCGATTTGCCACTGAGCGGACTATGCCAAGGTCATGAGTAATCAACAGCATGGACATGTTCATCTCTTTCTGAAGATCCTTAAGCAAACTCAGGATTTGAGCCTGAATTGTTACGTCCAGCGCCGTGGTTGGTTCATCCGCAATCAAGAGCTTGGGTTCATTGGCAAGCGCCATTGCGATCATCACTCGTTGTCGCTGCCCACCGGAGAGTTCGTGTGGATAGGCTCCAAGTCTGCTTGCAGCGTTCTGCAATCCAACGAGTTCTAACAATTCCAAGGTACGACGCAGCGCTTCGGACTTGCTGAGACCTTTGTGCACTCGCAGCGCCTCACCCACTTGCTTGGAAATCTTGTGCAGAGGATTCAGCGAAGTCATGGGTTCTTGGAAAATCATGCTGACCTTTCCGCCCCGAATGTCGAGCAATGTGCTTTGCGAGGCGTTGATTACTTCCTCCCCCTCCACTAGAACGCTACCCGTTGGATGGCTTGCAAGCGGATATGGCAAGAGTTGAAGCACCGAAAGGGCTGTGACCGACTTGCCCGATCCGGACTCGCCTACGAGAGCGACCGTTTCACCCTCGCCTATGTGAAAGGAAACGCCCTTGACGGCTTCTTCGCTACCAAAATTCACGCGAAGATCGTTCACTTCCAATATTTTCGTCACTTCTTCTCCCCAAATAGCATCACTACACTCAATGCCACAGGCAGGTGAGCGTGCCAACTCGACGGTATTGCCTTACGACCGTGCTTTATGCTAATCGAAACATTGGCGGAATTGGGAAAGTCACTGCTAAATCGCTTCGAATCAACCCGATTCCCACCGGGTTCAACACAGCACGTCAAATTCGAATTACACTACACATTAAGTATCGTTCTCTTGTAGGCGTTGGTCATGCCCAAGTCGGACCTTAGAAATGCCGGACTGAAGGTTACGGTGCCTCGGCTTCAGGTACTCGAAGTGCTTGAGGAAGCCGAGCCGCATCACCTTTCTGCTGAGGACGTTTATCGCAAACTGCTTGATGCCGGTGAATCCATCGGTCTTGCGACCGTATATCGAGTATTGACCCAATTTGAAGCATCCAAGATTGTCGAGAGACACAACTTCGACGATGGACGTGCAATCTACGAATTGAAGCCGGCTGAGCACCACGACCATATGGTGGATATTGACACGGGCCGCGTGTACGAATTCGTCGATCAGGAAATCGAGGACCTGCAACGAAGGATTGTGGAGTCCAGGGGATTCGAGCTTATCGACCACAAGCTCGTTCTCTACGTTAAGAAAAAATCAACCTAATAGCGTGCCGGATTCGTAATTTACAGCTCGCACTGCGTTTGAACTCTTCTATTCTGTGCGTGCCAGAGTCGCCAGCGTGGTTGAGCACCTCCAAGACCAACTCGGATCATGCGATTCACTGTTCTCTTGGCAAGACAAAGGCGACTAGCGTGGCTGGCTCCCACGTTCCTCCCAGTCCGATCACTAGGTATTGCCTGCCTCCCGATAGATAGGTAATTGGTGGCGCATCACTAAAGAAGCTAGGTAAATCGTGCTGCCAAAGCACCTTTCCAGTCGACTTGTCCATAGCTTTCAGCACGCCTTGTCCCTCTCGACGTGCACCAAAGAAAATTGCGGTAGGAGTAATCAACAGTCCCGGTGCAGCTCCAACCTGGCCCAAATCGGGAAGATCTAGGTCCTTAAGCAATGGATGGTTCACAGGACCCCTTCCATTTGGTACTGTCCAAGCAATCGCCCCTGTATCAAGATCGTAAGCTGTAATGCTCGACCACGGTGGCTTGATGTATGGAATCCCCTGGACAAGATCGGGCATCCGAAATCCGGCGTCGTACTTGATGCCGCGCACAGCCTCATCGAGCCGGTAGGACGTGATAAGGGTAGGCTGACGCCGCGACGCTACGAATAGCTGTCGTTCAATCGGATCAAAAGCAGCTCCTCCCCAATTCGCTCCTCCTCCAATCCCAGGAAGTATCAGAGTTCCTTGAGTTGAAGGAGTAGTAAACAATGGACCAGTCTTCCATTTGGCCAGTTGCTCCTTCGCGCGCTCCTTTAGCTCAGGGGTGATGTCAATGAGGTTTTCGTCAATAACTCCCTGCAATTCGAAAGGTGGAGGCCAAGTGGGATGAGGTTGTGTTGGGGAGGGAACTTCGCCCTCCAAGTCGCTTCCTGGCACTTTGACATCCTCAATCTCCCACAGGGGTTTGCCCGTAATCCTGTCGAAGACGAACAGGAAACCCGTCTTGGTCACCTGAGCAACTACCTTGCGCGCCTTCCCCTCGTGAACGACGTCGGCCACAACTGGAGCGGCGGGATTGTCGTAGTCCCAAATGTCATGTCGAACGTTTTGAAAGTGCCACACGTACTTGCCTGTTGCCGCGTTCACCGCGACAAGGCTGGTTCCAAAGAGGTTGTTGCCGGGTCTATCCCCTCCGTAGAAGTGATTGGTTGGTGCGGTAACTGGCAAATAAGCCATGTTCAGAGCCGGGTCGCAGCTCGTTGTCGACCAAACGTTGGTGTTGCCCATCCAACTCCATGATTCGTTGCCCCAAGAGTCGTTGCCGAGCTCTCCTTCCTGTGGCACGGTCTTAAAGGTCCACACTTGTTCGCCAGTTTTGACGTCGAATCCTCTGACGTCGCCTAATGGCAAGTTGCTGTTCCAATCTCCTGTAAATCTCCACGAATGCGAACCATCGTCAGTCTGACTTCCGACTACAACAACATTCCCGCAAACGTTAGGCGCTTGACTCCATGTCACCCGACGCCGATCAAGAGGACGCCGCAATCCCTTGGTGAGGTCCACTCTGCCCTTTGCCCCAAAACTCTCAATGGGCTTGCCGGTCTTCGCATCTAATGCAATCAACCAGCCTCGAGAGGTTGTCAGCAAGACGCGGCTTCCTTCCTTGTCCTTGTGAAACGCTAGTCCCCTGGTCGAGAACCCGAACATTGCTGGTCTAGGTCCTTCCTTTGTGCCCGGGTCAAAGGTCCAAAGAGTCTCGCCGGTTTGTGCGTCGATTGCCTCGACCGTCGAGTAGCGAGTTCGCAAGAACAATCGACCATCCACCATAAGAGGTGTGCCCTTAAACATGTCGGGGGCACGGCGTGCATTTCGCCTATCAGTAACTCCAGTGTCGATCTCGGATGTCCAAGTCCACGCGATTTGAAGCTCTTCTAGGTTGTCTCGGGTAATTTGGTTCAATGGCGAGTACTTCTGTGCGCCGATGTCTCCGCTATACGCCGGCCACTCTCCAAAATTCGTCGTGTGGTCGAAGGGGCGTTCGGGGTCGTCAATGCGTTCAACTGGATCGGCATCTGCTGTGTCAACCAATTCCTCAGCAACATCAGGGCCTATCCTCCCCTCATCGGGTTCTGACTCTTCTCTGGCTTTCAGCCAATCGATGTCAATATCCTCCACTTCAAGTCTGTCGCGCTCATCGATCAGCCATTGTCCCCTCTCATTGACACCATCCCCTCCGGTCGCACTTGCATGGCAAAACGTGCAATCTGTCGCTCCATAGTCCATAGCAGCAACAAAATACTCTGGCTTTGCGTGAACCAACGTTGCAGCTAACGCTAAAGTTGCCCAAATCGCGAACTGTAAGCCTACATCTCTCGGAATAGAGATCATTTCGTTTTTACCTTTCAAGAGAACTCACGTCCACAACGACTGGATCAGATTGTGCTCGACCCGTGAAGTTTGCACACAGAATACTCCAGGTGATTCGATCCGCATTCAAATAATCATGATCATGGGTTACGCGAGATGCGGCTTGGAAAGATATGCCGTGGAGCTCATTTCAGCGATCCGACTCCTTGTTCGTTCGAATTCAAGCTGGTGACGTTCGCCCGAGTACAGTTCGAGCACTGGTTGCGCCGCATGCAAGACCAAATTCACGTTGCGGTCGTACAGGACGTCGATCAATGAAATAAACCTACGAGCCGAATTGTCCAATTGAGAATTCAATTCGGGAATGTCATAAATCACAACCGTGTGGTGGGTACGGGCGATTTCGATATAGTCCAAAGCACTTCTGGGTCCACCGCAAATTTCCTGGAATTGAAACGCCACTACGCCATCGCTGCGAAACAGCGTAGCAATCGTTCGCTCATTGACCCGAAGCGAGCTGTTGTATAGCCTGGAAGGACCAATCAATTCCTCGATGTCGTTGTCCAACAGTTCCTTGTCTGCGTGCGTACCAATTCGGTAGAGATCTCGATCTTGGAGCGCTTTCAACCGATAGTCGGTTTCGCCACCAAGGAAAACTACCCGCATACGAGTCTCTATCAACTCGATCGCTGGAAGGAACCTGCGCCTTTGCAAACCGTTTTCATAGAGTCGGTTTGGTTCTATATTCGAGGTCGCCACCAATACGACACGAAACTCCACAAGCCAACGCAGCAGCTCTCCCAAAATCATCGCATCGCCGATGTCGGAAACAAAGAACTCGTCCAAACAAAGGACCCGGACCTCTCTTGCCAATTGCTCTGCTACTTCACGCAGTGGATCCGGCTGGCCGGAGTTTTTCTTGAGACCTGCGTGAACATCCCGCATAAAACCGTGAAAGTGGGAGCGTTGCTTGCGGGGAGTTGCTAGACTTTCAAAAAACTCGTCCATTAGCATGGACTTTCCACGCCCTACACCACCCCAGACGTACAAACCCTTCGGAATCCCGTTGTCTCTAGTAATGAAGCGAAGCATTCGTTTGACGGGACCAACATGCTCTTGCGATCTTTGGATTTGACGTGTCAACAAGAAAAAGTGGCGTGTAACCTCGAGTTGTTGGGGATCCAATTTCATGAGCAAGCCCGACGAGCCGAATTGCCCGTACTACGTCTTCGCCACAGGTTTACGATTGTGATCTAGGGCTGGAATTCGAGCTCGTGCCGCAGCAGCGTGAGCGTGCAGACCTTCGCCTTCCGCCAAGACCGAAGCCGCTTTGCTTAGTTCATCAACGCCTCCAGGCTGCATTTCCACAATTGAAGTGCGCTTGACAAAGTCGTACGCTCCCAGTGGCGACGCATACCTTGAGGTACCAAAAGTTGGCAACACATGGCTTGGTCCAGCAACATAATCACCAAGCACTTCTGAGCTCGTCGCACCCAAAAATACCGCTCCCGCATTCTTGACTTTTGCAAGAATGTTGCGAGGATTGGCTATAGCCAGTTGCAAGTGTTCAGGAGCGATGCGATTGGCGATCTCCACTGCCTGATCGAGAGTCGACACAAGAATGGCCGCACCGCGGCGGCGAAAGGATTCGGTGATGATTTCGTTCCTTGGCTGTTCACTCAGCAGTTCATCAATCTCCCGTTCCACACTTGCCAAGAAAGACTCGGACTGACAGATCAGAATTGCTTGAGCTGAGACGTCATGCTCAGCTTGTGACATGAGATCCAAGGCGACCCAACGTGCAGCAACGGTACCATCCGCAATCACCAGCACTTCACTGGGGCCTGCTAGTGAATCAATGCCTACGGGTCCAAACACTAGCTTCTTGGCTGCTGACACCCACGCTCCTCCTGGACCGACAATCTTGTCTACTGCAGGTATCGACTCAGTGCCGTATGCCAACGCGGCGATCGCATGTGCTCCGCCAATGCAAAGAATTTCGTTTGGATTGGCAAGATGGAGAGATGCCAACACCAAGTCATCACTTTCTTCACTCTTAGTCGGCATGGACACAATAATGGTCTCCACGTTAGCAACTTTCGCGGGAATTACCGTCATGAGCACTGTCGACGGGTAGGCCGCCGTTCCACCAGGAACGTACACTCCAACCCGTGACAAAGGTGCGATTCTCTGTCCTACTACATTTCCATACTTGTCATTGATTTCAAAGCTTTTTTCCAATTGGGCTTCATGAAAGGACCGAATTCGTTCCGCAGCCAGCTCTAGCGCGTCGCGTTCCTGGTGCGAGATTCGTTTCCAAGCACTCAACAATTCAGGTTTGGAAATTCTTAGCTCGCTGAGGCGGGCTGCCGTGGCATTGTCGAACTTGGCGGCATACTTCAATACTGCAGCGTCGCCACCCGTCCTGACTTCCTCGACAATCGTCCGAACCTTCTCCAATATCCTTGGATCTTCCCTTGCCTCCCAACGCAGCAATTCGTTCAGCGATTCTGCAAATCCAGGTGCTTCAGCATCGTACCGTCTAAGCCGAACATTCACGTGTGAACCCTCTCGATGTCGGCCCCGAGCCACCGAAGCTTTTCCTCAATGCACTCGTAGCCCCTATCGATGTGGTAAATTCGGCTAATGGTCGTTGTTCCTTTCGCGGCCAGGGCTCCGATGACCAGACTTGACGAAGCCCTTAAGTCCGTGGCCATCACTTGTGCGCCACGAAGTTCCTTCACGCCCGCTACAACCGCCGTCGTAGGGCTCTCTAAATGAATTCTGGCTCCCAAGCGCACCAGTTCCTGCACATGCATGAATCGATTTTCGAAGACGGTCTCGGTAATTCGGCCCTCGCCATCTGAAACACAATTGAGGGCCATAAATTGTGCTTGAAGGTCCGTAGGAACTCCCGGGTACACATCGGTGCGAACATCTGTCGCACGAAGTGAATTGCCGCGTGCATCCAGTTCAATTGAGGACCCATCGACGACGATCCGACAGCCAAATTCCTCCAATTTCGCAAGCACAGCACTTAGAGTTTCCGGACACGCCTCTTCCACTATGAGATGTCCACCGGTTGCAGCGGCAGCTAACAGATAGGTACCCACTTCGATACGATCCGACATTACACGATACGTGCAACCGCCAAGTTGCGAGCAACCCTCGACCTCGATAGTATCCGTTCCGTCTCCGGTCACGTGGGCTCCCATTGCGCGCAGACAGCTGGATAATTCGACAATTTCAGGTTCTCGCGCGGCGTTTTCGATAACCGTAGTGCCCTCTGCAAGCGTCGCAGCCATCAGTACATTTTGCGTTCCACCAACCGTCACGAGATCCATTGTGATATTGGCTCCGACCAGACCGGTGTTGCATGACGCCTTTACGTATCCGCCCTCGATAACAAGGTCGGCGCCCATTTGTTCCAACGCTTTCAGATGCTGGTCTACTGGACGGGTTCCTATTGCGCATCCGCCCGGCAACGACACTTCAACCTGACCGTACCGAGCAAGCAATGGACCTAGTACAAGAAACGAAGCCCGCATTTTCCTTACTAGATCGTACGGAGCTCGCAGAGCACGGATAGCGTTAGTGTCCACAGTGACGCCAAGACGCTCGTCCACACTGACATCTGCACCTAATTCAACCAGCAACTCCACCATTGTGGTTATGTCTCGAAGGTGCGGTAGGTTGTTTAGGCAGATGGGTTCCGAGGCAAGCAGCGTAGCAGCAAGAATAGGCAGCGACGAATTCTTTGATCCCGATGCTCGCGTTGTGCCATACAGCGGTCGTCCGCCTCGAACTCGAAGTCTATCCACAGATGAGACTCTTTCTCAACTGCCTTGCACAGTCTGGGCCTTGATTGACACTGCGTGGAGCTCTCCAGATCGTATGAGTTCGTTGAGGCAACCATAGACCAATTGCTGACGTTTCACGGGAGTCAAACCCTCGAATTGGCTGGACGCAATTGCAATTTGCGCGTGGTTGCCATCGACCTCCACGCTGACTGAAGCGTCAGGAAATTGCACTGCCAATCTGTCTTGAATTTCGTTCTGCAAATTCATCGAAACCTACCTAAAACCACTCCAACAACAGCGTTTTGAGCCCCAAATTTGCAACCCAAACCCGACTCAACATAGTAGAGCATCCGTCATCAACTCGACTGATACAATCGAAATCCAATTCGTGTGGTTGTTTGGGACGGCATGCTGTTTTGGATCGGCGGACTCGCCGTTGGGTTCGTCGTGCTCGTCGTGAGTGCTTCATACTTCGTTGACGGTGCCAAGGTCACAGCGCACTACTTAAGAGTATCGGAACTGATCATTGGATTGACGGCAGTTTCCATAGGCACTTCCGCACCAGAAATATTCGTCGCCATCATGGACTCACTGACAGAGAGTCCCGATGTAGCGATCGGCAACGCCATAGGTTCGAACATAGCCAACATCGGCTTGGTGCTTGGTCTCACAGCCCTTGTCGTACCACTACCATTTGGACAACGGGTCTTGCGGCACGAACTGCCTCTCCTACTCCTCGCAACGTTTTTAGCCGCATTCTGTCTTGCAAATCTCATTGTGGGTTACGTCGATGGGATTCTCCTATTGGCCCTTCTCGGTTTCATCCTATATCGGCTCATCCGCGAATCTCAATCCACTGGACAGCTCCCAGAGGAAATCGAAAGCGAAGTTGAAAACCTCGAGGGTATGTCGCGCCGGCGCGCATGGATACAGCTCGTAGTCGGACTGGTGGTGCTGGTGTTCTCTGCAAAACTGATAGTGACTGCAGCAGAACACTTAGCCCACAGCATGGGTGTTAGCGAGATGCTCATTGGACTAACAGTTGTGGCTGCAGGAACGAGCTTGCCGGAACTTGCTGCCACGATGGCCGCCGCGTTGCGCAAGAGCCCTGGCATTGCAGTGGGAAACATAGTGGGCTCCAACATTCTCAATCTACTTGCCGTTCTCGCCGTTCCTGCGCTGATGAAGCCCACTGGAACAGGCATTACAGCGATTGAATACTGGCGAGATTTCGGAACGATGTTCGCCCTCACCATCCTTGTAGCTTTGTTCGCCAACGGGATCGGTGCAAAGAAAATCATCACGAGAAGCGAAGGTGCAGTGCTACTAGCCTCCTATTGCTGCTACATCGTGCTGGTCTTCTGGCAAGATGGATGATGCGCTATCGAGAGCTAGCTCCTAACCTGCAGGCGCGACTTTCTGCCATACGCGCATTGACTCTTGACGTCGATGGCGTATTGACCGACGGCCGAATCACCTACGACTCCAAGGGCACTGCCGTCCAATCGTTCCATGTGCATGACGGCTACGGAATCAAGGCCATCCAAGCAGTTGGCATTGAAGTGGCAATCATTTCGGGACGCAAATCTGCGGCTGTAGAACTTCGCGCACGCGAGTTGAATATAGTGGATGTTTTTCAGGGCATAGACAACAAGCTGATCGTCTTGAAGGAGTATTGCGCTCGCAAGGGATTGAGCTTGGATCAAGTCGCACACGTAGGAGACGATGTGCCCGACATACCGGTCTTCAATGCCGTGGGGTTTGCCGTTGCGGTAGCCGATTCCACAAGACCAGCACGAGCGATCGCAGATCTGATTACGGAGAGAGAGGGAGGCCGAGGCGCAGTTAGAGAGTTTTGCGACCTTGTGCTTGAAGGTAGAGAACACTGAAACGCTGGTTGATTCTTGGGATAAGTCTTGCCGTCGCGGGGGGAGTGGTTTTGTGGCTGCTTCTAGTAACCAACCAGAACCAAGCGCCGACAACATCACAGGACTTGAGTGAGGAACCCAATCTTTACATCCAATCCGCGGAATTTCTGGAATATGCTGCTGATGGTTCGCTAGCCTACAAAGCCACAGCGTCCTCAGTAGAGCACTCCACCCTGGACCAGTCCGTCGTACTTCAGGACATTCGCGTGGAAGTGTTTACAGGCACCATCACCGAATGGGAATTAACTGCATCGGAAGGGATTCTGCACTCCGTCAACGGTGCTACGTCGAATGAGGAACAGCAACGAATAGATCTATTGGGTGAAGTAGAAGTGATCTCACGAGATGCGGAAGCTATACGCCTCGCGCTTGTCGGTAGCGACCTTGTCTTGTTTCCACATCAACGCAAACTTAGCAGCGACCGTCCTGTTACTATCACGAACGAATCTGCTACTTTTACAGCACCGACGTTTGAAATTGACCTAGATACCAATGAGTTTCAACTGTCAAGCACTTCTGAGCAGCGAGTTCAAGTCGTCTACTCAACCGATTAGGCATCTTCTACAACGACTCTTGTGTGTCTTACTGGTCGGGATCTGCCTCCACACCAATGCCGACAAGGAGGACGTCCAAAAACCCTTGATCATATCGGCAGATGACGTTCGAGGTACGCTCGATGGAGGGGCTGAAGCATCTGGCAACGTCGAGCTACGGCAGGGCCCCATGGAACTTGATGCAGACAGACTCGTTCTGCAGACAGAAAACGGAAAATTCGACAGTTTCGAGGCTACGGGTTCTCCCATCAGATTTAAGTTCCAAGTAGGGGAGGGATCTGAAGCTCAAATGCTCAATGGAGCTGCGACAATGCTCGTTTACAGGCTGGATGACAACTTGATTGAGTTTCGCGGTAATGCAGAAATTCAAAGCGACGAGATTTCGATTGTCGGCGACATCATCCGTTTCGATCTGCAAAGCAACCAATTCGAAGCGAAGTCGACTAGCCCCAACAAGCAGGTCGAAATCACGATACTCGACATTGGTTCCTCAGAGGAAGCCAAGAACGACTAGCGCGGGACTCGGTTTCCTTTATGAATTCGCCACAGAAATCGAGCCTTCTCATCGCTGAGCACTTGTCCAAACGCTATGGCAAGCGCAAGGTCGTCGAAGACATTTCCCTTTCCGTAGCCACCGGAGAGGTCGTTGGCCTCCTAGGTCCGAACGGTGCGGGCAAAACTACCTGCTTTTACTGCATCGTCGGAATTGTAAGAATGGATTCTGGAACCGTACTCATCGACGGATTCAACGCCACCAAGGTACCCATGCATGTCCGAGCCAGGCATGGCCTCGGTTATTTGCCACAGGAAGCAAGCGTCTTTCGCCGACTGACAACCTACAAGAACGTCCTAGCGATCGTTGAGCTGCAGGCTGGTCTTAGCCGCCAAGGGAAACGCACGCGTACCGAGGGCCTGCTCGAGGAGTTCGGATTGAAGGAAGTGAGGGACACGATGGGTGAACGACTTTCAGGTGGCGAGCGTCGACGACTGGAAATCGCGCGATCGTTGGCGTCGAATCCAAAATTCATGCTGCTGGACGAGCCCTTTGCTGGCGTGGATCCAATTTCTGTAGCCGATATCAAACACAACGTAAGGCATCTGACATCCAAGGGCATCGGGGTCCTAATTACCGACCACAACGTTCGAGACACTTTGGACTTGTGTGACCGCGCCTATATTGTGAACGAGGGACATGTGATCGCTGAAGGCGACACAGACGCGATCCTAGAGAATCCAACGGTTAGACGCTCCTATCTAGGCGAAGATTTCAAGCTTTGACTTGCAATTGGCCATGAAACAGTCTCTCTCGCTCTTCCAGCGTCAGCAACTCAAGGTATCCCCGCAACTTCGTCAAGCAATTAGGCTACTTCAGCTCTCTTCCCGCGAACTCACGCAAGAGCTACAAGCAGCTTGCGAGTCCAATGCGCTGCTTGAATGGAACGATGACGCCGATCACATTGAAGAGCATTTGAACTTCGATGAACCCCAATCTGAAACGAACGACATTGACGATGTCGATGAAGCTAGCGATGAAGATCCTTTCGAATCGGAGAGTCATTACGACACACCCGACTTGAACTCTGTATCCGAAGCGCTCAACAACGATCCTGGAATCGATCTCTCCGCTATCGAAGGAAGAGGTGAAATCGAATGGACAGACTCCTATGGTGGCGAGTCATCAGGCACCTCCCCTCAAGCCGATTTTGTCGACCTGCATTCCCAGGGAACCACTCTTTCCGACCACCTCGAAGAACAAATCGAGCTGACCGGCTTAAGTCAACAGCAAAAGCTACTAGCCCAGCATCTCGTCGACTATATCGATGAAGATGGCTATTTGAGAGGGTCTATTCGTGAGCTAAACGAGGATCTGGCACCCTTGCTTGGATCCAGCGAACAAAGCCTTGAATCTGCCCTAACGACCATACAAAGCATGACACCGTCAGGAGTTGGCGCGCGAGACCTGCGTGAATGTCTAAGCATACAGCTGCGCGAAACCAAGGGTGCAACACCGACCCACGAACTAGCCTTGCAACTTGTAGACGAATGCTTCGATGCCTTGACAGTTCGCAGCTACGAAGAGATGCAACGAGTTACAAACGCAGATACGGAAGAACTCGAAGTCGCGATTCGAATGATCAGTTCCCTCAATCCCAGACCTGGAGCGTCATTCTGCGATGTCGGCGCCTTGTATGTTGTTCCCGATGTTTTTGTACGCCAGATCAAGGGTGAATGGACGGTAGATTTGAACGACGATGCACTGCCGCCCGTGCGAATAAACAGCCTATATAAGCAATACATGGATCAAATGGAAGCGGGAAGTCAACGATCGCTTCTCTACGAACAATACCGAGAGGCTAGAACAATTCTTGAGGGTTTGAAACACCGTCGACTTACGCTCCTGAAGACCGCCGCGGCCATCGTCACAGAACAACGCGCTTTTTTCGATCATGGTGAATCGGCGATGCGACCACTGCTGCGTTCCGATATTGCTAGTGCTGTAGGAATGCATGAGTCCACCATCTCCCGCATCACAAGTAGCAAGTACTTGCAATCGCCCAGAGGTACTTTTGAATTGTCGTTCTTTTTCTCGAGCCATGTTCTAACCTCACAAGGCAACGAAGTGTCTAGTCGGGCAATCAAGGCGACCATACGCAGACTTACTAGCGAGGAGGACCCTGCCACTCCGCTGTCCGACAGCGCAATCGCGTTGCGTCTTCGCGAACAGAACATACGAATCGCACGACGTACTGTAGCCAAATACCGCGAATCAATGTCGATTCCGTCATCCAGAATGCGCCAAGCCTGAAGGAACCGCAACCCAATCTTGGTCAGGCCATGGAGTTCCTTTGTAAGATAGTCAAAAAGAAACTCTTTTTTAGGTGAGGAGTTGAAGAATGCAACTTGCTATAACTGGCAATCGCGTTGAAGTCAACAATCAAATACGCAACACCATACAGAAGAAACTCTCGCGGCTTCAACGCCACTACGACCACATCACGTCCGTTCGCGTGATATTGTCTGTCGATAAAATAGAGTATTGTGCGGAAGCTACAGTACACGTAAATGGCAATGAACTGTTTGCCAATTCGCGCGCTTCCGACATTCAGACAGCTGTCGACTCACTTGTGGACAAGCTGGATCGTCAGGTCATCAAACACAAGGAAAAAACAGCTCGACATCGATCAAGTTCGCGATGAGCGAGTTGCACACGCTTGCCAAATACCTTTGTGATCGAGTTTGAATCCATCCTCAAGCCATGCAGTGTGGAATTCGTCAACGAGTGCATGTCGCGCAAGTCTGCGCTTGAATCAGCATCCAACATTCTGAGTCGGCAGAACGGTGACTTGGATGCCCGCGACCTGCTGGAACAGTTAACCGCTCGCGAAGAGCTTGGAAGCACAGCCCTCGACGATAGTGGAGTGGCCATTCCACATTGCAGAAACGACCAATGCAGATTTCCTGCCGCGGCGTTGTTGCGTGTGGCGCCTGACGTTCAATTTGGCCCAGGAGAATATGTAAAACTCATAATGGCGTTGGTCGTACCAACCCAAGAAACGAGTTCTCATTTGGAAATCCTAAGGACCGTCGCTCTGGTCTGCAGCCAGAAGGCAAACATGGTTCAACTGCTTGATGCGGCATCTTCGTCCGAGTTGCATGCGACTTTCATGCGATTGGTCAGGGAGGCTTCAACAGCATGAAGTTGTTTGTAATTACCGGACGTTCGGGTTCCGGCAAGAGCACAGTACTGCACGCTTTAGAAGACGAAGGATTCAACTGCATCGACAATTTTCCTGCACGATTGTTGGAGCGTTTCGTCGAGGAGGCTAGCAACGAACAAATAACACAAGGCTTCGCCGTGTCAATCGATGCGCGGAGCCCACCTTCCGCACTGTCAGAACTTCCTGGCATTCTTCGGTCTCTTGTTCGAGACGACATTACGCCACGTGTCATCTACATGGATGCAGGCGGTCCAGTACTGGTAAAGCGATTCAGCGAGACTCGACGACGACATCCTCTCGAAAAGGACGGAACCGACTTGCGGCAAGCAATCGATCTAGAAACCAAGTTGCTTCAGCACCTAGCCGAGATGGCCGACCTCAAAATCGATACGACGCAACTGTCGAGTCACGACCTCGTGCAAATTGCCAAGGAACGTCTAGTAGATGTCGACGAAAGAAGCGTCTCTCTATTGTTCAGGTCGTTTGCCTATAGGCATGGAGTACCCGTAGATGCAGACTTCGTTTTCGACATGCGGTGTCTCCCCAATCCGCACTGGGAAGCTGACCTTCGCGAACTGACAGGTTTTGACGAACCCGTCAAGGCATTCTTCGCCAGGCATGAAGTAGTCAATCTCATGTTTAACCAAATTGCTGGATTCCTCCATGAGTGGCTGCCGCAGTTCGAACGACAGAACCGAGTCTACATGACTGTGGCAACGGGCTGCACAGGCGGGCGTCACCGTTCCGTCTACATGGCTGAGCGGCTAGCTCATGCATTTAGAGACTCCTATCCCAACGTGCTTGTCCGGCATCGCGAGCAAGATGGTTCGGACACATGACCGTAGGAAAAGTCACAATCGTCAACAAGCTGGGGTTGCACGCACGCGCTGCAGCCAAGTTCATCCAAGTCTCAAAGTCGTTTCCATGCTCAGTTCAACTGGGCCATGACGAAACGAATCTCGTGAATGGCAAGAGCATCATGAACATCATGACGCTTGGCGCAGCCGAAGGCACCGAACTAGTGCTCAAGACGCAAGGCGACGAATCAGAACGAGCCTACGAGCAACTCAGCGAATTGATCGCCAGTCGATTTGGTGAACAGGAGTAGCTAGACTTGGTCAGTTCGCGGCTACGGTCATGGACTCCACCAGAATTGACCCTGTGCGAACAGGTCGTCGCAAGTCGACGTCGTCTCCAAAAGCAACCATGCGACGGAAAATGTCGCCCAACTTTCCGGCTATCGTGAGTTCATCCACAGCATGTGCGTATTCGCCGTTTTCGACCCAATACCCCGAAGCACCTCGCGAATAATCGCCGGTGACAATGTTCACCCCTTGCCCCATTAGGGAATGGACCACAAAGCCAGTTCCCATCTGTTTCAGGATCTCATCGATGGGTTGTGTCTTAGCTTCGACGGTCAGGTTGCTGATACCTGATGCATTGCCTGTTGTCGGCATGTTCAGATGTCGCCCAGAATAGCTGCTTAGTACGTAATTTCGAACTACGCCATCTTCGACAAAGGCTTTTTCGGCTGTCGCCACACCTTCCGAGTCGTGTGATCGACTCCCAAGCGCGCGTTTCAAGTGTGGATATTCCCGTAATGTCAATTCATTTGTCGCCACAGTCTTGGACAGTGAATCGAGCAGATACGTGGCCTTCAAGTACTGCGCCCGTCCGGAAAGCGCGCTGATCAGATGCGAAATCAATCCGCTTGCCATGTTGCTATCAAACAGCACGGGATATTCGCCCGTCGGAATGGGACGTGGATCAAGCTTCATCAATGCTCTTCGCGCGGCCGTCTCACCCACGTCGGTTGGAGAATCCAAATCGTCCGCATGTCTCGCGGTTGAAAACCAATAGTCTCGTTGCATGCCATAGTCGCTCTTGGCTATCACATCGGCAAACATACTGTACCGAGAACCCCTTTCGGCATTTAGGAACCCCAAGCTATTTCCGTAAGCAGCACACGAAGACGCTGCGTCAATGCGCACTCCGTCCGTTTTGAAAATGCGGGGGTCAAAATCCATCGCTGCAGAGTCCGCTACAAGTGCGCTTTCCTTTGCAGTGTCCACATCCATGGGTTGTGGATGGTAGAGGTCCAGATCAGGAAAATCTGTCGCCAGGCGGTCCGGATCAGCCAATCCGCTGTAGGGGTCGGGCTCGGTGTGGCGCGCAATGTTCACAGCCGCTCTTACCGATTCGCGAATGGATTCTTCGCTCGTATCCGTCGTCGATGAACCTCCTTTGCGATTGCCGACGTAGACGGTGATGCCAAATCCACGATCTCGGCTGAACTCCACTGTCTCCAAGTCGCCTTCTCGTGCAACTACTGACAATCCAATGTCGTCTCCCGCCGATACTTCCGCGGCGTCTGCTCCTTGCTGCTTGGCTTCGTCAAGGATTCTTGACACGAACCCCTTCAAAGACTCCTCGTCTTCACGAGTGTGCGGCTCCCGAACATCGATTTCACGCCCAACGACGTCCGTGGCAGATGAATTCGTCATGCCGAGGTACCTCCAACCGTAATCTCATCGACCTTGAGCGTAGGTTGACCCAAACCGACTGGAACACCTTGGCCGTCTTTGCCGCAAACCCCAACTCCCTTGTCCAATTCCAGATTGTTCCCGACCATTGAAACCTTTGTCATTACGTCGGGTCCGTTGCCGATGAGAGTTGCGCCGCGTATAGGCGCGGATTTCCTACCGTTCTCGATAAGGTACGCCTCCGTCGCCGAAAACACGAACTGGCCAGACGTAATGTCCACCTGTCCGCCGCCAAAGGACACAGCGTATATTCCTTGGTCAACACTTCCGATAATTTCTTCCGGATCGCTCTTCCCTGCCAACATGAAAGTATTTGTCATTCTCGGCATAGGTTGGTGCGCGTACGATTCCCGACGTCCATTTCCGGTACTTGCCGTGCCCATCAAAGCCGCGTTGAGTTTGTCGTGCATATAGCCCTTTAAAACGCCGTCCTCGATAAGGACAGTTCTCTGTCCTGGAGTTCCTTCGTCGTCCACCGTTAGCGATCCACGACGATCCAGCAAGGTTGCATCGTCGACGATGGTGCACAAAGAGGAAGCAACCTTCTCCCCTATTCGATTGGAGAATGCCGATGTGCCTTTGCGATTGAAGTCGCCCTCCAAGCCGTGACCCACCGCCTCATGTAGCAGCACGCCGGGCCAACCTGGACCAAGAACCACGGTCATGGGACCCGCAGGAGCATCTATGGCTTCGAGGTTCACGAGAGCTTGCCTGACGGCCTCTCGAGCGAATGATTCCGCAGTGTCACCTTCGAAGAGCCACTTCAAGTCATGGCGTCCGCCTCCACCAGCAACTCCTTGCTCACGACGACCATCCTGCTCAACGATCACGGAGACGCCAAATCTGACCAATGGTCGAATGTCCCCGCTGCTCACGCCATCGCTCGAATGGATGAAAACGGTTTCGTGGGTTGCGGAAATGCGCACATTCACTTCCTTTACACGAGGATCCAATCCCCGAGTGAATTGGTCAATCCGCGAGAGTAGAGCAACCTTGTCTTCAGAGGAAACCGAACTGATGGGATCAACGTCTTGGTAAATCAATGGCACCTGTTGGCGGACGGCTACCTGAGCAGACGCACCACTACCCTGGCGCGCTATTGACCGCGCGGCGCTTGCAGTTTGGTCCAGTGCTTCCGGTCTAATGTCATCTGCATACGCGAAGCCACTCTTCTCGCCAGCCACTGCTCGTGCTCCAATCCCTCTTGAGACCGTAAATCCAGCGTCCTTTACCAATCCCTCTTCAAGAGCCCACGACTCGTTCCGATTGCTTTGAAAGTAAAGCTCGCCGCGGTCTATTTGGCGAGACATCATGTGTCCCATCAAATCCTGCAGTTTGACGTCTGTAATGTCTCCCGGATCTAGCAGGTGGCTCTTTGCACTATTGGCAACATCCTGACTCATTGCTCTGGTTCCTCCTTGGATGGGGTGGATTGGTCCTCTTTACCTTCTTCAGTTGAATCGAGACTGTCTCGGAACACACCGACAAGTTCAACTTTCGGGTCGTCTATTGTGCCAGTAACACGATACTTGCTCGAAGACATTTGATCGATTTGCCCTTCAAAGAGCTTCTTCGCCGCCAATGTCGTGATCACGGCCACGGGGCTTCCCGTAGCAAGGGCGACATACCAAGGAATACTTCCAGCCACTGGAAGTGTCACTACGACCTCCATATCGACGGTGTCTGAGTTCAAATTCATATCACCTGCAAAGGAGATGTCCGAACCGTTGGTCTTGATCAGAACAGGCTGATTCGTACGAAGCACGCCTTCGTCGAGATCCACATCGAACAGAATTCGATTAAATCGTGTACCTTCGCCAAATACATCTCGAAAATTCAATCGCAGTCGATCCAAGAAGGCCGTAAAGCTTAGCAATCCAATGATGCGTAAAGCCCCTCCCCCAGCATTAACATCGATGAATCGACCGTCCTTCAAGTCTCCAATCAGTGACCCCTGTGTCGAATACAGCTCCAAATTCAAGGGTGAACCTATCCAGCTCAAGTTAGCAGCTACAGAAAAGGATTCACTTTCAACGTTTGGATCGTAGTCCCACTGTTGAAGAACGTCTTGAAGCTCGGTGGCTTGTACTGAGCCTGCAAAGTTGCTGGAGTTGGCAGAGCCGTCCCAAGCTAGTTGCCCTTGGATCGTCAAGCCGCGCACCTCTCCTTGCAGACCGGAGACCGACAACTCGTCACCTTCGACATCAATTGACATTGTCCATGACCCAAAACTTGCAGGAGTGCCATCCGGATCAACAATCACAATGTTGCCTATGGTCAGGTCCAAGTTGGGCAAGAATGAGACAATTTCGGGGCTTAGGGAATCTTGTGTGTCGGACTCGCCTTGCACAAGCTGAATTCTTTCGACATCCACGGAAAGTCGTCCTTCCCCAGAGCGTTTAGCCGTGCCTACAAGCTCATCGGACTGGACCGTCAAATCAATGTCGTTGCTCGAGATCTTTCCATCAACCTGGACATTGGACATGGGGAATTCGCCAATATCCGCATGTCGAACCAGAAGCTCACGGATCGTCAATTCTGTAGGGAATTGGCCATCTCCCTGAGACAGCTCAAAATCAAGGGCAACAGTGTCCAAATTACCAGTCAAAAGCAATCCCGACTCCACCGAAGTCAACGGAATTGGCGGTACATTCAATCCTATGCTTCCAACTGGGTCCTTGTTTGACTGCAGCGAAAACACCGAATCCAACTCCCTTGACTTGAAATGCATCGTTGGATTAGCGGCAAGATCCATCGAGAAACTTGCAGGGCGCACTTCGTCAGCCTTCTTTCCGAAGGGGTAGGGAAGATTCAATTGAATCCCATGCAAGTCGCTGCTGGCTGTCAACAGTGGAACAGCCGTAGCATCGTTAGCAAATTTAAGCTCTAGGTGAAACTCGGTTTCCCCACTTGCCACATCGGTTAGCCAACCTCCAACGAGCTGTGAAACATCTTGCGGCGCGACCATTCCATCCATTGCTATCGAAACAAGAGCGTCATCCTTATGGGGATTGGTTGTGTTGATTTGGATTGCCGTTTCGTGATCAAACAACGTGGCGCTTAAACCTGTTCCAACGATCGAGAAAGGGCTTGTATAGCGAACGGCTCCCGATAGGTCTTTTGCTGCTATGCCAATCGAAGCAATACCTAGATCGACATCCACAAAGGCGATCGAGATATCAACAGACGACACGCCTTCGTTCATCGACAGTACCATGCGAGCTTCGATGTCTAATGGACCAGATGCCAAAAAGTCGCTGGTTTCGAACTCCAGTCTCTCCCGCAAGGGCGTACTACGTACAAAGTCGAGCGCTAGAGACGCAGGCGAGTCTGCGGCAAAGTCCACCTCAATGTCACCATCATCGAAGGGAATATGGACTCTACCGGAACTTACTGCGATTCCCTGCGAATGGGTCGATTCGACAAGCACATCCAGGGCGTCTCGAGTCAGCCACAGCTCCCCCTTCAATTCCTTCAGTACTGGCCAATTCGAGCTATAGGAAATCTCAACTTCGTCTAGCCGGCCAAAGGCTTCCACAACAACCGGATGTAGGTCGAAATCATCAATGGCTATTGAGTGCAAGACGGCCTGGGTTTCGAAAGTACGACCCCCTAGAACATTGGATCCAAGCCACGTCGTCGCTATTTCTGGAACATTCGTCGGTACCAGTTCACGCAATTCCTTCAAGTCAAAGCCATCCGATTCAATGGCAATGCCCAAGGAAGATTCGCGCTCAAATGCGTCTCGAAGGTAGCCAAATTTGGCGGCGAGGCGGGAGTCTTGGTATAGCGCATTGGTCATGTCTAACCGAACGCCAGTCGCGTCTCCGGCAAATGCAATCAATAGGGACCCCTCAAATTCGTCGAACTGTTTGAGACCATCCAGCAAAGCTTCGAATTCGAATTCGACCTGTTGGCCAGGCGAACTCACCAGTATGCTTCGGTTCTTTCCTGCTATCTCAATAGACTCAGCTTGAATCCTGGGTACGCCGCCATAGCGCTTTGTTTGGAAATCTTCCAAAATCGAACGTAGCGCAAGTCCACGCTGATCGTAAACCGCTTGAAACAGGTTGAACTTGGCGGTTGGAGAGAGATTACT
This sequence comes from uncultured Pseudomonadales bacterium, assembly GCA_964572845.1. Lineage (GTDB taxonomy): Bacteria > Pseudomonadota > Gammaproteobacteria > Pseudomonadales > Azotimanducaceae > Bin55. The sequence goes on along the minus strand of CAZNFX010000005.1, from coordinate 107,225 downwards.
AACCCATGCGTGGAGAGGGTGCGTGGGTTCAGCGAATCCTTCAACGATCTGTATTATGCCCTGCGAGTCCGATTCTGCAAACCACCCGTGCGTCGTCAAAGGTTGTGTACGAACGACAAAATGAACCTCTGGTAGCGGAGTTGCCTCAGCACCGAGTGAGACCGAGGAATGAATTAGCGCTCCGTGGGCCACATCTTTTACGACATTGCCGACGAACTGTCCAGCAAACACAACGGATTCTGCCGATGTGCTAGGGCGTTGAATCTCGAAGTCAATTTTTGCTCGGCCCACATCGTTTCGCATGACTAGCCTCAACGTGCCGTTTACATCAAAAGGTCGCAAGTAGTCCAGGTCAAACAGGACCGGATTGAGTCTCAGTTCATTGACGCTTACATTCATAGCAAGAACATGGTCGGAAAAAATCAGCGACTTGCGCTTCTCGAGATGTAAATGCAATCCACACGTGTCGCAAGACTGAGGCGAACGTAAAGTAATGTGCGTGTGCTGCAGACCTCTCTGAGTTTGTGTCTGAATGGCTCCCTCAATGTGTTGACGTACTTCACCGTTTGCAAGGGTTCCCTTCAATCGAACGTCTACCGAAGAGGCGTTCCAAATCCAACTCAGGACATTTCCATTGGTAGAAGACGAATCCCCACCCAACGGCATCCAGCCATCGCCTGAGTTCTCCAACGCAAACTGAAGATCTTCTATTTCCAATGCAGCAAGAGAAACCTGGTTGCGCCAAAGCGAAAGAAGAAAATCAAGCTCAAGCCGAATATTTTGTCCTGTTACAGACGGGGTTGTAAGTTTGTCAAGTTCAACAATGGCGTTCAATCCGGACCAGCGCAACTTTGGTCCTTCGATCTCGATCTCTTGAGTTGCAAACCATTGATTTATCGTGTGCTCGTGGTGTGGAACACGCCAGGCGATGATCCTTCCCGCGACGCACAGGGTGGCGAAGGCAACTGCCAGCACCGTTACGGTGAGCACGAATGTGGTTTTCAGTCGAGATTGCACGGAGCTACTTCAATTTGGCGACTAGCTTGACCCAGTGATCTGCAAGACCTCACCTTGGCCTGCTAGCCTTTTCCGAGCAGTGCTGAAGATGGAATTGTCGGCTCTTCGACGTTGGCACATGGAACATCCTAAGAAAACGAAACGCTGGCAGATTCATTCGCTACGAGCCTATCTAGAACCAGCACGACGACGAACCAGATCACCAAGGTAGCAACTATGGACCATACCGTGCTCAAAATAGATACCTCAACGGGAAACTCCACAAATTGCATTGCTATTAGACGCGTAATTTGGGCAAAGATCACCAGAACAAACAAACCCAACAACTGATAGCCAACAATTGGGCGATTGGATCGATTCGGAATGTTCAATCCAACGAACACGACAATGCTCAAGATCAGCCCATTCAGTCCAAGCGGCTCTGCATGTAAGGCATCAAACAGGAATCCAAAGGACCACGGTACAACCAACGAAATCTGTTCGGGCCGATTGGTTGCCCAGTAGTAGCAGACTAGTAACGCCATATCCGCACGAAAGTGCTTTAGCACTTCGGGCAGGAACGGTGGTAATTCGAGCATCGTCAACAACAACGCAATGGCTAGCGTGACTGCGACACCGACGTTATTCTTGAGCAACTTCACTGGAAGTTCCGCCTGTGACTACTAGCAACCAATTGCGACGATGCATCGTCGCTGAGGGCTCAACAATAACGCGTGCCTCCACGCCCGCTGCATCCGGCTCTATCGAAGTCACCACCCCGACTGGATAGCCAAAGGGGTAGACTCCACCTAAACCAGACGCGACCAACAAGTCACCTTGCTGTATGTCTGCCGTAACGTCGGCATGTTCTAAGACCAGTTCGGCGGAGTTGCCTACGCCAACGGCAACCGCATTTAATCCAGTTCGCTGAACCCTAACCGGAACGGGTAGGCGTTGGTCGGTAATGAGAATAATCCTGCTTGTGTACGGCAGGGCTTCGACTATCTGGCCATACACGCCCGCGCTGTCGATCACAGCCATGCCATCGCGGACACCGTGAGTTTCGCCACGATTGATGACAATCTCATTTCTTCCCGCGCGCAAATTTACTGCACTCAATTCCGCTGGGACAAAAGTTAGTTCCGATTGTTGCTGGGTCAATTCCAGAAGCTGGCGCAGTTCGGAATTCTCGGCGTGAAGCGCTTCAGTTCTTTGCACTTGCACCGCTAAGTCCTGAATCTCTGACTCGCGACTGTCGTAACGGTCAAGGAGCTGTTGGCGGTCTTGAACGTACAGGGATGAGCGCTCCAGCCAGCGACTCGGTGTATTGACAACTGCATAGAGACCGTTGGTGATCCATGTGGCGACTTGTCTAGGGCTATGAAGAAACCGTCCGTTCAAATCGACCACTACCAATGTCAGCGAAACGAAGATCAGAGAGGCGAGCAATGTGGCTGCGTTAAAACGCTTGTCGCGACGTAGAGCCAAATCTTTCTACTGGCTAAGGAGCGGACGGTTTTGGAGTTGCGAGCAGTTGGAAGTCATGCTCTTTGGCGCAGGCCGTTTTTAACTACAGGGATCTCAACGAGACTTCATCACTTCATCACAAGATGCTCAACGTACTCGGAGTCGAGTATTTTTCCGCATCCTCGGGCGACACAAGTAAGTGGATTTTCTGCGACCATCACGGGCAGTCCTGTCTCTTGCTGAATCAATTCGTCCAATCCATGCAATAACGCGCCCCCGCCGGTGAGTACGATCCCGCTCTCCGCAATATCGGCAGACAATTCAGGAGGGCAGCGCTGCAAAGCAGACTTCACTGCATCCATCAACTTTTGAGTGGCAACGTTTAGAGCTTCGATCATGTGATCGCTAGTCAGCATAAACCTGCGCGGCACTCCAGCCGCCAAGTAATGCCCGGTCACTACCATTTCCTTGACGTCATTCAGAGCAATTGCAGTGCCGATCTCCTTCTTGATTGCCTCTGCGGTAGATTCGCCTATGACGCAACCTTCTCGCTGACGAACATAGAGCTGTACAGAGTTGTCGAACTCGTCACCGCCAACTCTAATGCTCTCGGACACGACAACGCCGTTCAAAGCAATAATCGCAATATCGGTTGTGCCGCCACCGATGTCCACAACCATCGATCCTCGCGCTTCCTTTATGTTCAGGTCCGCTCCTACGGCGGCCGCAAGTGGTTCTTCAATTAGGAGAACCTCTCGAGCTCCTGCAGCATCTACCGAGTCCCGAATTGCACGCTTCTCCACTGCTGTTGACTTGCACGGAATGCACACCAACACTCGTGGACTTCCCGCAAAGAACTTGCCGCCGATTGCTTTCTCGATAAAGTAGCGAAGCATGCGACTTGTGATGTCAAAATCAGCGATTTGGCCATCTCTCATGGGACGGATGACCGTAATTTCCTTAGGCGTCTTTCCCAGCATCGACTTTGCAGCCGCTCCCACAGCCTCAACCTTTTGATTGGGACGAATGGCTACAACCGAGGGTTCATTCAGAACAATTCCTTGATTCTTTATGAAAATCAAGGTGTTTGCAGTGCCCAAATCGACAGACATGTCTGGCGAAAAGAGGCCACGTATGGCTTTCAACATCTAAGTTTTTCTGCTAGTCTAGAGAGGCGCAAGATATCGACGGATTGTAGCACCCGCACCGGCCCCATTCCACAGTCGAATGTGCAGTTCGCACAGATTTCCGCAAGATGCACTTCGATTGTCAAGTTGGGCAGCTTTCGCTGGGAGAACCACTTCGTCGACGTTCCAAAGTTTACCACGTTATTTTCTCGCAAGGCATGTCGTTCATAAGGCTTCGGAAGATCGCCTGAACCGACTGCCCAGGAAGAGACACTTTGGCCTCGATGCAATGCGATCCGCTCTGTGAACAACAAGCGATTCAGTTCCGACTTCAGTGGTTTGAATTTCAGTCGAAATTACTCTTACAATGCGCAACCGCCAACGACCGCAACCGTTTTCGGAGAAATTAGCGATTGAACGAAGAGACTCTTGTTAGGCTGTGTAAGCTAAGTGGCTTGCGCCTGACCGACGCAGATAGCGTCGAACTGTTGCAAGACCTACTTACCATCAAGGGATTTGTAGACAACATTCATCGCATTCCCACGGAAAACGTAGAACCGCTTGCGCATCCACTCGACATGGAGCAGGTGCTGAGGGACGACGTTCCAGAGCAAGGAATCGACAGAGACAGGTACCAACAGCTTGCCAGCGACGCACTTGACGGCTTCTATTTGGTGCCACGGGTGATAGAGCCTTGATCGACCCTTTCCCAACGATCAAGCAGTTGAGAAAACTGCTCAAGTCGCGAGAAATCAGCGCATTTGAAATGACTCAAGAGTTTTTGAGCAGGATACGCTCAACGGCCGATCAGTTCAACTGCTTCGTGTCAATCCACGAGGACTCGGCATTGCAGTCGGCTCGCGAAGCAGACACTGCTCTGGCAGCGGGACAAGACGGTGCTCTTAGGGGCATACCAATTGCTCACAAGGACATCTTTTGCATTGAGGGTAAGAAAACCACCTGCTGCTCTCGAATGCTCCGGTCATTCGTTTCCCCTTACAGCGCAACCATTGTCGAAAATTTGGAGAGTGCAGGCGCAGTTTGCTTGGGCTCGACCAACATGGACGAATTTGCTATGGGGTCGTCAAACGAAACTAGCGCAAACGGACCTGTAAGAAACCCTTGGAACCTTGAACGTGTTCCAGGTGGCTCGTCAGGAGGATCCGCCGCCGCAGTGTCTGCGGGACTGGTTCCTGCTTGCACCGGATCCGATACTGGAGGATCCATTCGACAGCCCGCCTCCTTTTGCGGTGTAACCGGTTTCAAACCCACCTATGGTCGAAATTCGCGCTATGGGATGGTCGCATTTGCGTCAAGTTTGGATCATCCAGGTAGTTTGACCAATTCGGTGGAAGATGCTGGGAGCATGTTGTCTGCTATGTCGGGAAACGATTTTCGAGACTCAACGAGCGCAAGTCAGCAGCCCATTGAATGGACGGATGCTTCTCGTCCTAGACGGCTCGGCTACCCGACTCGATTGTTTGCCGGTTTGCCCCAACCAATTGCCGTATGTCTTGATGAGGCACGGCAAACACTCGAGGCTGCAGGGAACACAATTGTAGAAATCGAACTTCCGCATTTTGATGTCGCCGTCTCGGCGTACTACGTCATTGCATGTGCAGAAGCTTCGACAAATCTTGCACGATACGACGGAATTCGCTATGGACATCGAAGCGAAACAGATGGAGGCATAGAAGACGTCTATGCCAAATCCCGAAGTGAGGGATTTGGCATGGAAGTCAAACGCAGGATTCTAACGGGAACCTACGTGCTGTCTGTTGGTCACTACGATTCCTACTACATCAAAGCCCAAAAAATACGTCGCCTGATCCGAGACGACTACCTACGTGCGTTTCAGCAAGTTGACATGATTCTCTCACCCTCAACACCGACTACCGCGTTTAGGCTGGACGCAATGGACTTGGATCCCACTGAAATGTACAAGCAAGACCAATTTACAGTGCCGGTGAATATGTCCGGTCTACCCGCGGTGTCGGTTCCCTGTGGATTTGCCGACGGGTTGCCGGTAGGGCTTCAAATGATCGCCCCCCATTTTGGGGAATCGGAATTGCTGGAATTGGGAATCAAATATCAACACTTGACTGACTGGCATCTGCAACACCCACGATTGGACGCTACGTGAACTCTCTACGCTGGGAACCTGTGATCGGCTTGGAAGTGCACGTCCAGCTCAACACCAAATCCAAGATTTTTTCGTCCGCACCAGTAACCGTCGACGCAGATCCAAATCAGGCAGCGAATCTTGTAGATTTGGCGTTACCCGGAACCTTGCCGGTGCTCAACAAGGAGGCTGTGTACAAAGCCATACGCTTTGGGTTGGCCACTTCTGCAAATATTGCCCCTCAATGCAGATTCGATCGAAAGAATTATTTTTACCCTGACCTTCCGAAGGGGTACCAAATCACGCAATTGACGGAGCCAATTGTCGAGGGCGGCGTGTTCGAGGTGAGAGTCGAAGATGGCACCGTGCGAAATGTGGAGTTGATGCGCGCGCATCTGGAAGAAGATGCCGGCAAGTCCAATCACGAAAAATACCCAAGGAAGACCGGAATAGACCTAAATCGTGCGGGAACGCCATTGTTGGAAATCGTAACAGCTCCCCAGCTCACAACTCCCAGCGAAGCAGCCGCTTGCTTTCGTCAACTGCACCAATTGGTGACTTGGTTGGACATTTGCGATGGCAATCTCAATGAAGGATCCATGCGGTGCGACGCCAATGTTTCGGTTCGGCGTCAGGGAGAGGCACGTCTTGGAGAACGCACAGAAATAAAGAACCTAAATTCCTTCCGATTTGTGGAGAAAGCACTTCAGCACGAGATCGATCGCCAAATCTCCATTCTTGAAGCAGGAGGTGATGTAGTACGTGAGACCAGGCTCTACGATGTTGAGCGAGATGAAACACGCTCAATGCGAGGAAAGGAGTTTGCACACGATTACCGATACTTTCCCGATCCCGATCTGCTGCCTGTAGAAATCTCGCGCGACATGATTCAAACCGTACATTCCTCCATGCCGGAACTTCCAGCTGCGCGTCGCCATCGCTACATTGCCGAACATGGTCTTGACAACAGGACTGCCGACAGATTGACACAAGAAAAAGTGATTTCGGACTACTTTGAAAAAGCTATCGACGTCACAGCTAATGCCAAACTCACTGCAAATTGGGTGCTCGGCTACGTGGCGGCATACTTGAACAAGAACGATATTGACATTGACGAGCTTGGATTGTCCGGTTCTGAGCTCGGCGAGATTGTCAAGACAGTTGACGAGGGAGTCGTTTCCGACGCCATTGCGAAACAGATATTCGAACACGTGGTCAAAACGGGCAAACCGGTATCAATGGCACTCTCTCAACTGCGCGATGCGCTGATAACTGACGAACAGGATGTACGAGTGCTTGTCCAAACGATACTCGACGAGAATCTGGAGCAAGTGAAGGAGTACCGCAACGGCAAGACGAAAGTACTTGGATTTCTTGTAGGGCAAGTGATGAGCGCGTCCAAAGGCAAAGTCGATCCTAAGACAGTGAATCGATTGCTCACTGAATTTCTTGCACCCTAACAGTTCATCATTCAACCGCACGATTGTTGTATCCTAAATCGATACCCTTGCAATGATCAGCTCGATTGCGCTGCTCAATGTGTACACGATGAATCTCCCCTAAGGAATCCATGTCAATTCAAACTGACTCGGTAATTGTCGGTGCCGGTCCATGTGGACTGTTTCAAGTCTTCGAACTAGGTTTGTTGGGAATCAGTTCACACGTCGTCGACGCACTTCCGGAGGCAGGCGGACAGTGTTCTGAACTCTATCCCGACAAACCCATCTATGACATTCCGGGAATTCCCTACTGTACGGCAATGGAACTCGTGGATCGATTGCTTGAACAGATCAAGCCTTTCGATCCCGTCTTTCACCTAGACCAGCAAGTAACGCATGTGGCTCATTACGATGACGACTCCTTCTTGGTGCGCACTGCGAAAGATACGGAGTTTGTCACCAAATCGATCGTGGTCGCAGGGGGAGTGGGCTCTTTTCAACCGATGCCGCTAAGGGTGGACGGTGTCGAGCAATTCATCGACAGTCAAGTCTACTATCGGATAAAGGACCCTACTCAATTCGCCGGCAAGAGACTAGTAATACTAGGTGGAGGCGATTCAGCCCTCGATTGGACGAATGAGCTTGTAGCTACGGCAAAGTCCTTGACACTTGTCCATAGAAGTGAGAAGTTCCGAGCGGCTGATGCTTCGGTGTCGCAAATGCGAGGGCACCTTTCCGACAACAAGATGCAATTCCTGGTCGGAAACGCCACGGACTTAACCATTCAGAACGGCAAATTGACTGAAGTTCACATTACTCAACCGTCCCGCGAAGTTGAAAAATTGCCGCTCGATTGTCTTCTTGTCTTTTTTGGATTGTCGCCCCGCCTCGGGCCTATTGCCGAATGGGGACTCGATCTTGCTCGCAATCAAATTGCGACCGATACGGAGAGGTTTGAGTCAAGCACTCCTGGCATTTACGCGATCGGAGACATCGCTACATATCCGGGAAAGAAGAAACTGATTCTCTCTGGATTTCATGAAGCCGCCCTGGCTGCGTTTGCAATCAAGGAGCGACTCAATCCGGGCGAAAAGGTACACCTTCAATACACAACGACAAGCCCCTTGCTCCAGCAACGGCTTGGCGTGGATTGAAGCACGGATCGCTAGTTTCCGTCCATCCCGGATTCCGAATCGAGTTCGACTGATCCTTCTCCCTGTCGAAGGGTCACCAATTGGTTGCCAGCAATGTCACCAAACCATTCCTGTTGACCATCCGGCCACGCGACTCGCAGATCCATGAGCAAATCACCCTCTCCAAGTCCTATATGAACACGCGGATCGCTGGATGACAGGAAACTTCCGTCTCGCGATACAAAGCTGTATCCTTCGAGTGAAAGGGTCCTATAAGCAACGGTCGCGCCAAGTGCAATCCGTCCGTTGCGCTCTCGCAATTCGATCGAGATCCAATTGCCACGTTTTGGCACACGATTGATGAGCAAATAAGGTTCACTATCTCGATTCACAACGACTAGGTCGAGACCACCGTCGCGGTTCAAATCTCCTACTGCAACACCTCGACTGGTATGCATTTCATCCATTGCTGCCGAATCCAATGACTGAACCAATCGCAGAGGGCCGTCATCAGTTCCTTGATAGAGCAAGTTTGGTTCCGCATAGATGTCAGACGAGTTCATGTCAACTGGGTACACGCCACCATTCGCAACATAGAGGTCTGTTGTACCGTCATTGTCGAAGTCTTCTAGGATCGCGCCCCAACGCGTGAATCGACTCGAGACGGAATTCGTTCCCATCCAGCTTGTAACATCGACAAAGTGATTGTTTTGATTCCGGAGAAATGTGTCGGTCTCACCAACTAGGTTGACAACCAGTAGATCGGAATCACCGTCGTGGTCGAAATCCGCGATGTCCACTCCCATGCCCGCCTTGACGTCCCCGTATCCGTCCGCGGCAGCACCGAACTCATCAGCGAGATTCGAGAATCGCATACCACCGCGATTAATCCAAAGTTCGTTGGGAGTTCGATCGTTTGCAACGAATATGTCTACAAGATCGTCTCCGTTGAAGTCAGCGGTTACCACACCGAAACTGTGTCCAAATGCAGAAGCAATTCCAGATTCATCTGACACATCGCTGAACGTGCCGTCTTGATTGTTCCGATAAAGTCGATTGGAAGCTGGTGCTCCATAGCGGGAAGGTGGGCAATAGGCACGAATTCCACGCTCGTAGCACTCGATTTCAGCGTTCCTATGCCAATTCACATAGTTGGTGACGTACAGATCCAAGTAGCCGTCGCGGTCAAAGTCCTGCAATGTGGCGGATGCACCGAAGCCTGAATGGCCAACGCCAGATATGGCTGACACATCGCGAAACTTTCCACTGCCATCGTTCTCCAGCAGAACATTCGATCCCACGTTGGTGACGTACAAATCCACGTCGCCATCATTGTCGTAGTCTCCAGCTGCAACGCCCATGCCATAGCCAACGTCCCCCGCATCTCCGGCGGACTCAGTCGCGTTGGCAAAGTTTCCGCGTCCATCATTCAGATAGATCTGGTTCTTCCAATCCTCTGCTTCGTCTGAATACAAACTGCCGCTTTGCACAAAGTAAATGTCCAACCAGCCGTCGCCATTGAAATCAGCCACCGCCACACCACTGCCATTGATCTCGGGGAGCAGAGGTATGTCGCGATATCCCGAGTTGTGCCGAAAATCCAGCCCTCTTGCAGTGATTTGATTGTCAAACCAAGAATCTGAGTGTTCGGACATGCCATTGCCACTCCGCGAACAGGCGTGAAGTCCTAGCAGCAAGACTGTCGCGACGGAGACTAACCCAATTGACGCGACACTATCCTTCATTGAGGTTCTGATTGAACCTCGTCGCGATATTGACGAACGAATTCAAACTCCTCATCTGGAATGGCAAGTTTCGCAGCCCACTCCAATGCTGTCTCCAATTCATCAAACTTGCCAGCCTCTATGTACACAACACACAGTCGTTCATGCCCAATCACACTTCTCGGATCCAGTTCAATGCTCCTCTTGAAGTGGACTATGGCTCTATCCCAGTCTCTTCTGTAGCCTGCGATGGTTCCCAAGTGGATATGAATCTGCGATGCCGAATTGGAACCCAGATCGAGTGCTTTGGTGAACGACTCGACCGCGTCGTCCAAAGCGTCAAGTTGCATAAGCACAAACCCAAGCTTGAAGTGTGCCTCTGAATCTGAATCGTTCAGCTCAATGCTCTTTTGCAGCAAACCGAATGCAACATCTAAGCTGCCCGCAATGCTTAGTAAATCGCCAAGTTGGGTATAGAAAGGTTGGTGATTCGGATGGTCCTCGATACCGATTTGCAGTGTTTCGATCGCGAGGTCCACATCCCCTCGTGCCGAATATGCCCAAGCAAGAGAGCTAATTAGTGAAGGTTTATCAGCATGCTCTGCATGCAATCCCGTCAATTCGATGAGGGCTTCTTCGACACGTTGCGCCTGCAGCAATCTTTGTGCTTTTGCCAGTCGACCACCAAATCCACGAATGTGTATCTCGCGACGAATTATGAGAGGATCCTGCCAAAGGAGTACACCTTCTTTCTTACCCAACGCTTTTGCAACTCGGGCATTCTCACTTCTACCCAAGTCTTCGTATGCTTGGGCAAGTAATCGAAAAATCTGGGGATGCAGCGTCCGTTGGCTTAATGGTTCAAGTAGGTCTTTTGCAGACTGTGAGTCTCCGGCACGTAGGAATACCTGAGCCTTACCTACGATCGCATAGATGTTCCCGTCGATCGAGTACGCGACTTCAAACGCACTCTTGGCGTCGTCGAATCTATCAAGTTGCAGCAACCATGCTCCTTTCGCAAGCCATCCAGCAACGTACTCGGAGTCAATCACAAGTGCGCTATTCAGTCTTACCAATGCGCTTTCAAAGTCTCCTTGGGAGGCCGCAAGAAGCGAGGCGAAGTAAGGCCACATAAACTCAAAGGGATCGAGTGTGTGGGCTTGGTCGTAAATGTCAACCGCAGCCTCATGCCATCCATTAACGTCGTACGCCATTGCCAATCGCCCTCGCTCCGACGCCGAAGTTGGATACAGCAGCACTGCGGCGTGTCGATGGGCAATGTACTCTGCCAATTCGCGATCCACACTCTCGAGATTTTGCAGCACCGGCAAATCGACCTGTGGAAACGCTATAGCCTCTTCGTCTGGTGAGGAACAAGCAATGCTTAGTGTGCCGACGAACAGAGCCAACCCAAGGACTTGAAGAACGCGGGACACATGATCGCAACTCATAGCCAAATAACTCAATAGCGCAGCGTGGTATCTATTCAGTTCAGCAGAACTGAATCGCGCACGCCAATTACACCTAAGCACAGTAAGGTCTACGTTTGCACCACTTACGGCAATCGGGGCCATTCCGACGGATTCCCTTGCCCTTGTCTCAACTCAACAACCTGACCTGCCTCAAAGGCGCCGAATTCCTCAACGTCCCCCGTTGTCCACAGTACGCGGACATCTTCAACGGTCAGCACAGAGCCCAATCCAAAGTGCACTCGTGGATCGTTCGACGACAGGTAGCTGCCTTCGGGCCTTACGGTACCGTAGATCTGCCGTCCGTTCGATGTCAATGTCACCAACGCTCCATTGGCAATTCCGCCGCGACTAGTTTCGATGGCAAACGAAATCCAATTGCCTCGATTCTGATATCGATTCATGAGCACGTACGCTTGTGCATCTCGATTGACCACGACGAGATCCAACCCACCGTCGTTGTCAATGTCACCCACGGCGAGTCCCCGGCTCGTGTGCACTAGCGGACTCTCCGTACCTCCTTGAGGTGAAACTTCAACAAAACGACCATCCTGCGTTCCTCGAAATAGAACGTTAGGTTCCGCATAGACATCTGATGCAGACAAATCGACAGGACTAACTCCGCCGTTCGCGTGATACAAGTCGAGCCATCCGTCATTGTCGAAATCTGCCAGAACGACACCAAATCTCGTGTATTTGCGACTCGGAGCGCTGAGCCCAACTTCGCTAGTGGAATCTGTGAAGTGCGTACCTTCGTTACGAAAGTACGAGTCGGACTCTCCAGTGAGATTCACTACCAATATGTCGTAGTCGCCATCACGGTCTGGGTCGGCAGAGACCACACCCATTCCCGCCTTAGCAATACCAAATCCATCGACTCCTGAGCCACGGGTCATGGACTCATCAAGAAAATCAAGATCACCTTGGTTCATCCAGAGCTGATTTACCGTCAGGTCATTAGCTACGAATACATCGATATAGCCATTGTTGTCATAATCGGCGCCAATCACTCCAAATCCATTTCCAAACGCAGCGTCAATGCCCGCGTCGTAGGTAATGTCGGTGAATGTTCCATCGCCGTTGTTGCGATACAAGCGATCAATGGAGGGTGCACGATAGTTTACCGGCGGACAGTACGTCAATACGCCGCTTGAGTAGCAGTCAAGCTCCACTTGCACCGACCAATGCAAGTAATTGGCGTGATAGAGATCCAAATCCCCGTCACGGTCCAAATCCAAGAATGCGGCAGATGTGCCCCAATTGTCATCAGCGAGAACTTCGCTCTTCGCTGGGACGAACATTCCAGTACCGTCATTGTTGTATAGCCGATTTCGCCCCACATTGGTCACATAGAGATCGCTATCCCCATCGTTGTCGTAGTCTCCTGCGGCTACTCCCATCCCGTACCCTGCGTCTGCAGCACTTGTCTCCGGAGCCCGCTTGGCAAAAGTTCCGTCGCGTTGGTTGATGTAGAGCTCATTCACATATGGATCATTCGCTTCTACTTGGGTCAGCGAGCCGCTCTGAACGAAATAGATGTCAAGCCAACCGTCACTATTGACGTCGATCAACGCAACGCCACTTCCCGTGATTTCTGGCAGCAAGTGTTTTTCGCGATGCCCAGACACATGAACAAATTCAACGCCTCGTTGCATGGATTCCTCGGAAAACCAAACGCTTTCGTGAGTTTCCCCAACACTTTGGTTATCTTGAGCGCTCCCACATCCATAGCAAACGGCGAGGCAAGACACTCCCAGTGCGGCTGCAGCTAGACTTGCCCTTCTCATGGTGCCTGCGAATCGTTCTGCCCAGTTTCCTGGTCGATTGCATCGACAACTGCTTGCAGCGATTGAGAATCTATGCCTAGCCTTCGCGCCCATTGGAGAGCTGCTTCGGCTTCGTGCAGTTGCTCGTCGGCTAGCAAGGCGTGCATCAGATAGATATGGCCGTCAGCATTGCTGGGATCGAGTGCCACCACCTGCGAAAATTGGTCGATAGCTTCGACCCAATTCTCTTGATATCCATGGATCGTGCCGATTCGAAGTCGTATTCCAGCGACATTGGCATGCCCAAATTCGATTGCACTCTCAAACGCTGACAAAGCTTCAGTGAACCTCTCCAAGCGCATAAGTACAGCTCCAAGCCGTTCATAGGCTTCGGCGTCGCGCTCGTTAATTTCTAAACTCCGATTGAGCAAGTCAACGGCCTCCTCGTTGCCTCCAGCCCTATACAGCAAATCAGCCAAGTAGACATAGAATCGATACTGACTCGGTGCAAGATTGATACCGCGCTCTAACGTCAGAACTGCCTTATCAAACTGGCCGGTCTTGTCATAAGCCACCGCTAGGTTATTGATGAGAATCTCATCGTCAGGTCGAATCGCCCGCAGTCGTTCAAGCTCACGCAGAGCTGCTGCGTGGCGTTCCGCTGATAGGAGACTCTGTGCGTAAGCCAACCGTCTACCGAATCCTCGCACATACTTGTTGGGACGTTGACGTATCGGGTCCAGCCACAACAACGGCAATGCTTCCTGACCCAATGCCCGCGCGACTTCAGCTTCCTGCTCAAATCCCAAGGGTGCATACGCTGCAGCCAGAAGACGCCATATTTGCGGATGGGGGAGAGTCTGCGAGTAGGGGGCTAATACATCGATCACGGATTGCAGTTTGTCCTCTCTGAGATACACCTGTGCCAGTCCTACAGCCGCAGGCGAACCCGCTCCCAACAAGGCAGCCTCATTGAATGCCTCAGTCGCTTCGCTATACCGATTCTGCTCGAGCAACCAGTTGCCTTGGTGCAGATAGGCAGGAACATAGCCAGGATCAATTTCAATAGCCCGCTGAATCTTTGCCAGTGCTGCATCGAATTCTCCTTGCTTCTTTTCGATCATTGCACCGAAGTACCACCATGAAAAGTCTTGCGGATCAAGGAGAGCTGCTTGTTCGTACATGACGAGCGCAGCGTCAGGGAAATGGTTTACGTCGTACGTCATTGCCAATCTTCCCCGAAGTGACGACGAGAAAGGAGTCTTCTCAATCAGTGCGACAGTCTCCGCAATTGAATCAGAAAGCTCTGGATCGACATTCGAAGTGTCAATCCGCAACGGCTCATCGATTGACAACGTGCGTGGGGGCGCATTGCACGAGGCAACTAGCGCCACCAGCAGGAATACCGCACCAGCAAGGAAGGGCGCCGATAGAAAGCCCCAGCTACAAGCTTTCATCCGAAGAAACGAGGTTGACAGTTGTGTAGTCACTACGAATTCGCGCCATCCGAACCTATTGCTTGGGGTTTTTCGTCATGTTCTTCAATCGCCCTAGGACCAGATTGACAATACATGCCAGTCTCAATGTCAAACTATAGCGAACTCTTGTATTCGGGTGTCTCGCACTTAATTCCATGCGAGATGACGAATCAAAAAAATTCGGCGCTGGAGCGAACTCCAGCGCCGAATCTAGAGGCTAGTAGATTAGATGTACTACTAGAGACTCATGGATACTCGTGCGAATCCAAGACGACCCATTCCATTGTCAACATATGCCTCAAACCCGACTCCTGACGGAATTGGGGTTGGATAGTAATCGAAGAGATTACGTATCGATACGTTCAACGAGAATGAAGACATTCCCATGAAATTCGTACGGTTGTACGTGTAGCTGAAGTCCCAATATGCCGCAGCAGGAATCTCGCAGTAGGGATTTCTGTCCTGGTCGATGCAAGCTTCCTTCTCGCTCCACACAAAGTTGGGGATATCGTCAGTGTCATCGATATTGAAAACCGGCATTCCGCTCATCTCGTTGTTATTCCAACCATTTGGATCGGTCAGATACTCGTTCTCGGAACAAATGTCGCCGTTGTTTCGCGAATAGGTTCCATCTGGTCTAAGCCTACACAGTGTCCATTCCGTAATTTCGTCATACGCCGGACTGACATCGGTAATACTGTCGTGCCAGCGCATGCTTAGTTGAGCGGTATGAGGTCCGCTGAACCATCGAAGTCCAAGATTGACTCTGTATTCAGGGGTTGGTGGCAATGGTGTACCTAATTCTGATCCTGCCCAGTAATTTACAGCATTTCTATTGCCAACTCCGTCAACTTTCAATCCTGCATATCCATGACCTGAATCTGCAGCGAAGCGAACCAAGCTCAGTTCAAGCATCCTAGTCGCGGAAAAGGAGACATTGAAGTTTCCGTAGTCTCCACCGATAAAAGGTATCTCACTCCCTTCGAAGCTGTAACCGCCTTGAGCGATCAATGTACGAGTGCGATACTCGCCCTGATTGATCCACGCTTCGGAGGCCTGCACCAATCGTCCGCCTTCACGCACGATAATGCCGCCCGCAACGGTGCGTTCCCGAGCGATCCATTCATTGGCCGCCTCGAGTCTGCATTGCTGCTCTGAAAGTGGAGTCTGTGCAACGTAATCCAGAGGATTTCGTGGAATATTGGGATATTCGTCAATTGGATACTTGTTCTGGTTGTCATAGTCAACCAGAGTGTCATTGCCGCAGCGGTCCTTGATGAACTGCTCGAATCCAGCTTCGTTTTGGTTCACGACGGCGCCGACGCCAATGCGTTCCACTCGACCTTCAAACGCCACATCGGTGTAATCGATGTCCATAGTGAAGTCGTCATCAAGCATGCGGAATGTGAAACCAGTATTCCATAGTGCAGATATCTCAGCCTGCAAGTTCCGATTGGCAGAATCTGGAATCACAGTTACATCTGGAACTCCTCCACCTGGACCAACGCCAGAACATTGTGGCAACTCTGGAAGGTTGTCACAAATGTAGTCACGTACGGTTTCCTGCGATGAATACTCGCCGTCGGTTACATTGAACAATTGGAACATGCCTGGCAATACAAAGCCTTCAGTCCGACTGAAACGCCATGATAGGTTTCGCGTAGGCGTATAGCTCATAGCAAACTTTGGAATGGTGACGTCAAAGTTCGCTACCTCACCTGTTGCCGCAAGTGAACCCCGACCTGTAAATTCCGCGTAACGAACCGCTGTTTGAACTTCCATTTCGCCCCATCGAGGATGCGAAATCAAAGGCCAACGAAATTCGGTGAATACCGCGTCAGTTTGTTCCTCCGTATATTGGAAACTGACAATCGACGAACCAAGCGATGCCGCTCCGACCTGATTGGGACGATACTCTTCCGACTCGATGCGATGGTGCATACCGATCGCGAATCCTACGGGTGCATCGTTGTACCAAAGGTTGAACAAGTTGGAGTTTGAAGCAATCAGGTCTACCAAGATGAAACCAACGAGACGTTGATCTGCACGGGGTATGATTCCTGCGTTTCGAGTCTCAAGGGTTGTATTCCACGCAGGGTCGTCCTTGTCACGCCACTGAGGCAGCAATTCACCAGTTTCCGGATCGGAAGCCAGCCAACTAGTGCTGAATGGATTGAAGCACTGCTGACCATCTCGGCCGCCGGAACACTTGAACGAGTTGACAGCCCAGTGCCAGATTGGCTCTAGCCAGTCGTTCTCGCGCTTGTTAAGTGCCCATACCCAATCCGCATTGATGTACCACTCGGTATCAGGTATCTCAATTGTTGTTCCCAATCGCAAGCGCATGTCGCTCAATTGAGCCCTGTGGTCAAAGCTCATGTCGCCGTTCAGCCACGGATAGCTTTCGTGGACATAGGGTTGCTTCGGATGAGCTGCCAGTTGCTGCAGTCTAGCGTCTTCAAACAGTCGCACGCCAATCGTGCCGTGGGAATCCGGATCGAAACGATCTGGGATTCCATCGCCGTCAACGTCGCTGTCGAGTGGCAGCAAAATCACTCGGTGGTGAGCGTTGTGTTGTGCGTCTCGACTATTGAGCTCGCTATCCTGTGCAATTCCGTCACCGTTCACGTCTCGATCAGGCAATCCATCGCCGTTGATGTCTTGCGCAAAAACCAACCACTCTCCTGCTTCTTGCAGATAGTCGTAAACACCATTGCCGTTCGCATCAATGTATGACAGTTCGGTTTCTGCATGGCGATCTATAGTTCGCGTCACATCGTCGGCGGTGTTGTCAGGAGTCCCGTTGTCGTCTACGTATGTGTACCAACGACCGTTCGTAAACTCGTCGCAGCCTGGCAGGTTGGGCAACAAATCGCAGGTGTTGGATCCGTCGGCGAATGCTCTGAAGGGATTACCGGGATTGGATCCAAGGGCAAATGGGATGAATGGGCTTAAGTTGTCGGAACCAGCAGCACCTTGCCACTCGTCGATCCCAAACCAGTCGTTCTGTCGTCCGCGACTCTCGAGTCGACTGATCGTGACTTCACCATGAAAGGATACGTAATCATTAAATCGGTGCTCAAAAAACGCCATGCCTTGCTCTCGATCTTGCGGAGTCTGCATGTCTTGAAAGTCCGTGGTTACGCGTCGGCAGTCATATTCGGAACCGTGGCTACCAGCTTCATCCCCTGTCGTTCGGGTCTCTCGTCCCCAAACGTTGCCGGTTAGGTATTCGTTGAGGAAGTTGCCCTTTTTCGTTGTGTCCGTGTAGCCGAGTCCGCCTGCTGCAGAAACCGATCCCGCAGCAAATCGTTCTCCTTCTAGGCTGTTGTAGCCAGCTCCGAAATCGTAGCCGCATCCAGGATCGACTTTTCTCAGAACTCGAAGCCGTCCAGCGGTGTCTTCAATCGTTTCACCTCCGTAGCCAAACTCCTCAACATCTGGCATTCCATCGTTGTCATAGTCGTCTACAACCAAGCGAATGGGTTCGCCTTCAGGGTATAGATACCACGGACCAGAAGTAGCCAACCAGCCTGGAGGTGGCGTGCCGGTAGGGAATTGGGCCCATCCTGATGGAGTCCAAGGAACCAGTTCACCATTGGAATCCCGAAATGGCACACGCCAGTCCCCTGGATTACTAGAACCGGTTTCGCTCCATGTCGGCAGAAGCTGCCCAGTCCAACCAGCAGAAGAAATGATGAATTGTGGTCTTTCTGTCGCTGCCATACGATCAACGTCGCGAATCGCCATTGCAAATATCGCGCTCGATTTCTCGCTTTGGGCGCCCGCTAGCAACTCAAACGATTTGGATGGCGCACCGCCTTCAATAGCCTGTTGGCTCGAGTAATTGGCGCGGAATCCATCGAAATTCTTCTGGGGAATGACGTTAACCACTCCGGAAACGGCTTCCGATCCATACAGAGCGGATGCGCCGTCAAGAATCGTCTCGACCCGTCCAATTGCTATCCCTGGATAGAGAGAATTGACGTCGGAACCAGATCGCCGTGTTCCAGGACCATAGCCCTGCACGTTGGCTGGTACGCGGTGCGAATCCATCATGGTCATGGTCGCACGAGTACCTAGGCCGCGAATGTTAGCCCAAACCTCAACTCCCCGTTGTACACTTTGGTCGTCAGCACGTCCGGTCGGATGTTCGAATGGCGCTGCGTTCGCATTGACGCCAACTTGATACGTCTGATCAAAAATAATGTCTCCCAGATCCGGCGTACCCGCTAATTCGATATCCAACTCGGAGATGATGTCGATTGGAGAAGGCGTGTCGAAGTTGTCACGACGAATGTAGGTGCCCGTGATGAGCATGTTGTCCATCGCACCTTCATCGTCAGCAGCTTCGTCGTCGGCAGGCTCTGCCTCAACTTGCTCCTCTTCACCTTCGTCGGTCTGCTCTTCTTGCGCCAATGCGGACGTCGTCCACAAGAGTGCGCCGGAAGCAAGAATCGCCGCAAGCGATCCTATACGTAGTCGCATATGTACCCCCTGTCTCTAATCCCCTCCGGGATTTGCACAAAAGACCTAATTCTTGCCGCTCGGCAAGAACGGTGTTAAGCCCTTTGGGCTCAAAGTGCATTATTAAGTCTTTTCACTTCAATTGTCAAGTAATTTGAAGGATGCCCTGTGTGGATTTCCCGCCCACTGGTCAATTCCGACTTTTTAGATGCTTGCTGCTGGCAAACTATGCAGTAGTTCCGAGCGGCTAGAAACCTAGTAATGCACTGCGCAAGAAAATTCTCGTTCGCCTATGATTGGAGCGAAGTCGTAGTGTGCGTTGTGTTCGCCCCAAGTTCTTCGTGAGTACCAAAATCAGGCACACTCTAGGCTGCGAGTTTGGCGTGTGTTCGATTCCTTCAACAAGTATCAATAGACTTTAGTCCAAGGCATACCCAGTGTTGCAATGAAATTAGGAATCGTCAGCGATACGCACAACAATACACGAAACGTCAAGGCGATCGTCCAACTCTTCAACACAGAACGAGTTGACCATGTCATACACACTGGAGATATCACTAGGGCAGGTACCCTGGAATTATTCCGTGAATTGGTTGCGCCTTTAGCCGGAGTGTTCGGCAATAACGATACGGAGCTTGACCAACTCACTGCAGTTGCCCGTAAGTACGGTTTCAATTTTCGTCAACCCCCTCTCCATCTCGAATTTCATGGACGTGGGATAGTGGTAGTACACGATCCTCGCGAGCTGACAGACTCGACGATCCGCAGAGCAGTTGTAGCCTTGCATGGTCACACTCATTTGTTGCGAATCGAACGTCGTGGTGCGCTGACAATCTTCAATCCAGGCGAATGTGCAGGACACATGAAGGGACACAACGCCATTGGCGTCATGGATCTAGAGACCATGGAACCCAGTCTCTTGAAGTTCTAGAGTTTGGTTGCCACGAAGGTCAGGCATTCGATTAGCAGCAGTCGACCCACTCGTTCAATTTTCGGTTTTGGGTGCGTTACGGCCATCGACCTAAGCTAGACTCACGACTCTCTGCTCGCTAATCGACTCTCAATCTCACTCAAAAATCGCCGAATACGACGGGCATTCGTACCTATATCGGAGACACCCACTCGAGAAGCGGACCTTACATCAATCAAAGATCCCGGTCCCTTGGAGTTTGCCCGCACTCGTACAACGACATCGTCCTGAAATCCGAACCAGAAAGTTGTAGCAACTGCTTCAAAACGACCACTTTCACTATTGGCCGTCACAAAGGTCCAGTCCATGTCGCGTGCGACGCTCATAGCAAGTTCGAAACTCTCCGATCTGGACTTATTGAGAATCACAAGAGTGTCCACGTCTGGATACGACTCTGCATGGAGCTGAGCCGCTTGTGCTGTGAAAGCCAGCGAGTTGGACGATTCGCCACGCCGCTCTCCTATTGCCGCGGAAAAAGTGGGCGGGTCTTCGAGATCTGTTGAAATGTCGTAGAGGAGAGGGTATTGCAGCGCATTCAAGAACAACTTCAGCACAAACACGACTACTACCAATCCAAGAATAAACCCTGCAATGTTAGGCCAATGGTTGGCCAGACGACTGGCAATTGCATCATTCCGCTTCCCTAGTAACACAATCAGCAAGCCCACAATGCCCGCAACTACAGTAAGTGCACCAAGTGCCGCACCTGACATTAGCAGCAAGAAGCCGATCTCATAGGTCCACAAGCCCAATCTCTTACCGAGCAGTCCAATCAATGGAACAATGAAAGCCGAGACTCCAAGGAACACCACTATCCTTGTTCGAATCCTCACAAATACCTCCCCGCTACCAATCATTTATGTATAACACGACATGCAAATCCAAAGTGAGCGACTATGTGCCAACTCCACACACAATTGCAATGAGCAGAAGATTGTGAATTCACACCGGTCGTAAATTTCTCAAGTGGAAATGCGCGCCGCAGGCGTTGACCATTGCAACAAGAGTGATAGGAAGAACGAACCTGTGATCAGACTGCAAGAACGGGAACCGTTTGCCATAGGTGGCACCAGACGATGCTATTTGCATCCTTCCGACCCGTCTCGTTGCATCAAGGTTTTGCGCAAGGATCGCACCCCGGAGAAACGACGTGAAGCCGCGACAGGATTCAAGAAATTCAGAAGCGCTAAACATTGGGACGACCAAGACAAGGAAATCATGGCCTACAAAGAATTGATGAAGCGACATGGAAGTGAATTGTGGAGCCATGTCCCTCGCTATTTCGGCGTTGTACAAACAGATTCGGGAATTGGAATAGTTACGCAGGTCTATCGCAACTTCGACAGCACCTTTCCCTTGAATCTCGACCAGCAGGTGCCTTGCGGAATTGACAATCCCCTCGAGACGGCGATGGAAGAATTTAAGCATTGGCTGCGCCGTGAGCTAGTACTGACCCGCGATCTCCTACCACACAACATCATTGCAGTACGAGAAGATGAGCACGTTTGCAGACTGGTGATCGTCGATGGGTTGGGCAACAGCGAGTGGATCCCCATCAGCAGCTGGTCTAGAGCTATCGCAAGAAGGAAGATTGAGCGGAAGATCGCGAAATTTGAAGATCGCATCGAAATCCTCAGAGAGGTGCAGTAGCGATGCGTTTTCTAACCGAGCTTGAACAGCGAATTCGCAGGCTGCGACGTAGGATCTCGCCCGTGCTCTACGCGGGAAGGAACGTGTACTGTCCATTTTGCGATCGGACCTATCGGTCGTTCCGACCTGCAGGTCGGCGAAGATTTCGTAGACTCAATGCAGTTTGCTCGGTATGTGGTTCGCGTGAACGGGATCGCTTGATGCACGAGTTTCTGCGAAAACGGACAGACTTGCGCAAACCCCACGCAAAGCTGCTGCACATCGCACCAGAAGCCTGTCTGAGCTCTTTGATCGTTGAAATGGCCGATGAGCTCTATGTTTCCTGCGATCTCTTTCGCCACGATGTGGATGTCCGCCTAAACATTGAACAGATGCCTTTCCGCGACGAATTCTTCGACATCGTCTTTTGCAGCCATGTATTGCCCGAGGTAGAACGGGACGCATTAGCCCTTGCGGAAATTCATCGTGTCTTGAACGCCAAGGGATGGGCTTTGGTTAGTGTTCCGTCCATGGGGGAAATGACAACGTCTGTGCGGCCTGGCGATGGGCACGAAGCGCCGCCCGAGTTCTTCCGAATCTATGGAAAGGAATTCTCTGATCAGCTAGCCGAGTGTGGGTTCCAGGTGGAACGCATCGACCTGCACGATGTCTTGGATGAGCAACAGCAAACCATGATGCGGGTCGACAGACAAACCGCCAGTGCAATCTACCTGCTACGACACCAACCCAATTGAGGAGCCTACTAGTGCCCGTGAGTAGGTGGCGGTTTGGGTTCCGGTGCAATGGGTTCGCCCATGTATTCCACTCGTGTTGCCCAAGCGTAGTCGGCCTCTATGGCCATAAGCGTCATTAGAACCATCAGCGCGAGCGGAGGAAGGAGAATCGCAAATATCAAAGCAAATCGTTCCCACTTCATGTGCATGAACACCGCGACAATGAAGCCAGCTTTCAGAATCATGAACAACAATATGACGCTTGTTCGGAAGACGCCGTCGTCAAGGTAGTCGCTGGCATAGGAAACCGCACTAAATAGAAACAGCGCCACCCAAACCACTACATAAATTTTGATCGGGTGTTGTTGACCTTCAGTTGCCATAGTCGATTCTCAACCGTCTACCAGAGATAGAAAAACGCAAAGATGAACACCCACACCAAATCCACAAAGTGCCAGTAGAGTCCCGTGATCTCCACAATCTCAAAATTTGTCTTGTCGTAGTGACCTCGTCCGACCCGATAGGCGATGATTGCAAGATACGCCACTCCAGCAGATACGTGAAGTCCGTGAAATCCGGTGATCATGAAGAAGAAAGACCCGAACTGAGCTGCGCCCATAGGATTATTCCAAGGCGCTACCTGTTCTTCAAAAATCAACTTCGACCATTCGTACGCCTGCATCGACACAAACGTGAATCCCAGCAGTGCTGTGGCGAGCATGAGCAACACTACGCCCTTCTTGTTGCGTTGATAGCCCATATTGACGGCCATTGCCATGGTTCCGCTGGAAGAAATCAGAACAAACGTCATGATCGCAATCAGTAGCAGAGGCACTGGTATCGGTGCATCCAAGAACTGCCAACCGAAGAGCTGATTGGGTATTGCTAGTGCAAAAACTTCGCTTGGATTTGGCCAAGGGTCCGTAACTGTCATCCGCACGGTCATGTAGCCCACAAGGAAGCAGGTGAAGATGAACGTGTCCGACACCAAGAAAATCCACATCATGGCCTTGCCCCAAGGCACGCCCTTGAACGTGGTGATGTCAGACGACCAGTCTCTAGCAGTACTGGTAAATGCGCTTTCCTTAGGCGGTATCGTCGCTTCGGTCATGGTTTACTTGCGCTTCCTTTGCTCAATCTCGCCAACAAGCTGTCAGACTCGTTATGCCGATTCCTTGCGGGGCACGTCCTGAGGTATGTGATCAGTGTCGTGACCTGGCACACCGTAGTCGTACGCCCACCTGTGCACAGTGGGTAGTCTCTCGTCCCAGTTTCCGTGCGAAGGTGGAGTTTGCGGCGTCCGCCACTCCAAGCTGTTCGCACCCCACGGGTTGTCGCCCGCCTTCTCTCCTTTGAAGAAACTGTGGACCAAGTTGTATATGAAGAGGATTTGAGCTGCACCCACGACAAGTGCCGCACAAGTGATAAAGACGTTCAAGTCATGCGCGGATTCGGGGTAGAAATCGGGGTAGACCTCGCCAAGTGCCGTCTCGTAGTACCTGCGTGGCACGCCAACGAATCCCAAGTAGTGCATGGGGAAGTAGATTACGTACGTGCCAATGAACGTAATGTAGAAGTGAAGCTTGCCGACCGTGTCGTTGAGCATGCGCCCCGTCAGCTTTGGATACCAATGGTAGATGCCGCCGAATATCGCCAGGATTGGAGATACTCCCATGACCATATGGAAATGAGCTACTACGAAATAGGTATCTGACAATGGAATGTCAATGATCACATTGCCAAGGAAGAGACCTGTAATGCCACCCATGATGAATGTCAGGACGAACGCCAAAGCAAACAGCATGGGAACCGTCAGCTTGATGTTCGCTCTCCATAAAGTCAGAGTCCAGTTGTAGACCTTTATCGCGGTTGGAACTGCAATGATCAAGGTCGTGGTCGCAAAGAAGAAGCCAAAGTAAGGGTGCATTCCCGCAACATACATGTGATGCGCCCAAACGATCAACGACAGAATGCCGATGGCCACAATGGCCCAAACCATCATGCGATAGCCGAATATGTTCTTTCGTGCATGAACCGATATGAGATCGGACACGACGCCAAAGGCCGGCAACGCGACGATGTACACCTCAGGATGACCGAAAAACCAGAACAAGTGCTGGAACAGAAGCGGCTGTCCCCCCGAGTAGTTGAGCTTCTGCCCAAGCGAGACAATCGCAGGCATGAAGAAGCTTGTGCCAATCAATCGATCGAGAAGCATCATCACGGCACTTACAAAGAGAGCGGGAAACGCAATCAAACCCAGGAACGTGGCAATGAAAATGCCCCAGACGGTCAATGGCATTCGCATCAGCGTCATGCCGCGCGTCCGGGCTTGAAGGATCGTGGTGATGTAATTGAGTCCACCCATTGTGAAAGCCACAATGAAGATTGCCAGCGAGCCCAGCATCAAGACAATGCCCCAATCCGCACCCGGCGTGCCCGCCGTGATGGTCTGTGGGGGATAGAGAGTCCAACCTGCCCCAGTTGGCTGAACGTCCGTGAACAACATGAGCGGATAGACCGCCAAGAGAACGATAACCGAGACGAGGTACACCCAATAGCTGAGCATGTTTACGAATGGAAAAACCATATCGCGTGCACCGCACATCAGCGGAATACAGAAGTTGCCGAATGCTCCTAGCAGGAATGCAGTGAGCAAATAAATCACCATGATCATTCCATGCATGGTGATCGCCGAGAGGTACTCGTCGGGACCGAACCAGGGCATCGCATCAGGCCAGGCGAGTTGGATGCGCATGAACTGGGACAGGACTAGTGCCACAAGTCCGACCGCCATGGCCGTAATCCCATACTGAACAGCGATCACCTTGTGATCCTGACTGAACACCCACTTGCCCAACCAAGTCTTAGGATGGTGCAGTGGCACTGTTTCCTGATAGGGGATTTCTGCTGTTGCCATGTCTCTTTCTTTCTACCTCAAAGCATCTTGCGATACGTAGGAGAACACGAGAATCATTGTTTAATTCTCAATCTACTCTTGAACAGCGCCATTCTCAGACGCTTCTTCTGTCGGAACCAATTCTTTCAGAAAGTCAATTAGTGCCGAGAAATCCTCTTCGTTGAGTTCCTCGGCAACCATGCCCGGAGCAAATCCCTTGCGAATCTTTGCATTGGGATCTGCAATCGACTCCCTCACATATTCCTCGTCTACCAGTACCGAACTGCCGTCTTCCAATTCAACTGTGGTACCCCATAGCCCTTTCCATGTCGGCCCAACCGCCGTTGTTCCGTCGAGAGTGTGGCATGCGAAGCAACCTCCAGTCGAAGCTACGCTCCGGCCTTTCTGTGCCTCATCGCTAAGTGGCAAAGTGCCCGACTTGTACTCCGCCCAAGTCACTTGAGACGCCAGCCACGTTTCGTACTCCTCAAGTGAGACTACGTGCATTTCGCCCCTCATCGTGTGGTGTCCCCTGCCGCACAACTCCGCACAGAGAATGTCAAATATTCCTTCCCGTATCGGCTCAAACCAGAAGTAGGTGACCATCCCCGGCACGGAATCCATTTTGGCGCGAATTTCCGGCACCCAAAAATCGTGCAGGACATCCTTGGAGCGCAACAGCACCTTGACCTTACGGTCGACGGGAATCACAACGGTTTGAGAGGTGATTATGATGTCGTCCTCGGCATAGGGGTCGTCGTCCTTGATCCCCATGGGATTGTCTACCGTAATGTACTTGTTGTGCGCGTGGCCAAACACGCCATCGGCACCTGGCAGACGATAGCTCCACCTCCACTGCTCGCTGTTTACTTCCAATTCAGTCGCATCTGGCGGCACTGTTACGTAGTCGTTCCATGCAACAAGCCCGGGCGCCAGCATAACGACTACGCCGACCGTGGTAATGATGGTGAGCCAAGACTCCAGTTTTGGATTTTCTGGTTCGTACTCTGCGAGTCGTCCGGGTTGGTACTTGTACTTGTACACCCACCAGACCATGTAGAGGCCAATGATTACGAAGGCAACTCCACAAATGAAGAAGGTGATATAGACCGTAATGTCGATTAACGCCCAATTCGAGCCAATCTCCAAGAATTGCCATGGCGACAAGAAATGGAAAATCAACGAGCCAAGTACGACCAGTAACAACAATGCGGCAACTAGCATTCGGTATTGGTTCCTAACTGCAGGATTTCGTCGTTCAAATGCGAATCAATAGTCAGCAAAGTCTGCGTATCTCCGCGATTTTTGAGGTTTTGCGCGGACCTGATTGCAATTTTACCAACAACCCTTGTATGGCAAGTCCTGGATTCGGAAAATAAGTGGATAGCAAGACGATCAGCGCGTAGGGAAATACTGCTCCGCAGGATAGTGCGATTCTCCTACGGATTCCGCCACCGCAGCATGTGTAATCGTTCCCTCGTAAACATTGAGACCGTTTCGCAAATGGGGATCTCGTGAAAGTGCCTTCTCGACACCTTGGTTCGCCAAGCTAACCGTGAACGGAAGCGTGGCGTTGTTAAGGGCGAAGGTGGCAGTTCGAGCCACCGCTCCCGGAATGTTTGCAACGCAATAATGCACGACGTCGTGAATCAGGTAGGTGGGATGCGAATGGGTTGTAGGTCGAGAGGTCTCAAAGCAACCTCCCTGGTCTATAGCTACGTCAACAAGGACAGAGCCACGATACATGTCTTGAACCATTTCGTCTGAGACTAGCTTCGGCGCACGCTCCCCTGGCACGAGAACCGCCCCGATCACCAAATCTGAGATGGCGACGTTCTCGTGAACTGCGTCAACGGTGGAAAAAACCGTATTCAGCGCAGGACCGAAGAAAAGGTCTAATTCCGCCAAGCGGCGTAGATTGATGTCCAACAGCGTTACGTCTGCCTCCATTCCCAATGCGACCCTTGCTGCGTTCATTCCAACCACGCCACCACCAAGCACGGTTACCTTGGCTGGAGGTGTTCCCGGCACGCCGCCCAATAGCGAACCCCTCCCTCCCTGAGCGATTTCAAGCGCGTGCGCACCTGCCTGTACGGACATGCGACCTGCGACCTCGCTCATGGGAGCAAGCAATGGCAATCCACCGTTCGAGTCCGTGACAGTCTCATAGGCAATTGCTGTGCATTTGCGCTCAACCAGCTCCTTGGTCAATTGTGGATTAGGAGCTAAGTGCAAATAGGTGAACAGTATTTGGTGTTGTCTCAGCCGCGCGGTCTCTTCCGGCTGTGGTTCCTTGACTTTGACGATCATGTCGCAGTCGAACACCTCATCCACGCTAGCCGCGATCCGGGCTCCGGCACTCGTGTAGTCTGAGTCAAGCAATCCCAATACGAGCCCAGCTTCACTTTCGACTGTGACTTCATGCCCATTCCGCACGAGTTCTCGCACGCTTGTGGGAGTGAGACCAACGCGATTCTCGTCCTTTTTGATTTCTCTAGGTACGCCTATATGCATAGCAGAATAGAAAACTCGTAGACTCTATGAAATGAAGGTCAACGCATTCTGCAAAGGAACGGTTGACCCGCGACTCATTGTATTCGTCCGGCCATGAATGAGGTATTAAATTGATTCATCGGAAGTTGCACCTCTCAACTTGACTTCGACTGACTGCCTATGCCAAAGAGTTCAGACAAACTCGCCTCGCAAGAGTTGATTGGCGCAATAGCCTTTGGTTTAGCAACGCTAGATCGTCATGAAGATCAATCGGTAGAAATCGAGGGTCTGATTGACAAGGTTTCGGCGGCTCAGCGACAAACCGAGGGAGGGCTTAGCGAGGTGCTCGCAGCGACGGAAAATCTCTTGCACTGTATGCAGCAAGAAATGCTCCACGACGTATCGGGAAGCCTACAGACACTACTGGATGTCGCCCAGTTTCTTCATGCCTGCACTTCTGCAGGCAGAACCAGGGAAGAAGACCTAAGGGAAGTTGATGAACTGCTCGAGAGAATCGACTTCCTTGCGTCAGGCGGAGTTGAGACGGAACTACCACGCGCGGACTCTTCGACGGAGTCACCTCCAACCGAATTCCGTAAGCTGAGGTTTCCCATAGAAGCGCCAGCAGACGCCGAAGATCCAGTACTTGCGAGCATTGTCGAGCGACTATTGAGTACGGGACAATCACTGAACTCCCGCGCAGAAACCGGCAGCGCTAGTTCAATGGCCACTTCATTGGCGCTGCATAGTCAAGATCTTGATTCTCTAGTTCGCCGGTTGCAGGAGCGGTCCCACACCGTACTCTCAGATCTAGTCACAACTCTTCGCGACATATTTGCTACGACTGTTGATGGGAGAGATTGTCAATCACGTGTTCAAATCCGTGAGACTACGTCGGCCCAGGGTGTATACAAAAGCCTTGCAAATTTCCTGTTCCCCAAAATCGGGCAATTGTGCCGAGCGCTCCGCCAATTGCTGTTGGGCAATATAGATGGGTCGATGGATGTAGAAGTACGGATTAAAGGTGACGAGCTAAAGCTCTTGTTCACTTTGACTGGACTAAAGTCGCGCTATTCCAAACGCATGGCGACTACCCTTTCCACAGTTCTGGTGTCTGATTTCGATGCGACCGCCCAAGACTTTGAGGAAACCTCCCGCGAAGTAGAAGCTGACGACGTTGGTCGCGAACTAACGCCACTCATTTCTGCGACGAGGGGGGTGGGAGGATCAATCCGGGTGGATAGTAGACAATCCAATAGCTTTGCAATCGAAATAAGCGTTCCAACGGACACCCGCATATTTTCCGCCCTTCAATTCAGCCTCGACTCAAACTCCTATGCGGTAGAAGCCAATCTAGTTCAGAGTATCGTCCCAGCTTGCGTTGCCAAATGTGATTTCAACCGCAACGAAGTGATTCATGACAATCGAAGCTACGAGTACGTGTCGCTTGGAGTTGGCAAACCGATTCACGACATTGACGTCGATGATTGGGGAATGCTGGTGCTGCTCCAGTCTGAAGACAGACATCTGGCGTTGAGAGCTGACGAAGTCCGAGACATCATCCAATCCACTCGTCAACCATCAAGCTCGGACATCGCTATGGGGAACGTATGCACGATTGATTCCGATGCCACTCTTGTGCTCGACCTTGATTCAACCATTGGGTTAAGTTCACGTAGCTCGACGAATCTGGCAAAACGCCAGCTTGCAAAAAACCGCATTTGCCTGTGCAACGTGTCTAGCCAAACTACAAAGAAATTCAATGAAGCGCTATCGGGATTGGGCGTTGATTGCGAAAACTTAGTGGGGGTTGCGCAGACAATTGCAGCAATCCAAGAGCAACGCCCCTCTCTACTGGTCGCTGAGATGGACGGAAGCGTCAATGGGGGTCTGGAACATCTCGAAAAAATTGGGCGCTACGCCCATGTCTCGTCCAAGCAGTGGATGATTCTTGTCGATGGTCCTGCAGAGCAAAGGCGAGGCGAACCGGACAGGTTCTCCTCGCTGATTCAAGCACCGATCGATGCGAGCACCAGCGAACTTCGAGACTTGCTCAGGGCAACTTTAGATCTCTAAGAATTCGTTGCGTCGCACGAGCCCGATTCAGCGTGTAGAAGTGCAATCCTGGACACCCGTTGTCGCAAAGTCGCTGACACAACGCAAGGACGACCTCGTAGCCAAAGTCCTCTAGCGCTTGCTGATCCTCCCGGAGCTCGTACATCTTTCTTTCAATCCATTGCGGAATCTCTGCGCCACAGTTCTTGGAGAACCGAACCAGACGCTCATAGTTGGTGATGGGCATGATTCCGGGAATTATCGGTACGTCAATGTTCATTCGCCCGCATTGATCAACAAAATAGAAGTAAGCGTCGGAGTTGTAGAAGTACTGAGTAAAGCATGCGTCAGCACCGGCATTGAGCTTTTGACGCAAGTATTGAATGTCTCTCGAAGGATTGGGTGCGTCGGGATGTGTTTCTGGGTAGGCCGCCACGAAAATCTCGAAGTGGTCGTCGAATTCATTGCGAACCAATTCGACAAGCTCGGCGGCAGGATGCGTGACACTCGGTACTGTGCCAGAAGGCGCGTCCCCCCGAAGCAGCACAAGGGTACCGACCCCTAAATCACGATACTCCTGGATCTGCTGAACAACCTGCCTTCGCAACGATTGTCCCCACGACAGGTGGGGCACTGCCGTCCAGTTCTTCTGTAGAAGCGATTCGACCGTTTGCCTGGTTCCCGTCCGCGTGGATCCCCCAGCACCGTAGGTGACCGAAAAGAAATCTGGTTTTTCACGACTGAGCCTGTCGGCTGACCGCAGTAGGTTGCTTTCTCCCCGCTCGGAATTTGGGGGATAGAACTCAAAGCTTAGGTGGAATTGTTGACCGAGCACTTTCCCGACTAGAGACCGGCATCGTCAACCAACAAAGATGCGCGATCATCTTGCTCCCACGAAAACTCTACATCCGTCCGCCCAAAATGCCCATAGGTGGCGGTCGCCTCGTAAATGGGTCGCATTAAATCGAGCATTTTGATAAGCCCTTTCGGACGAAGGTCGAAGTGCTCTTCTATGAGTTCAATGATTTCATGGTCTGGAATGCGATTGGTACCAAACGTGTTCAGAGAGATCGACGTAGGTTCGGCTCGCCCAATCGCATAGCTCACTTGAATTTCACATCGGGTCGCCAACCGTGCTGCCACTATGTTCTTAGCTGCGTAGCGAACCGCATATGCAGCAGATCGGTCCACCTTGGACGGATCCTTCCCCGAAAACGCACCTCCCCCATGGTGGGCCATTCCGCCATAGGTGTCCACAATAATTTTCCGGCCTGTGAGTCCACAATCGCCTTGCGGACCACCTATCTCGAACCTGCCAGTGGGGTTGATGAAGCATTTCGTGTCCGAATTGAACCAATTTCCAGGAAGCGTTGGTCGAATGATCTCCTCAATGACCGCTTCCCGAACCTGATCCTGGGTCACATCCGGAGTGTGTTGCGTGGAAAGCACCACAGTATCGACAGAAATCGGACTACCGTTGGAATAGCGAAAGGTCAATTGGCATTTGGCATCAGGTCGCAGAAAGTTCAGGGAGGTACGTCTTACTTCTGCTTGACGCTGCATGAGTCGATGGGCGTACGTAATGGGAGCTGGCATGAGTACATCAGTCTCATCAGATGCATAGCCAAACATCATCCCTTGGTCGCCTGCGCCCTGCTCGTGGTCGTTGTACTCGTCAACGCCCATGGCAATATCCTGCGACTGTTCGCCCAGACAGTTCAGAATGGTGCAAGCGTCCGGATCCATACCGGATTCTTCGTCCACATATCCCGTCCGTCGTACGACATCCCGAGCTATCGCCTCGACATCAACCTCTGCATGGGATCTTGTCTCGCCAGCAATAACGATTACTCCAGACTTGACCAGAGTCTCGCATGCGACACGAGAATTGGGATCTTGCGCCAGCATGGAATCCAATATCGCATCAGATATGCGGTCAGCAAGCTTGTCGGGATGTCCTTCCGAAACGGATTCCGACGTAAAAACGCTATAGGTGCTCATACATTCTCCACGGCGCAACCGAGTATTCTAGTGTTCCGCCAAATGCCAAAGTTCAATCGACCACGGCTAAAGGAACATGCAAACCTCCCATCACGGTCGAGAAAAGTCCATTTGCGTTGGTAGATGCGAACAACAAAATAGCGACGGCAACCATACTGAGATCGCCATGACTACAGGTAAGCAACGAGCTAACGCAATACGCGCTCTGGCGATGGACGCAGTAGAAAAAGCAAATTCAGGTCATCCAGGAGCCCCAATGGGGCTTGCCGACTTAGCCGAAGTCCTTTGGCTCCAATTTCTCAAGTACAACCCCTCCAATCCCGATTGGATTGACAGAGATCGCATAGTCCTATCCAACGGCCATGCATCCATGCTGCTCTACGCTGTGTTGCACCTAACTGGGTACGACGTGTCCATTGACGACATCAAGAGTTTTCGTCAATTGCACTCCAAGACTCCTGGCCATCCCGAGTATCGAGAGTGCCCAGGAATTGAGACGACCACCGGGCCATTGGGACAGGGTCTTGCAAATGCCGTCGGGATGGCGATGGCGGAGAAACGATTGGCTGACGAGTTCAATCGTCCAGGGCACAAAGTTGTCGACCACCGCACTTGGGTCATTGTTGGCGACGGGTGCCTCATGGAGGGCATTTCTCACGAATCCGCTTCCTTAGCAGGCACATTGAAGCTCGGAAAGCTCATCGCGATCTACGACGACAACGGCATCTCCATCGACGGGGAAACAAAATTCTGGTTTACCGAAGACGTCGCAACCCGGTTCGAAGCATATGGTTGGCGAGTCCTGCGCAATGTCGACGGCCACGATCCAGACGAGGTTCGCACCGCTCTTGCCGATGCCACGAGAACAAACGAGCGTCCGACTCTGGTTGTCTGCAAGACCACCATAGGTTTCGGCGCCCCAATCAAGGGCGGAACTGCCAGTGCTCACGGATCTCCACTGGGCGAAGACGAGGTGAAAGCCGTCCGAGATGCAATCGGATGGCAATGCGATCCCTTCGATATACCAAAATCGATCTACTCCGATTGGAACATGAGCGTGGCTGGTGCCAAGGCGGAAAACGATTGGCACACTGCGTTTGAGTCGTACAAGAACGAATATCCACGATTGGCAGCAGAATTCGAAAGGCGCTCTCGAGGAGACCTTCCAGAAAACTTGATGAAGGAAATTGATCGCCTTGTTGCAGAGAAGCAAGAAAATGTAGAACCGCTCGAGACTCGCAAGGCATCTGGAGCCTGTTTGGACTTCCTCGGTCCGAAGCTTCCTGAGTTGATTGGTGGTTCAGCTGATCTGACCGGCTCAAACAACACGAAGTGGTCCGATGCCCGCTGGCTCTGGGAGGGCGGAACCTACTTGAACTACGGTGTTCGGGAATTCGGAATGACCGCAATCGCCAATGGCATCGCTCTGCATGGTGGGTTCATCCCCTATACAGGTACGTTTCTAGTATTCATGGAGTACGCGAGAAACGCGGTGCGTCTTGCGGCTTTGATGGGGATTCGACAGATATTCGTCTACACCCACGACTCGGTCGGGTTGGGCGAAGATGGACCAACACACCAACCGATTGAGCAACTTACCAATCTTCGTACAACCCCCAATATGTCTGTGTGGCGTCCTTGCGACAGTGTTGAGACCGCAGCGGCTTGGCGAAGCGCTCTCCATCGCACCACAGGACCCACAGCAATCGTGTTGACCCGACAAAAGACCCAACCACAACTCAGAAGTGCGCAAGCATTGGAGTCCATAGATCGAGGTGGCTATGTCTTGGTCAGGGAAAAAAGCGAGCTTGAAGTAATTGTGTTGGCAACTGGCTCAGAGGTGGAAGTCGCAGTAGATGCCACAAATCTGCTGTGCCAAGACGGCATTGGCATCCGCGTCGTGTCAATGCCGAGCGTCGACCGGTTTCTCGACCAAAGCGACCAGTACCAGGAATCAGTACTGCCCTCAAAAGTACGCAAGCGGATAGCCGTCGAAGCCGCCCATCCCGACTATTGGCGCAAGTTCGTCGGATTGGACGGAAGGATAGTGGGTATAAACCGATTCGGAGTGTCTGCACCTGGGTCCATTGCCATGCGGGAAATGGGAATGACCCCAAATTCAGTGATCGAGGCCGTGCGAGCACTAGTGGACTAGCCTTGAACCTGCGCAGATTGGAAAGTGTCGACATAGGCGGAAAGCGCGTTGCAATCCGCGTCGATTTCAATGTTCCGATGTCCGGAAAACGAATCGATAACGACCAACGCATTAGAGCATGCGTGCCAACAATCAACCAATGTCTTAACCGCCGAGCTGAGGTTGTCCTGCTGTCACACTTGGGGCGACCCAAAGGACGCCTCAATCCCGATCTCTCACTTGATCCTGTGGCCTCTCACCTTTCGAAGCTGTTGGATCAACCTGTAGACCTTGTGAGCGAGCGGACAGATTTCCTCGATTCAGGTTCAACCGCGACTGTACGACCCGGAAGAGTGTCGCTCTTAGAGAATCTCAGATTCGAAGCAGGAGAAGAGCAAAACGATCCAGAACTCGCACGAGACTTGGCGTCGATTGGCGATGTGTACGTGATGGACGCCTTTGGTACAGCTCATCGCGCCCATGCTTCGACCTTCGGAGCAATAGAGTTCTCAGCCATCGCGTGCGCCGGTCCTCTTCTACTAGAGGAGGTAAATTCCATTCGGAGAGTCATGGACTCTCCGAAACGACCCTTGGTCGCGGTTGTTGGCGGTGCAAAGATCTCGGGAAAGCTGGAGGTGCTAATTCGTCTTGCAGAGCTCGCCGACTGCATTCTGGTGGGAGGCGGAATGGCCAATACGTTCCTGCTCGCACAGGGCTATCCAACAGGCAAGTCAATCGTCGAACCCGACCTTGCAGAGACTGCTAAATCCATCGCTAACGCAACCGACGTGCCACTACCCTCAGACCTGATGACATGCAAGTCAGTAGAGCAATCGAGCAAAGCAACATTAAGGCTCCCGCACGAAGTTTGCAACGACGATGTCATAGTTGACATTGGACCTTCCACTGCTCGAGAATTTGCGTTGCGTCTTCGCGATGCCGGCACCATTCTTTGGAATGGCCCAATGGGAGTGTTCGAGTTGGACCAATTCGGTGAGGGAACGCGTATCGTGGCCGAGGCAATCGCAAATTCGAACGCATATACCCTAGGAGGTGGAGGCGACACCATCTCAGCGTTGGAACGCAACGGCTTGCGCAGCAAAATAGACTATGTCTCTACCGGAGGTGGAGCGTTTCTCAACTTGGTCGAAGGCAAAGAACTTCCGTCGTTCGCCGCTCTGGAGAGACACGCCTCCGAACACCCGCAGGTATGAGCGGCACAGTTGCTTCAAGATAGCAACTCTTAAAGACTTCGATGGCCAACGAAGACCAAACCGAGACTACAGAAAAAAGGCAGCGAAAGTTTGTCGATCTAGCTGGTCGGATATTTCCACCAGAGCACATCTGCACCCAGCGTGACGAATTGCGCGTCTGGGGGACGGATTGGACCCGAGGCTTCGAAGTTTCGCCGTTGGCTGCCGTATTCCCAACATCCATTGAGCAAGTCGTAAATCTCGTCCAGATGGCCAATGAAAGTCATTTTCAGCTCGTTCCTTCCGGTGGAAGAACTGGTTTGTCTGGAGGCTGCGTTGCATCGTCGAATGAGGTAGTTGTTTCGTTTGATCGAATGAACCACATCTTGGAATTCGATCCAATCGACAGGATGGTTCACTGTCAAGCTGGTGTCATTACTGCACAGTTGCAACAATTCGCGACCGAACAGGGGCTTTGCTACCCAGTTGATTTCTCCTCGTCCGGCTCAAGCCAGATCGGCGGAAACATAGCGACAAACGCAGGTGGAATACGAGTGATCCGATTTGGAATGACGCGTGATTGGGTGGCGGGACTGAAAGTTGTCACCGGGAAAGGCGAGGTGCTGGAATTCAATCGCGGTCTCGTGAAGAACGCTACGGGCTATGACTTGCGGCATTTGTTTGTTGGATCGGAAGGCACATTGGGGTTTATTGTCGAGGCCCAAATGCGACTTGCTGCCGCTCCGTCGCCTCAGCGTGTCATGGTTCTAGGCGTCAACCGGCTGGATGACCTTCTTTCGATTCTGCAACGATTCAAAGCAGACGTGGAGTTATCGGCGTTCGAGTTCTTTTCGGATGTGGCCATGACTAAAGTGTTGGAGCACCAACAGCTTCGTCGGCCGTTACAAAACGCCTCCGAATACTACGCGCTAGTTGAGTACGACGAGGAACAAAACGAACTTGCCACGCAAGCGTTTTCTTCGTGTCTTGATCAGGGCTGGGTTACGGATGGCGTTCTCAGTCAGAGCGGTGCTCAAACCGACGAACTTTGGCAGTTGCGTGATGGCATTACAGAAAGCATCGCAGGCTATGTACCCTACAAGAACGATGTGTCGGTTCGAATCTCGCGAATACCAGGATTCCTCAGTGACGTAGATCGAGTAGTGAGCGAGCACTACCCCGATCTGGAAGTTTGTTGGTTTGGGCACATTGGAGATGGCAATCTCCACCTGAACATACTCAAACCTCCTGCATTGGACATTGCTGAGTTTCAAGTACGATGTCGCACCATCAATCCATTGCTCTTTGAACAAATCCAACGAAGGGGCGGCAGCATATCCGCCGAACATGGTGTCGGGCTCTTGAAGCGCGACTATCTCAAATACAGTCGAGACCCACAGGAAATCGAAAGTATGCGAGCGATCAAACGTGTGTTCGATCCCAATGGAATCATGAATCCAGGAAAGGTCCTTTTGCCTCAGTGATCGTCAAGCCGATTGAACGTTCTGACATGAACTTCGAGACCCTTTGCGAGTCAACGCTCCACCACTGAAATTGAGAACTAGCTAGGGGAAAACTTTGACGACCGGCTAGTTCGGATAGCGTCGTGAGACTTTACCTGTTTCATCAGCAACTAGCACCAATTGCGGTCTGTGCAGAGCGAAAATGCCCACCGTAACAACACCAGCAACATTGTTGATCTCTTGTTCCATTTCATCAGGATCGTCAATCGACAACCCATGCACATCAAGGATGACATTTCCATTGTCCGTATGTCCATCTCGCACCCTGGACTCGCCTCCCAACTTTGACATGGCATTGGAGACAGCTGTCTGAGCTGCCGGTATAACCTCGATAGGAAGTGGGAACCCACCCAGGCCTTCCACAATTTTGCTCTGGTCAACGATACAAATGAATCGGTCGGAGATCGACGCCACGATCTTCTCTTGAGTCAACGCGCCGCCCCCGCCCTTAATCAACGCACAGGAACCGTCGACTTCGTCCGCGCCATCCACATATACAACCGCTCTCTCAACGTCGTTGGTCTTCATAACGGGAATAGCACGCTCCTGCAGCAACGTTGTACTGGTCTTTGAGCTTGAAACGGTCGCGCAAAAGGATTCTCTTACGCCTGCAAGTGCTTCGATGAAGTAATTCACCGTCGAGCCGGTGCCAACTCCAATGATGTCCTGCGGGGTCAGCACCTCTTCAATTTCAACCAAGGCAGCTTCTGCGACCTTGCGCTTGAGATCGTCTTGATTCACCTCACTTAGCCCGACTCTTCGCCAATACCAAACTTGGCATATTCCTCTTCGTAGACCAACCGAGAAATGTCGGTCATTCGATCTACAAACAAGCGGCCGTCCAGGTGATCGAACTCGTGCTGAAAGAGGGTAGCTTGGAACCCCTTGAACTCATTCGAGTGGGGACAAAAGTCCAAGTCCCGATAGTCGACTCGAATATGTTGTGGTCTTTCGACCCAGCCACGGAGACCGGGCAGCGACAGGCATCCCTCCCAAAATCCGGCACTTGAGGCATCCAAGACGGTGACGACTGGATTGACGAAAACCTTCATAGGAAGTGGGTCCAGCTCGCCATATCTTGATCCCATGTTGGGGATTTCAACCAAAGCCAATCTGACACTTTCGTTGACCTGAGGCGCGGCCAGTCCAATCCCGCCGTAATCATGAAGCGTTTCCACCATGTCGCCTACCAAACGGGAAATGGATTCGCTTTTGGCCTCAGCACTCGATAGCGGGCGGGCGACTTGGCGCAATGTCGGGTGGCCCATTCGCAGGATCTTGCGTACAGCCAATCAGGTTCCCTCCAAAATTCGAGTCACATCCGGATCAAAGATTCGCCACCTCTGTTCGGTAACTACTGCGCCCAGCCGTACATCCGTAGACGTTGCGACTATCCCCTCATTCAACTGAAACTCATGGGCGATACCGACGACTAGGGGTTGAGCAACAAGGCAGAGCGTTCGGTCATAGTAGCCACCCCCACGGCCAAGCCTGTCACCTTTAGAGGAAAATGCCACTACGGGCGTAAGGAACATGTCGATGCTCTGTACATCGACTTCCGTAATTGGATCCGGTACCTTAATTCCCCATTTCCCCCTGACGAGCCTATGGCCCCGCTCGTACAGCGCGAATCGCATTTCGCTACCACAAACGTATGGAACAGTCACAGCTACATTCTTGAGATGCAACCATTTGAACGCGTTCGAGAGATCAATCTCTCCCTCGCTCGCTAGGTAACCAGCCACGCAGGACAGTTTTCCGCTGTCTAGACGATCAATCAGTCGTTGCGTCGTCTGCTGCGAATGGTGTTGCAATGAATTTGACGAAAGGCCAGCTCGTTGTTTGCGGAGCTTGGATCGAATCATTGCATTGGAGTCTGCAGAAGTCTTGATCGCAAGATACCTACAACAGAGGACTTCCGGGATGTAGTGAGTGGTCAGACCCTGAACCGTAGTGGTTCAAGGCGGTGACCCAGGAAGTGCATTAGGCTTCCGGATATTTTCAGATCCGGCCTGCACACCAACAATTCACCGAAGTCTCCTAAGTTTCTTCTAACGGTACGGGACGAAAACCGACTCGCACACCCCGGAGACACATTAGATTATAAATAGCCGAGGCGGAATCTGTCGAGTCGCTGCGTCGGCAGACCCTCGCGTTGTGGAGGGCTCCAGGGTACTACCAATGCCCTCTGCGACAAATTAGCTTTTCAGCTTTGAGAGATCTCTTGCGAGCACTCGAGTATTCGATTCTTGAGCCGGTTGGCTCGAATTTCCACGTCCTGCAATTGATCCTCCTGCTTTGTAAGAGTTCCGATCAGGTTAATGGCAACTGCAATGGCGAGCTTTTCGTTGCTGAAGACGTCCGCGCTTAGGGATTCTTGCATCTCTCTCATGTATCGATCAAGCGTACGCGCTGATCTCTGTAGGGACTCAACGTCTTCCGGAAGACACCTTAGCCGATACCGTCGCTGTAGAACCTGAACATTGACCTCTACTGGTGAACCTTCCGACATCAGCTGCGCGCCTTTGCATCCTTCAATTTCGCAATTGTTTGATCAATACAATTTTCCGCACTCTCGAATTTGCTGAACAGTCGCCGACGTTCTTCCATCCACTGTTCATGCGTCTTAATGAGTCGCAAGTTTTGCTGCTGCAGGCTTTGGCAACGTTCAATCAACTGTTCGACAACGGCCTCCAGCTCTGTTAACGCTTCATTGGACATGGAAAATACATCGCCAAACGAGAGTGCAACGCATTTTATTGGAAAGCGAAGCCGTACCTGATGAACGAACATGACCACTAACACACAAGCGAACGAAGTTGCCGACCTCGTCGTGTTAGCCTCCATCTCACTCCCTGAATGGGAGCTACATGGACTTGCAACTGGCATTGTCGTGGGTGCTCAACATGGCGACGCCAAGACTGCTGCAGAATCAATCGACGCATTGAGACCCGAATTATGTCAATTGGAACCTCTGGAACAGCTTTGCTCCAAGCTATGCACATCCCTCGGTGACAGTGAATTGACATTCAAGCTCCTATTGCCTGATGACGACGAAACCTTGCGAACACGTGCTGAAGCACTTGGAAGCTGGGTCGCGGCATTCATTGAGGGTATAGAAAAAGCAAATCCACCTCGAAGCGACGAAACCGTGGAGATCCTCACCGATTTCGCCGAAATCGCCGATTTGGACTCGAACGTGCAAAATACGCCCGAAATGGAACTCTCTCTTATGGAAATCATCGAATTCGTTCGAATTGGAACAATTGCCTTGAGTGACGAGATCAAGCGAGCCGGGGAGTGATGGACACATTGGAATTTGCACGTAGAAGGGATCGCCTGATGGCAGCAATAGGTCCCAAGAGTGTCGCGATTGTTGCCGGAGCCAAGGAACAACGCAGAAACGGCGACACTCATTTTCCATTTAGGCAAGAAAGTGATTTTTTCTATTTGAGCGGGTTTGCGGAACCCAATGCACTGTTGGTGTTGACTCCGCTGCGCGAAGAAGGAGAAGTTACGATTTTCGTGAATCCTAGCGATCCCAGTGCCGAACAGTGGACGGGACGACGACTTGGCGTGGATGCCGCACCACAAGTTCTTGGCGTGGACCAAGCGTTCGACGTCTCCGAGATCGACGAGAAACTTGCGCCGTTAATTGAGGGGCGACAAGCGATTCACGCGCACTTTGGTTTCGATGCTTCGTTCGATCAGCGAATCTTCTCGAGCACGGCAAAGCTGAAGAGCCAGAGGAAGGTCGCACCGCAAGAGTTTGTCGACCTGTCGCATTCGCTCCACGAGTTACGTGTCGTTAAGTCCGCTCACGAACAAGAGTGCATGCAGCGCGCAGCGAACATTACGATCCAAGCGCACATTCGAGCCATGAAGGCGTGCAGACCTGGTCTCGGGGAATGGCACTTGGAGGCCGAACTGATTTCCGAATTCATGAGTAGCGGTGCTCGATATGCTGCCTACCCGAGCATTGTCGCTAGCGGCGAGAACGCCTGCATCATGCATTACGTCGACAACAACGCAACACTGAACGAAGGTGATCTTGTGCTCATAGACGCAGGATGTGAGCTTGACCACTATGCGAGCGATGTAACGCGAACGTTTCCGGTGTCTGGTCAATTCAGCGATAGACAAAGAGAACTCTATGACCTTTGTCTAGATGCGCAGGAACATGCGATCGACTCTGCGAAGCCCGATGCGAGTTTCACCGATCCCCACGACTCCGCAAGGAGAGTGCTGACCCAAGGACTCATCGACCTAGGCATCCTTGAGGGACCTTTGGATGCAGCTCTAGAGCAAAACGCAGATCGCAGGTTTCTGGTGCACAGATGTTCCCATTGGCTCGGTCTCGATGTACACGACGCAGGGGCGTACGAGGAAGACGGCAAGTCTCGAGCACTTGCGCCCGGAATGGTTCTGACCATCGAGCCTGGAATTTACATACCGTCGAACGACTCCATGAAGGATGTTGACTCCAAGTGGCATGGGATTGGCATACGCATAGAAGACGACGTCCTAATAACTCCAGATGGAAACCAAGTTCTGACGAACGATGCACCTAAGAAGGCAGACGAGATTGAATCCCTGATGGCACATGGACGTTGATGTAGTCGTCAGTGGCGCCGGCGCGATCGGTACGGCAACGGCACTCGCGTTTCAACTTCAAGGCTATCGAGTATTAGTAGTCGAAGCTTCTGGACCGAAGACCAGCATCGGCCAATTGGGATTTGATCTGCGTACCCTTGCGCTCACACCTGCAAATGCTACGTGGCTAGGAACTCTAGGAGTGCCTGAGTCCATGTTCAGTCAAGGTATCGAACGCATGCATGTGTGGGAAAAGGATGGCTCTGGCTACATGTCGTTCGACCCTCACTCTATAGGTTCTTCCGTGCTGGGATGGATCGTAGAGCATGGCGCACTTCTAGATAAACTCAGGGCACTTTGTATCGAACGCGCAACCCTCTCGGAGAATTCGCAAATTGTTGCGCTAGATGGATTGCGCCAATCACTGACACTCAACGATGGCAGGCAAATCAATTGCCATCTGCTATGTATTGCTGAAGGGCAGAACTCTAGATCCAGGGAACTCGCGGGCGCTACGCTTCGCAAGGACGATCTGGGTCAATCCGCCATCGTCACCGTTGCTCGAACAGCGGACCATCACAACGGTACAGCTTGGCAGAAATTTGACGACGGAGTACTGGCTCTGCTTCCTTTGGCTGACGAGCATTGCGTCTCCGTGATCTGGAGCATGTCCCAGAA
This sequence comes from uncultured Pseudomonadales bacterium, assembly GCA_964572845.1. GTDB lineage: Bacteria > Pseudomonadota > Gammaproteobacteria > Pseudomonadales > Azotimanducaceae > Bin55. The sequence continues at coordinate 65,135 of CAZNFX010000005.1, read as the reverse complement.
TAAATGTGATCATCTCCTAGCACTCGACAGGAGTGATTTTTGCGGCTTGCTTGAAGAGGCAAGCGAGCAAGTGTGTGGAAAGGTGGTAGCAGTCGATGAACGAGTTTCGTTCCCGCTCTCGCAGTCAGTAGCGAATACATTCAATCCACAACCGTGGATTGCACTCATCGGAGATTCCGCGCACACGATCCACCCCCTGGCAGGTCAGGGAATCAATATCGGCCTTGAGGATGCTCGTTCCCTCGCAGCCACCTGCACCAAGACCGGTCGCGGAGAATTGGCGAACGCAGAACTCTCACGTTTTGCCCATACACGCAAACTCAAAGCTCTCACGATGATGCAGCTGATGACATTTTTCCTTCACACTTGGTCATGGAATACGCCGACTGCAAGGTGGATGCGAAATGTTGGCATTCGATTCTTCAACGACACCAAGCCCCTCAAGCACCAACTGATGCGTGAGGCAATGGGATTGGGACCACTGGGGCAATCCACTTGAGAGAGACCGCGCTACACGACGTACATGAACGACTTGACGCACGGATGGTCGATTTTGCAGGTTGGCACATGCCTTTGCACTATGGCTCGCAAATCGAGGAGCACCACGCCGTTCGACAGTCCGCCGGCGTGTTTGACGTTTCGCACATGCTTCCCGTGGACTTTACGGGCACCGAGAGTACCCAATTCCTACAGCATCTCCTGGCGGGAGACGTTGGAAGGCTAACTGAAGATGGAAAAGCTCTGTACACCGTCATGCTCAATGACCAAGGCGGCATTCTTGACGACCTCATCATCTACCGCATCAAGGATCGACATTACAGAGCAATCTTTAACGCTGGTGCTGCTTCCAGCGATTTGGAATGGATCAAGACCCAGACGAATGGCGAGGTGACCGTGTCGGTTAGAGAGGATTTGAATATTCTTGCGGTTCAAGGACCCCAAGCGATCAGCAATGTCGCCACAGTTACATCGTGCCAAGAAGTTCGAGAAATGAGACCATTCACCTGCACTGAGTTTCCAGACTTCTTTGCAGGCAGAACTGGCTATACAGGCGAAGACGGCGTAGAAATCCTTTGCAATTCCTCGTTTGCGCAAGACCTATGGGCCAAGTTGCTAAATGCCAACGTCGCGCCCTGTGGACTAGGAGCTCGCGACACTTTGAGACTTGAAGCCGGATTGAATCTCAACGGACAAGACATGAGCCCCGAAACATCGCCCCTCGACAGTGGGTTGTCTTGGGTCGTTCACTGGGAACCTGAGAGCCGGGCGTTTGTTGGACGAGAGGCTTTGGAAGAACAGAGGAAAATCGGACCGACGCAAAAGCTCACAGGGATCGTTTTGAAGCAGGGGATTGTTCGCCCCGGACAGTCTGTTCGCACGAATGCAGGTGACGGAACCGTCACGAGCGGAACCTACTCCCCGACCCTCGGGTACAGTGTTGGATTGGCACGGGTACCACATGACGCGTCTGGGGCTTGCACTGTGAACATCCGCAATCGAGACCGGCAGGCCGAGCTTGTGCGCCCACCGTTTGTTCGGAAAGGAAAGAAGGTACACAAATGACCAGCACTCCCACTGATGTCAAGTACACAAAGACCCACGAATGGGCACGTGTAGACCAAGATCAAAACGTTGTGGTGGGTATAAGCGATTACGCGCAGGATGCACTTGGCGATGTCGTATTCGTAGAACTGCCTGATACGGGAATGGAAGTTGCTGCGACCGAGGAAGCCGGAGTCGTGGAGTCTGTCAAAGCCGCTTCCGACATCTATGCACCTATTGGTGGTGTTATTGTTGATGCAAACAAGCAACTTGAGAGTCTTCCAGAACTTCTCAACACCGACCCATACCAAGACGGCTGGATTTTCGTCATACAACCCCAGGATCTCAGTGAACTGGACGAGCTACTCGAT
>CAZNFX010000005.1:0-63212 GCA_964572845.1 uncultured Pseudomonadales bacterium | reverse complement strand
GCTGAGAGCTATGTGGAGTTCTGCGAAGCCCAGGGCGACAACCACTAGCTAGTATCGTCGCGCAGAATGCCTTTCATTCCACACACCCGAGAAGATGTTTCCGAAATGCTTGCGAGCATCGGGGTTTCGCACGTTGAAGAGCTGTTTTCTGAAATTCCAAATTCGATCGAACGAGCGGATCTGTTCGCAATTCCACTCGGCATCTCAGAAATGGAAATGCTGCGGGTCTTGTCGAATCGTGCTCGGAAGGATGAGTTGGGAGCTTGCTTCATGGGTGCTGGCTGCTACGACCACCATATTCCAGCAGCGGTGTGGGATTTGGCGAGCCGCGGCGAATTCCTAACGCCCTATACCCCGTACCAAGCCGAAGCCAGCCAAGGAACGCTTCAACTCCTCTACGAATTTCAAACCATGATGTCATCGCTGACCGGCATGGATGTTGCCAACGCCTCGGTCTACGACGGAGGTTCCGGGCTAGCTGAAGCAATTCTCATGGCAATACGCTGCAATCGAAACACCAAGAGCAAGAGAGTGATTGTCTGCGGAGCGGTCAATCCGTTCTACCTGAAGGCAGCTAGAACGCTGGTAGGCAGTCAAGGCATTGAATTAGTTCAGTGCAGCCATGTTGACGGCCGACACTCCATAGGGTCGGAAGATTTCGGCGAAATTGCCGGCGTCGTCGTACAGCAGCCAAATTTCTTCGGTTTGCTCGAGAATGTCGACGAGATAAGCGACTGGGCTGCTTCCAAGAAAGCGGTTCTCATTGCTGTTGTAAATCCCATGACACTCGCAATTCTCAAGCCGCCAGGGGAATGGGGAGAACAGGGAGCGGACATTTGCTGTGGCGACGGACAACCATTGGGCGTACCGATGTCTTCTGGCGGACCGTCGTTTGGGTTTCTGTGCACTCGGCTCAAGTATGTCCGGCAGATGCCGGGTCGCATCGTCGGCAAGACCACCGACATGTCAGGGTCGCCAGGCTACACGCTGACACTCCAGGCTCGAGAGCAGCACATTCGTCGGGCCAAGGCAACGTCAAATATATGTACCAATCAAGGTCTGCTAGTTACCGCAGCAACCATCTACCTTTCCATAGTTGGATTGACGGGTCTACAGAATGTTGCAAGCTGCAGTCACGCAAATACTCGCTATCTGGTCGACAAGCTGTGCTCATCTGGTGCAGTGGAACCTACATTTGGAGGGAACTTCTTTCACGAATGCGCTCTCAATCTGCGTTGCGATGCGCAACGAGTCTTCGACAAGATGGCAATGAAGCACAAAGTACTAGCAGGATTTCCGCTTGGACAGGCATTCAAGGATCTTGAATCGTCCCTATTGATATGTGCCACCGAGAAGCGAAATCAGGAGGAACTAGATTTCTTCTGTGAAACATTGCTTGAAGCTATAGGCGAAACCTAGCGCATGAAGTCCGACTCGACCATATTCGAGAAGTCGCGAACGAACCGCGTAGCTGGAGCTCAGGTCCCCGAGGCGGGAAGCCTGGCCGACATTCCTACTCGATTCCTGCGTGAAACCGGACCACTACTTCCCGAAGTCTCGGAAATTCAGGCGATACGTCACTATACGAATCTCTCTCATCAAAACTTCGCCATTGACAGGAATTTCTATCCGCTTGGATCGTGCACGATGAAGTACAACCCTCGTGGTACCCATCGCGCCGCCAATCAGCCAGGATTTCTCAATAGGCATCCTCTTACGCCCGTTGAAGTCAGCCAAGGCACGCTCGAATGTCTTTTCGAACTGCAGGAGATATTGACAATCGTCACGGGAATGGACGCAGTGTCGCTAGCTCCCATGGCCGGCGCGCAAGGTGAATTAGCGGGTCTCTTGATGATACGTGCCTATCACCAGAGCCGAGGGGACGAGAGTCGCGACGAAATCATCGTGCCTACTGCAGCACATGGCACAAATCCAGCGACTGCGACCATGTGCGGCTACAAAGCAACGGAAACTCGCGTCGGCGCGGACGGTGATGTGGACCTCGATCACTTAAGGCAGCTGGTTGGACCGAAGACAGCTGGGATCATGCTCACGAATCCATCCACTTGTGCCGTGTTTGAACGACAAATTGTCGAAATGTCGCAAATTGTTCACGACGCCGGCGGACTTCTCTACTACGACGGCGCAAATCTCAATGCGATTTTGGGCAAGGTATGCCCAGGCGACATGGGTTTCGATGTGTTGCATCTCAACCTTCACAAGACGTTTGCCACACCGCATGGCGGAGGCGGACCCGGAGCCGGTCCTGTTGCCGTGAACGGTCGCCTAGTGCCCTTCCTGCCAATTCCGATAGTGGGTCATCGCAACGGGCAATTTGAGTGGTTTGGCGAGGAAGAAATCCCCAAGACGATCGGAACACTATCTGCATTCATGGGCAATGTGGGCATTTTGATCAGAGCATTGGCCTACTCAATGATGCTTGGTCGCAACGGAATGAACCGCGTTGCCGACTTTGCCACACTGAATGCAAACTATCTTGCCAAAGAGCTAGAGCGTGCAGGCTTCAATCTGGCCTACCCTACTCGACGAGCCACGCACGAATTCCTGGTCACACTTGAAGACGAAGCAAAGCAATTCGGCGTACGCGCCATGGACTTTGCCAAGCGACTCTTGGACTTCGACATTCACGCACCCACCACCTACTTTCCCCTGCTTGTTCCAGAATGTTTCTTGATCGAACCAACTGAAACAGAGTCCAAAGAGCAACTCGATGCATTTGTCGATGCTATGAAGGCAATGCGAGAGGAGGCCCAATGCGACCCGAAAATGCTCACGGAAGCTCCTCATCACCAATACAAGAGGCGACTTGATGAAGTGAAAGCGGCTCGCAATCTAGACTTAGCTTGGAAACCTACCGAATCCTAGCCAGCAATTCCTGATTGGAGCTTCCGGCTTGGCTTGAAAACGCAGCTAGCCGGCGAAAATCTTTCTGAGCAGCGCACTTTGGGGTCGGTATGGACGTGTACCGTTCAATATCGCATTCATCCTCGTCTCTGCTTCCAACCTGACATAACCCTCATCGTCTTCCGCTTCGGCGAGAACGTAGAAAACTCCCGATTCAATAGCTTTGAATACGAACTCCGCACATCGAGCAGGCGGCATTCCATATTGCTTGAATCTCTCTAGAACTTTGCTGACGGGCCTGTTTACTTCGGTAGCAGAATCCTGCTCGGTACCCCCATAGCGAATCGGGCGGTGCCGTTCGGAATTCACTATGTTGGTTGCAACCGCGTTGGGGCAAAGAACATGCACCGATATTCTGCCACGTACTTCGTTATGCACTGCTTCCATCAATGCGACGCATGCATGTTTCGAAACGCCATACACACCTTGTGCAGCGCAGATCCCATCTTGCGACGATGTAGCCATCACAGCGGCGGGAGCATCTTGGTCTAGCATGTGGGGAACAAATTTGCGTAGGCAGTACACGACGCCCATTAGGTTCACACCCAGAACAAATTCCCAGTCGACGTCTCGAGCGCTCAGCACGCCTCCTCCGGCGCCAACTCCAGCATTGCAGCAGAGCAACGATATGGGCTTGCCAGCAAACTTTTTCATGGTTGCTTCATAAAGTTCTCTGATTGAGTTCGGCGAGGAAACGTCTGTTTGAACTCCGATAACCTCGACTCCATGACTCTCCGCATGGGAGACGGTGGCACTGAGCGCTTGCTCCAAAGCTCGTTTGTCAATGTCCGCCATAACGCAATGCATTCCCTGCTCAATTGAGCGTTGTACGAGAGCAAGTCCAATGCCCGATGCTCCCCCAGTAACGATGGATATGCCTCCACTAAGCACCGACAGGTCAGGGTGGGCATTATTGTTTGCCTGAGAGTTTGATGCTTGCATTTCGAGGTCCTTTGAAGTCAAAATTTCAGTTAGGGCTATGGTGCGCCATCGCACCATTGGAATCTTCCCTAGCCAGGTTACCGTGAAGTTCGAACAGTCTGCGAATGAACCAGATCCGGTGTTAGCATTCGAAGGTCCATTTCCGGAAACCGAACGCCACAATTCAAGGATTCTATAAACCAGCGCTCCGATCTAGCGAGAATCCAAACCGTAACTCCAGAGACTCTTTTGCACCGCCTATTTCGACTTATTTCCGTATTCCTATTTCTCTGGATATTGAATGGCTGTGCTTCAACCGAAGGAATCGACGCGAACTGTCCGGGGCGTGGTGACCTTTGGCCGTCAGATGAGCTCTGGGAGATTTGCTTCAAGAAATTGCCCGATTCATTCTTGCAGTGTGAAGCGAATATTGCAGACCTGAGCTCGAAGGACGATGCAACATTGCAGGATCGCTACAACGTTGCATTCTTTCGCCCGCGTCTAGCGCAGTACGTGGAAAACGCCAGCCACTCTAGCACACATGACATGATTCTCGAATCTCGTAATGAACTCCGCGCTCTTGCCGAAGAATATCCCTATAGCTTTGATGTAATCGAAAGGCTTGCATATTTTGAGAGTGATGATTATCGAAGATTCGCATTGCACTGGCGCATGATGGAACTTGCGCCATCTTGCACGGACGCGCTGTATTGGCTGGTGTCTGACGGTGTTGGCCCCTACGACTTCGACCGCGACCCCAGCGATTTGACAGCCCGGAGGGTTAGTGAGAGACTCGAGCACAGAAACCAACTGCTGCTTTATGGCTACGAACACGGTTCATCAAAAAAAGAAAGAATGTATTTCGCTGTGATTTGGTTTCACGAACTTTGGAACAATCAGGACACTAAGCTAGCGCGCAAATTCAGACACAGAGTCATCGACGACCTGGGTCTTGTGGAACTAGATTTTGATGACCGATCGCGTACCGAAAGTCTTGAACTCATATGTCACAGCTGGTCTTTCGGCATGGGATTTGCGCCGCTATGCGTAGAGGCAATCGAGCAGCTGACGAAAAATTTTGCTGGGCGAAGCAAAGCTGCTCGTACGGAGGTCGTAGACGCGATTGGGAGCATACTTTATGAAATTTCCGAAAGGCTTGAATACTCGGATCCACAACAGCTAGTCCTGTTTCTTGATGGAGTGCCAGAAGTCCGCTACCAGTACGGTACGGAAGTAGCTGATACAGTCGATCGTCTAGTCAAGGCATTCTTGCGGATACCTCAAGCATCCGTCGATCCAGACTACAGGCAACTTCAAGCCAAATTGAATGAATTGCAGGCGCGGGTGATACACCTCGTCGACATACGAAAAACACAAAGGCCCGCCCAGCACGATGTGGATCCTCATGTATTGCTCTTGCCTCCGCCCCCATCGCCATAGTGTGACTGGTCTTGGAAATCTGCAACTCTCAATTTATACTACGCTAGCCTTTCGGCAGTTTCCGAGTGACTAAACCCGCTGTTTGAGACTCTCAGGGTCCAATACGACACGTAGGTGAGGGTGCAATTTAGCGCCGAATGCTTTGACTGAAAATCCGCAGATGGGTTAGACTCTCCCGCTATCTGCACTACCAAAAATTGTGATGTCGTCCGTAAGCCCTATGGCAGTCGAAGTCAATCTCAATGGATATTTCCAATCCGAGTACGTAGCACCTCAAAAGACCATCATCGATGTAACCGGTCAATCTGTCACGCCCGGAGTGCTCCCGCCCATCGCAAAAAACATTGGCGACGCGAGGATTCTGCAAGACTCGGAAGACGATGGAGGTCCGAACTTCGAAAGTAGATTTTTAGATAAGCACGGGTTCGTGTTACTTCAGCACCATTCGTTGGTGGAGAACTGGGACTCCGGCGCTTTTGGCGCGAGCGATGCTCTTCAGGTAGGCGATCGTCGAATGCAACACTTTGAGGGCAAGAACGAGATCAAGAGCACGTACATGGCAGAAGTGGATGCTCTCCTGCGCGAAACTCTTCTGCCTGAACGTAAGCTCTTCATACAACAACCCGATATGGTCCTGCGACGGGGCAAGAACACAGCTCACCCGTTTTTTGGACTGGGTGTTCACAACGACTACGGCGTTTCCGTCAACGATTTTCACGACAACATCCAATCCTATGGAACGTTGGAAACTGCCGACCAGTGGCAAGAATCGTTTGAGAGCGACGAAGTACAGGAATTCATGGTGATCAACTTTTGGAGGACGGTACATATGGCCCAGCCGCTGGAACATATGCCATTGGCAGTTCTCGACGCCAGCTCCGTCGAACCTGACGATCTTGTTTCGTCTGGATTGAAAGGATTTACACACACCGGAAGGATTACCAACCAACTATCGCTGAAGTACAACGACACCCACTCCTGGTACTACTATCCCAACATGACGACAGACGAAGTTCTGATCCTCAGGTTGTTTCACATCACCAAGCAAGACCGCCAGTTTAAATTCGGCGGCTGCTTTCATTCAGCGTTTGAGAGTCCATTGACGCCTGCAGGTGCAGAAGAACGCCAAAGTTGCGAACACCGCGTCTACGTCTACGTACTAGACGACTAGTAGCCCCAACCTCGACGATCACACATTTTGGCTATCGGCAAGAGCTGACTGAAACTCCTCCAACGAATTTATTGGCGCTGAACACACGAAGTCATTGCAGACATAGGCTGTCACACGTTCCAGCTCTTCAGCTGCCAATAACCTAGGCAGGTACTCCGGCACGAATTTGGACTCCTCGTAAGGAATTGCCCATGCTTCCATGTCTGCTTGGTAGCCGCTTTGAACAACTTTCGACCATTCGGGCAGTAGCTCGCTCGGACCCCTCAAGAGCACATGACTGACAGGTCTAACCAATCGATTCATGCATTGAATCAACGTGGAGTACATCGCTTCATTCCTTTGCACCGTCCCACGAGCCCACTCCAACGTCTTCTCTACAGGTTCCAGAAACCTTGTCTCTCCTGAGAGATTTGCCAGCCTCAAGAGACCTAAACATGCCGATCCGTTTCCTGATGGAGTAGCACCATCAGACAACGGTTTCGAACGGTGAATCAGCTCCTCGTGATCGTGAGCCGTAAACCAGAACCCTCCTTCATTTGGATCGTAGAACCAAGTGATGAGCGAGTCTGCCAATGACAAGGCCATCTCAACATCAGCGTGCCGCCACTTCACAGCAAGCAAGTCGAGAAGACCATTCAAGAGGTGGGAGTAGTCGTCGAGGTAGCCATTGAACTTTGCCTCTCCCGCACACCAAACAGCACTCAATCTCTGTCCGTCGAAACAATTCTCACGCAGAAAGTCACTCGCTGCCTGTGCAGCTTGCATCAAATTCGGAGCATTGAGAGTTTGTGATGCTCTCGCCAGCCCTCCAATTGCCAAACCGTTCCACGAAGTCAGGATTTTTGTATCGATTGCAGGGTTGGTTCTAATTCCTCTTAATTCTCTCAGCTTTGAACGTGCTGATTGCCTAATCTGATTTGCCTCCTCGGGTTCCAGACTTAGGCGATGAACCACAGCAAGCCATGCGTCAGTTCTGCGCAAGTGCCATTGGTTCTCAAAGTTTGTAGGTTTGTCGAGACCGTATAGAGTTTCAATTACCAGATACTCCTCCTCGGTGAGAACTCGCTTGATCTCGTTTCTGCGCCAAACGTAGTACTTCCCCTCTGCGCCCTCCGAGTCAGCATCAATGGCCGAATGGAATCCACCTGTAGGAGCAGTCATTTCATCGACAACCCAATGTGCTGTCTCGCTCAACACTTCCTCAAATAACTGGTCACCCGTTATGCAATAGGCATCCGCATAGACTCCAAGTAGAAGAGCGTTGTCGTACAGCATCTTCTCGAAATGCGGGATCGTCCAGTCTCTGTCTGTCGAGTAGCGAAAGAACCCTCCGCCCAAGTGATCGAAGATTCCTCCTCGCCCCATGCTTGTCAGCGTATCCATTACTGCATCGAGCGCTTCGCTATCGGCTTGTTTGTTACGTTTGCTGTCGTACCAGCACCTCAGCAGCCAATCGAGACTCATCGTCTGGGGGAATTTCGGGGCAGTTCCAAAGCCTCCGCCATGAGGGTCGTAGTTCGCGATAAGAATGTCGCGGCAACGGCTGCACATTTCAGAGAAACTCCTTTCGGATTCCGATTCAGGTGAGCGACTTGATTGGCCCAATGCCCTGAGCAAACGTGCATCAAATTCGTCCAATTGGTTCTTGATTTGCTTATATGCCCCAGAAACCTGCTGAAGCACTTCCGAGAAACCGGGTAGCCCATACCTTGGGGTCTTGGGAAAATAAGTTCCAGCAAAAAACGGAACGCGAGATTTGGGATTCAGAAATACAGTCAGTGGCCATCCGCCATTCCGTTGCGTCAATATCCCATGGGCGGCTTGATAGATTTGATCCAAGTCGGGACGTTCTTCACGGTCGACTTTGATGTTCACAAACCGCTCGTTCATCACCTGCGCCACCGCGTCGTCTTCGAAACACTCCTTCGCCATGACGTGGCACCAATGGCAAGTCGAATAGCCGATGGATAGCAGTATCGGCCGGTCCTGTGCACCGGCCAAATCCAAAGCTTCATCGCCCCACGGGTACCAGTCGACGGGATTCGACGCATGCTGTCGCAGATATGGACTGCTTTCAAATTGAAGGTGATTCATGAACTGAGCGAGCTGTAGCCAGCAATGTCTCGAAGCCCGTGGCGAACTCTCGCAATGTTGCCACAAGCCTGACACATGAATGTGCAACTTTGTATGCAACAATCACACTATGGAAGACTTGCAGAACTGTGAGCCACGTGGCTATCGGCAGGGAGTGGGGATTGTACTGTCGAACAAGGCGGGCGAAGTGCTAGTCGCACGCCGCAACGATATGGAGAATCAATGGCAGTTTCCCCAGGGTGGCATAGATGAAGGAGAACAGCCGGTTGCTGCGATGTATCGTGAATTGCAGGAAGAATTAGGAGTCTCCCGACGTCACATCAGTATCCTAGCAACGACGAAAAAGCCATTGAAGTACGACTTCGCCGAATCTATAGTCGAGACCAATGGGCTTACGCGACAGTACCGCGGACAGGAGCTAATGTTCTTTCTTGTCGAGTTTCGAGGTAGCGATGAAATGATCAATGTGCAGGGAGTGGAAAACCCCGAATTCGATTGCTGGTCATGGGTAGACTACTGGAAGCCGGTGCGATTGATTGTGGACTTCAAGCGCTCAATGTATCGGCAAGCATTGGTAGAACTGGAGCCATTCATGAATCGAAAGGGAACGGTAATTGCTTGAAGCAATGAATCAGCTGGCCCGCGACATCCAAGCGGAGCCGGACTTCAATAAGGCAGCTGCTATGGCAGTTGCACGAGTGAGCATGATTTTCGGTGTGGACTATTGCTCACTCTATGTCTTGAATTCCGAAACCAAAGTATTGCACTTAATCGCGAACGACGGTTTTTCGGAGCATCTAACCAAGAACATCTCGTTGCCGGTCGGCGAGGGGATAATTGGATTAGTCGCCCAACGCGCGGAGCCTGTCAACCTCGACGATGCCATTTCCCATCCAGCATTCAAGCGTCTCGAGACCATAGACGAAAGTGGTTTGAAGTGCTTCCTTGGCGCGCCTATAGTCCATAACCGAAAATCCATTGGGGTCTTGTCGGTTCGCCGCGAGGAAGGCAAGTTCTCGGAGAACGAAGAAGGCCTACTGCTCTCCTTAGCAACCAAACTCTCTCCCATGGTCGCCCACGCAATGGCGGTTAGCGATCCAATTGCACGCGTTGACTCGACCGATCAGAACTTCAAAGAGCGAAGATTCAAAGGAGTGCCGGGGTCGCCTGGTATCTCCATCGGCAGCGTTGTATTGATTCAGCCTCCTGCGGAAATTGGTCGAATCCCAGATCGCAAAGCTGCAAATCGTCAGGATGAATTGAGAAATTTCGACAAGGCAATTGAATCCGTGCGTTCTGACATGCAACGAATCAATGCGACTCTCAAGCCAAAGCTGGAACCCATCGAGCAGGAAATTCTCGATGTCTTCGTGCACATTCTTGATGATGAAGCCATTGGGGGAGAGGTTCGGGAGGAAATTGAGCAACACGGCCAATGGGCGCAGGGCGCGATAAAGCGAGTGTTTCAGAAGCACATCGACCATATGGAGGAAACCAACAACGAGTATTTCGTCGAACGAAGCACGGACTTGCGGGACATCGGTCAGCAGTTGCTAGCAAAACTGCAGGACTATGGCGCGACTGAAAGCAGCGTGTTTCCAACCGACACCATACTTGCTGCCGAGGAAATCACGGCGTCAATGATCGCCAAAGTCCCCAGCGAGAGCCTCAAAGGCATCATCTCCCATCGCGGTTCCGCCAACTCGCACACTGCGATTTTGGCTCGTGCATTGGGCATTCCAGCTGTCATGGGCGCAACCGATTACCCGCTCTTCGAAACGCAACATACGACGGTGATCATTGATGGGACCTATGGAGAAGTAGTTACAAATCCTGAAGAGAGAATTCTTCAACACTATCAAGAACTCAAAGAGCAAGGTGAGACGTTCGCCAAGGAGCTCACAGAGCTTAGGGATCAACCTGCCGAAACCCGGGATGGGCACCGCGTCAGATTGTGGGTGAACATTGGTCTTGTCGACGAAATCTCGCAGTCTCTTGATCGGGGTGCCGAAGGAATCGGATTGTTTCGCACGGAAATCCCCTTTGCAGACAGCCAGCAATTCCCAACTGAAGCGCAACAGTTGGACATCTACCGCAAACACATGATTGCTTTTGACCCAAATCCTGTGACTATGAGAACGCTGGATATTGGCGGCGACAAAGACCTTCCATATTTTCCAGTCAAAGAAGACAATCCATTCCTTGGTTGGAGAGGAATTCGCATCACTCTGGACCACCCTGAGATATTCCTGGTGCAAGTGAGAGCGATGATCAAGGCAAGCGAAGGGTTGAAGACCCAACTAAGGATCATGCTGCCAATGGTCACCAACTTGGAGGAAGTGCACTTCGCGAAGAATTTGATCGATCAAGCCTACCGAGAGGTAACTGACGAGGGGTTCGCCGTAAGGGTGCCAGACGTAGGAGCCATGATTGAGGTACCAGCGTTGATCTATCAGGCGCGTCTAATTGCTAGGGAAGTGGATTTTCTTGCGGTGGGATCGAACGATCTCACGCAATACATGCTCGCCGTCTCTCGCAACAATGCTAGAGTGGCAAACCTCTATCAGGAATTGCATCCGTCGGTGCTTTGGGCGCTTCGCACGGTGGTAAAGGATGCCCATGCAGAAGGCAAGCCGATCGGAATTTGCGGGGAGTTGGCCGGAACCGTCGAAGGAGCGATCCTATGCGTAGGAATGGGATACGACGTACTCTCCATGAATGCAACGCACATTCCCAAAGTGAAATGGATGATTCGGAATATGACATTGGTTGGATGCCGCCGAATACTCAGCCGTGTACTCAAAATGCATGATGCCGACGAGATTCTTCAGTACATTCATATCCAGATGGCAGAGTTTGGTCTGCAAAAGGTAGTTCCCCATCGCGAACCCGCCCGCGCCGGTGTGGCAGAAACGGCAAGCGGCAGGGAGCAAACAATCTAGACTACGTGCGATAAACCGCCATCCATATTGATTGCGCACCCCGTCAGATACGAAGCCCGGTCAGAAGCCAAGAACAGAGCAACGTTGGCGCATTCCTGAGCCTCGCCCATTCGCCCCATAGGAAGGGATTGCCCCGCTTTGGCTAAGAACTCGCTGTAGGAAAGATCGCCGGGCTGAGCATCATAGGCACGACGACTTTGGTCTGACTCGATGTGGCCAATCAGCAACGCATTCACAAGCACGTTGTGTGGAGCCCCTTCGCCGGCTAGCACCTTGGTCAGAGCCATGCCAGCGGCCCGAGAGACCGACGTAGGCGCCGACCGAGGTCCTGGCGCTTTCGCAGCTATATTTAGTATGTTGATGATGCGTCCCCAACGTCGCTCACACATCTTGGGGAACAGCAAGCGCGAAAACCGAATTGCTGCGAACAGTTTGAGATCCAAGTCGGCCTGCCAGACGTCGTCAGAAACATCCAAGAATGCGTGAGCTTCCGACTTGCCTGCGTTGTTGACAAGGATGTCCACGTCTCCGATCTCGTTGTTTATCTGCGCGATCGTATTCTCAATCGCGACAGGATCTTTTACGTCGCAGACGTAGCACTTGATCGACGCTCCTTCGACTCCCAATTCGGCGATTTCGTCTCGCGCCTCTTTCAGCAGTTCGAGTCGTCGCGCCAGAATTGCAACATTTGCGCCCTGCTTGTGGAACTCTTTAGCCATGGCTCTTCCCAGACCCAAGCTACCTCCGGTGACTAGAGCTGTTTTATTTGTGAGTTCCAACTTCATTGCCATTTTCCTTAGCCAGAGGTATGCATTCGTAGACGAAGGGCCCTCGCTGTGCTCGAGGACCATATTGCTGTTCCTTGAAGAATATGCGCTTGCCATCGAAAACGACCGCCGTGCTTGCACGGGTTCCGTAGGTATCTCCAAATACGAAGCACGGCGATTCCTCGTTTTCGGGCGTCGCGCCTCCCCGTCCATTGGTCTTTGTGTGCCTACGGAGCATTTGGATAAGCGAATCCACATCGTGCCTGTTACTAACTTGGCCAATCATGTCAACTCCTACGCGAGTCTTGGCCCAGCTATTCTTGAAATGAGTGTTGGTAATTCCATAAAAACCAGGTTCAAACACCGTCTTCTCACGCGAGCGGTTCGACCAATACACTAGATTTAACCCATCAAATACAAGCAAGTTGAATCCTTGATATGACGAGCCATCCAATTCTCGTATGAATTCATCGCAACTGGATTCTGAACTGAGAAAGTCGCGCACTAGCCACCCTCTAGAAGCCATCTTGTCGTTCACGCGGTTGTTGTCCGTCCAATTGGTGACTGCCGCAAACCTGCCGCTTGGTGTGACTCCAAGCCACGTTCCCCCGGCCTCCTTGTCGCGACCAGCAAAGATCTGATTGAAGTCCGACCAAAAATGTGCGGCTAGCGACGGCCGAGCGAAAAACTCGTCGCGATTGGCGGCTATGACAAGCGGAAAGTTGATATCTGTCTGATATGCGACAAGGACGATACACACGGCGTTAGCGCGCTAGCAAGTCGCGCTAGTGTAACAATCAATAGAAAGCATTAGATCGAAGCAACCTGCATTGTGCTATTGGCATTAAGATCGAGTATTGGTTGCAAGATGAAGCTAGCTCTAGTCCAAGATAGAGACAAAATCTCTTCTAACAGGTCCCATTGCTTTCCGCTAGAATCTCGAAGTTACTCCTCTTGTATGCAGGAAGGCACATGAACTATCCAGACATCGACCCAGTCATCTTTTCGATTGGTCCGGTGAGTGTTCGATGGTATGGATTGGCATATGTCATTGCCTTTGCCACATGTTTCCTGCTTGGTCACTACAGAATCAAGAAATTCGGCAACGAGTGGACACTTGCTCAGTGGGGAGATGTTGTCTTCTATGGAACGATCGGCACGTTGTTGGGAGGGCGTATAGGCTATGTTCTCTTCTACGATTTTGCACGTACGCTCGAAGAACCATTGTGGGTTTTTCGCATATGGGAAGGAGGAATGTCGTTTCACGGCGGCCTGCTTGGAGTGCTTGTAGCATTGCTGCTTTGGGCGCGCCAGCACAAGATTCGCTTCTTCAAGATCGCTGATTTCGTCGCTCCTTTAGTGTCCATTGGCATTGGATTCGGGAGATTAGGCAACTTCGCGAATACCGAGCTGCCCGGGCGAGCAACTGAAAGTTTCCTAGGCGTGCATTTTCCCTGCCACGCCGTGTATCAGCTCAATTCCACCTGCATTGGCGAGTTTGAACCTTTTACCCGACATGTTTCAAGCTTGTATCAAGCATTTACAACAGGGGTGGTTGTGTTTGTTGCAGTTTGGATTTTCTCTTCCAAGCCGAGACCTCTCGGTTCCGTCTGCGGTCTATTTCTTGCACTATATGGAGCAGGCAGGTTCTGTACAGAATTCTTCCGGGAGCCAGACGTTGGTCTAGGGTTCATTTTTGGTGGTTGGATGACCATGGGACAGCTGCTATCGCTGCCGCTCATTGCGTTCGGCATCCTCCTAATGACTCCTGCCGTCAATAAGTACATAGAGTCGCGGTCCAAAACATGAAGCAATACTTGGATCTATTGAGTCGCATTCTCAAGGAAGGGGTTCCCAAGGAAGACCGCACCGGTACCGGTACGCTCTCAATATTCGGCCACCAATTTCGTGTGGATCTCGCCGAAGGATTTCCGCTACTGACTACGAAGAAAATGTTTCTCAGGGGAATCATCCATGAGTTGCTGTGGTTCCTGAGCGGATCGACCAACATCGGCTACCTAAAGGACAACAACGTGCATATATGGGACGAATGGGCGGACGAAGACGGCGAGTTGGGGCCTGTGTATGGACACCAATGGAGATCCTGGCCTGGCCCCAATGGCGAGACGATAGACCAGATTAGCCAGCTCGTTCAATCGATTACGGACGATCCCAATTCCCGTCGACACATGATTTCAGCATGGAACGTGGCAGAAATTGGAAAAATGGCTCTGCCTCCCTGTCATGCGCTGGTGCAGTTCTACGTTGCAAATGGCAGGCTCTCGTGTCAGCTGTACCAAAGAAGCGCAGACGTCTTCTTGGGAGTGCCCTTCAATATTGCAAGCTACGCACTGCTGACGATGATGATTGCGCAGGTGACCAACCTGCAAATCGGCCACTTCGTTCACACGTTCGGAGATGCGCATCTTTACGAGAACCACCTAGACCAAGCTAGGCTTCAGCTAAGCCGAGAACCCTATGCTCGACCGCAGATGCGACTCAACCCGAATGTAGTGGACATATTCGGATTCGGCATCGATGACTTCAGCCTAGAAAACTACCAAAGCCACCCCGCTATAAGGGCTGAGATTTCCGTATAGGTTCAAGACTTTCGTGCGCGTCTCACTAATTTGGGCCATGTCGCGGAACCGGGTGATTGGAAAAGCTAATCGCCTGCCGTGGCGACTACCGGCTGAGCTTCAGTATTTCCGAGATACGGTGCGTGGCCACCCAGTGATAATGGGTCGCAAGACCTTTGAAGCAGTTGGGAAGCCATTTCCAAGATGTTTGAACATTGTGCTTTCCAGGTCGCAGGTAAGCTTTGCAGGCTGTCGACACGCTTCAACCATGCGGTCCGCTTTGAAGAGTGCTACGGAAGGCAATAGTCAAATTGGCTTGGATGAAGTCTTTGTTATTGGGGGAGCCAAAGTCTATGAGGAAGCGTTAGAGTTTTCAGACCGGCTGTACCGTACGATTGTGGAAGCCGAGATCGAAGGCGACACTTTTTTTCCTATTTACGACGAATCTTCGTGGAAGTGTATTAGTTCCAAAACCCATAGTGCCGATGTAGATCATCCCTACGCCTTCACAATGGAAGTCTTTGACCGCATACCCGAAAGCTCAGTCGCGCAATAATTCATTAATCGAAGTCTTCGCTCGAGTCCTTTCGTCCACGGTCTTTATGATTACCGCACAGTAGAGACTTGGCCGCGCCTGCCCACTAGAAAAGGGAGGTTGAGGCAAGGTACCAGGCACGACTACCGAATACGCTGGCACTCGTCCTTGGTGAGTCTCTCCGCTTTGACGGTCAATGATTTTGGTCGAGGCTCCAATATAGACCCCCATCGAAATTACGGAACCCTCTTCAACAATGACTCCTTCAACGACCTCCGACCGCGCACCAATGAAACAGTTGTCCTCGACTATCACCGGCGATGCCTGCAATGGCTCCAATACTCCACCAATTCCTGCGCCACCAGAAATGTGGCAATTCTTGCCAATCTGCGCGCACGAACCAATGGTCGCCCAAGTATCGACCATGGTGCCGCTGTCAACGAAAGCACCTATGTTTACAAAGCTGGGCATCAAGACCACATTTGGGGCAATGTACGCGGAATGCCGTACATACGACAAAGGGACACAACGGAAACCGCTTGCACGAAATTCCGCGTCACCCCAATTCTCAAATTTGGAATCGATTTTGTCCCACCATGAGGTGTCACTCGGTGCTCCACCCAGCCTTTTGAAGGGATTCAATATGAAGCTCAGTAGGACGGCTTTCTTGAGCCACTGATTGACGATCCATTGTCCACCAGATTTCTCCGCTACTCGCACTTGGCCCGCATCAAGCGCTTGCAACGTACGAGACACGGCCTCCCGAACTTCACCCATTGTGTCTACGGAGAGTTCAGTTCGGCTCTCCCAAGCATCATTGATTACGCCCTCGAGGTTCATGTCAAAATCCTTGTCGATATCTATCAAGTTGGTGTCAAATCCATAAGTTGAACCACATGTGGTGTCATTCTTGCTGTCTTTTGGAGCATTGACCAAAACACGTGCAATTGCAGACCTATTGAAACCAACTGAACCATTTTAGCCAATTGTGCCCAGCATCTCAATTAATCGAGATGCTTCATTTACGAATTGTGCATAAAATACTACTATTTCTTTTGAATATCATGTATTACAATTAGTTATAAATTCAAATGTACATAAAAAGTTAAAGTACAAAAACCAAAAGTCAAGTGAACGTGTTGCCGTACATCATATGAAAGCAACGCCTCATTCATATCTATGACTACGATTATTCAAAGACTATTGATATGAAAACTGAGTTTGTCATCCTTCTATTCGCAGAACGTATGTTAGTATAGTTCAATTGTATTGCTTATCCGTTCAGCCACAGTTAGTGCTTGTGGCTGCCGGAATCTCGACATTGGGAGTTAGTGTGGTCGTTAAGCCCCGCATACGAGGATTCATTTGCACTACTGCACATCCAGTTGGATGCTTGCGAAACGTTCAAGACCAAATCAGATACGTAACCTCAAGACCTCCCATCGTAGGGGCTAAGAACGTTCTTGTTGTGGGATGCTCAACTGGTTACGGGCTAGCATCTAGGGTGTCTGTTGCGTTCGGTTGTCGAGCGAACACGTTGGGTTTTTCTCTGGAGAAGGAGCCCGAAGCAAAGAGAACAGGTTCTGCGGGCTGGTACAACAATCTTGCTTTCGACAGTGAAGCAACCCGAAGCGGTCTTTTCGCCAAGACAATTAACGGCGACGCGTTTTCAAACGAAGTGAAACGCCAAGCCATCGATGTCATCCGAAACGAGATGGCACCGATCGACTTAGTCGTGTATAGCTTGGCATCCCCAGTTAGGACTCATCCCACATCAGGCGAAGCCTATAGATCGAGCATTAAGCCAATTGGCAAGCCGCTTCAGTCCCGTACGTTGACTCTGGATGTTCTCCGAGACAGATGTAATGTGAACGACATAGATCTTGAACCCGCAAGCGAGAGTGAAATTGCATCGACCATAGCAGTGATGGGGGGCGAGGACTGGGGCATGTGGGTAGATGAACTACAGCAGGCTCAAGTGCTCGCCGATTCGTGCAAGACCATCGCTTACACCTACTTGGGAAACGAACTCACCGAACCAATCTATCGAGGCGGGACACTCGGCCGAGCCAAAGAAGACTTGGATCGTACGCGAGATGCACTCAATACAAGCTATGGCGACGAGGGCATGGAGGCACTTGTCGCCGTGCTAAAGGCCGTAGTAACCCAAGCCAGCACAGCCATTCCCGTAGTGCCACTTTACTTCTCGATTCTGTTCAAGATTATGAAAGAGCATGGCACTCACGAAGACTGTATTGCTCATATGTATCGACTGTTCAGCGAGCAAGTGTTCAAGACGCCTCGCCGAATCGACGAGTCTGACCGTATTCGCATGGACAATTATGAGCTCAGTCCAGAGATTCAAACCCGTGTCAAAGCAGTTTGGGAGACCATTGATACAACCAATGCTCGGGACTTGGCGGACATCGAAGGCTTTCGCTCGGACTTCCTCAAGTTATTCGGATTCGGTCGCTCTGACGTCGACTATGACGAAGATGTAGACCCCCGTTACATCGTTCCTTAGCAGTTCACATTGACATCTGTCTCGATGACAACCTTTCTAAAGGCGTGTCGCGGTGAAAACACCGAATTCACACCGATATGGCTCAATCGCCAAGCCGGCCGGTACATGCCTGAGTATCGCAAGATCAAAGGAAATCGCACTAGTCTCGAATTCTTCACTGATCCCGAAACTGCCGCGCAGGTGACGATTGAAGCCCAACGTCAACTCCGCGTCGATGCAGCAATTGTGTTTGCTGACTTGCTTCCCATTCTTCAACCCATGGGACTGGACTTGTCCTACGCAGCTGGAATTGGTCCAGTGTTTTCGAATCCCATTCGAAATCCAGACGATGTAACGAATCTGCGAGTCGTACCACCCGAAGAAGGTGCCGGCTACATAGCGGATACCATTCGGTTCATTCTCTCCGACCTCCCCAGCGACGTTTCGTTGATCGGTTTTGCCGGTGCCCCGTTTACATTGGCCGCGTACGCCATTGAAGGACGTGGATCTCAGCACTACACGCTTGCCAAGGCTTTCATGTATGAACACCCTAAAAGCTGGATTGAACTGCTCGATAAGCTAGCGAAAACCATAGTGGCCTATGTGAACTTGCAGATTGAAGCCGGGATAGATGCAGTCCAAATCTTCGATAGTTGGGTGGGTTGTCTCGCGCAGCACGAATACGACGCTTTTGTAGCGCCAACTACCCGAAAAGTCTTTGCCGGAATTACGAGAGGCATTCCCAAAATCTATTTCGCCACTGGCAACCAACACCTGCTGCCGGCAATGTATGCGACAGGCCCGGACTTCATGGCGTTGGACTGGCGCGTTCCACTTGTCCAGACTTGGAATGAACTGGGATGTTCTGCAATTCAGGGAAATATGGACCCAATCGCACTATGCGCCACGCCCGATGTTGTTTCCCAGCACGCGAGACGCTTGTTGAATGAGGTAGACGGCAGACCTGGCCATATTTTCAACCTTGGACACGGTATCGTGCCTCAAACGCCTGTCGACAATGTCAAGCTTCTTGTCGACTACGTCCACGAGCATAGTGTCCGCTCAGCCTGCCAATAGGAGCACGGCAACTACACATTCCGATTCGCCGAAGACACGCTCAGAATCCGTCGGTAATGGCCCCTGTGCTAGCCGAGGAGACAACTCTCGCATATTTGGCTAGAACTCCTCGTTGAGCGTAAGGCTCCGGTGGCCTCCATGCGGCGCGACGTTCTTGCATGACGGCTTCTCCCACTTGCACATTGATCTCTCGAGCCAAGGCGTCAATGGAGATCCTGTCGCCATCTTCAATCAGTGCAATGGGTCCGCCCACGAATGCTTCTGGCGTCACGTGCCCAACTACGAACCCAGACGATCCTCCCGAGAACCTGCCGTCGGTAAGCAAAGCCACCTCGCCTGACAATCCACGTCCGTTGATTGCGCTAGTGGGACTCAGCATCTCACGCATTCCCGGTCCTCCACGAGGACCCTCATACCGAACCACGACGACATCACCGGGAACTACCGAACCATCCATGATCGCAGCCATAGCAGCTTCTTCGCCATGGAATACACGTGCATTTCCCTCGAATTTCTCACCTTCGTGTCCGGTGATCTTCGCGACCGCACCCTCTGGTGCAAGATTTCCTCGAAGTATCACCAGGTGGCTATCTTTCTTGATGGGATCGGCGAACGACCGAACAATCTCCTGCTCTCTCGGATAGTGCTCGACCGACGCAAGGTTTTGTGCGATCGTGCGTCCTGTGACGGTTAAGCAGTCGCCATGCAAGAGCCCTTCTTCAAGTAGCAGCTTCATCAACGGCTGTATGCCTCCAATTGCGACGAGTTCCGACATCGAATATTTTCCCGCCGGCCTCATGTCGGCCAACACAGGAACGTTCTTTCCAATTCGGGAAAAATCATCCAGTTCTAGAGGTACGCAAGCGCTATGAGCAATTGCTAATAGATGAAGCACGGCGTTGGTCGAGCCCTCAAGAGCAATTACTACTGCAATTGCATTCTCGAACGACTCTCTGCAAAGAATGTCGGATGGCTTAATGTCCTCTGCGATCAAGTTTGCCACTGCTCCGCCTGCAGATCTTGAGTCGTTTAGCTTCTCGCTACCTACCGCCTCCTGTGCCGAAGAGCCAGGCAGCGACAAACCGAGAGCTTCAATGGCGCTTGCCATCGTGTTGGCCGTATACATTCCTCCGCAAGAACCTGGTCCTGGAATGGCCGTGCGCTCGATCTCCAACAGCTCCTCTGCGGAAATCCGATTGTCAGCACGCGCTCCTACCGCTTCGAATACCGACACGATATCTCGTCGGTCAGCACCCGGCTGAATTGTGCCGCCATAGACAAACACCGATGGTCTGTTCAACCGAGACATTGCCATTGCACATCCTGGCATGTTCTTGTCGCATCCGCCTATCGCCACAAATCCGTCAAAGCCCTGAGCTCCGACAACGGTTTCAATTGAGTCGGCAATGACTTCGCGTGAGACAAGGGAAAAACGCATCCCGGGTGTTCCCATCGAGATCCCGTCGGAGACAGTGATCGTGTTGAAGACGATGCTCTTGGTTCCTGCTGCATCCGCGCCTTCCGCCGCTTCCCGCGCCAACTTGTCAATGTGCATGTTGCACGGGGTCAAATTGCTCCAAGTAGACGCAATGCCTACCTGCGGCTTTCGAAAGTCCTCCTGGGTGAAGCCAACGGGGTAGAGCATCGCCCGGCTGGGTGCCTGCTCAAGCCCATCCACAATAGTCGACGAATAGGGTCGTCGTGCACTCATGTGTGTTCTCCTGCAACAACTAGCACGCTCAGAGTTCTGAAGCTCCTAATTCTGTTCAGATTGACCTTGGCGTCCACTGACGATCGGCTCAGCCGCAGTAAGAAATTCATGATCTTGGTGCCTATCGAGAGTCTGGGTTGCGAAAGAGTAGATGGTATCCATCGCTCCAAAAATAGCGACTTGCTACGCGAGCCGAGCGTTCGCCGAGGCTATGTCGGGTAGGTATGCGCCTGATCTCCTGGCGGCTTCACTCCGTTGCCGTGGCGTGTCTCAGGTGCAATAGTTGGCGATGAGTACCTCCAGAGCCCTGCGGGTCGGATCAATCTGGTCCTTGCGAAGATATTCGTCAACTTGATGCGCCTGATCTATTGATCCTGGACCAAACACCACTGTCTCCACGCCCATGCCTTGCAGGAACGGCGCTTCAGTGCCAAATGCCACCGTCTTCGCAGATTGTCCTGTAGATTCTTCCAACAGTTTGACCAAGCGGGAATTCGGAGGAGCTGCAAAGGGTTCGATCGGAGGAAACCTCAAATCCGTCGTAACCTGCATTTCAATTCGACTCTGCACGATCCTCAGTCTATCCTCCAGCTGTCGCAGTATGGCGTCGCTAGACATGCCGGGAATTAGGCGGAGATCAATCAAGAGATCGGCGTGGCTACAAATGCGATTGGCGCTGTCCCCCGCATGCAGACACCCCAGGTTCAACGTGGGAAAACTAACCTCAAAGTCGTTGTGGTTGTAGGTGGTTTTCATTTCATTTCTGAAATCAATCAGTTCGCTCAGAATTTCGTGCATTCCATCCAGCGCATTGACTCCCAGCGAAGGATTGGAGGAGTGAGCCGCCCGGCCTTCAGTTTGAATATTCAATACCAAGATTCCCTTGTGCGCATAGACGGGAGCCATTGAGGTGGGCTCTCCGATGACAGCAACCTCTGATGTCAATTCCGTGTTCTTGCTCAGATGCCGAGCTCCTTCCATGGTCGTCTCCTCATCACAGGTGGCAAGAATGCCTATGGGAGATGTCAGTGACTTCCCACTGAATGAACTGACGGCCGCCAACGCAGTAGGAAAGAACCCTTTCATGTCGCAGCTGCCGAGGCCAAAGTAGCGATCGGGTGTCTCGGTAAGATCAAACGGGTCATGAGACCACAGATGCTCATCGCAAACCACGGTATCTGTGTGTCCCGCCAGCAACACTCCACCTTCTCCCTGCCCCTTTTGCGCAATGAGATTGAACTTGCCATTGGACTCCGGGATGGCCTGGATTTCCACATGAAAGTCCAAATCTTCAAGCCAATTTGCCAAGTGATCCAATACGCCTCGATTGGATCGGTCCAAATCCGGATTCAGGCTACTTACCGAAGGTGTATTCACCATCGCGCGCAGCATTTCATAGAACGTGGGCAACACTCTTCACAGCTCCCCAGTCGAATTAGATTGAATCGTACACAATTGATTGAATGGTTCATTAACGTTTGCCCACACATTCAATTCTCTGCTTTGATGTTGAACAATCTGCAAGCAAGCCAAGGACTCTCAAATGAGATAATCTCTGCGTTTTTTAACGTGGATTGATTCCATGCTGCCTCCAGAGCCATCTTTTGCAGACCGCGACGGCACAATTTGGATGGATGGCGAGTTTGTTCCGTGGCGGGAAGCGACTACGCACGTCTTAACGCATACGCTCCACTACGGCGTGGGTGTATTTGAAGGAATTCGAGCCTATCAGACGCCCGCAGGTCCAAGCATATTCAGGCTTGCAGACCACACACGCCGTCTATTCGATTCGGCAAAAATCATGCGCATGGAAATCCCTTTTGGGCATGAGGAACTGTGCGAGGCACAGAAGACGGTGTTTCGCATCAACGGCTTGGAGGAAGGCTATCTGCGCCCCCTCGCGTTCTTGGGATCTGAAGCAATGGGGTTGCGTGCGCAGGGATTGTCTGTGCACGTTGCAATCGCATCGTGGCCCTGGCCGGACTACATGGATCCGGCTTCTCGCGAAAAGGGCTTACGCGTCCAAACCTCCTCGTACACGCGCCACCACGTGAATATAAGCATGTGCAAAGCAAAAGCTGTTGGGCACTACATCAATTCGATCCTCGCACTTAGCGAAGCGGTCGATGGCGGCTACGACGAGGCTTTGCTACTAGACAACGAAGGCTATGTAGCCGAAGGCACAGGCGAGAATGTCTTTCTAGTGAAGAACGGCACGATTCACACGCCGGAATTGACCTCCTGCCTAGATGGCATTACCCGCAACACCATCATGGTCTTCGCGCAGGAATTGGAGATTCAGGTCATCGAGCGGCGCATAACACGTGATGAGTTCTACATTGCGGACGAAGCCTTCTTCACCGGCACGGCGGCCGAGGTATTGCCCATCGCGCAGATCGATGGACGCACTATCGGCTCAGGCTCTCGAGGACCGGTTACGGAGCAATTGCAATCTTTGTATTTGAATGTAGTTCGGGGAAAGTCCTCCAATCATCCAGAGTGGCACACTCCTGTAAATTGAAGCTTGCCTAAGGGGCTTGATAATCCCTGCGAGCTCCGTTCGCCATGGACTTGAACCGACGGTGTACCCAGAAATATTGGGCGGGAGCTGATCTAACTACGCCTTCTATCAGTTCATTCACCTTCATTGCGTCCTTGCGGTAGCAGGTAGGTTCAGCAACGTCGGCCAATTCCACAGGTGAGAGTTCAAGCTCCCATGTCAGGTCGTCTGCATTCCTCTTGTGGCTCATGAACAACACGCGTGAGCCAGTCTTTCGCGCGAGCCGAAATGGCGTTACCACTGTCGACGCGTCAATGCCAAAGAACGGCACGAAACAAGTAGACTTGCGCGTACCCATGTCTTGATCGCTGGCAAACCAAACGATCTTTCCTTTCCGCAAGCCCTGTGCCAAACTTCGCAGGTTCGTCGCCTCGATCATTTCGTCGTAGTAGCGTTGCCGTGCTTTGTGGCATACGAAGTCGATTACGGGATTTCTTGCCTTGCGATACGTAGCTGCGAATCGGCACTTCCTTGACAATGCAGCTGCGACCAAATCAAGCGAAGAAAAGTGTGCCCCCAAAATCACAATGCCCTTTGGATCTTCCTTGCCTTCCGTCTGCAGGTGATCAATTCCACTGATCTTGACTCGATCCAACAGAGGATCTACACCTCGCATCCAGACAAACAACGTCTCGACCATCGTCATGCCAAGCGAAGCAATGGTCTCGCGTACAAGACTCTCCCTCTGGCTGTCTTCCAGCTCTGGAAAAGCAAGTTCTACGTTCTTGCGAATTATTCGTTCACGTCGAGGAACAAACGCAAAAAAAAGTCCTGCCACACGGCGCCCTAGCCAATACTGTAGCTTGAGTGGCAGTCTGGAAACAATCCATGAGAAGCCAAAAACCGACCAGATGGGCCAATGCCAAGGCGCAATCAACTTGAGAAACCCAACTCCCTTAAATTTCATCGGGATCGATCTTGAAGAAGCACTAGTCCTGCGAGCACGACTAGCTTGTCGCGCGCCGCCATCAAGAGATCGAACTGGTGTGGACATGGACTAGAAGTGACCGAATCTGGTACGCAACAGGCCAATAAATTGAGGTTCGTTACTTAAAGTGTAGCCAAAATTCACGTCGATGCAATCCGAATTTTGCTAACAAGATGCTCGCTTTCCAATTGTGATTTCCTGTCCAGGAAGCCCTTTATAGCTACAAATAGACCAATCCGTCTTAGCATTCCATATATTGGAGTTGAGATGCGCAAACGTGTTAGTCAGATGCATCGCGCTCAGCACTATCTCTTGAGAATGCTGAGTGCAGAAGTTTGGTCCCTTCTGTGACCCCTATTAGTGCGCTGAGCCCCGCGTTTACCTCAACAACAGCTCGTACCGGTTGGTCAGAAGAGATGGGATCCAGCGACATTGGCTCGGTATTTCTGACAACTTTGCTTACCGTGCCGTCTTTCGTGACGAACCACATGTCCAACGGTATATGAGTATTCTTCATCCACATTGAAATTGTTCTGTCGCGGGAATACGCAAAGACCATTCCTTGGTCCAAGGGCATGAAACGCACGTGCATCAATCCACGTGATTGATCCTCTCTAGAGGTTACCGATACCACATTGAACACGGTCGTAGCTCCATCAACTGTCGTTACGTGCAATTCAGCTTTTTCCAATGAGAACAATGGAGAATCTATTTGACCGTAAAGCGGAGTAAAGGCAAGCGCAATGGCAATGGCAACAGGAGCAAACCGCCACTTCCTAAGGGTAGGAAATGCTCCAGCAATAGTCTGCGTTTTCGAACTGCTTTCTACGCCAAAAATCGAGATAGCGAGTCTATTCAACACACTCATTCCACTACTAACGGCACGCAAGTGCCTCGCGCCAGCTTCCGTTTAGCTCATTTAATCTAAGTTGGATGCAAATAGCCACCCGACTGGGACAAATTTACAATCCCACAGCGCAACGAAAAGATGACCGGTTGGAACCTGGAATTTATTGAATAGGCTGGCATTCGATTCGACAGTTGAGCTCGAGTATAGATTTTGGCTCGATGGCAAGACGTCATAGCAAGTAAAATCTCGTATTATTTCGCTATGGCGGCTTCTCGCTAGGAATGCGTGAAGCCCGAAGGGGAAGGAATAGGACCACAACATCATGTTGGAGAGAAGCATGTCAACACGAACAGTATCAGGTGGTTTATCGCTTGTTGCTATTTCACTTCTACTATTCGGAGCTTCGGCTTTTGCTCAGTCGGATACAGGTGGAGGTGCTGCGGCCGACGAAAGTGACGCGGATATGGAGGAACTTCACGTCGTGGGAGTTCGAAATCCCAACCGAGCTCTGACAGACTCAACAGTCTCCGTTGAGGTGGTTGACGCAGAACGGCTGAGAGCAAACGGGTCGCTGGACCTACTAGACCAATTGAGCAACGAAATCACGTCGTTGCACATGGAACGATATGCAATTGCCGATGCTGCGACATTAATTCGTCCAATCAACCTGCGTGGCCTTCCTTCAGATGCGACCTTGGTCCTCGTGAACGGAAAGCGTCGACACCGTGGAGCGGTCATTGCATTGCTTGGTGGGGGCAAAAACCAAGGTGCACACGGACCCGACATCGCCGCGATTCCCTCGATCGCGCTTGAACGCGTTGAAGTGTTGCGCGACGGCGCTTCAGCACAGTACGGCTCCGATGCCATCGCAGGGGTGATGAATTTTGTACTACGGGGTGGCAGTGACGTGCGCGCCGGACAGTTCAAGTATGGCCAGTATTTTGCTGGCGATGGAGTTACCAACGGATTTTCAGGCATCCTTGGCCTTCCGTTAACTGAAGGTGGTTTCGCTACCGTTAGTGTAGAACTCAACACTGCAGGTTCGACTGCCCGAAGCGTACAGCGAGACGATGCCCTTGGTCTCCTAGCAACTGGAAACCAAAACGTACGTCGACCCTTCACGCAGATTTGGGGATCGCCCAAGCTCAACTCAGACAATCGATTCATGGCTAATGTCGAAATGCCTTTTGGTACCAACTCGACTCTGTATGCGTTCGGAAACATTTCGAACCGTGACGTTGAAGGCGGATTCTTCTATCGTCATCCAGCACGGAGGTCCGGTGTGTTTACGGCCGACGCAGGCCAGACATTGCTTTTTGCCGACATTAACCCAGACGATGGCATCGACTGTCCTGAAGTACCCATAGTAAACCAGCAAGAACCCGACGCAGCGGCACTTGCTGCTGCATTGAATACCGATGGCTGTATTACTTTTTACTCAGTGTTTCCGGGAGGGTTTACGCCGAACTTCGGAGGATTGGTTTCGGATCAAAGCATCGCATTGGGGCTACGAGGAAATAGGGGTCCATGGGCCTATGATGCAAGTCTCGTTTGGGGCTACAGTGGCGTCGAGTACTACATGTCCAACACGATCAATCCACAATTGATTCAGCAAGGTTTGTTTATTCCCACCGACTACAAGCCAGGTCAGCACGAACAGTCCGACATGATCCTCAATTACGAAATGTCGCGAGCAATGAATGTAGCGTCAGGCTATGGCGACTTGTTCTTTGCTACTGGCTTCGAGTATCGAACGGAGAATTTTGTAACCACGCAAGGCGAGGAGAACTCGTGGCTCGTCAATCCGGAGATCGCTGCTCAAGGATTCGGAATCGGTTCGAATGGGTTCCCAGGTTTTCCTCCGTCTGCGGAAGTCGATGAATCCAGGGGAAGTTGGGCGCTTTGGGCAGATGCAGAACAAGACCTAACCTCCAACATTCTCGGCTCGTTGGCCATAAGAGTGGAAAACTACGACGATTTTGGGCACACATTGGACTTCAAAGTCGCGACGCGTATTCAATATGCACCCAATTTCTCCGTACGTGGTGCCTACAACACGGGCTTCGCCGCACCCACGGTGGGCCAATCTAACATTCGCATTGTTGCCACCAACTACCTTGTGAGCCCGATCTGCCCAGTTCCGGGTGAGCCTTGCTTAGCAGACGAGGTAACGTTAGCCCCGACAGACCCGCTGGCTGAGCTAAAGGGTGGCGAAGCACTGCAATCTGTGCGATCTCGAAACCTTTCCCTCGGCATCGTGTACAACGCCGGTGGCTTTGATTGTGTAGTGGATTACTTCCGTATAAATGTAGATGACCGAATTGCGCGTACATCACCCATACCAGTCACACCGGCAGACTTCGCGGAGCTTGAGCTTAGAGGACAAACCGTTGACCGAAGCCTGTCCGCGATTCGATTCTATTCAAACGACTTCGACACAAGAACTGAGGGCATAGAATTGAGTGTCGCCAAGAGCATCAGCACTAGGTTCGCCGAGTCGAGTTACAAGCTTTCTGCAAACTACACGGTAACGACGGTGGAACATTTCAATCCGGCCATCATAAATTCGCAAAGAGTCCGCGAATTGGAAGAAGGTTATCCAAGATTTAGATTTACATTGGCGGCCAACCACAAATTCAGCCAGATGTGGTCCGGTATGGTTCGCGTTAGGTACTACGGAGAGACTTGGGAACCTCATGTGTATTCGGATGTGTTCCCCATCGATGTCGATTCAGCTTTCCTGAGGGACATCGAAGTCCGCTTCACCCCCAATGAACACACCACGGCAGCCGCGGGGTTCGAGAACATTACGGACACCTATCCAAATGACAACCCTTGGTCGGGCATCGCTGGAGCTGAGTATCCCATCACATCACCATATGGATTCAATGGCGCGTTCTTCTACCTGCGATTGACCATGCAGCGATAACAGTTGCACCAGAAAAGACTGCGCGAGGGTGTTCTTGCCCTCGCGCAGTTCACGTCGCGTCTACCGGCGAGTTCGATATCCTTCTGAAGTTCGTTCGCGGGTCAGCCTGCTATAGGGACAGGGCTAAGCCGGCAAAGTGATTTCAAGGACTAGTACCCACTTGATCGCGCAGAGGCCACAATGAATCAACAGAAAGTCCCCGAGCCGTACGTAGGCAAGACGCTGAGCACGAAGGAATTTGTCGTTACGGATGAATTGCTGCGTGACTACTATCTCGGCCTGGACTTGACTCCGCCCAAATCAAATTTGCTGCCCTCTGCTCTTGTTGGCGAGCCCGACAACAGCTACTTCGCCGAAATCGCATATCCGTACCAGACAGGGCATCTTTGGCTTCGCCAACAATTGAAACTTCACAAACCTTTGGAGAAAGGCATCACCTACGAGGTCAAAGGTAGCATCGAGGAAATTTATCCCAAGAGAAATCGAAATGTGGTGCACTACGGAATCGCGATTTGCGAGCCAGATGGAACAAGTGCAGTGGAATCCAATCATCACCAAAGCTTCCTGGCCGAAGCGATCACCGGCGAGTCGGTGGAATTTCGCAAACCCAAGGACAAACCGGGTGCACGCAAGTTTGAAATTCCCAAGGGACAGGAAATTGAGAGCCTTAATCGCACAGTTACGCGAGAGATGTGCGGAATCTTCTTCCATGGAGACGAGAATTACCACACTAGCAAGTCTTCCGCCCAACAATTGGGCTTCCAGGACGTGGTAGTTGGCGGCAGAATGACATTGGCCTACACGTCGAGAGTCTTGGAAGACTTCTTTGGACATCAATGGTGGAGAAGCGGGGAGCTCGATCTGAAATTCACCAACCCCGTATGGTGCGACGACAATCTTAATGTCCGAGGCGTTGTCACAGGAGCGCATCCAACTCGAAATGAAGCACTTCATTGCCGAGTTTGGATCGAAAAGCACGATGGCACAATTGCGCTTGTGGCAGACGCTAGCGTACTGGCTTGACAGAACGACACGAGGACCTAGCTACACGAGCGTCGGCGCACGGGAAAAGTGCAGCCTATTTCCCTACACCAACATGCAAACAGGCAAATCTTGACCTAGCAGACATTCGCTTCAGACCGGTGCGCAGCCGGTTGTGGTCTCTGGCCAACATAGTTGCAACTCTTGCTATCGCGGCAACACTTTATGGCTGTGGAGGGTCGTCTAGTACCGTAAGTACGGTTAGCCTTAGCCTCACGGCTAGCCAATCTAGCATATTGGAGAACAGCGACTCCACAATTACCATCACGGTTGCGGCGAACGAACCCGTTGAATCAACGACCCGCGTAAACCTCGACTTCTCCGGAACAGCCACCCGAAGTGTCGACTACGAACTTTCGTCCACGACGGTAGAGATTCCTGCAAACGACAGCTCGGGATCAATCACCTTCGCGCCGATTCGTGACTGGGAGCTCGACCCAAACGAGATAGCGACAATCTCTCTTGGTCAGCTAAGCGCAAATCAGGTCGCCGGTACGCCAAGCTCGTCAGACATCACACTCATAGACGGAGCTATCCCACCCGATTACAAACAAAACGTCAGTGCCGATCTAAGGGTGTACGCTGACATCGAGATTTTGGAATCGTTCGTAGTATTTCGGTTCAGTGTGTACAACTTAGGCGCAGCGGATTCCTCAGGTACTCAAGTTACACTGAACCTCAGGACTGAACTCTCAGATCCGAGCACCAATGTCTTCGCCCGTACTATCGACGTACCGGCACTCATGAGTAACCACTCTTATCGCCGTACCGTTGCCCTACTGTTGAATAGACTTGCCACGGCTACAACCTACTATGGATTTGTCGCGCTCGTCCAATCTCCAGAAGAAACTTCGCAAAGATCTGGATTCGGACATGACTACATCGGTTTCAGCTTAGACAGGCAGCTCAATGTAATAACTAGATGCAGACACGGTGAAGACAATGCAATCGCAGGTGCTTCCGATCCTCTTCAAGGCGAGCAATGGCACCTATCCAACAATGGTCAGGCTGCATTTGCCGAATCCGGCGGTACAGTTGGAGCCGATTTAGGAATGAACGAAACCCTACTGGACGGTCCATTCGGTGAAGGTGTTCGAGTCGCCGTTGTCGACACGGGCCTTGAACTGTGCCATCCAGATCTACATGACAATACTGATCCGAACGAATCGTACAACTTTGCAGCGAATCCCGATGATCCCGACCGTTGGTTTGGCTCGGTACCTCATGATGCTTTCAATCCTTACAGCCTTGGCGACCACGGTACCTCAGTAGCAGGAATTGTGGCATCGACAATGGAAAATGGAATCGGCGGTCGAGGAGTTTCTCCCTCTTCTCTGCTCAGGGGTTACAACTTCCTAAGCTACCAATCTGCAGGGCAATCTGTTGCCCTGGGACTTAGCGATGCTGAACCCAACTCAGCCGAAGTAGACGTCTTCAACATGTCGTATGGAACGATAGGGGCGCAGCGCAATGTTTCGGAGACCTTGCGAAGTACCTTTCTGCATGGCACGACGGTCTTGCGCGATGGTTCGGGTGCGTTGTACGTAAAGTCTGCTGGGAACGGATTCAACAGTTGCCTCAGCATCGAGCACGAACTGAGGACAGATGTTGGATGCAGATCCTCGACAAGCGATGCATCCAACAATCTTCCATACCTGATTGTAGTTGCGGGTTTCAATGCCGATGGAGTTAGAGCAAGCTATTCGTCGCAAGGACCTAACGTATGGATCTCCGCTCCCGCCGGCCAATATGGGTCTAGCGATCCCGCAATAATCACCGCGGACCAACAGGGTACCGACCGTGGTTACGATGTGCTGTCCCCTCGCGGTCTCAGCACCGACCAGAACGCCAACAGGCTCGGCAACTACGTGAGTACGTTCAATGGAACGTCCGCAGCGGCACCAATGGTCACCGGATCCGTCGCGACTTTATTGTCTGCGAACCCCGACCTAACTTGGAGAGACGTGAAGCACATATTGGCCAGCACAGCGCGACCAATCGACCTTGAGATTTCAGCAATCCGTATCGCTTTCGGTGGCGGAACACCTCACACGTTTCGACAGGAATGGACGGTGAACAGTGCCGGCAATTGGTACCACAATTGGTACGGGTTTGGTGCAGTTGATCTGGATGCGGCCGTCGAGATGGCGCGAGTCCATACGCCCAACAGTCTAGGCGACTTTCATGAGTCCAGTTGGTATGCCGAAGACGTGAATGAACCGATCCCTGACTTTAACAGCGCTGGATTAACCTTCGCAATACCTGTGGCAGAAATCCCGTCCGATGCAACCATCGAAGCAGTTCAAGTCGAACTCAAAGGCCAGCATGAATTTCTTTCAGACTTGAGCGTCACGCTTGTCTCGCCAAACGGAACCCAGAGCATTCTCATTTCAGCTTTCGACGACACGCTTGCATCATACGAAACCCTCGACTGGCAGCTCTTGTCGAATGCCTTCTACGGAGAAAGCCCGCAGGGGACGTGGACGCTGAAGGTAGTCGATGCTGCAAGAGGGCACAACGGAAGCATTGACCAATGGGCAATACGGTTCTTCTATGGGTTCCACTAGATCGGAAGTGAGTTCAGCCTACTCGAGACAGATACTTGTCTTTGCGCATTTGAACGAGTGTGACCTGAAGCGCACCGAGAAGACCCAGCCCGCTTCCGACCAAAATCAGCAGCCCGGCAAACAAGTAGTCCATAGCCAGAAACTCCACGTTGCCGCCATACTGGCCCGCTAGTTTCTGCAATGGTTGCTTGATGGCGTACAGAGACAACACCACAATCGCTGTGCCGACAACTCCTCCACCAAACCCGTAGAGCAATCCACAGTAGTTGAACGATCGTCTAAGAAAGCGGTTTGAAGCGCCGAGCAACAGATTGACTCGCAATTCCTCAAAACGCGAGTCCATCGCAAAACGAACGCCCGCTACCGATACAAACACAACCCCCACACCATATAGTGCTCCCAGAATCCAAAGCAATCGAACGGAGATTTGCTGCATGCGACGCAGCTGCATCATCCACTCGGTGTCTACCACAACACTACTAACAAGCGAGTTCTGTTCCAATCTACCAGCTAAGTCATCTATGGCCTCGCGACTGGTATCAGCCTTCATCCTAATTTGTAGCAACGCGGGAAGCGGATTGGAATCCAATGCTGCGAGCACTTCGTCAAAATCGGCAGCCGCTTGAAGTTCCTCTAACGCCTGCTCCGCCGAGATGACTTCAACCTCGGCTACATTTGCTTCGCTGGCCACGGAGCTAGCAGTAGCGTCGATGTCATGCATGACGACTCCCCAATTGAAGTAGACAGCAAGGCCAGTGTCCTGGCCCATTTCATCCATGACGACATGGATGTTGTGTTGTACTAACCAGAATCCCGCTGGGAGCGATAGGGCAATTCCCATCAGCAGCCACACGAAGAAGGTTACAAACGGATGTTTGCAGAGATGCTCCAGACTCTCCTTGACGCTACGAATCCGTATTCGCGCAAGCGATCCGCGGCTTTCTCGGCCGTCGTCCTGCCAAGGGAACGAGTCTGGTCTCGCCATTGTCCTAGTACCCGTTTGAAGCCGTGGACTGCAAGTTGGTGATCTCCCCATTCTCGAGTTCGAATACTCGACGGGCGTTCGCGACGAGATTAGGGTCGTGCGTGGCGATTACAACGATGGTGTTGCGTTCTGCGAAGAGATCAAACAACCCCAATACTTCCAATGCGAGTTCCCTGTCAAAGTTGCCTGTGGGTTCGTCAGCGACGAGGAGTTTTGGACGATGTACGATCGCGCGTGCGATCGAGACACGCTGGCGCTCACCACTGGAGAGGCGAATGGGCGAATGGTGTTTAGCGTCGCTCATTCCAACAATACGCAAACTAGCGTCTACACGATGCCGTATGTCCTGTTCACGAAGTCCCGCGATCCAGAGCGGCATGGCAACATTTTCGTAGACCGTCCGATCAAGTATCAAGGAGGAGTTTTGAGTTACAAGCCCGACATATTGCCGATAGCGCAACATTTGTGCATGATTGAACGAAGCAATGTCCACATTGTTTACCACCACGCGTCCAGCGGTTGGTCTCAGCAATCCAACTATGATCTGGAGCAATGTGGTTTTTCCCACACCTGATCGACCTACTACGAAATTTATTGCTTCGTCGTCGAAAGTTAGACTCAGGTCCTTGAAGAGTTCAAACCCATTGGGAAACTTCTTGCTGACATGCGCTAGCTTGACCGTGCTCACGAGTTCAAGAGTCCTGCCACATAGGCTTCAGGGTCATAGTCGCGAAGCGCGTCGATTCCTTCGCCCAATCCGACGAAGTAAAGCGGCACCACAGTAAAGGAGGGAAGCGCTAGAACTACACCTCCTTTCGCAGTGCCATCGAGCTTTGTAATGATTAATCCACTGAGGCCAACCGCCTCGTCAAATTTCTCAATTTGCTTTAGTGTGTTTTGTCCTGCGGTCGCATCTAATACAAGAAGACTTTCGTGCGGTGCACTTGGATCCAGTCGGTTCATTACTCTGCGCACTTTGGCAAGTTCTTCCATCAGATGGGACTTGGAATGCAATCGGCCTGCAGTGTCGACTAAGAGAATGTCTGTACCTCTAGCTTGCGCGGCATGCATCGCGTCATGTACTACCGAAGCGCTGTCCGATCCCTGCCGCTGAGCGATAACCGGGGTCTCGTTCTTCTCACCCCAGGATTGAAGTTGCTCTATTGCGGCCGCTCGATACGTGTCGCCTGCAGCCAGCATTACCGAGTATCCCGCCGATTTGAACCGATGAGCCAGTTTCCCAATTGTGGTTGTCTTTCCTACCCCATTCACTCCCACGACAAGCACTACGAAGGGACGATTGTCGGAAACACGAAACTGCTTGCTGACGGAACTCGCAATTGCCAGCAACTGCTCTTCTAACGCCCCTGCTAGAGCTTTCTGATCACGAAGTTGGCTTCGAGACACTCGCTTCTTCAACTCGGCAAGAACTTCCGTCGTAGTCTTAGTTCCAACGTCGGCGGACAATAGACATGCCTCCAAGTCGCTCAGCAATGTCGCGCCAACAGTCCCCTCCCCGGCGAGTAGATTGTTGAATCCTACGGAAAGCCGGTTTCGAGTCTTTGCCAGAGCTTGGTTGAACTTGCTCCAGACACTTCTATCGACAGAATCTCTTGACGTCATTGCAGTTTGGGCAAGGAGAGGGCATCACCGGATAATGTAGCATTCTGCCAATTATGTCTTCTTGAATCGAGCAGGACTCAGGAATTGCACGTGGAGTCCTGCTTGGCAATACCGATCTCAATGAAACACTCACTACGAATTATTGGAGGTCAATGGAAAGGCCGACGACTGAAGGTACCATCAATCAAGGAATTGCGACCATCGCCAGATCCAGTTCGAGAAACACTGTTCAACTGGATTGGATCCCATGTTGATGGTGCACGTGCAGTGGACCTTTTTGCGGGAACAGGTTCGTTGGGATTTGAAGCCCTCTCTCGCGGCGCGTCACATGTTACGTTCATCGATAGAAATAGACATGCCGTAGCGTCGCTGCGACAGGCCTGTCAGCAATTCGACTTGAGCGCCACCCAAGCAACCGTAGTTTCCGCAAACTGTATTCGCTGGCTCAGGGAAAATCCAAGAGAGTGGGACATTGCATTCATCGATCCCCCTTTTCGACAATCTCGAATGTATGGGCGTGTGCTGCAAATCTTGGGCGACTGCCTAACAGCCAATGGAATCGTCTATGTTGAATTCAATCGACGAGAGTCCATTGAGAGACAGGACTATACAGTCTGGAAAACTTCCACTTCCGGGGAGGTTCAATTCGAGGTTCTCATTCCATCTTCCACCGAATCCTGCCCTGCTAACATACGCCTCAACGAGTCGCTGACCTAACTTCCCCGTGTCAAAAGTCGTCTATCCAGGAAGCTTCAATCCTATTACACATGGACACGCGAATTTAGTCGAACGCGCACTAAACCTCTTCGACCAAGTCATCGTTGGAATAGGGACCTCCATTGATAAAGAGCCCGATGAATACCTAGCCGAGCGAATCGATCTCTGCCGATTGGCTTTAGGCGAGTTCGGCGATCGAGTTGTTGTAAAGGGATTTAACGGACTCTTGGTGAAGTTCGTTCGGTCCAACAACACCAGGTTCATCCTACGTGGACTTAGAACACTGACCGACTATGACTACGAGTTTCAAATGCTGGAAATGAACCGCCACATCGACCCCGAAATAGAGTATGTTCTCCTGCCGACAGCAAGCCAGTGGTCGTTCCTGTCGTCAACGCGCGTGCGAGAAATCGCATCACTCGGAGGAGACGTAACTGCCTTTGTTCATCCTGCCGTAGCGTCCCATCTCGCAAAGCTTTACGGACCGACGGTCTAGTTCATCAAGTCTGACAAATCGCACAGTACACGGTTTGTCGTTGTCCGAGATTCACGCTCTTGATGGGTGCCCCACATTGCAGGCAAGGTAATCCGCTTCGACCATAGACAAAGAGATTCACCTTGAAATATCCTTTGGACCCGTCGACGCCCTGATAGTCTCGAATCGTCGTACCGCCTGCTCTCAACGCATCGCAAAGCGTGGTTCGAATTGCATCGACCAAATTGGCGCATTCTTTCCGTGTAATTCGTCTGCTGGTTCGACGTGGTCGGATGCCGGCTCGGAACAGTGCTTCGTTTGCGTAAATGTTCCCTACTCCTACAACGACACTCGAGTCCATGATGAGAGTCTTGATGGCAGTCTTGCGAGCTCTGGCTATGTGGAACAAGTACTCGTCGTCGAAGTCCGTCGACAGCGGCTCAGGTCCAAGGTTGGATAGCAGCTTGTGCGTGCAGCCTCCAGATTGCCAAACTACGCTTCCAAAACGGCGCGGATCATTGAGACGCAGTATCGAATCGCCCTCGAACTCAATATCCACATGGTCATGGGGCTGTGGCACGGTGCAGCGAGGCACAACCGTGAGTTTCCCACTCATCCCCAAGTGAACAATCACCGTACCACTACCAAACTCAAGAAGAAGGTATTTGGCACGGCGTGAGACGCGTGCTAGACGTTGCCCAACAATTTCAGCTGGAATCGAGACTGGCCAACGGAGCCGGGATTCTCGAACCGAAAAGCTCCGGACTGACCTTCCCGTTAAGAGACTTGCTACACCTCTTCGGGTTGTCTCAACTTCGGGAAGTTCAGGAATTTACTTGACTTTCGCTTCGGTATAGAGAACGTGCTTGCGAACTACGGGATCGTACTTCTTGAATTCGAGCTTGTTTGGAGTATTTCTCTTGTTCTTGTCCGTAGTGTAGTAATGACCGGTACCGGCACTCGATACAAGCTTAATCTTATCCCTCACTAGACTTTACCTCCGCGTTTTCGAATTTCGGCAAGTACTTCCTCAATCCCTTTCTTATCTATACGGCGAATGCCCGCTGCCGACACACGCAATTTCACGAATCGATTTTCACTCGGCACCCAGAAACGGTGATAGTGAAGATTCGGTTGGAATTTTCGTTTCGTTGCATTGTTTGCGTGAGAAACGTTGTTGCCTGATTGAGGTCGCTTTCCTGTTACCTGACAGACCTGACTCATACAGCTCGGCTCTCGGATTGAGGTGCGAGTTTATAGCACAAAGCACAGACGATGTGAAGCGCGGACTTGCGGAGCTGTGCACGAAGACTTTCACGCCTGATACAGCTCACCTGGATTGCAAACCATTCAGAATTTCGTCCTGATGTCTGAATAGATGCGACACCACAGCAACCGGCACTCCCAGTTTTCCCGTCGATTGGTGCTTGAGAGCTGGATTAGAATGAGGGTGACTCAATGTGAGGCCTAGTACATTGAACTCAGGAGTCCAATAGCAACTCCTCGGCCGAGGATGTAGTTCTCGACGGAATTGGCGCACAGTGATGGAGTCATAGATGAAATTACAGATTAAGAGAATCGGCCTGGCTTGTGCCGGCATGCTTTTCGCGCTCACGACAGTCTGGATTCACTACGAGGTCAAGGCGAAGCTGGAACCTGCCGTGGCGCTAGCAGCTGGAGGGTCGCTTGCAAAGACAAACTTCTTCGACACCGGAGAGATCATGCCCGACTTCTTGGCCATCGGACTCGATGGTGAGACCGTCACACTCTCCGAATTCCGCGGTCGGGAGACCGTAATGCTCGACTTCTGGGCAACGTGGTGCGTTCCGTGCATTGCAGGATTTCCTGAACTGCAGGAGCTGCACGAAGAGCTGGGCGAAGAAGGTTTGGAAATCTTGGCTGTGAACGTCGGTGAGCGCGTTGATACCGTTCAGGATTTCATGGAGAGTGAAGGCTACAGTTTTCGCGTGGTATTGGACCCAGATAAGGAAATCAAGAAACTCTATGGCGTGGACGGGATTCCTCAATTGATAGTCGTCGACAACGAAGGGAAACCACGACACATTGAAGTGGGCTATCCAATGTCAGAAAGAGGAGCCGAGCAGCGCAAGAAGAGGATAAGGAAACTGCTCGAAAAGTTACTCGAGCAAGCCCCAACTGCGACCTCAGAAGCTTAGACGTAAACTGTTGAGCGTCATCCGAACTGAAAAGCTAA
Source organism: uncultured Pseudomonadales bacterium (assembly GCA_964572845.1). Classification (GTDB taxonomy): domain Bacteria; phylum Pseudomonadota; class Gammaproteobacteria; order Pseudomonadales; family Azotimanducaceae; genus Bin55. The sequence goes on along the minus strand of CAZNFX010000005.1, from coordinate 25,657 downwards.
CCAAGACATTCCGACGCCGAAAGGTTGCTCTTAACGAATTGGATCTCGACGTCCGAGAGTCCGAAATCTTTGGATTGGTGGGTCCCAAGGACTCAGGGAAGTCTACCGTCATTCGACTGATGCTTAACTTCATTCGACCGAGCAGCGGAAGAGCATGGCTGTTTGAGGAACCAGCATCTGGAATCTCTCATCGTCAGAGACTCGGTTATCTGCCAGAAAAGTTCACTTTTCCCAACTACTTCACAAGTCAGGGTGCAATGCGTTTCTACGGTCGTTTGGCAGGTCTAAAGCCGCCAGATCTAAACCCTCGAATCGAGGAATTGCTCGAGATCTTGGATCTGCAGGACATCGCCGCTCGGAAGATTTCGAAGTGCACCGCAGATGAGAGACAGCGTTTGGGGTTGCTGCAAGCCATGTTGAGCGATCCCGACCTATTGATTCTGGACCAGCCCCTAACCGACATGGATTCTGATGGCCGAGCTAGGTTCCATAGCTTGATGCTCAATATGAAGAAATTGGGCAAGACCGTATTCATAGCATCGAATGTCACATCGGGGTTGGGATTGCTGTGCGACCGTGTAGCGTTTCTGCAGAACGGCGAACTGAAGCGCTTGGAGGACCTTCAAACCTGGAACCAGCGGAGCGACGAATCGCTCGAAAAGCTCTTTCTGGATGTCTTCGATTCGGGAGACACAAGCAGTGACTAATGTCCTAGCGATCGCGGGAGACAGCCTGAGGGCAATGCTGCACCGTCGCTGGCTGCTAGCCTTCATGATCATCGCCTTCATAGTCGCGGTGGTTTTCTATGTAGTTTTCGCTCAAATGTCTCAGCAAGCGTTGCTGGCAGATCTTTCTGGTTCGGGCATCGAGACTAGCATGCGTTCGCTGGCGGACGCTCAACTCCGTGCTGCCCAAAGTCAGATCCGACAGGCTCTTGGAATTTACTGCGAAATCTGTGTATTTGGAGGGGTTGTATTGGCGGTCCTAGTCGGCGCAATCTCCATGTCCAGTGAGTTTTCGAAAGGTTCTTTTGGACTAATACTTGCTAAACCCGTAACACGATGGCAATTGCTGTTTGGAAGGTACCTTGGTGCGGTCATTGTGTTGTTTGGCTACTCGGTGTTCATGGGAGGTGCATTGGCAATATATACAGTGGCTCACGAACTAGTTGCATTTCCCGCCGCATGGCCCGTTCCTTGGTTCGCATTCTGTCAATTCCTCATATTGAGTTCACTGACCGTGGTGCTCTCGACGCTAATGAACTCCAACTTTGCCGCTCTGCTTGCGTTCTATAGCTATCTAGCCTTGTACTTCCAAGTCTTACTCGTGGACAGCGTTTTCTACAACGTGTACCACGCACTTCCCAGCTTTGGAGTCTATAGCGTGAGAAATCAATTCATAAATCGTGCGTTTGAATATGGCTGGTACGAAGTTGGAATCCTAACTCTGTACGCGGTGAATCTGACTGTGATATTCCTCGCGCTGGCACTGTGGAGACTTCACTACAAGAAAGTCGGCTGACCTTCAGATTGAACAAGGTGTCTTGCGCCGCAACATCGATTGCTCAGGGGTGTGATTACTGATTGGATGTCTAGGTAGTCATTCTTCGAACCGCCGCTTTGACCGCCACCATCATGGCATTTGGATCCAGTCGGGGTTCCGACACGCGACAGAACTGACCGTCTTACCTATCGTGCGGATCGCTCGAATAGAGCGTAGCCATGGTAATTCCGCCTAGCTTTAGACGGCTAATGTCCATCACAGCAACGAGTTTCCCCTACACACTCTCCACTGCAATTGGAAATTAGTTGAAACACTGACATAATATGAACCAATACAGTGCAACTTGTGCGGAAAACCAAAGGAATCTCTGGCAACAGCACTATGTCAGTTGCCCAATCGTCCGTATGGAAAATAGCAGAGCGATGAAATTCAAGAATTCCGGTGCTCAACGACACAACACCCATTGTTCAATGGAAGGGCAGAATTAGACAATGCGAAACCAGCACATTCTGCTAGGGATTGGCGGGGGGATTGCCGCATACAAGACTCCCGAACTGATTAGAAAGCTTGTCGAGAGGGGACAAGAGGTGATTCCAATCCTTACCGATGCAGGATCGAAGTTCGTCACGTCCCAAACGCTAGCAGCCGTCTCAAAAACCCGAGTGCGCAACGATTTATGGGACGAAGAAGCCGAACGCTCAATGGGGCACATTGAACTTGGCCGCTGGGCCGATGTCTTGATCATCGCTCCTGCCACTGCTGATCTGATTGCCCGAATGGCCAGTGGACAGGCCGACGATCTACTCACAACTGTGCACTTGGCAACTCAAGCACATGTGGTCGTCGTCCCGGCCATGAATCAGGCCATGTGGCTACATCAAGCCACACAACGAAACATTTCACAACTGCGCGCTGACGGAGTTCGCGTGATTGGTCCGGAACACGGAGACCAAGCGTGCGGCGATATTGGACCTGGTCGCATGACCGAGCCCTCTTCGATCGTTGCTCAGTTAGAGAATATGCTTTCTGACGAACGCATGCTGATGGGATTGAATGTTCTAGTGACCGCGGGCCCGACTCGCGAAGCAATAGACCCCGTGCGTTTCATCAGCAATTCAAGCTCGGGACGACAAGGTTTGGCAATAGCCAAAGCCGCTCAACATCAAGGTGCTGCAGTTACTTTGATATGCGGACCGATTGGGCTGCCCACACCAGAGGGAATCGACCGAATTGATGTGCAAACCGCTGACGAAATGAAGAATGCGGTGATGGAGAAAATCGACCAGTCAGACATCTTTTTCTCAGTAGCTGCCGTATCCGACTATCGACCCGTAGCAAGACAACCAACCAAAATCAAGAAGAATACCGACGAGACCAGCGGTATGACTCTTGAGCTGGAGCAAACCGACGACATTCTTCAACTCGTTTCTAATCTGGATTCACCTCCTTTTACGGTCGGATTCGCTGCCGAAACGCACAATGTATTAGATTTCGGTCGAGAGAAGCTTCAACGCAAGAATCTCGATGCCATCGTTGTCAACGATGTCTCAAATTCAAGCATAGGATTCGATAGTGAGGACAACGAGGTAACCGTAATCACAAGACATGGTGAGTGCAAACTGCCCATGCAAAGCAAGGACGACATCGCCCGTCGTGTGGTAACCACGATCGCGGAGATTCGTTCAAAGCCGATGCATGCCTAGCCAAGCTTGTAACGCGTACAGATGCATCGCAAGCATTCTCCTACGCTCCTCTGTTACCTAAAGTTCCAAGTTCGTGTCCATTTCAGTTCCTGAGAACATTTTTCGAGCCTACGACATCCGTGGAAAGGTGGATACGGAACTCTCGGAAGATCTAGTCCAACTGATCGGACAGGCGTTCGCCAATGAAGCCTTGGATAGGGGAATTCAAGAAGTCGTCGTGGCAGGAGACGTCCGACTATCGACCCAATCCCTCAAGGCTTCGTTGTCCAACGGATTGAATCAAGGCGGTGCCAATGTAATCGACATAGGAATCGTTCCTACTCCCGTTCTTTACTTTGCAGTCGAGTTCTTGAAAGCCGGAGCGGGGATCGTTGTTACGGGTTCCCACAACCCGCCCGAGTTCAACGGATTGAAATTCGTACTCGACTACATTCCGTTCGCTGGAAGCGAACTCAAAGCGCTTCATTCAAGAATTGAACAATCGCGACTCAATAATGGAACTGGCACGCTTCGCAAAAACCAAATACTCGACTCATACATAGAGAGAATTTGCTCAGAAATGCGACTCGAACGTCGTCTACGCATGGGCATCGACTGCGGAAATGGAGTAACTGGTCTGGTCGGGCCCCGCCTGTTCGAAGAGCTTGGCTGCGAGGTCCATTCCTTGTACTCAGAACCAGACGGGAATTTTCCCAACCACCACCCCGACCCCGTCAAAGAAGAAAACTTGAAGGACCTGATCGCGCTCGTTCGCAATCAAAACCTGGATCTTGGTGTCGCATTTGACGGCGACGGCGACCGAGTGGGTGTAGTAAGCAAGAGGGGAGCCATTGTCCCAGCAGACACCTTGATGTCCTACTTTGCAAGAGACATCTTGAAGAAACAGCCAGGAGCATCGATCGTGTTCGACGTAAAGTGTGGGAGCTCACTGTCGTCTGCCGTTGGAGATCTTGGCGGACAACCGGTAATGTGGAAGACGGGACACACCAACATCAAGGAGAAGATCCGAGAGCTAGAAGCACCTTTGGGAGGGGAGTACAGCGGTCACATTTGCTTTGCCGACACCTGGTATGGTTTTGACGATGCTATGTACACCGCCTCTCGCCTAGTTCATTTGCTCTGTAATTCCGACCAAGAACTTGATGATTTCCTTGATGAGCTGCCTGCGCGTTGCTCCACGCAAGAGATCCAAATTGGCACCACAGACGACCGCAAGTTCGAGATCATCGAAGCGCTCCGTCAATCCGGTTCATTTGAAGACGGAAGCGTGCTGGCGATCGACGGTGTACGAGTGGATTTCGATGACGGTTGGGGCCTGATTCGCGCAAGCAACACCACTCCCAATCTTACAATGCGCTTCGAAGCTACAACTCCACACGCATTGGAGCGCGTCCAAGCCATCTTTACAAGGGAACTGACCAATATTGCGCCCGATTTGGCATAGCTGCTAGCCCATGTCCGATAACACCACGAACTATCAAGACGTAGTCGCGCACGTACTTACGGAAGCGTTGCCTTACATTCGACGATTCCAAAACTCGACGATCATCGTCAAGTACGGCGGCAATGCGATGGTCGAAGCGCATTTGAAGCAATCGTTTGCCCGCGACATCGTGCTGCTCAAGCTTGTCGGCTTGAACCCCATTGTGGTCCACGGCGGCGGACCACAGATTGGCGACCTGCTGGAACGATTGAACATACCCACCAAGTTCGTGCACGGCATGCGAGTCACCGACTCCGCAACTATGGACGTCGTGCAAATGGTGCTGGGCGGATCCCTCAATCAAGAGATCGTGTCTCTCATAAACGCGAACGGTGGTCGCGCCATTGGCGTTACCGGCAAGGACGGCGACCTGCTTCGAGCACGCAAATTGGCAGCGACGTCGATCACAGCAGACACACACGAACCCGAAATCATAGATTTTGGCCACGTGGGTACTGTGAGCGAGGTCAATGGGACCGTACTAGACACACTAACCAACGGGGGGTTCATACCGGTCATAGCTCCCATAGGCGTAGGATCCGACGGCGAGTCCTACAACATAAACGCCGATTTTGTTGCTTCAGCTATCGCCTCCCACATGAAGGCAAACAAGCTCATCCTACTGACCAATACCCCGGGCGTGCAAAGCGAAACAAGCGAAACGATCCCAACGCTGTCTGTCGATCAATTGAACAACATGATCGAAGAAGGGACGATCAAAGGCGGAATGCTTCCAAAAGCACAATGTGCTCAGGAAGCTCTAGCGGGCGGAGTATCCAACGTCCACATTTTGGATGGTCGCATTGAGCATGCACTTCTTCTGGAAATATTCACAGATCGCGGAATCGGTACTCTCGTAGCGGATTACGAATCTTGACCGCCGATTCCAACAAGAGCTGACAACTAAGCCACTAATTTACGATGCAGTGGTTATCTGCGTAGCTACTGACTGCGTCTTTCTCCTTGTCCATACCACTATAGTCCAAGTAGGCAAGTATGTCGTCTAGCGTGGCGACACTGTAGACAGGAGTTTGCAGCTTCGTCTCCAATGCTTCCAACATCGTGCGGTCGCCGGTTTCATCACGCTCTCTGCGATCCAAGGCGATGAGGACAGCGATGGGTTTGCCCTGATTGGCTCGGATCATCTCAAACGCTTCTATCTTGGAGGCCCCGTCTGTTACGACATCGTCGATTATTAGAACTCGCTTGGTACCCATGGCGACACCTACGAGATTGCCCCCTTCTCCATGGTCTTTGGCTTCTTTTCGATTGAATGCTATATCTACATTCAAGCTCATGTTCGACAACGACATTGCGGTCGCGGTTGCTATGGGTATACCTTTGTACGCTGGACCGAACAGCACATCGGGGCGCAGATTCAACTCAGCAATTCTCTTGGCATACACATACCCCAATCTACTCAGAGCAGGACCCGAAGAGATTTTTCCCAAGTTGAAGAAGTAAGGGCTCTTCAAGCCAGACTTGAGTGTGAACTCACCGAACTGCAAGACACCTTCCTGCACCATGTCAGCAACGAAGGCCGTTGGAGCAAGCATTACGAAGCTGCTGCGAGACGTTGCATTTCGAAAAGCTCGTCGATGCCTTTGCGCGACAGTTCCAGCATCGTCTCCAATTCCGACTGCGGAAATGGGGCTCCCTCCGCGGTGCCCTGGATTTCCACGTAGCCCTTATGCTCCATGAATACGACGTTAAGATCGGTATCGGCCTGCGAATCTTCCACGTACTCGAGATCCAGCCTGACTTCGCCTTGAACCACACCCACACTGACAGCCGCGACTTGGCCAAGAAAAGCGTTCGAATTCAGCTTGTCTAGTGCATCTCTCAAAGCCACACAGCTGCCGGTAATCGATGCTGTGCGAGTCCCGCCGTCCGCCTGGATTACATCGCAATCCACCCGAATGGTACGCTCTCCGATTCTGTCCAAATCTACAGCTTGACGCAGCGAACGACCAATCAACCGCTGGATTTCCACAGTGCGGCCGCCCTGCTTGCCTCGTGTGGCTTCACGATCCGTACGTGTGTTTGTCGACCCTGGCAACATTCCATACTCTGCATTCAACCATCCAGTTCCCCGATTGCGAAGAAACGGAGGAACGCCATTCTCGATGTTTACAGTGCAAAGCACCTTGGTATCACCGAATACAACGAGCACCGAGCCGTCTGAGTTCTTGGAAACACCACGGAGCAACCTTACCGATCTAAGTTCGTCGCATGGTCTACCGTTCGGTCTGGGGAGGGCTTTCAATTGCAAACCATGGCATGTTGGACGGCGCGAAATTATACGAAGGCTAGAATCTCCGAATGACTAAGTCCATGACAGCATTTGCCCATGCAGAAGGAGAGGGCCACCTCTGGGAAATTCGATCCCTAAATCACCGAGGGCTTGACGTTCGCGTGAAGTTGCCACCGGCTCTGCTCGAGCTCGAGTCCGAGATTCTCGATGCGGTCCGCAACATTGCAGCGAGAGGAAAGATCGACGTAACTTTCCGAGCCACAGCGGCAGAGTCAACAGCATCCGACCTCGCCAAAATCGACCTGAAGAACCTCAGCGAACAACTGACCGAACTCCTAGCTGAACTGCCTACGACAGTCGTCCCTTCCGTCGATCTGCTTAGTCTCTTGCGGTTCGCGCAGTCAAACGCAGACCAGCTGCCAAACGAACAGCATGAACCGTCGCAAGTTCGCGCCAGCTTTCAGGAGGCTCTTGGGAAGTTTCATGCGGAACGAGAACGAGAGGGTGAATCGTTAAGAGGCGTCGTTCTCGAGAAAGTTACCAATTGCCGAGCGCGCGTCGCAGAGATTCAAGCCTCGAGTCTCGACCAAGTTCACCAAGTCCGAGAGAACTTAGAGAAAAAGTTGAAAACCTTGAAAACTAACGTAGACCCTATACGGTTGGCTCAGGAAGTAGCGCTCATTGCCCAAAGGTCGGATTTCTCCGAAGAATTGGACCGCCTCGTTATTCATCTCGACGAAGTCGAAACGAGACTGTCCGATGCCTCGCCATCGGGTCGACGCCTGAATTTCCTTGTACAAGAACTCGGTCGAGAGGCTAACACTCTCGCTACAAAAGCCTACAGTTCTGATACTGCCATGCGTGCAGTTGACTTGAAGGTTTACGTTGATCAAATGCGCGAGCAGATTCAGAACATCGAATGACGGACCAACACACGACCAAGGATGCGGGTCGATTGTTCATCTTTTCTGCTCCGTCCGGAGGCGGCAAAACCATGTTGGTCAAGCGGCTGCTGAGCGAGGACCCAAGGCTCGCCGTCTCCGTCTCTTCCACTACGCGACCAGCCCGACAGGGAGAGCAATCCGGCGTCGATTACGACTTTGTCTCCGACAAGGAATTTGCGTCACTCGTGGAAGCCGGTGAATTCCTGGAGCACGCCCTGGTCTTTGGCTTCAGATACGGCACTAGGCGAAGATTTGTCGAGGAACAATTGCACAAAGGGCTCGATGTGTTGTTCGACATAGACTGGCAGGGCGCACGAAGCATCAAACAGCAATTCCCAGCTAGCATTGGATTTTTCATTGTGCCCCCGTCGACAGACGAACTCCGCCGGCGGCTTGTCGCCAGAGGACAGGACTCGGATGCAGTCATTGAGCACCGCATGTCACAGGCACGAGCAGAAATGTCTCACTACAATGAATTCGATCACGTTATCGTGAACAGGGATGCCGATGTGGCTTACCAGGACATTCGACAGGCCATTGAAGACGTCCGAAACTGCAAGCCCATTCAGCTGGAAGACGCTTCCCGCATCGTCGAAAGCATGCTCGAGTAGATGATGTGAGCCTCTTCCAAACTACACCAACTCAAAGCAAGACTTAGGAGCTAAGATGACGAGCGATCCTCTACCCATAGGTAACCCGCAAGAACTAGGATTCGATGAGGGTCGACTTGCGCAAATTGGTCCCGCAATGCAGCGTTTCGTAGACGAGCGAAAGGTGCCGCATCTTATTACCTTGTTGGCGAGAAAGGGGGAAATTGTCCACTTCGAAACCCGAGGTGTCCTGGATTTCGATACGGATGTTCCCGCACCCAAGGACACGCTTTGTCGCATGTTTTCCAACACGAAACCCATCGCGGGAGTCGCGACACTGATTCTGTTTGAACGGGGAATTCTTACACCCGACGACCCCGTTGCGAAGTTTCTGCCGGAATGGTCCCAGCTGCGTGTGTATTCCCCAAACGAACCCATGTTTCCGCGCAGGGCTCGAAGGCAAATGACAATAAGGGATCTACTGACCAATACCACCGGACTGATGAATCCAGCTTTTGCGCCAAGCTATTTTCGAACCCAGTATCGAGAAACCTTGGAAAAACTTGGGTGGATCAACCCACAAGATGAGAATCGTGAAAGACTGCCAAATAGAGAGCGCGTGCGCGCGTTGGCTGAATTGCCCCTGAACGCCCATCCGGGCGAGCAGTTCGTCTATCACGCAGGCTATCCGGTACTGAGCGCCGTATTGGAGGAAGCTGCCGGACAGAATCTTGAGCAGTTCTTCGGCGAGAACATCTTCGAACCCCTGAATATGAACGACACAGCGTTCTACTTGAAGGAAGGTTCCCTACCGAGATTTTCTGCAATGTACACGCCGCGAGAAGTCGACGGGACGATGCAATTGGTCGAAATCGATAAGGCAGAAACTAGCGAAAAACATGTTGGTCCGCGCACTGAATTTGGTGGCGGAGGAGACGCCGGAGGTGTGTTGTCCACCGCAGGAGACTACGCAAGATTCGGACAGATGCTGCTGAATGGCGGCGAACTGGACGGTACACGGATCCTTGGTCGCAAGACGGTCGACTTGATGGTTGGCAACCATACCGGGGACATGACGATTCCGATGACAGGTCCTGGGTTTCACTGGGGATTGGGGGTTGCTACCTACCACGGAAGAGGAAACTTTCCGCTAATCCGATCCATCGGCACCTATGGATGGGGAGGGGCAGCCGGTACCAGTTACTTTGCGGATCCAAAGGAAGGAGTGCTGGGAGTTGTACTCACCCAAGTGACGAACCATGGAGCGATGCCGAACAACAACTATCAGGAAACGTTCCAACGACTCGCCTTTCAATCGTTAACTTGAGGTGACGATTTAATTCAAACGGAATGCAGGAGTTGTTCACCCTGACTGGACATGTGAACTGCTCCCCGTCATGGTCATTGGATCGGCACATAACGCTCATGCAAAGTCCGAGCGACTCTCATGCTCATTTGCGAGAACGTCATGTGAAGCTTGTTGCGTGATCGCGAAGCGATGGACAGGAGTCCCATCGCGCTGTACGGACCGCTAGGAAATTCGAGATGATGGCTCCAAGCCGCAATCATAGGACCGTCAATGGCGTAGACCTTTGCTATTTTCAATGGAATGAGAAGGCGCATCGAGACATTCTGCTTGTTCATGCGACTGGCTTTCATGCTCGATGCTGGGACGCTACAGTCAAAGAGCTTGGATCGGATTTTCGGATCACAGCCATTGAAATGCGGGGGCACGGGCGTTCTGAAAGAAAAGCTCCCTACGACTGGTTGACCTTCGGTAAGGACCTCAGGGAATTCGTAGAAGCTCTCGATCTCCAAGACATCGTCGGTGTGGGACATTCGATGGGTGGTCACAGCGTCATTCAGGCCTGTGCTGCCAGTTCAGATCGATTCAAGGGATTGGTGCTAGTCGACCCGGTAATTTTTGCGTCCGACTCCTACTCATCATCAACGCCGACTAAATTCGAATCCGTGGAATTGCATCCGATTTCTCGCCGGCGCAATGAATGGGATTCGCCGCAACAAATGTTTGAAAACTTGCAATCAAGGTATCCGTTTAGCTTGTGGAAGAAGGAGAGCCTTCTCGATTACTGCAAGTGGGGACTGCTCGACAACAGCAAAGGTCAATTTGAACTGGCCTGCCCTCCCCGCGTTGAGGCATCCATCTACATGGGATCGCAAAGAACGGATATCAGCAAACTTTGCGAATCCATACAACATCCTGTTGTCGTAATGCGCGCGCAAATTCGAGATCCGAAATCACAGGATCTAGACTTCTCGAAATCTCCTACGCGACCAGATCTTCATCTCTTGTTTGCAAAAGGAGAGGATCGATTCCTGCCCGATCTGTCGCACTTCATACCCCAAGAAAGTCCTGAACGGGTAGCTCAGGAAATCAGTCGACTGACCCAGCTTCGATAGCCCTTTGCCGAATCGGATTGGTAATTCCAAACACCTGAGAACTTCCAACCCCATGCAAATAGTGCCAAGGAAAGAAAAACTCCTGGCACAAGACCCATCATTGGGCTTGTCCACTCAATGAGGTGGCCTAGTGCAAGTGACGAAATGGGGGAGGCGAGCATGAAACTGAAAAGCAACAAAGCGAGGATCTGAGCTCGGTGTCGTTCCGGAGCAAGCTCTTGAACACAGCTCCTCATCAATGTGGTCGTAACGCCCATATTGAGTCCCCAACATCCAATCAATCCCAAGAAAATCCATTCGACCGGATTGAGGATCAAGCATACGAGCAGAAGCATTCGCGTGAGCTGCAGCAAGACATACACCTGTCCGGGTCGCTTGATTGGCATGAAGAGCAATAAGAGAAAGTTTGATGAGACACTGCCAATCAGGAATACCAGACTGACCTTTGCAAGAAACGCAGGGTCGCCACCATAGACCTTGGTCGCAATGATCTGCACCGCAACGATATAGCCTCCAGCATTGAAAATTGCCGAAACGAAGTTCATTGCGAGCAAATCCCTTACCAAGGGAATCTTCATTGCAGCTTTGAATCCAGCACCAAGATCCAAATTCGCGCGCTTCGCTGGTTCCAACTTTGGTAGTCCAGCAAGGGCAATTCCCGAGAGTGCAAACATCGCTGTCAATGTAATCAGCACCCAAATCAATCCCAAGGATTCAAGACTCGCAAACGCAGACATGCTGGCCATGCTCAGCAAGCTCGGGACGATTGCAACCACGGCAATGGTGCGTTGGATGTCCGCGCGAGTAACTCGATTGATTACGGACTGTCGTGCGGGCTCACCCATCGCGTTCAGCAATGCAATAGCCATGCCGAAGGCTATGACATGCCAGACTGTCAAGCCCTCCAGAAAAGCACCAAGAACCAGCGGTACGCAGGCGGTCAACAGAGCGATTGCAATCAGGAACAGCCGTGCTTCCACTCGATCGGCAACAATCCCACCAACGAGAAGAACTACGAGCGGCACGCTGCTGATCAATGCACGGCTATCACCATAGACAGCTGCGGACTCCTTTAGGACACCGAGAAATATCCAGGTGACCATCAAAGTCTCTAGACTTAAAGCTGAAACCCACAGACTGGAACTTGCCAAATATGCGGGAAACGCAACATGTGTTGGTTTTGATCCGCTCGAGAACTCCTGCGAGTCATGTTGATCTAGCGACAATTAGCTAGTCTCTCTTGAGTCTACGGACGCACGGCGTCGAAATACTCTTGTGCCGCGTTCAGATGGGCTTCCACAGTCACATTGCCTGTATTGTGCGTTGCGACAGCAAGGTGAGTACATCCAAGATCCTTCCAACGTTTGGCGTGTATCCGCCATCTATCCGGCGTGCCTCCACGATATTGGGCTTGCGCCTGAATCCCAAATTCTTCCCACGGCAATCCGTGATTGTCCCGCACTTGGCGAATCGTGGCGATTGCGTTGGCAGACTGTTCGTTCGGCACCCCTAATGGAATCCATCCGTCGCCCATCACCGCACAGCGTTTCAAGAGCGGCTTTGCCAAACCGCCGAACCAAACGGGAATTCTCTGCTTGGGGCGAGGCAAAATCGAAGCATGAGAAACGGTGTGAAACCGTCCATCAAACAGCAGGCTATCTTCACTCCACAACTCCCTAAGCAGTTTCACCTGTTCAGCTTGACGTGAACCGCGATGCTCAAAGGGAATGCCAAGCGCTTCGTACTCGACCTCGTTCCATCCGGTTCCGATCCCCAAGCGAAACCTATTGTTGGACAACAGAGCCAATTCCGCTGTCTGTTTGGCGACAAGCGCGGTTTGACGTTGGGGCAGAATGAGAAGGAATTTATAACTTTAACTTGACGGACAGGTGGGTGGCTGTGGGTTGTATAGGGTACCAGTGGGAACCTATGGGTATAGAGTAACCGGACGTGCCTAGCAGGGATTCCTAAGAGATCACCTTCATTGCCCACGTCCTGCCATAGGTAGGGCTGAGAGCTTGTAGCCACAATCCTAGTGGCAAGTCCCCCAACTGCACGGAAGCACCTGGATTCAGTTTTGTAAATGACCTTCTGAACTTAAACCAACCAACTGACCCTAGGAGGGTCACGGTAATGAAGATCAATCAACTAACTGAACCCAGGCACATCGGTAGAAAGAAGACGAAGGTTGAAAAACCAGTCGTCATTCCCGTCAATCTGCCAAAGCGGAATTACACATTCAAGCAGTGGCGGTTGTACATCAACAGCCGAATCATCAAGCGCAACGGATGCTGGCTTTGGCGATTTGCCAATTCACGCAAGCCATACGGTCAGGTACTTGTTCCATTACGGGACGGAACCACAAAGCACCTGTTGCCTGCACGAGTTGCTCTATGGGCTAACGGTGAGTCCAAGGGTTGTAAGGTGTGGGAATACGAACCTGAAACACGATTCAACCGCACTTGCGGAAATCGAAATTGCGTAAACCCAAGACACCTGCAACCACAAGACTAGGTCTCGCTAGAGACCAATGGGAAGTGCGACAGAGCTGTATCTCACTTATTTCAGGCTGACCAGCTAAGGTCATTCTGTAGCACTGTCGCACTGACCCAAACAACAGCGCATTTTCATGCGTTGCTAGGGGTCTATTTACATTTATCCAAATGTCGCACTGACTCTAGTGAGGTGTGCTATCATCCTTCCTGCAAATTTCGCTTGACCACAGAGTCGGGCTGCTCACTTAATAAAACAGCCGTTCGGCGAATAAGTGAGAGTTCCCACTATCAAGTGAAATTTGCAACAGCCCGGCACCACCGGGCAAAAGTGATTGCAACACTGACTTGATAGGAGACCCACCATGTCTGACGACAACGCAAACCATTGGTACTTGAACGAGCTAGATTATCAGGAGATGCGTAAGGTCCGAAAGGGATTTTACGGACGAGGCGAAGAACTGAACCTTGAATTATCCAAGGAGTACAACGTAGGTCTCATAATCCGCAAGGCAGGATTAGAACTGGCCCAAGGCTTGCTCCATTTGGGCTACCTGTTCCCAGCTGGAAGCGACCTGAAGGATGCTATAGAACCCGAACCCGAAGACTAGGGTTCGACAAGATGCGTCGCCTGACTGACTTCACGACAGACGACCTCAAGTACCTGAAACTTGGAGCAATATTGAACGCAGTGATTGCGTTCCTAGTAGCTTGGATCTTCTTAACACCGTTTCTGACCAACATCTCAGCCGTTGTTTGGTTCATGCTCGGAGAGGATTGGATCCGTAGCAACCTGCAAGGTGGTATGTACGCGGAAGATTCTCAGATTGTTCAAGTGTTGAAACGAGATACTCGATGGATATGTCAGGCAGTGTCTGTAGGGGCTTGGGTGGCTTATTGCTGGCGACTGACGTTCCTTGACCCTGCGTTCTACAAGGTCGACAAAAATGGAACAGCAGATAACAACGATTCAGACCCCTAGTAACACGTTTGAATGCGGATACCGATACTTCGACCATCTTCGACCGTAATTCAGGAAGAATCATCCGCTGGTTTTGGTTGTTGCGAAGGCTCAGGTTGATTTGGATTGGTAGGTCGCTCTGATACCTGTTGTTCTCCGACATTACTAGGTCTTGGATTTTGAGACTTCTCAAGATCCCCTATGGCACCAGTTCCTGTGCTGTTTTCTTCTGCTGTACTGGACATTACTTGTCCTCCTTTTTGTTGTTCTGGCTTGATTGTTGATGTGAATCTGCTTGAGGTCTCTTTGGCTTTTTGCTTATTTTCACTCCTTTATCTTTATCGCTCTTCAGCTTAGTTTGCTGTGATCCCGTTACCCTACGCCCTGTCTTCTTTCGCTGGCTCAAAGTACTCCTCCAGTTCATTCATTACTTCGTTTGACTCTTCTGAGTGGATTTCACTCAGCTCTCTGTCAACAGGAATTGTAGCGTTTGCGGCAGGATTATCAACCGAAATTAGTTTGAACCTCAACAGTTTTTCTATTTCCGTCCGTGTTTCTTTATCTGAAATTTCCCAGTTGTCTATTTTCGCTATAAGGTTTTTCCAGTCGTTCTCAAGTGCTAGGCAACCTGCAACAGAATCTTTTAGTGCTTTTACCTTTTCAGAATACTTCAACAGCTTGTTTACAAATACGTCACCTATGAGAAAGGCTAAAGAGCTCCAGTGAAGTATGCTGAAGAACAATGCGTCCTCCAAAAATCCATCTGTAACTGTGCTAACAACTGCAAGAACAATGGCTGTTTCAAGTACAGTTTGCGATATTCGATCCCTCCGTATGTACTTTTCCAAGTGTGCTGTGTATATTCTTAGCAACCGATCTACTTCACGTTGCTCAAGCTTGGCAAATTTTCTAGTCCAATCAGTTACCTCGATTCTCTTCGCATCTGTCATTTTTTATATCCAGTAGGAATACGTGCATATATTACAGTCTGTAAACAATCTATGAAATGCACGCCAACGCCAATTTACAAATCCTTACCCACCAGCTTCTCGTACGGCAAGGCCCTGCCATTCATCTGTCTGACCACTTCTTCCATTTGCTCGATCGTATCCAAATGCCTGATATTGTGGCGCCCGGCAAATTCATTGCAGTATCGGTCCAGGTGCTTCGGGCTCATCTTGTGGTAGGTTCCGTGGTAGCCACGTTTCAGCATTGACCAGAAGCTCTCCATGCCGTTCGTATGAGCCATCTCATCAACGTACTGTCCCACCGAGTGCTTGACACTCTTGTGCCTGTAATCGTGCAGTTTCTTGTAGGCTGTCGCTTCATCCGTGAACACCCGCTCACCTTTCCTCACGTGCTTCCTGATGATTCCGTGCAATGTTTCCCGATCAGTTGACTCCACGGTGCGGGCATATACCTGACCACTGTTCCGAGTCTTTATACCCACAACCGCGGTCTTCCCCACACTACCACGACCCTTCCTCAGTTTCCTGCTGGCGTGCTTGTTTGATTCCTTGCCACCCATGTAGGCTTCATCGACTTCTACAGGTTCGCGGAAATGGGCATCGTCTTCCTCCAATCCCAGACCCTCCCGGATCCTATGCACCATAAACCATGCGGACTTCTGAGATATGCCAATCTCCCTGTGCATCCTTAAGCTGGATATTCCCTTCAAGTTGGTGCATAGCAGGTAGATGGCTATCCCCCACTTGCGCAGAGGTATCCGGCTAGATTCCATAGGTGTACCGGTCCTGACCGAGAAGTAGGATTTGCAGACTTTGCACCAGTAGGGCATCGGTCTACCAGTCCTTACCCTGCCTGTCCGTATAGCTCCGCAGCTTCCGCAAAACCTGCCATGTTCCCAACGAACCGACTCGAACCACTGGGTAGCAGTTGGTTCATCGGGGAACATCTCCAGCAACTCCATTACCGTTAGCCCCCGCCGGTGGGACTGTCCGGGAGCATTCGTTCGCTTTCGCTTTTTCATTCTTGTTACCTGAAATAAATAAGATATAGTGTGTTTACATTATATCATCTATCTATAGGTAACACAAGGTATCTATGGAAATGACCAAATGTACATGAAAAGTTTTTATCGACTTCTCAAGTGAGCAGTTTGGTAAAATACTCAGTTGTAGTTGGGCAGCCTAAGTATGAGGACTCTTGAGCCACTAAACCGAAAAGACAAGAAAACTGTATCAGTGAAAAAGGCTGTACCTAAAGAAAATGGATTTGTTATTAGTTGGGATGTATCACTGGATCCTGTACCCGATGACGACAATATCTATCGAAAAATTCACAGCAAGTATAGATTGAGGTTCATAGCAGTACTTGAGGAACTAGGAGAGTATCAAGATATTGACGAAATTGAGTCAGCTTGTTTTCTTACCACTAAACCTAAACTCGGGGACATTTCTCAAGGCGATTTAACGGATTTGATTGAGAAAGCGTTACTAGATGTACCTGATAAAATGCAAAATGCGCACGAATACGTTAAACGCAGTGAGCTAAAGAGAACTGTCGTTTTCGTTAAGTTCGTTGTTGCACCGGTCGAGGATTTCAATATCGGAAGCTTTGACAGGACCTTGTTTTACAAGATCAAGTCTTCTAAGTGAGCTAATAATGTTCGTAATTTCTTGGAGTTCTTCGACCGATTGAGACGTAAAAATCCAACCAGATCTTCCTAGTGTTACTATCATCCTTTCAGATCTCCCTGTAATGTCCTAGTATGTCCTTTTAGGGAGATTTACAATTTGTAAATTGTGTCCTAGTGAAACCGATAGGTCCCTAGTGCATTGCACCATATCCTACCTGTTTATCAAGTTAAATTTATAATTTCCAATGAGAACGCATGTGGCAAATTCGATGGATCGTGTAACCGCGGCCATGAACGCAAAGACTGTCAGCGGCTCGTGAAAGGCTACGTCCTTGTCGTAGGAGCCACGCCAGCCCCCTGGACGATTGGGATCAACTCCAAGCACATGATCGTAGATGAGCATGTGGTCCGCACCCAATTCTTGCTCTGCGCCGATTGCATACGCCTTGATCGCTTCTGGGTCTGTGCCTATCTCGTTATGTGGAAAAACGACGCCGAATTTCATTGGGAATTTGCTAACAATGTTGGGCTTGCCGATTATGCACACCGCCAGATAAGCTAGAGCGCCTGCATTTGCCGCCCAATTGGTTCAGACTAAAATAGCGTTCTGCACCAATCTCTCCGGTTCGAGCAGTGCTTTTCGGGTGTGGAGAGAGGTGTGCCGATGGGGTTGAATCACCATAGAACATTAGATCGAGAGTGGGTTAGAGACGTGGAAGTAGGCAATTGGAAGTCCGCTGGTTCGGTTGCGCCGCTATACTCGGAGCTTCGTCAGTTAGGTCTGGAAACCAACGTGGCGGAACTGGATGCGTTCGGGTTTACCGTGGTGCCACCAGAAAAAGTGGGTCCGCCAGAATTTTGCCAAGCCGTTCGCGAAGCCCTTGAGCGGACCATGATTCGCCGCTATGGCGATGATGGACTAGCCGTTGAACGATGGACCAACGTGAACGACATTCAAAGGTTCATGTTGTGGGAGGATCCGATCTTCGAGAAGCTCTCCTACAACCCAGCTGGATTGGGATTGGCTCAATACCTGCTGGGAACTGACTGCGTCCTGAGTCTTTGCGCCGCCTGGGTCAAGGGGCCTGGTGAGGTGCGAACGGGCATTCACGGAGACTACTTGGACCCCGCAATTCAAGCTCAACCCGAAAAGATCATCAATTGCAACATGCACTTCATGCTGACCGATTATTCGAAGAATGATGGTTCAATTTCGTTTGTTCCAGGCAGTCATAAATGGCGTCGTCAAGTTACCCCAGCAGAAGCGGAAAAGTGGAAAGATGAGGCAGTTGCCGTGGAAGCCCCAGCCGGTTCGATGGTTATATGGGGGAACCATACTTGGCACGGTTCGTATCCCAAGACTACTCCAGGTTTGCGAATGACCCTTCAATGCGAATACATGCGTAGAAGGCATCAACCCGAGGAAGCCTATCGAGAAACTGTCACGCAGGAAGCACTGGATAGGAACCCGATACGGTTCGCGGGACTCATGGATGTCTACAGCTTGTTTCCTTTTGGGAAGAATGATTGGGATCTCGACCGATTGGCCGATGCAGAACCAGGTTCAAAAGGTGGTCAGTCCATAAATCAGTACAGAAGTCTGTTCGACATGGAACCGGCAAATGGCCGCACTACGATCCGGCCAAGATACGACTACATGCACCACGACGGAAAAATGACTTCGCAACGCAACATTGAACGAGCTGAACTGCGGAAGGCGAGAGAACAACGGAAGGAACCCGCAATCTAAGTCACTCTCCCATTGCTCGACCTAGTGTGCTACTGGTGTCGAAAATGAACATTCCGACAGTGTGTTGCGACAGCAATTTGCAAGGAGAAATTGGAACATGTCAGCCATAACAGCCCATGACGGCCCAGTCGCAGTTACCGGATGCTCGGGGTTTACCGGTGGACACATGGTTAGAGAACTAGTGCTCCACGGCTATCAAGTCCGGGCATGCATCCGTGACGCCACATCTTGGCGGGGAAAGGACTGTGTCCAATACTTGGAACGCTTGCCCAACGTTGAAATACGAAACGGTTGCGATCTGTTCACGCCACACTCCTACGATGATGCATTCAGGGGTTGCAGCGCTGTGTTTCACGTAGCGGCGGTCCTAGGCAATTCCGCAGACGGAAAGAGTCAGCCCCTGGGATCAGGGGATGTGTCGCAAGACGTCTACGACGGCGGTATGATTGGTACTCAGAATGTAATCGATTCAGTGAACTCTAGCGGCTCAGTACGTCGCCTCGTCTACACGAGCTCGATGGCCGCCGTTTCTGGCGCCAAGGGTGCGCGCGTACCCAAAGGTTACGAATGGACAGAGGAAGACTGGGCTTCCGATGAAGTGGAATCTGAGATCTGGAACCATCCTCGCAACTCCTATTCGCGAAGCAAGGTCGATACAGAACACCTAATCAACAAGTCTGCTGACGAGAGCGACGGAATGTGGGACGCCATCACCATGAATCCCGCCATGATTTGCGGACCCATTCTCTTCAGTGCCCAAGTTGGCCAATGGATTGAGCAAATCGGCAGGATCGCCAACGGAGAGTCGCCGAATTGGCCGTCGCCCTACGACATGAACTACAACATCATCGATGTTCGTGACCTTGTCAAGGCACATCGACTAGCTGCAGAGTCAACGGTCGATCACCGCAGCTCAAGAGGTGGTCCACGGTATGTATTGCACGGCAGCGGGGGTCGCTCGTCGTTGCAGCTCAGCACGGAACTCAAAGACATCATCAAAGCGGAGTTCCCCTCCTTCGCACTAGGTTCACCTGTAACTACACGTTCCAACGGCGATCCAATAGTGGTCGTATCGAACACGGTGAATGACTGCAAGAAGGCAAAAGACCTGTTGGGAGCTACTATCCGACCAGTGGAGGACACTGTTCGATCGGTCGTGGAGACGTCGATCGAACTTGGGATTATTCAACCCAAAATTGCTTCGAGCTAGCTCAGCTCACAAACGCAGAATTCCTTCGATGCACCTAGGTGCATCGCTCCGCTGCTCATATTGAGCTCTTGCAGATTTAGGTTATGTCAAACTCACAAGACGTCCAGCCCGCATTCTCCTTCCCAGAAATGGAAAAGGAAATTCTTGAAATGTGGGAGCAGAACAGCACATTTCAAAAGTCGCTTTCCCAAAGGAAGAACGGTACACAGTACGTATTTTTCGACGGACCGCCTTTCGCCACGGGACTTCCACATCACGGAAATCTCCTTGCTTCAGTGATCAAAGACATCATTCCGCGCTATTGGACCATGAAGGGTCGCTACGTGGAGCGTCGGTTCGGTTGGGATTGCCATGGACTACCGATCGAGCACGAAATTGACAAGAAATTGGGAATGTCGGCACATGAGGCAGTCGCCAAATTGGGCGTAGCAGGCTACAACCAAGAGTGCCGTGGAATCGTCGAACGCTATGTCAAGGAGTGGCGTTCGATCATCACGCGCCTAGGGCGGTGGGTCGATTTCGACGACGATTACAAGACCATGGATGCAGACTTCATGGAGTCGGTGTGGTGGGTAGTCAAATCACTCTGGGATCGTGAATTGATCTACAGAGGAAACAAGGTCATGCCGGTATCGACTGCACTTACGACCCCGCTCTCCAACTTCGAAGCAAGCTCGAACTATCAAGACGTACAGGATCCTTCCATAACGGTCTTGTTCAAACTCCTGGACGAAGATGCATTTGTCAGTGCTTGGACTACGACACCTTGGACTTTGCCGTCTAATCTCGCTCTATGCGTTGGACCGAATATCGACTATGTAAAGGTACGAGATACTCAATCGGGAAAGCGAATCTACATGGCCGAGGCGCGATTAGCGGCATATCAAGGTCGACACGACCTTGTTGTCGAAGAGCAAATCCATGCAGCTGAGCTGGTCGGTCGACGCTACGAGCCCCTCTTTCCATACTTCGCGCACCTCTCAGCGAAGGGAGCCTTTCGCATTGTGGGAGACGACTATGTCACCACCGAAGATGGCACTGGGGTCGTTCATCAGGCTCCTGCATTCGGCGAAGATGATTATCGGATTGCACTGCAGCAGGGGATCGACGCTTTCGTCTGTCCCGTCTCCATGGCGGGAGTCTTTGAAAGCGAAGTTACGGATTTTGCAGGGCAGTTCGTCAAGGATGCAGACCCGCACATCATCAATTGGCTAAAGGAGCGCAACTCAGTATTCGAGCACGATGTAATTCAGCACAGCTACCCATATTGCTATCGTTCCGACTCTCCGCTGATCTACCGAGCCGTCCCGTCTTGGTTTGTTCGAGTTGGCGACTTTCGGGAGTCATTGAAGGAATCCAATCAGGCTATACGTTGGGTTCCCGACCATATTCAAGACGGCCGCATGGGCAATTGGCTGGAAAATGCCACTGATTGGTGCATTTCTCGAAACCGGGTGTGGGGCACTCCCATTCCAATCTGGCAAAACGATCAAACGGATTCGTTCATCTGTATAGGTTCGCGCGACGAACTCGAGACAATGACTGGACAACGCCCTGACGACTTGCACCGTGAAAGTGTTGACGTCTTGACGTTTCAGCGTCAGGGAGAGCCGGGAACCTATCGACGTATTCCTGAAGTATTGGACTGCTGGTTCGAGTCCGGCTCGATGCCCTATGCGCAAAAGCACTACCCCTTCGAAAACAAACAGACATTCGAGAAGGGATTTCCCGCAGATTTCATTGCCGAGGGACTTGATCAAACTCGTGGGTGGTTCTACACGCTGATCGCTCTAAGCACTGCTCTGTTCAAGAAACCCGCATTCAAGAATGTGATTGTCAACGGCCTGGTCCTGGCTGCCGATGGCAAGAAGATGTCAAAAAGCGTTGGCAACTACACGGATCCCGAAAAGCTCATGCGCGAACACGGTGCAGATGCGTTCCGCCTCTATCTCATCAATTCGGGGCTTGTTCGCGGAGAGGAGCAACGATTTCTGGATTCGGGCGTTAGAGAGATGACTCGACGCGCCTTGCTGCCGTGGCGCAACGCCCATAGCTTCCTGGATCTCTACGCAAAGATTGATGGGTGGTTGACGAATCAAATGAGCTTTGCACACACGACTATCTTGGACCGCTGGATT
The DNA here is from genome assembly GCA_964572845.1 of uncultured Pseudomonadales bacterium. GTDB lineage: Bacteria > Pseudomonadota > Gammaproteobacteria > Pseudomonadales > Azotimanducaceae > Bin55. The sequence continues at coordinate 3,609 of CAZNFX010000005.1, read as the reverse complement.
CTTTCGCGACTTCAGACGCTAAAGACGTCGATCTCGACAGAAATGGAAAGATATCGCCTAGACAACGTTGTGCCCAAACTCTTCGAATTCATTGAAGATTTGACAAACTGGTACATACGACTCAATCGTTCTAGGTTTTGGGGCGAAGGACTCACGCAGGACAAGATCGCTGCATATAGCGCCCTCTACTCTGCCGTCTCCGACTTGACTCTAGCCATGGCCCCGTGTGCTCCATTTTTCGCCGAGCACGTCTACCAACGGCTTGGCGACTTGACCGACCGCAGCAATAGACCCCACTCAGTTCACTTGTGCGACTTTCCTGAGCCCAACAGCAATTTGCAGGACACTAGCCTCGAGACGACCGTGTCCCGAATGCAGCAAATCATTCTGCTAGGCCGCAAACAAAGAGAGACGAAGAAAATCTCGCTGAGAATTCCGCTATCTCGTCTCGTCGTTATCCACCGGGACAGCACAGTTCTCGATGACATTCGCTCACTTGAGGATTACGTCAAGACGGAACTCAACGTCAAGGAGATCGCTTACGACACGGACGAAAGCAAATACATCAATTGGTATGCAAAACCTAACTTCCCGTTGCTTGGAAAGCGATTAGGCAAGCGAATGAAGGAAATGCAAGCTCTCATTCAAGCTCTCAATTCAGACGAGCTGGAAGCGTTTCAGAACAACGGATCAATCCGATTGGCCGGCGAGGAGTTTACGCTGGATGAGATACAGGTATTTCGCGAAGCCCATGCCGACTCCTCTGTAATCTCCGACAGTTTGATTTCCATTGAGCTCGACTTCACGCTAACTCAACAACTGAAAGACGAAGGAATCGCTCGCGAAATCGTCCACAGGATTCAACTGACTCGAAAGGAATTGGACTTCAACGTTACGGACCGCATACTGCTTCACTACCAGGCGACAGATCGACTTGAAAAGCTGATTCTTGAGCATCAAGAGTACATTTGCAGCGAGATTCTTGCGGTGCAAATTCACCCGGGAGTCAACTTGGACCACAGCATCGAGTTGGAGGGTCAGGAGTTTCGCTACGGAATTGAACCCATCTAGTCAGCTCTGCGTGGACCCCACTAGTCTCCGCGAAATTCTGGAGTTGTCCCTTCTCTGTAGCCGCGGACTGCTGTCTTGGCGTCCTGAGTAGACGCGCTCAGCAAATTCTGATCCACATCCATGTGCATGATGGAGGCATCCTGTGCTGACACGATCGCATTAATGCTCTGCTTGATCATTTGCTGGGGAATTGGGGGCATCTTCGCGTAGCGCCTTGCCCAATCCAGCGCTGTGTCAAGCAGATCATCCCTTTCAACAACACAATCCAGAATTCCCCAAGACCGCAACTCGTCGGCATGGATTCTCTCGCCACCAGCCACGAGCCGCTTAGCTCGTGCTGGACCAGCGAGATGAACAAGAAGAGGCAAACTCTTCCACATTAGGTTCACACCGATTTCGACCTCGGGATATTGCATGAAGCAATCAGATGAGCCAATGCGAAAATCCAAGGCCGTCGCCAAGCAGGCTCCACCGCCCATGGCGGCGCCGTTCCATGCGGCAATGGTCACTTGATCTATTCCATAGACGGCACGAATCGCTCTTTCGCCAATTCGCGAACGCCGACGACGCAGCACCAATGAAGCTTGCCGGTCGGTGGCGTTTGGAGTCGGGGTCAAATCGGCACCCGAGGAGAAGTGCTTGCCCTTTCCAGTGAATATCACAACTCTCGTCTGAGGGTCGTCGCGAAACGAAAGAGCGACCTGTTCAATCTCCTCCAGGTGATTGCGATCAAGCGCGTTGGCTTTGTGGGGTCGGTTGAAGGTGACGATCGCGACATCGTCGCGTTCTTCTACCGTCAGGTTCTTGTATGGGGTTTGCACCATGAGCAGTGTCGTTCAAATCCATTCGGTGTGGAAATTCTATGTGAGGGAATTTCGACGGTCCTGTTGGATTTGCAGGTCGAGGCGGTGGGGTTGGGAGGGATAGAGGCCGCCTCAACCTGCGGAGCGAGCAGCAACTTCTTCAACGGCAAATGATTTGAGGGCGCCGTTGCAAAGATTCCAAAAGAGCAATCCTAAGTCACATGCAAAGTTATGTTACCAAAAGTAACACTTATTCCAAAAAGTAACACTTGAGACTTTTTCAACATAGAGTCAATTGAGTTCAAGATAAACAAGCGCTGCGAGTGTTCGATTCGGCACTACCCCTGACTTCACTAACCCTTCACGCACAGGACTTGCCTCAGTGTGTGTACCGGTTCCACGAGGTCACGCTGCGCCTCCATCACGGCATCGATGTCCTTGTATGCCGAAGGAGTCTCATCAAGTGTGCTGGCATCCTTTCGGCACTCCACATTGCGCAGTGCTTCTTCGTGGCTCTCTACCGTGATGGTCTTCCGAGCTTGATTGCGGGACATTCGCCTGCCTGCACCATGAGAGCAGGATTCGAACGATGCGCTGTTTCCTTTGCCTCTAACGATGTAGGAACGAGTCCCCATGCTGCCAGGAATGATTCCCAATTGCCCTTTGCCAGCTCGAATCGCGCCCTTTCGAGTCACCCAACACTCCGTGCCAAAGTGATTCTCGCGTTGAACATAGTTGTGATGGCAATTCACAGCACGTTCGTCGATTTCAAATGAGGGAAATCGATTCATCCTACGCACGGTCTGGACGGCTCGATCCATCATCAACTGTCTGTTGATTCGCGCAAAGGTCTGAGCCCACTCGACTGCTGCGACATACTCCGAAAATGCGTCCATTCCCGATTTGTCGTTGATCAGGTAAGCGAGATTGGCATCCGGCAGACTGCCCAATCGCTCACCCATCAATTCCTTCGCCTTCGAAATGTAGCAGTTCCCAATGGCTGCACCAATGCCGCGCGATCCGCTGTGCAGCATGAACCAAACGCGGTCATTCTCGTCCAGACAGATTTCCAGGAAGTGGTTGCCTGTTCCCATGGTTCCAAGGTGATGGATGGAGTTAGCGTTCCCCAGCCTGGGCTGATGATCCACGATTTGCTCGAAGCCTCTAGCCAAATGTTCATTCCAGGCGTCCACAACGAACCGAGGGGGTTCACCCCAAGCACCACGATCAAGCCGTCGACGACCTCCCGAAGTGCGCCCGTGCGGAATTCTCCGCTCAAGTTGAGATCGGGTCTCCTGCAGGTTGTCTGGAAGATTAGAAGCGTTCAAAGTTGTCCGCTGTGCAATCATGCCGCAACCAATGTCCACTCCAACCGCAGCAGGCACAATGGCATCGATACGTGTAGGAATAACGGAACCAACTGTTGCGCCCTTGCCAAAGTGAGCATCCGGCATCAGCGCGACATGGTGCACCACGATGTCGAGTTGCGCTGCGTTCCGCGCCTGCTGGAGTGCTTGCTCTTCGATTGCGACACCTTCGTCCCACACCTTCAGTTTGGACGAGCTGCTGTGTGCGCTATTCATCGTCTTGTCTTCTACAGTTGAAAAGGAATAGTGGAAGTCGAATAAGACAGTTCAAAGTGCCATTCGTTCACTAGAGTATGCGAACAACGAGCCAAATCAGTTATGTCAATACTCTTCTGCATTTTCCTCTTGCAGATGGAACCCGCCCTAGG
>CAZNFX010000004.1:172209-287802 GCA_964572845.1 uncultured Pseudomonadales bacterium | reverse complement strand
CCATCGCCATCGCCGTCGCCATCGCCGTCCCCATCGCCATCGCCATCGCCATCGCCGTCGCCGTCGCCATCGCCGTCGCCGTCGCCATCGCCGTCGCCATCGCCGTCCCCATCGCCTGCTTGTGCGACATCCTGCATGTAGCTTGGAAGTTTCGAATTAAGGATTCCAGGGAAGATTGAGATGACCAAGAAACCGAGAAACACAAGAAAGCGACGAAGTAGGGGCACGAATTTCATTGCTGTGTGTCGTGGTAAGGAGGTGATTTGTTGGTTTCGATTCGCTGAATGCGGTCAGCGTAACCAGTACCGCAAAGCAAAAGACACATTTGTTGATGCGTGAAAGGAAGTAAGGGTCTTCTGATTGTTCGCGTTGCTAGTCCAAGCATCACGTTGCAACTGCTCAATCTGCGAATCTCGCAAGAGAAAGTGAGTTGTAGCAAAACCGCCGAACTCGGTCAAGTGCATCGGCGCCCCAATGTTTTTTGAAGCAAAAACTGTAGCAAGGTTCTTGTTCCGCGTTCAGGTTGGTGTGCCAAAATGCTTATCGTTCCCTTGTGTGGCGTGATGTTCAACCCAATCCTCGTCTACACCGCAAATTGCATGATTTTGAGCACGTGTTACTTGGCGTGTTATTGATGTCGGACTACTCAGTAGTGCAAATAAGGTCGACAGATCAAGAATCAAGCGAGGTCAGAAAACAAGGAGCTCATTGCGCAAAACTGGTTATGCATTGCGAAGGAGTGTTCCAACTGACTGACACAGGGGTCATCTCCGTACGAGGGAATGCAAATTGATCCAAACTCGTCAATTGGTGCCCTTCGTATACTTAGTAAGTACTGGTGAAAGTTGACTTGGAGTAGACAGCGTCTATGCTAACAAGAGCTTGGCTCGGCGGCTACTTGCTTCCTCGTACCGACAGGGCATGTAGTGCAGCTCATGCGCTTGAAGAGCATGGCGCCACCGTGGTTCGCCGTGCGTTCACGAGGGACGAGTTAGCACCACTGCGATCCGAAATAGAGGCTGTGTATGCGAGCATTCCTGGCGACGACCGGGGCGCCAACAGCTCACGTAGAATTGCCGATGACTTTCGCTACGAAATGTACAACCGCAGTCCTCTTGCACAGCAATTCGTGGCCCGGCGGGAAATCTTGGATGTGATTGAGCCGCTATTGGGTGAAGATTGTCACATTATTGCCAATACCTGCTGGCGCAACCCGCCTAGCGATTCACCCAAGCACGGTGGAGGCGGATGGCATATCGACGCGGGACCACACATTCCTCTAGACGAAGGTCAAGTTTGGCCGAACACTATTCCCCATCCAACGTTTGCGATTGGCGTTCACATCTACTTGCAAGATTGCCCCATCGAATCCGGTCCGACCGGTGTCATACTTGGTACCCACAAGTCGGGACGACCGCCGCCGAGCGACTCTCGATTCGACACAGATTTGAGCTATGAAGGAGTTTGTGCAACAACCTTTGAGACTGAAGCAGGAGATGTCCTGTTTTTCGTGTCTGATGTTTGGCATCGAAGAATGCCTCCCGCTGCCAACCACCCTGGTCGATTCTTCTTGCAGGTTCACTATGCGCGAAGAGACATTGCCCAGAGGGTGAAGACTACAAGAGAGCGGAACCATGTGGATGATCAGGCGATGTCGCGTATTCAGGAACCCCGCGAAGCTTTATTGTTTGGATTGCATAGTCAAGGCTTCTACGACGGCTAGCACAACTGCTGACGCACAGCGATTCGTAATGCGTCGAACATCGAGTGTGGCCCCCGTTCTTCCATGCGGATCACTAACTTAGTCAATCGCAGGGATTGAAGGTGTCCAACGCTCTTCAATCTTTCGACGGGCTACCACAGGATCTACGCGACGACGTTCGACGTCTTGGCGACATCCTTGGCGAAGTCATAGCTGAAGCACGCGGATCCGAATTCGTCGAGACAATTGAACAGATTCGATTCCTCGCCAAGAGTGCGCGTACTCAGGACACTCACAGTTGGGATGCTTTACTGGCTCGTTTACAGTCACTGGAAGACTCCGAGCTCGTTGACATTGCACGATCTTTTAACCAATTTCTGAGTCTCGCAAACATTGCTGAGCAACGCCATGAGGTGCGGAGTGGGTCTGCCCAATTGCAATCCGACCTTAAACGCATTAAGACAGTCTTGGTTGGCCGGTCCAGAGATGCCATTCTCAGTGCACGTATTGAGATGGTGTTGACTGCTCATCCAACAGAAGTCCTGCGACGAACTCTAATTCGCAAGTACGACGCTATTTCGCGAGTGCTGGATCAATGCGGACCGGAGGCCGACGAAAGATTGAGGCAGCTGCTAACAGAAGTCTGGCATACCGATGAGATTCGCAGAGCGAAGCCCACACCTGTGGATGAAGCCAAGTGGGGATTCGCTGTAATCGAAAACTCTCTGTGGGATGCGATTCCCAGGGCTACACGAACAATCGATGACTTTCTACGAGAGTCGGGCCAAGAATCCTTGCCCCCCAACTTTACCCCGTTCCATATCGCGACTTGGATGGGTGGAGATCGAGATGCTAATCCCAATGTGACAAGAAAAGTAACTGAGGAAGTCCTCATGCTTTCCCGTTGGATGGCGGCAGATCTGTTTCTGCGGGACGTGGAGGAATTGATTAGCTCACTATCGATTTCCATATGTGACGAGCAGTTGCGGCAAGCTTCTGAAGGATCGCACGAACCGTACCGGCACCAACTGCGTGAGCTGAGACGCCGTCTGAGAGCAACGCGGGATTGGGCTGAAGGTGGATTGTCCTTGTCGCCTGAAGTGATTCTGGACGACCGAGATCTGCGAGTGCCGCTTCAAATGTGCTACGACTCGCTAGTTAATTGTGGGTTGCACCGCGTAGCTGACGGATTGCTTCTCGATACGTTGCGACGAACTGCGTGCTTTGGGCTCTCGTTGGTGAAGCTTGATGTACGTCAATCCGCAGATAGGCACAGCCAAGTCTTCGATGAGTTGATGGCTTACTACGATCGATGCAAAAGTACCGACCAACCGTATAGCCGGTCAAGTGAGGAAAGCAAGCAACAGTACCTACTTGCGGAACTCGCTAGCCGTCGACCACTGTTTCCACATAACTGGAGGGCTTCAGAAGCTGCTCAAGAAGTGTTGGATACCTGCCAGCTAGTTGCGCAAGACGCAGGAAGAGGAGTCTCTTCCTACATCATTTCCATGGCACGGCATCCTTCGGACGTGCTTGCAGTAGCCTTGTTGCTTAAGGAAACGGGTTTGGTCGATCCCATTCCAATAGTCCCGTTGTTCGAGTCGTTGGACGACCTTGACCGCTCGGCCCACGTACTGCAGTCACTATTCGAAATGTCTTGGTATCGGAACCACGTACATCGGCAAAGCGACTCTCAAATCGTAATGATTGGATACTCGGATTCTGCAAAGGATACAGGGCAGTTTGCTGCCGCATGGGCACAGTATCGAGCGCAGGAGGAGTTATGCAGGACTGCAAAGAACTTTGGGATCGATCTCACCTTGTTTCATGGCCGCGGTGGCGCAATTGGACGCGGCGGCGGACCGACCTATGAAGCGATCATGTGCCAGCCGCCCGATGCTGTTGCAGGTTCACTGCGAACCACAGAGCAAGGAGAGATGATCCGCTACAAGCTTGGATCGCCGGAAATTGCCCACGCGACGCTGATTCGCTATCTGTTGGCAACAATCGAAGCGACCCATGTCACGCCGCCCCGCATCGCAGGTACTGAACGTGACGTTCTGGACGAGGTTGCAGGATTGACCGGTTCCCTCTACAGAGAAACAGTGCGCGCTAAGGAGTTCTCTGCAGCATTTCACGAGGTAACTCCCGTTCGGGAGTTGTCCGAATTGGCGATAGGCAGTCGTCCTGCTCGCCGATCGTCAGGTGCTGACATTGCTTCGTTCCGAGCTATTCCTTGGGTGTTCGCGTGGACTCAGGTAAGACTGATGATTCCAGCCTGGCTGGGTTCTGAGGCCGCATTGGATTGGTTTTGCACCAGAAGGGAAGTGTTCATTCAACTCTACAATCAACCTTTCTTTCGAATGCAGATCGACATGCTCGAGGTCATGGTGGCCAAGGTTGAGCCTGTCTTGGTTCAAATGTATGCCTCGAGATTGGCAGACAAGACTGTTCAGTCTGTTGTCACAGAGCTTGTCAGACGAATTCAAAGCGTCAAATCACAATTGCTTCTCTTGTTGGGCTCTGACGATTTGCTTAGTAACAACCAAACCATGCGAGATTCCCTGGCAGTTCGGAACACCTATCTGGATCCGTTGCACCTCTTGCAGGTCGAATTGTTGTATCGACACCGCAAATCGGAAAGCCAAGACGCCGAGGTGCTTCATGCCTTAAAGGTGACAATGGCGGGGATAGCTACAGGTCTCAGAAATACCGGCTGACATGAGATCGCCTGGGCTAACGACAATCAACGAGCAGAATCCATGACGCAAAGGCAAACAGTTAGCAGCATCGTCCAGGCAGACTACGTTGTAACCATGGACGAAGAACAAAGCGTAATTCCAGAAGGTGCGGTCGCTATCGACTCCGGCTTGATCGCAGGTGTTGGCTCGGCAACTGACATCGCCAGGAGATTCCAATCGGACTCCGTAATCGACGGCAGAGATCGGATTGCGATGCCCGGAATGATCAATGGACACACACACGCTGCAATGTCGTTGCTGAGAGGCTATGCAGACGATATTCCACTAATGGAGTGGTTGCAGGAGCACATCAATCCAATCGAAGCCTTTGCAGTTAGTGAAGAGTTCGTTCGAGTGGGCACTGCCTTGGCATGTTGGGAAATGCTGTTGGGGGGCACCACGACGTTCGTGGACATGTACTTTTTTCATGAAGTGGCCGCACGAGTCGCTCACGAAGTAGGGATGCGCGCTCTGATTTCTGCGACGGTCGTCGACCAACCACGAAACGATGCTGCCAACATCGACGATTCGTTCGAACAGGCACACCGATTCATTGCAGACTGGAAGAATCGCGAGTCGACTGTCAAACCGATTCTGGGTGGGCATGCCATTTACACATTGAAGAACGAGCACCTGTTCCGATTGCGCGACATGGCAGCTAAGCTCGACGTGCCGATTCACATTCACGTCTCCGAGTCCCAATTTGAGCTGCAATTCTCCAAGGAAAACTACGGAACTACGCCGATAGCGCACTTTCACGACATTGGTCTTCTGAATCACCCAGTTATCGCAGCCCACGTGGTATGGCCCACTGCCGAGGAGATTGATATCTTGAAGCGGAAAGGTGTAGGCGTAATCCACAATCCAACGTGCAATGCAAGGATTGCATCTGGTACAGCACCGATCATCGAATTGCTGGAGAAAGACATCAAAGTTGGGCTCGGCACCGACGGAGTCGCAAGCAGCAATGATCTCGACATGTGGGAGGAAATGCGCGTTGCTAGTCTGCTTCAAAGAGCACGAAGTATGGATTCCACGGTATTGCCAGCGCGAGAGCTCCTTGGTTTGGCGACTGCTGGAGGTGCCGCAGCCGTAGGCCTAGGTCAAGAAATTGGCAGTTTGAGAGAGGGAATGAATGCAGACCTGATTCAAGTCGGGATTGACAACGCACACCATCTTCCGTTGTACGACGTGGAGTCGCATCTGGCCTACTGCACCAAGAGTAGCGATGTATGCAATGTGTTCGTGCAGGGCAGGCAAGTCGTTCGCAATGGAATACTGACGACCTTGGATACTAAGCTCCTTGTAGAAGCAATTCAACGCATAACAACACGCATCAATTCATTCAAGGCTAATTCAAGCGCTTAGCGGACGAATTGCGCATCAATCGCTGACTTTGGGTGCTCGCATTTCTCCGTTTTGATGAAGGACTAGTGCAGTGACGCTATTACTCTCATTCCGTTCAAAGTGTATTTCCGCATCCACAACTTTATAGAAGAATCGATCCTTTTCTGTGGCGAAGACGGGAAACACGGGCTGTCCCGTTGCGTGTGCGAACAGTTGCCCATCACGATGGATAATCGTTAGAAACACATTCTCTGCGAGTTCGTACTTTCCAGGATATTGCGATAGAGTCGCTTCGCTCAGTTCTATTGCTTCTCGGTGAGTAATCCCCAGACTGTCATCAACTCTCTTGGCAGGTATGGTTTGTCCCCCTTGCGTCCATTCCAGGTCTTGCGCCTGGCCGTTGTCTGGCTCGCCGAAAATGATGGAAATTCCGCCTAATTCAAAACCGAAATTGCGGTCTTCGGAGTGTGTTAACGGAAACTCCGGTTGTCCTGACGCTTGGCCAAAAAGCTGGCTATCACGTTCAAAGAACGTGATGTAGAGTTCAGGCGCCAGCTCAAAAACCCCGACGTAGGGAGAGAGATCGACTGCGTCGGTTTCTTGAGGTGAACGGAAGAACGACATACCCAAATCGGTGATCAGCGCAGACTCGGTGGATGTTGCAAGGATTACCCATCCCTTGGATTCCTCAGGACTGATCGCAAGAAAACTTACGTAACCTCCAGTTGCTCCGCCATGCCAATACACGGGTTTACCATCGTCGGTCTGCAGCAACGCCCACCCGAGTCCTTGGTTGGAGGCGATTTGCGCCTCTCTGAGATTGCGTAGCGATTCGTCGATTGGTGTTTCTAAACTTTCAAGGTTTCGTATTGCAAATTTCATCAAGTCCTCAGCTGAGGATAGAATGCATCCTGCCCCAGCCATAGCCACAAAATTCCAATTCGGCATTGTGGCGCCACGAGAAAATCCTGTTGCCAGATTCTGCCTAGTCTTTGGCGAATGACTTGTATGCGAGTTCGTCATTTCCAAGGGATCGAAGACGTTCGAACTCATGAGATCGGAATAGTCCACGCCGAAAGCTGCGATAGTTCCAAGAAGTCCGAATCCTAGATTTGAGTAGACCTGAGATTTGTCGAGTGCTTCTGGATCGAAGTCTTCCAAGAAGGTCACGAGCTGTTCCACGCTGTAGTCTGCGTACGGATCCAACAAATCGCCAGGCTGCATGTTAGTGGGCATCCTTGGGAGCCCTGACGCGTGGATCGCAAGCTCGCGAAGGGTAATCTCCTTAACTTCCTCGTTTGCGAAATCGAACATTGGTAGGGATTCCTGCAGCGTACTATCCCAGTTCAATTCTTCTCCATCGACAAGAGTCTGTACCAATAATGCAGTGAAGACTTTCGTAATCGAACCAATCTCGAATAGGGTGTCTTTTGTAGGCGGCGTCGAGGATCCTCTTGTCGTTTTGCCGACACCTTCGTAGGAAACTGAACCAGAGTCATAGACACCAACGACTGCGCCACGAACGAGATCGCGCTCTACGGCTATCTCGAGTTGCCTAGTTGCGTGATCCAAACCAACACCAGTGCTAGCTGTGGCGACAGTGCAAGCGAATGCCAAGGCAGACGCAAGCAGTGCGTTGTGGTGCAAGGCACATATCGATTTCTTCTTGCCGTTTACTCGATCACTCATCGTAGCGCAACGCTTTTTCTATTCAGCCGATGTTGAGATTTTGCACAACACAGTTCGTAGCGACATGCCTATTCGCCACTAGCGACGCAAGTTTCGGGTCTCCACGCGCACGAAGTCCTTTCGAGAGACAACGCCTTCATCATCTACCGCATAGAAGCGGATCCGGCGAGAATGGCCGTCAATCTTGTCCGGTGTATAGGTGACGGTAAACGTGCAGGGCCTGTCAGCCTCTTTGTGACATTCGCCTCCTATTTGAAAAGGTTCTGATTCTTCGATAAGCAAGATTTCGTCGTCCCTGATTTCCATGCGTTCGGCGGTGCGTCCGTCAATGGTCTCAATGACAAAGTGGTCTATTCGTCCATCTGGGTCACGTGCCTTGAGAGTGAACTCAATCGTTCCACTTTCTTTGTTGTAACGGGGTCGAGGTCGTTCGAAGGTTGGAGGGGAGTTCCTTACGTGTATCGTTACCGTTGCCCAGTCCTCCAGTCCCGTTTCGTCTTCGACTGTGATCCGATAGGTTTGTGACCCACGTCTGGTAGCTTCGAATCGAAGCGTTCTTGCCTCCCTAATCCGCCCCGATGAAGGCAGGAATTGACCGTTTGCTCGTCGTCGCTGATTGATGCTGAACCACCTCGCGTCGCCATCTGGATCGGAAACCCTCAAATCGACGTCGATCACTTTGCCGACATAAGTTGAGATGTCGTGTCTTGGCACGGAAATGGAGGGAGGATCCGGGCGTTCCACAACATCTAGGGTTACGGTGGCCACATTGCTGCGCGATCCCAAGTCGTCCACAGCTACAAAGTCGAAGGAGTCTTGTCCCCAAAAATCTGGATTAGGCGTGTACTCCCACCTCAATCCATAGCCGACCACGGATCCATTGCGAGGTCTTCGCATGACTTCGTAGCGTACGACTTCACCATCTGAATCGCTGCTTTTGAATGGGATTGTGACACCGGGATCGTCTTCTCCCGTGACCCAAGTCGACGACCTTGCGATTGGAGAATCATTTGTCGATTCAACCGAGATTGAGACTGTTGCGACATCGGAAGTTGCGCCAGACTCATCGGAAACAACGAACTGGAATGAATCGCTACCGTAAAAGTCTTCGGTTGGCGTATAGCTTCGGCGCGAACCTGAACCCGTCAGCACACCGTTCTGGGGAGCCGTTACCAACCTATGTGCGACTATCGATCCATCCGAGTCTGTGCCCTGCAATTCGAAGGTAATTGAGCTGTCTTCTTTCACGTCTATATCCATGTCATGCGCACTTGGAGCGTCGTTTACCGGCTCGACCTCGATTGAGACAGATGCACTTTCAGACATAGTCCCATGGCTGTCCATCGCTACATACTCCAGAGTGTCTTTGCCGTGGAAATTGGAATTCGGTGTATAGCTGCGACTAGTTCCCCTCCCAGCGAGTTTGCCAAACTGAGGCTGCACCGACACTTGATATTCAAGATCGTCGTCATCCAAGTCTGTAGCCGAGAACAGAATGGCGACTGGTGTGTCTTCCAGTGTGGAAACGTTCAATGAATGCGCTCGGGGTATGTCGTTTGCCGGGACTACCGAAATGGAGACTGTGGCTGGCGTCGACGTTGCCCCCTCGTTGTCAATTGCAACGTAGTCGAAGCTGTCGTGACCAAAGAAGTCGGCATTTGGAACATAGATGAATTGGTTCTGGGAATGTGAAACTGAACCATTGCTTGGGAAACGAGCGATTTCAAAACTCTCCACGAATCCGTCGACATCGCTGCCAACGGGCTCCATCTCTAGTTTGGAGTCTTCCAAAGCCTCTAGTGAAACTGGCTGAACGATGGGAAGGTCGTTGATTGGTTGAATAGTGATGTTGACGACAGCTTGGTCTGACGAGGATCCCTCCGACGGATCCAGAAAGAACGTAAAGGAGTCGCTACCGAACGCGTCTTGGTGGGGTCGGTACTCCAAGTGCGGCGGTTTTCCGTCCAAACTGCCGAGCTTTGGTTGAGTTTCAATCTTGTAGTTAGGTGGTGCTGACGCAGTGCCATCGCTTGTCAGTTCAATTTCTACAGGAACATCTTCAAGTGTGGCCACAGTCTGCGATTTTGGGCTCAACGGGGACTTGCTGCATCCGCTCAGTGCCAGTGCGACAACAACAAGATGAACCCCTGCGCAAACTATCAGAGCGCAAGAGCCAGGAACGCGCAGAATAGTCTTGTTCATCCAACCACTTCTGAAACCCTTGCAACCCTTGGCTGTCTGCAGGATTGCAAGAGATGTCTAATTGACTATGGGATTAGCCAACTATCAAAAAGTTTCCTGAACTTATTTGACAAGCTCTAGTTGGAGAAAATGGTAGAGCTTGGAAGACTGCGAATCTTACGTCACAGGAACTCACTAATAGGTTGGTTTGCTGCTTGTACCGAACCAGCTACAACAACATCTAGACGGCTACTACGAATCCATGCTTAGGACCCGACAATTCCTCCATCTTTGCGAGTAATCACTACAGTGCAATCACGTGGCACATCGGGGCCTTCAATACCAGGAAATTCCTGCTGGTTGAGATCGGATTCGTAATTTCCGGTACCGGGATGTTGTACATTTATAAACATTGTTTTTTGGTCAGGGGTAAAGGCTATTCCCGTTATTTCGCATCCGTCCACACCGGTAAACAAGCGGCGAATCTCTCCGGTTGATGTATCTGCTACCAACAGTTGGTTGCAAATGGTGCGTTCATCAGAAGCACCTCCCTGAGTCCCATCTGTTTGGATGAACAATCGTCCATCAGGGTCTGCCCAAAGACCGTCTGGACTTCCAAACATTTCCTCTGTAGTTTGGGTCTCGCTAGCAAGCTTGAAGATGTTCCATTCAAAGGTATTGCCCGTGTGCTGGTCTGAGTCCTTCCACCGGATGATGTGTCCATATACGTTGGGAGCTTCTGGGTTCGCCTCATCGGCCTCGGATCGGGAAGAATTATTGGTCAGAGCGCAATACACGTACTCATCCAATCCGACCGTAATCCATTCAGGTCGGTCCATCTTTGTCGCTCCGACTGTGTCGCCGGCAATTCTTGCGTGCACCAAGAGATCTGCCTGGTCATCGAACTCCTCCGCCAAGTCGTCGTCTTCGATCGTTAGTTCCAGCCACTCTCCAGTGAAATCGTCATTGAATTTTGCGACGTACAGCTGCCCGCTGGCTAGTGGGGATTCGCCGCGTGCCAAGATGTCCTCGTAGCTTTCTTCTCCCACGAACTTATAGATGTATTCGTTCTGGCTATCGTCTCCCATATAGACAACGATTTTCTTGTCGAGGCCAGCAACAACTGCCGCTCCCTCATGTTTAAGTCGGCCTAGCGCCGTGTGTTTAATGGGAACTTGGCTCGAGTCGTGAGGGTCGATTTCCACAACCCAGCCAAAGCGATTTGCTTCGTTTCTATAAAACGGATGCGAAAGCATGAACCGAGAGTCTCGTCGAAACCAACCGTAGTTGTCGCCAGACGTGTACGAGAGTCCGTAGCGCAAGTTTTTTGTAGAGGAGCTTGCCTCACTAAAGTACTGATGAAAGTTTTCTTCGCAAGTTAGGTAGGTATTCCAAGGCGTGTAGCCATTGGCACAGTTATTAAGAGTGCCTTTTGGTTCGTACTCGTTTCTGTTCTTGAGCAGATCATGTTCCGCCGCAGGACCGGAAAAGGTGACCGGAGTGTTTGCATGGATTCTTCGCGCGTTTTCGCCGTCGACGACTTGCCACTTGCCATCGATACGTTCAATGTTGACGACCGATACCCCGTGCGCATGTTGCGAGACCTTCGCGTCGTCTAGTGACTCTGGAAGGTCTTTACCTAGCACCGTGGAATTGGATCCGAATTCATGGTTGATTACTAGGACACCTCGCGAATTCCTTCGCTGTTCCAATTCCTCATCTGTAGGTTCAGTGTCGTCCGAGTCGTCGTCGCCTGATTCCTCTCCGTCACCAGAGTCTTGCGGAAAGTCTTCGGGATGCGGGAAATACCACATGCCATCGTGCCCAACGCCTATCTGCTGGGCCTGGCTGTCAGCATCGGGGGGATGAGCAAATATCGGCCCGTTGGGTAGTATGGGATCTCCCCACGGGAAGATCAAATCGAACTCGTAGTCTTCAGAGATCAGCGGCCAGTTCCGATTCGCCGCGGCGTCTTCCACAGTTACCGCTGTGAAATCAAACAGTGGTTCTGTTACTTCGGGATCTCCTCCCTCCTGGCCTCGAACGATCCCTGACCGGCCGAATACACCCAGTACGGCCAAACCCACGCCACCTTTCAATACAACTCTTCGGGTAGTGGCTCTTTCGAGTATCTCGGAGAAGGTTCGCGTCTCCTGCACTGTCTTGTCTGATACGGCTGCACTTCTCTTGGACGCTTTCATGTCGACAGGTCTCTGATCGGAAAAATACTTAGGTCAAGGAAACCGTTATTGTATTTTGATTTTGTAGGATATTTTCAGGGGTCAAGAAGGAGAGAAGCTCAAGATTTGAACCTCGTCAACGCCCTTGCTTGGGCCCTCAGCAATTGTTAGAGGTGTCTTCGGGAGCTTCGACACCGGACTTTGGTATTACCCAAACCCCGATACTCAACGACGGTTGTGAACGCACTGTTAGCATCGTCTACGGATTAAACTCTAGCTAGGTCTGCGGTAGACATCGCGTCGGTGGCGTACTCTAGTCACCTGAATGCACTGCCGCTCATCCTCAATGTGGCAAATGACACGGTAGTTACCCACGCGATACTTCCAGAAACCAGCCCATGGCGGACCGCCCAAAACTTCACCAATGTCCCGCGGCGATTCCAGGGGAACAAGACGATCTCGCAGAAATTTGACGATGCGGCGCTTTTGTACGGGATCAATACGATTCAGGTCGCGCTCGACAGCGGGAGAAATCTCAAGGGTCCACGCCATGGCGCTCGATCAAATCGTCCAGTGAGAGCGGACGGACCTTTCCAGAGCGCATTTCCTCCAAACGGCTCTCGGAAATGTAGATGTCCTCTAAGTCGTCGAGATGCCTACGGATAGCTTCGATTGCGTAATGGGTCTTGGTACGGCCGGTACGCTTGGCTAGTTCTTCCAATCGCTTGGCGATTTCGTCGGGAAGACGAAGGGAAATTGGAGTCATATACTCTCGAATAGTGTGTGCGCTACAAGTATCGCACACATCGATCCCGACTTCAATTCCTACTGAGAGGTTTTTGTAGCAGGGTAGCGTGCCTTCACGGAGTCAGGAGTCGAATCAGCTACCAGTAGACGGAAAGTACAATGGCAAGCCGAGTCCTAACAACAAGCCTAAAGGAAATTTCGTGATCGATCTCTATTACTGGCCAACTCCTAACGGGTGGAAAGTCACCATAATGTTGGAGGAATGTGGTCTACCGTACAACATCGTTCCAGTCGACATTGGTGGTGGCGACCAATTCAAACCCGATTTCCTGCAAATTAGTCCAAATAACCGGATGCCGGCTATCGTGGATCACGAACCTGCCGACGGCGGCGCGCCCATTTCCATTTTCGAATCGGGCGCAATCTTGGAGTATTTGGCTGACAAGGTTGGCAAGTTCCTACCTCAAGAGCCGAGGCACCGCTACAAAGTGTTGCAGTGGGTTCACTGGCAAATGGCCAATCTCGGCCCAATGATGGGCAATGCCAACCACTTCAAGAACTATGGAAGAAATATCGCCTCGGATCCCTCCCAGCTCGAATATGGGGTCAAGCGATTTGTAGGCGAGGTGGACAGACTCTCTGGTGTCATGGACGCACAGTTGTCTGTAAATGAGTACCTAGCAGGCGCAGAATTCACGATCGCGGACATGATCAGTTGGCCATGGGCTCGAATTACTGGGCGACTGCTTGGAGAAGAAGCCTGGGAGACCTTTCCAAACCTAAAGCGTTGGGTCGACCTGCTTCACCAAAGACCGGGGTGCTACAAAGGCTATCGGATTGGGAGAGAACTTGGAGAACGGGAACTGTCGCCTGAGGAAGAGAAACGTCGGCGCGACATACTCTTCAACCAGACTAACGAGAAGGTAAGAACTGCCCGCGAAGCAGCGGCACAAGCTGCTAGCTAGTTGTTAGAGTGTTGGTCTATCCGACTTGCCAGACAGTTTTGCTATAGCACACTGAAATTGTCTAGGCTAGCTTGGTTGGTGTATGCTAGCTAGTTCCGAAGCAACAATTTAGGCTTGTATGAGTCATTCACTAATCATTTCTGGCGGAACCGTTTACGATGGAACTGGCGCCGAGGGCACCAAAGCGGATGTGGCGGTTGACGATGGAGTCATTTCTCAGGTAGGCGATCTTTCCGGCGCAGAAGCGGATCAGACAATCGATGCGACTGGGAAAATCGTAACGCCCGGGTTCATCGACTTGCACACACATTTGGACGCTCAGATCGGTTGGGATCCCGAAATGAGACCAAGTTCCTATCACGGGGTAACTACGGCGTTAATTGGGAATTGCGGGGTCACGTTTGCTCCCTGCGGAGCGGAAAACCGTCGTTATCTTGCGGAATTGATGGAAGCCGTAGAGGACATCGCCGCAAATGCCATCATGGATGGTCTTCCGTGGAATTGGACAAGCTTTGGGGAATATCTCGACACGGTTCAATCTCTAAGACCAACACTTAATGTGGTCGGGATGTGCGGACACTCCGCCATTCGGTTTGAGGCCATGGGCGATAAGAGCTGCGATGAAGGAGTTCAGGCAGACGAAGCCGAACTGGCTCGAATTGTTGAGTTGGTCAAGGAATCCGTTGAAGGCGGAGCTGTTGGTTTTTCCACATCCAGATTTCTTGGACACCGTGTTCCAGACGGGCGTCTAACTCCGGGAACTTGGGCTGATGCCCGCGAAACGAGCGCAATTCAAAAGGCGGTTGTAGAGGCTGGTGGACGCGGAGGGCTTTTCCAAGTTGCTCCTGACATGCGAACGCGAGCAAAAATCGAGCGAGAGATGTTCCAGACTGGTGCCGAATTAGGCTGCCAAGTGCTCTTCTCTGGTGGAACCGGTCCGCAAGGCGATGGGGGTGTCTCCAACTGGCAAGAATTCCTTGGGCGCAACAACGACGAAGGCAATCGAATCACCTCTATTTGCCATACTCGACCAAGCGGTTCGTTCTTTGGACTTGCTCAACAGGCATTCCTTCGCACTGAAGGGTGGCGTGAGCTCATGAAGCTACCCTCAATCAAGGACCGCGTCGAAGCACTAAAGGATCCAGTGACTCGAAAGAGACTCTGTGACGAAGCCAAGGAAGCTGGAGGATTTGGCGGTACAGCACGAATTCTGCATCCCATGGGCACTGGCCCATACCCAGATTTTGACCTCGAGAACAACAGAAATCTGCAAAAGCTAGCTGACGATTTGGGACAAGATCCCGTGGATGTGTATGTCGATCGTCTGATTGCTTCGGAGGGCAAGGAGTTTTGGAACTTGTGGGCATTTGGCGGAGCGCTGGAAAATCAGTGGAATTACATGCGTCTGCCTCACGTCGTTCCAATGCTGGGAGATGCCGGAGCCCATGTGGGCCAATTCACAGATGCGGATTCACCGACATTCTTGCTGGGCGAACTCACACGTGACCGCAATGTCTATACGTTGCAGGAAGCCATTCATCGTATAACCGGAAAGTCGGCGGAAGTGCTTGGCCTCAAGCGACGCGGACATCTCGAAGAGGGCTGGCATGCGGACATCAACGTCATCGACTATGAGAACCTGAAGTCCTGCCATCCCGAGTATGTGAACGACTTCCCCCACAATGGTGGTCGTATCGTCGTGAAGAGCGAGGGCTATGATGCCACGATCGTCGCCGGCAAGGTAGTCATACAAGACGGCGAATACACAGGACATCGACCCGGTGAGGTCATAAGGGATTTCATACGCGACTAACATCGCCTGAGTTCAGTCTGTTCTGAACTTGAAAAAAAACCAGCGAGCATGGGCTGCTTGGCTAGAAGCCAGGGAGCCCATGCTTGTTTTGTCAACTGCCGACAGAGTAGCGGCCGACAAGAATGGCTGAGGAATCTTGGTATCGCGTCCACGTTTCCACACCCTGTTGGAACAATTAGTCGCTGAGCACGCGCCAAGCAACCTGTAGTCATATATCCCTCGGTTTCATCTATGCAGCAAATTCATGTGCGTGGACTGTCCAAGACGTTTCGAGTAGCGAAACGTCGTCCCGGAATGATGGGTGCTGTGACTAGCCTGTTCAATCGTTCCTACACAGACATTGAAGCGCTTCGAGGCGTCGAGTTCGACATTCAAGCGGGGGAAATGGTTGGCTATATCGGTCCAAATGGCGCAGGAAAGTCAACAACCATAAAGATCTTGGCGGGGATATTGGTACCCAGCTCTGGTGAGTGCCTCATCAATGGAATTGTTCCATGGCGGCAACGCATACGCCACGTGTCCAAAATCGGTGTTGTGTTCGGTCAAAGAACTCAATTGTGGTGGGATCTTCCCGTAGTCGAGTCGTTCGAACTCTTGCGAGATATCTACCAAGTGCCCGAAGAAGCGTATCGCCGCGAAGTAAATCGGTTGATCGACTTATTTGGATTAGATGAGCTATTGGATGTGCCCGTCCGGCAACTGAGCCTGGGCCAGCGGGTTAAGTGTGACATTGCTTCATCGTTGCTGCACAGTCCCAACATACTCTTTTTGGACGAACCGACAATCGGGCTCGACGCACTAACAAAAGCGAGTGTCCGGACACTCATTCAAGAAATCAACAAGACTCACAACGTGACGGTGCTCCTAACCACACATGACCTCGGAGACATAGAAGCCCTATGTGATCGAGTGATTCTGATCAATCAAGGACAGTGTCTAATCGATAGTTCGCTGGATGTGCTGCGCAATCGCTACGGACGGGAAAAACACGTCGTGGTTGACTTTGAATCGGATCCAAGTCTTGCTGAAGCCCATAGGAATTTGGTAATCGAGAACGATGCAAAGCGAATTACCTTTCGGTGCGAAAGCGACACGGCGAATTTCGTTTCTCAAATCACCGCGCAGTATGCCGTTATGGACATTGCAATCACAGCTCCTCCCATTGAATCCATTGTTTCAGAGTTCTACAAGAAGGAAAACTAGTTGACGGGACTGGCATTGTCGAGCTACGTCGCTGTAGTGTCGACACGATTTCGGACTCTCCTTCAGTATCGAACTGCCGCGATCGCAGGAATCGCGACCCAGATTTTCTGGGGCTTCGTCAAGCTCATGGTGCTAGGCGCGTTTTACGCAGTGTTGACGGAACCTCCACCCATGTCGTTCGAGTCAATAGTTGCCTATGTGTGGTTTGGTCAATGCTTGTTTGCTTTATTTCCAATCAATGTTGATCCAGAACTTCGCGGCATGTTCAGGACCGGTTCAGTAGCGTACGAATTGCTGCGCCCACTCAACCTCTATGCGTTTTGGTCGGCGCGAACGTTGGCATTTCGCACGGCACCCACGCTATTGCGCTCGGTACCAGGATTGATCTTTGCCTTCTTGATACTCCGACTGCTTGGTCTTGACGATTGGGTAATGCCGCCACCTGCATCAATTCTCAGCTTTGTCGGTTTTTCGATTTCTCTAGTTGTTGCGATTGCCCTGTCGTGTGCCATCCTGATGATTCTCAACATTTCTATGTTTTGGTTTATGGACGCTCGAGGAACTGTTGCGCTGGCTACTAGTTTCGTTTGGGTTCTAAGCGGGATGATCATCCCAATACCTCTCTTTCCCGATTGGGCTCAGAACATACTGTATTGGCAACCATTTCGTGGTCTGTGCGACATTCCGTTTCGAATCTACAGTGGTGACATTCCAGCGACCAGCATGATCGCAGAGATTTCGCTTCAAGCGTGTTGGACGCTAGTCATACTGGCAATCGGTTTAGGGTTGGAACGGAAAGCACGACGCAAACTCACGGTACAAGGCGGATGACATCCAGCGCTGCACTCTTTCGCAAGTACCTCGGAATCAGCATTCGAAGTCAAATGCAGTACAAAGGTTCGTTTGTTCTTTTCTCCATAGGGCAATTTCTGGTCACGGGAATAGAAGTGCTGGGCATTTGGGCTCTCTTTGAGCGCTTTGGACCACTTGGTGTCTGGAGTTTTGCCCATGTCGCAGTTTTCTACGGGAGCGTGAATGTCGCGTTTGCCATTGCAGACACTTTCTCCAGGGGGTTTGATACATTCGGTACAACAATGGTCAGGACCGGGGACTTCGATCGAATTCTTCTCAGGCCTCGATCGGCCGCGCTGCAAATTGCCTGCAACGAATTCCCATTGCATAGAGTAGGGCGATTCCTCCAAGGCGCCATTGTTCTCATCTATGGGGTCGTTACGCTGAATCTCGATTTTTCGATAGCTCAAGTACTGCTGTGGTGCTATGCGCTGCTGGGCATGGTGTTCTTCTTCTATGGGTTGCTAGTTATTCAAGCGACCATCAGCTTTTGGAGCATCGAGTCGTTGGAGGTCATGAACGTCTTCGTCTATGGAGGCGTCGAAGCATCTCAGTATCCCCTTAGCATCTACGAAGATTGGTTTAGACAGTTCTTTACCTATGTAATCCCGCTAGGATGTGTAGCCTACTTTCCAATTGTCGCGGTTCTCGGTATTGAGGACCCAACTGGTTCGAGCGTCTTGTTTCAATACTTGTCTCCAACCGCTGGAATCGCTTTCTTTCTTGTGTCGTTGGTCTTTTGGAACATGGGCGTTCGCTACTATGCATCGACGGGGTCTTAGGTGCGTGATTCTTCGAATTAGTGCATATCTGTGTGGCAGCCCGCTAGTTGGCATGGCTCTTCTGACAACAGGGGTTGCGAGCGATTTGCCTATTGCTGAGCTAAGATTTTGCTAGAGTCATACTCGACTTGCAGCCATGGAATGCAGTCACTCATTCACTAGATGCCTCGGCTTCGTCGTTTTCTATTGGAGTCCACCTGATGGCATCTGCAAGCGCTATCCCATCACGCACTCCAACAACGGTTACGCGAGTGCTGCGAGAGTCAATTTCATAGGTACCTAAGTCGTTCCAACCCGTACCTGCGTTAGTTGCGTCCAATTCGACTACAGTTTCTTGGTCACCTATCGCCACGGCGATCTGAAGCACTCCAAGTTTTCTAGGTGCATATGAAATCCAATTGCCCTGCTTGGTCACCCAGTCCTTTGTTGAAATGTCAGGGATGTGGAATTCCAATTGCCAAACGCCTTTCGACGGAAGTTCTGCATAGAAACTCGGCGTGGCTTCATCGAACCCGTACGGACTCACAGTAAACGTGTCGTAGAACTCCCCATAGCAACTTGGGCAAAATTGGTCCCTTTGCCATTGGGGCAAGGTACGAACTCTCGGATAGTCATCCATGCCCATTCGGGTGGGAAGTCCGTAGATTAGAGAATGTTTGAAATTCTCGACGCCAAGAAAGTGCGACGTCCACCAGCTAGATTTGGTTTCTTGCGTGTAGTCTTCTCCATTGATCACAGAGAAACCTGAATCCAAGTCGTCAACAACTATCGAATTGGAGGGCCCCTGATCCCACGCAATCTCCGATACATAGGGAAGAATGGGTGTACTAGCATCGATCTCAAGCCCTTCTGAATCGGGAAAGTAGAAAGGCACTCTCACTCGATTTAGCGCGAGGTGTGGACGCAAGGTCACCCTTTTCAAGGGTGTATTGGTGTGTAACGCAACTCGGACGGCTGCATTGCCGGAGATGTGTATTGGATCAGATTGAGGTTCATCCCGCGATGCAAAGCTTTGTCCAATGCCTTCGTAGTAAACAGGAGTAACACCTGGAGCGGGTTTGCCGTTTCGTATGGTGAACGATGATTGAAAAAGCGGGTCTTCTCCGTCGCTAGTGGTCACCAATTCCACTTTTGGGTCTAGGACTGTGAGACCTGGCAGATCGGTGGTGTAAAGCCAGTCGCCTAGCAGGTAATCAAAGTTGATTCCATTTGCTAAAGCCAGGTCGAAGAATTCGTCGGGCGAATAGGAACGACCTCTGAATCGTGAAACGAGCTCGTAGAGGAATTCCCCGATTTCTTCCTTGCTATGTAGCGCGTGTACAGACCGGGAAAGCCCAAGGCTTTTCACCATTAGGGCTTGAAGCTCGACACTTGAAGGAGAATCGTAGTCGAGGTCAGCTAACGAGGTGCTTAGAGCAAGTTCCCAAGCCGATGGGGTGTCGACGTAGAAGGTGCGCTTGTAGAAGAAGAAATGCCGTGCAAAGTACCCGTCTGGATTGGCTTCGGTCGCATGCGTCATTCTGCTGTCGGGCACCAATGTGGCACGAACAGAGAAGAAGGATTCGTTGTCTACAACCAATTTAGACATCAGCTCATTGCTTACGAAGTTCAGAGCGGTGGCACCGTATCCAACCGGAGCCGTTTGGTAGTTCACGAATTGCTTCGCAATTCCTAGTAGCGGGTTGCCTCCGTACAGGTCATTTAGGAAGTAGTTGCGGAGCATTCCCACCATGTACTCTTCTACCAACTCCTGCGAACCCTCGGCTTGCTGTTCAGCTGCGTCAATAGCTTGACTGAAATCCACGATAGGGAAACCAGACTCCCGAACCATTTGAATTCCCGGGGGTGAGTACACGCTATCCATCTGCCAGCCACCGCCATACACTCGCATGGAGACCGGCACTTCAACAAAACTGAGAGTTCCGTAGGGATACTTCAATCCATATCGATTCAGGTCTGTAACAAGCTCGTGCACCCACTTCTTGAAGGCAGGAGCGATGCCCTGGAGCGTATAGAAATTGTCGTTGTGCTTTTTGTTCAACAAGAGCTCGAATTCGATTCCAGCGGCCTCAAAGGCTCGACGTTCAAGCCTGGATCCAACCAACGCAAGTTCTGGGATAGGAGCTTGAGGGTTGAATCGGAATCGCGCTCTTCCTTCTTGTTCGATCTTCTGACGTGTTCCCGGTCCAGCTACAAGCCAATCCCTTGGTACCGAGACTTCAATGTCCAAGTCAAAGTAGTCAGTTGGACGAGATTCTAAGGTGCCTCTGCCGTAGGCAGAACCAGAGGCAGGAAACCAGCTCACGCCCGGCATCATTGCGACGTATTGGGAGTGAAAGATATAGGACTCATTGCCGAGTCGACGAAGACGTCTGAATTCTGCAGGATGCAGCGTTGAAGGATCGAGTGAAGTGTCCAGGTACGCAAACAAGGGATTGGGTACACCGCTGGCGACGAGATGTACTTCACTTGGTAGGTCAGATGTAGCGGAAACCGGAATGCTCAACAACCCATCTTCGAATTGATAGTCTGAGATTGCCTCGCCGTTGATCGAAATGTGAGACAGCTTGTAGCCTGGGTTCAGAGACAGCAGCCATCGGTCGACGTTTGCTCCAGTTGGAGCGATGGAAATGGTTAGATCAAGATGGACCGCCCGACCTGGGTGAATGTCGACAATTCCTTTGATCGATTCGATATCGGTTTCAGAGTGCACTCGGTGCTCGTGGTGCACAGACGCCCAGCGTTTCACTTGATTTTGGTCGGAGATCTTGGCGGTGACCAACCCTGTAACAGCTAAAACAGCTACTATTAGGGCGCATATTCCTGAAGTGACCATCTGGTTTCGCGTGGGCTTTGCAGCGATTCTCGGATGCAGCCCTGCCGCGAGTGTCAGGAATGTAATTCCAATGAACACTATCGTAAGCCTGTTGAGCACTATATCCCACGTGGCAAACTGCGGGGCAATTTCAGATGGCGACAGCCCGCTTTGGGAGTACGTGGAAAGACTGCTCATTAAGAAAGAGGGCATCGTGGCGTTGAATCTGTGGTAGAGCAGGATCAGACCAAGGACTGCCAAAACCACTAACAAACGAAACCGTAAGACGACACTCAGAAGGACTGTCAACGATCCCCACAACAGCAAGTTCGGGATGATGTCCCATATCACAAACGCGAGCGCACTTACCGGCTCTAGCGCACCCCCGAACTGATCTGTCAAGGCCGAACACACCACAATAGACAACACAATCGCCATTGCCGGAATGAACAACACCAAAACGATGCCAAGCAGTCTGCCAAACATTAGATCCACATTGGAAAGTGGTCGGCTTTCAAGTGCTTCAAACATCCGGTTACGAACATCCCGAGACCTAAAGTCAAACGCAAGAAACACAATTCCTGTGGCGAAGCAGGCAACAATGGGTAACGCCAATTCGAGCAGCATGAAGCGTGGTCCCATGACTCCATAGGATGCAGACTTCACCGAGCCATATACGTACTCCTCTGACATCCTGATCCACTGAGTAAGACAGATACCTGTAGCAATCGCTATAAATACCCAGGTTCGAATCATTCGGCGACAAGTCCGAAATTCTGCGAGTGCTACATTCCAAAGGTTCATGGTCTGGTGGGATCGTGACTGACGTTAGCGCATTCGATCATACTTCACCGGAGTCTTGAAGGTCTTGATAGTGCGAACTTTGGGACTCTTGCTAGTACCTTTTGGCCTTCTCGCGGTAGGTTGGAGAGAACAGTTTCTCCAGTGATACGAGACTACTGCACCGAATACTCTCATGGTTCGTGCTTAGGCCCATTCGCTTCTTCCGGAACCAGCTCAACCAGTAACTTCCTTCTGTTCATGACGAGTTTGAAGCATGATTGGTTCGGGTGCCAGCTTCGACAGCTCTGCTAGGTTTGTTTCTATAATCCCGCCCATTAGTCAGAGTCGGATGGACAGATTAGTGAGTGCAGAATTGACTTTCTATACGAATCCCATGTCACGCGGGCGAATCGCGCGGTGGATGCTAGAAGAGGTAGGGTATCCGTACGAGACTGTAGTTCTCGAGTACGGAGGATCCATGAAAGAGCCCGAGTACTTGGCCATAAATCCCATGGGCAAAGTTCCATCAATCCGGCATGGGGATGTCACGGTAACTGAGTGCGCCGCGATTTGTGCTTACCTTGCTGATTCGTTTCCCGAAGCCGGACTAGCACCAGCTCCTCAGGACAGAGGCAACTACTATCGCTGGTTGTTTTTCGCAGCTGGCCCTGTTGAAGCTGCCACAACAAACCGATCGCTCGGATTTGAGCTGACAACCCAGCAGGAGTCGATGGCAGGATATGGCAACTATAGCTGCGTAATCGCAACTCTTGAGAGCATTTTTGCCAAAAGAAGCTACGTGGCAGGTGACTCGTTCACCGCTGCGGACGTGTATGTGGGTTCGCAAGTCATGTGGGGCATGTCCTTTGGTTCGATCGAACGTCGGCCCCTGTTCGAGGAATACGTTCAACGCATTCAGAGTAGGGCAGCATACGTTCGAGCACAGGAACTAGACGGACCAATGCAAGACGGCTAGTTAGGTTTCCAATAAATCCCAGATGGATTTTCCTCACCTGTTTGCATAGATCGTAGAGTTTGGTCTTGACTATGGACACATCTGACTACTCTGGCTCGGCAATCCTCGAGATTTAGCGTGTCAAAACAATATAGGCAGCATAGATTCGTCAGTCCCGATGGATCCACAGACATACTGCTGGTTCGACACGGGGAATCGGCTCCAGCCGATCCAGATCGACCTTTCAATCTTGTCGACGGGCACGGCGATCCGCCGCTGCATGATGCCGGAGTCGCTCAGGCACAGCAAGTTGCTGAACGACTTCGAGATGAAGAGATCGGTGCAGTCTATACCTCGAATTTACAGAGAACCAAGCAAACAGCAGAACCCTTGTGCCAATTGCTCGATTTGCGACCAATCGAGATCGCCGACCTACGCGAGGTATACCTGGGTGAATACGAGGGCGGTCTCTACCGTCAGAAAGTGGCGGACGGCGATGCTGCTCTACGACAGGCATTGCGTGAGCATCGATGGGAGATCATTCCTGGAGCTGAAACAAACGAGAAATTTGAACTTCGCTTGAACCGGTCAATTGGAATGATTGCTCAACGGCATCCGGATCAGCTGGTGGTTGCCTTCGTGCATGGTGCGGTAATTGGACAGATCGTTTCGTCGGCGACAGGAGCCCGCCCAATGGCCTTTCTTGGTGCGGACAACGGATCTATCACACACGTAGTGGTTACTAGAAGGCGCATTCACGTTCGCCGATTCAATGACACGTCGCACCTAGCACCAAGCTATATGTTGCGCTCTACCAAATGATCGAATTAGCTTGCTGCGCAATTTGCATAGTGAAGTCGTTGAATGTCAATTCAAACTGACCTCTCTTTCGTTTCGCAACGAATACTGTTGGCGGTCTATAGTGATTGCTTGAACATTCCTCTCCAACGTCGTTGACTTTGCATTTGCGAATGGCACTAAGTTGGTGTTGTCAAAGTCTCACTCTCGAAAGAATAGTGTCAAATTGAGGTTCTGTATGAAACTGATTCGTTCACGGAGATTGTGGGTGGTTCTCTTGATCACGACATTCTCAATTCCTGCGCTCGCGCAAGAATCTGAATGGTACGTTGAGCTAGGTGCCGGGATTGCAGCATCAGACACTCTGAAACACTCAGGATTCAATGGAGACAACATTTGCTATCCCACGAATTCCTGTGCGAATGAACCATCTGGATACAGATGGCTGTACGACTTGGATGCTGATAGGGGAAGAAACGTTGAGATTTCGCTCGGTCGGACTTTCGACTTTCATCGTTTGCACGAAGAGAATTCGCTGCACTGGTCTGTTGGAGGAATACCGGAGTTCCAACGCCGTGTAGAAATTACCTTGTCGCACAGACAGAGAGATCTAAATCAATTGTTCGTCAGTATCCAGCACCTCGATGGATCTGCCCTCGAGCCCGCTGTCGGCGACAACTATTCGTACTGGGACGAGTCTCGAGTCGACTCGGTTTCGGTGAGTAGTCTGGAGCTGAACCTCTACTACGACTTGCTTGGATTACCAGAATGGCGGCTTGATCGGTACTTTGGAACTGGATTGGGTTTTTCCAGAGTCAAGCTTTCAGGCCTTTACTTCAATTCACGATACGAATGTGTCATTGAACCTTGCGATGCCGAATATTCGGCATCGACCTACAACAGCCTGCAGGACGTTGACCTCACGGAGATCGTCCTGCACGCGAATGTGTCGGCGGGAATTAACTACGACATCTCAGACGACGTGTCGTTGGGACTGAAACTGACCTACGTCGTGATGGGTAATCTGAAGAAACAGGCTGGCTACATCCATCACCCAATTCAGGACCTGAAGAACACTACTAAGATCAGTGAATTGAACGGCTGGACTGCGACGTTTCGCCTACGCTACTACTTCGGAAGGTAGTGTTTGACTATGTAGCTAGGTTGGCGAGCCGATCGACTCAATATGCAATGGGTCAGGAATCCGAATCCTGTCTCTTCAGCCACGCCTCCCAAGATTCCACATCCGTACCGAAGTCCTCTGCACTTATGGCTTTGAGGAATGAATGTGCTGCCTTCCGAAAGTCGCCGTGCTCTGCTCCGGCATATGCAAGGAGCAATTGCGGAACTTCCCGGCTTAGATCCTGAGCGAAGCCTGTAGCTACATCGGTAGCTACTAATAATTCCAGAGTATCGTTGAATGCGAATGGATTCGTTCCGCCAAATAGGGCCAAGAGCGCTTCCCGAGACTTTGACCAATCAATGGGAATAGTCTTTTCGCTACCTATGAATCCATTGAGCACCTTGCCCGCGAAATCACTCACACGGAAGTCTGGGTCAATTCGTGCGCTAACCAGACTGTGCCATGTCGAAGTACTCTCGGGGAAGTGCCCGAGAATTATCGTCGCGACGACCCGTGCGGACCACGACGTGTCTTTTTCCAATACTTCAATTGCCAACTGGTGGTCTGTCTCGTCGAACTTGCCGGCGACAAGCTTCCACACCTCATCAAACTTTTCGACATCAGCACCCATTTCTGTTGCAAGTTCTTTCGCGGCATTGGAATCGGAGAATGAGTATCGTGTGTGTACAGTCGCACCGAGTGTGTTGAAGTCTTCTTCAGCGATATTCTGCAGGTTCAGCCACGCTTCAGGAAGAGATAGGGATTCATTCCCAGGCGTGCGATAGCGAACCCCCGAACCATCCTCCACACCCACTACAACGGTGTAAAAGTCCCAGGTCCCGTCTGGCTGACTGTCCATATATATAAAGGCCGCGGCATCCGGAAATTCCAAATTACTCTTCAACACGGCAGCGCAGGCGTGGAACGGCCTGCCGGGCTCCTGCTCTTGGATTGCTTCAAACAATTCACTGGCTTTCCATTGTTTCAATCCGACAAACTCGACGGGTCCCTGCGGACCATCAACGACTTGTGCGCTACATTTCAATCCAATGGCAAGACAGAGTGAAATCGCGACAGACAACAAATGTTTTCTTACCATGGCCATTAGTCCGCCTCAGAACTATCAGGTGAATTACATTGGTTCACGTTTGCGCACGCACTGAATTGTCCTACTTCTTGCCAAGGTCGCCCACTCCCGACCAAGAGACACTCGTCAAAATCGAAGAGGTTGGTGTGTCGTCATTTGTCGTAGCACTGAAGCAGCTGATTTTGTCTCATTTCAAACTTGCACACTAACGACTGTGACTGGATCGGCGACGTTACGTTCCGCATGAAAATGGTGCGATTCAGACCTCTCGGCTAGCTTTACTTGTTTGTACAACTAAGTTCCCTTTGTCGTGACTCCAACAATTTGGGGCAACATCTATCCTCACAGTGGCATCATATTGCGTTGATCGGTCTAAAGTCAGGAACATCTCGCCAAATGAGCCTATCGTCGCGATTCATCCTAATCGGTCTGACACTGCTGATTTCGGCCTGCACCACACTATCAGATTCGGGAAAGCCTTTGGACGTATCAGCGCAAACGGAAGCTAGCGAGACACGATTGAAATTCAAAGCTGAGTGTGAAAAAGCTAAACAGGAGTGCGCAGACGAAGGTGGGCGGTGGACCGTGCTGTTTCAAAAAATAACCTCTGGTGGGAGTGTCGAAGACTTCAAGCGTTGCTTAAGTCGTAACGAACCCTGGCGTCTGCAATCTGGCGATTCTATATTGAACCCAGGAATGCTGCCCTATGACATAGCGCTTGCTTATGAATCTGGATCTTCCGAGCTATTGGGGTTCCGTCGGATCAATCCACGAATCCTTGATGATATATACGAGAGGAGCGACACGAAAGCGCCAGTCAAGCAGGAGTAATTGCTTGGCGAAGATCAAATCCAAGATTGCACTGTGGGTCTCAGCGAGTACTTCGAGATCTGTTGATGGGGGCTCTGGTAAGGGCTTGTTTAGGCGCGGCTGCAAGTTACGTGATTCTTGGGCTGCCAAATGCAAGGATCACATGCCACGCTGGCCAGTTACAACCTCTAGTCTCTGCGATGCCTATCGAAAACTTGCAATTCGAGAGGAGTATCGGTGTGGACGTCGACCTCTAACGAATAGACGACTTCCTCGTCGAGAGTGTATTCGCCCGTTGCATCGTTTGGGAACTTTTCAGATAGGAGTCGCACAATGGCAACGTGGGGACCGGTTGTGGGTCCCTGATCTTCCGGAATCCTAAACTGGCCATTGGATGTAGGGTCGAGTCTGATGCGAGTCGGAGGTGCGTTCGAATCCTTGGGATCTAGAGTTAGCCAAGCCCTGCCGGGCGGATGTCCGTCAATAAGTACCTGACCACATAGTTCAGTTCTTTGTCTCGTGGTAAGAAAGCCCAACCTGCGGATCCAGTTGTGGAGCAATAAGAACCACAATTTAGTGTCAGGGTCACCGGTAGCCAATCCCACGCCGTGCTCCCCGGTCCCGAAGACATGCATTTCTGCTGAAACCCGATGCTTGTGCAGTGCGTTGTAGAAGATCACCGACTGTTCAGGTGGCACAATTTCATCCTGGTGAGTGTGCATCAGGAATGTTGGTGGCGTTTCCGCGCTCACTCGGGTGTCCGTAGGTGTGTATTCATCTGCCTTTCTGCCCCGGACTACTCCATTGGTTACCGCATAGCAAAGCGCGAGGAAATCTGGACGTGCACTTGTTTCATCAATTGGGTCTGCACATTGCCCGTCGATGAACCACGGGTTGGTTCCAACTGCGGCCGTCAAATGTCCACCGGCAGAAAATCCCAGCATTCCGAGACGAGAAATTCCGAATTCCCTTGACCTATAGCGCACAAGACGCATAGCGCGCTGTCCGTCTAACAGTGAAACTCCGGATGAATATGTGGGTGCTACTCGATATCGCAGAACAAAGGCAGTGATGCCAATTTCATTGAATGCTTGCGCCACTTGAAGCCCTTCGTGATCCGATGCGAGAATGCGATAGCCTCCTCCCGGAGCTATCAATACTCCGCAGCCTGTAGCGTTCTGGGCAGAAGGCAGGTGGACTGTGATACATGGCTGGTGCAAGGGTCCCTTACCTTCGCTTGCTGGAACTTCAACTTCCCACAGAGGTATGGACTGAAACTGCTTCATGTGAAAGTCGATTGAGTTCGTGGCACTTTCTGGGACGGTTCGTAAGCATAACTAACCCTGGAGCATGTAGTCTGCGCTCATATCCAAGCGTAGAAGTTTCGAACCCGAGTTCGAGGAGCAGGCCGTTGCGCTTGCTTTGAGCTCGCAGTTGCTACAGACGCAGATCAGCGAGGAGAAGGGAAGCGATTCGTAGGAGTTGGACAGGTTGCGATCCAAAAGCGTTCGCCTGAAAAAGGAGTGCACGTTTCAAGAAAAGTTGCGGGTTGCTTTGTGCGTCCGTACTACCCAAGTGTCAAGTGATCTCGGAGGCGACCATACTGCTTTCCGTAGCGACCTGCTGCATGTTTCCCGATCCGGCTACTATCGCTGGACAAATCGCGTCATAGGGGAAGGGGAGGATCGAGACGCTGTGTAGCTATAGACATGTACGTCCGAATGGTTCTGCCAAAACCGTTCCTCACCTGCGTCAGCGCTTTTCTGTTCAGCAATCCTTTCTATTGGCGCCCGTACGGTTTCACCTTCAATGGATTTAATCGCTTTTGGTATTTCCAATCGCAGTTGCGCCTCAACAGCATCGCAGTCGTCAATGCCAATCCTATTGAAATGTAGGCGCAAGGTTTCCTTGTGCGCTTCTTCCAAATCGGAATCGTCAATGATGTAGCCGACTGCCTCTTGTATATTTTCCAATTGCGCCAGTCCTATCGTACCGGTCCGTTCTCTATCTTTCTGAGCTTCCATGCAACTCTCGACAGCGATGGATATTTTGCGCTCCTTTACGGATGCAGAGTGTTCCACAAATGCCTGACAGGAGACGAGCAGAAACATAGCGCAGACGATAAATGCGACTTGGATTCTCATGGCAGACTCAAGCAATTTGCCCGTTATTGATTCTATAGCCCTGTCTACTTCCCATCCACAGGACGCAACACTCAGTGAAGTTATCCATGACTAACTTTCGGGAGTATTGAGCCAGGGGCTTCACCAATCTGTTGCTTTACACAGGTCCTCACCCATAGGCGAACGCATGCTAACGAAACAGATGGATGCGTTCATGAATTGAGCTATTTTGGTTGGCTGAGCATGAATCCATTGTTTTCGGGATCGGTAAGCATTGCGAGATATATCCCCTCGTCGCCCCGATCCTCGGGCTGTGACCGAATCGTTCCGCCACCATCAGTAATAGCCTGGCAAGCCGCAAATATATCGCTCACGGTGAAAGACAGACCTGTCGCTTGGAACGCAGCGTCGCCTCCACCGTGCAGTGCGACAATCGCGTCTCCAAATGCCATTTCGCTCCAATAGTCCGTGTGCAGTTTCACTTCAAGACCAATGACATCTCGGTAAAACGTGATCGCCCGGTCCATCTGTTGGACGGAGATCATGAACTTCGTTCCTTTTAGACCACATCGGCCGCTACTGGAAATTGGTGGTTTCATAGAGTGCGGTTTGTGGCGGCATAAGAAAACAATAGTTTAATGTCCATTAACCTGAAGGAAAGGCGCATTGCTCAGGCGGCAGCACTAGGTAGATAGCTGGCCAATCACTCGCTCGTCTTGTCAGCTAAGTCGAAACTAGTGGAAACCGAATCCCGCAAACTTTGCTGGCGATACATGTCGGCATACTGTCCATTGCGATTGAGAAGCTCCTTGTGGCTTCCCTGCTCGACTATTCGTCCTTCTTGGATGAATGCGATTCGGGTTGCATTTCTTATAGTCGAAAGCCGATGAGCGATGACAAAACAAATTCTGTCCTTCAATAGGTTCTCCAGTCCGCTCTGTATGTGCTGCTCGGTGTCGGTATCTACCGAGCTTGTGGCTTCATCGAGCACCAGAACTTGTGGATTGGCGAGGATTGCTCGCGCTATGGAAAGCAATTGTTTCTGTCCTGCGGACAATCTGCTTCCACTTGCTCCTGCCTCGGTCTGGTAGCCGCCATCCATGGACTCAACGAAATCATGAGCTCCCGCCAACTTGGCAGCTTCGTAGACTTCTCTATCTGTAGCATTGGTCCGACCATAGCGGATGTTCTCGAGAATGGATCCAGAAAAGACGTGTGGGTGTTGAAGCACGACACCTAGCTGCGATCGGTACCAATGTAGTGGCAATTCTCGATAGTCGGAGTTGTTGACTAGTATCTGTCCCGCGGTTGGTTCGTAGAATCTGCACAAGAGGTTGGCCAAGGTCGTCTTGCCGCCCCCGGTAGGTCCAACCAGAGCGATCGTTTCTCCCGACTTTGCCTGCAGGTTTATTCCAGACAGTACGTTTTTCTGATCTGAGTATGCAAAGTCAACCTCTTTAACTTCGATGGAGAACACCCCGTTGTGGCGACTACGACCATGTGACTCGCCTGGGTCGATGTCTGGAATGGCATCCATCACGGCTAGGATTCTTTCCGCTGAAGCCTGCGCTGTTTGCATTTCCGTGAACCAATGTGCCATCTCGATGGTAGGTTCGAAGAAGTAGCGAACCCATAAAAGAAACGCGATCAATGAACCTGCGACTAATACACCGTCAAGGAATTCAATGCCTCCAATAGCTAGCACCAATCCCGTCGAAACACTTGCCATTGTTAGGACAATCGGTATGTAGAGCGCGGCCAAAGTGAGGTTCCTCACCGAAGATTTGTACATCCGGTCTGTCAAATGCGTGAATTCCTGCAAGTTCTTCGATTCCTGCACAAAGGATTTGCTGGTCAGCACACCCATCATGCTTTCGTTGAAGGAACCTGTGATGAGCGAGTTGGTTGATCTAACGTCCCGTGCAGTCTTGAGAATCGACCGTCTGAACTTGATCGTCGCCCAACCTACTATGGGCAGTATGGAAAACGCACATAACGCGAGCTTCCAGTTCAAGATCACCATAACGACTCCCATCGAGAGCATCATGGCTGTACCCCACACGAAGTCGATGAATGCCCAGGTGAGGATGTCCGTCAATCTCTCGCAATCGGATGTTAGGCGGGCCATGAGCCACCCCACAGGTCGTTTGTCGAAAAACCTGAAGGACTGCTTTTGTATGTTCTGGAAAGCATCGCGACGAATGTCATAGCTAGCCATGGCACGCAACTTGGATACATAAAAGACAAGGCCTACCATCGCAAGACTTATGACTGCACTTGCACCAATGATTAAGAGCGCCCATCTGCTTAGTGAAGCCTGTGCACCATTGGCTTGAACATCGTCAATCAACCATTTGGTAACGAGCCCATAGGCCATTTCGGTTGCGCCGACAACTGCACCGCAAATGGCGACGACGAGCAGATGGCCGCGATAGCGCAAGACATAGCCAAACAGCCTCTTCCAAAGGCTGACTTCCATTTTTGCATTTTCGGAATCTTTGAACTCATCGGCGGAGACCAGTTCGGATTCGGCGTAGACATCAGCCATGGCTGGCGACCTCCGTTTCGTATTGGATCGTCTCGTCGAGCAAGTTCTGAATATCGCAGAACTCACGATAGGGACCAGGCTGGTTCATGAGCTGCTCGTGGGGCCCTACCTGAACGATCTTTCCCTGGTCCATGACCACAATGCGGTCAACTTGGCGAATGGTTGTCAGACGATGGGCGACAATGATCGTCGTTGCTCTCTTGTCAGGATTCGCTAGATTTCGAAGAATGGCGCTTTCGGTTCGAGTGTCGACCCCGGATAGAACATCATCCAAAATCAGAATGGGCGCGCGCGTCAACAAAGCTCTCGCAAGGGCCATGCGCTGTCGTTGGCCGCCCGATAGGTTTACACCTCTCTCACCTATCTTGGTATTGAACTTCGCTGAAAATTCGTTAATTGTCGTGTGGATAGCGGCAAGTCTTGTAGCAGTATTGAATTCATCATCACTTGCGGAATGATTTCCGAACTGCAGGTTTTCCCGCACCGTCTTGGAGAAGAGGAACGGCTCTTGCAACACACACCCGATCTGCTTGCGCAGCCAAGTCACATCCACTGACTCGATGTCGATTCCGTCGACCAGGATTCGCCCGGACGTGATTGGATAGAACCTCATGAGTGCTCGAATGAGAGTTGACTTGCCCGAACCAGGTCTACCGACCAGACCAATGGTCTCACCTGGCTCGATTGAGAAATTGACGTCTTCCAATTGGTTCGAATTCCCATCGTACGACATTGAGACGTTTTCGAAGGTGATTGCCCCACGAATGTCTTCGTTGGCGGGAACGTGCTGAACTGGCTCTTGATCGGATGCAAGAATGTGGTTGATTCGGCGTAGCGAAACCAAAGTCTTACCCGTGTGCTCGACAACGTCGATCATCTGTCGGATCCGCCAAATAACCATTCCCGACAGCGACGTGAAAAGTGCTAGCTCGCCGATCGTTATTACTTCGTTCATTAGCAAGTAGCCGCTGGCAATTAGAACGATCGCCGATTGCAGCATGCAGATGAAGTCGCTAATGCCCCAATACACAGCCTCGAAGGCATTCAGCCTTATGTACTTATCGCGAAAGTTGCTGTTGGACTGGTCGAATCGCTCGTACTCCTTTGCTTCCTGAGCAAAGGCTTGCACAACCCGAATACCAGTCAAATTCTCTTGAAGTACGGCCGTCAGCTTTCCTTCCGCTTCATCGGTTTGCTTGAAGAGCCGTGAAACACTCTTGAAGAATATGACCCCACCTATTACGACCACGGGCATCAAGGCTACCGAGTACAAAGTGAGTGTTGGGTTCCGCCACCACAGTACTGGAAACATGACAGACAGAATCAACAGCGCGCGAGCCAAGGCATCGATGTCGCTATGCATGTAGCGCCGTACAGTTTCTACGTCCGATGTGCATCTCTGCACCAAATCTCCAATTTCTTCGCGATCAAAAAAGGTTGCCTTTGCCCTTTGAATGCGGTCGAACAGGACTTCGCGAAGGCGTCGGGCGATTCCTTCGGATGCCTGCGCAGAGAGACGGTCGCGTCCGAATTGAAACGCGCTTGCAAGCATGGCAATCACCACTCCGCAAATGGCTGAAACAATCAAATAACTGGTTATCGGGGTCGCTGAACCGAAGTACTCGGACACGGCGAGAAGCAGCGAATTCGCATAGCTGAAGTCACGATTGGCCAGTACGTCCAATGCGTACATACTCACCAGCGGCAATCCTATCGTGCAGATGCTCGAGAGCGTTGAACTCACCGTCGCAACGGCGTAACACGTCCGTTCCCCACGAGTTATTCGCCAAAGATTGGGGCGAGATTGATTTGGCTTTTCTTGTTGCAGTGGCATGAGTTAATTAAGCAAGACAAATTCAGCTATGCGCGAGGCATGGCAGTTAGAAACAGATTGGTTGCGCTCCTAGAACTCTTGGAGCAGCGGGGTAGGGTCTAGCGACTCTCTGTTTCGCAAAGAACTGACAATTGGAACTTGGTCATCGATATTCCTTTGCGGTGTCGGTCTTGGTGTGCGTATGTTACGTCTCGACGAATGTTCGTCAAGTCAAACGCTCGTGGCATAGCTACGATGGTTGATTCAGACAACGCGTTTGGGCAATGGTTCCTACGAATTTGCAAAATCGCTACTTCGACGGCGCTAGGATCAGGAGGTATATCTGGTCAAAAAATAAGCATTAGGATCATGAAGGGATGAGTTCCTTAAAATTCTCCCATCTAGACGAGTCCTACACGGAGTTACCCAATGGCTTTTCCTCGCCCTGAAGGCTACCATTCGATTACCCCTGGAGCTGCCGTTCCAAGAGCTGGTGAAGTTCTCGAGTTAATAGAAGAGGTGTTCGATGGCAAAGTACTCGAACGCTATGACGCACCCGACGGTACTCTCGCACACGCGGAGGTAAGAATTGGGGATAGCGCTTTCCAAATTGGAACGGCACAAGAAGGCGATCCTCCGTTTACTGCGATGCTGTCGTACTACGTGAGTAGTGCCGATCAAGTCGACGCTTTGTATCAGAAGGCATTGGATGCTGGCGCGACTTCAAGAATGGAACCCGCAGACCAGTTCTATGGTTGGCGTACCGCAACAGTCATAGACATGGGTGGTAACGGCTGGACTATCTACGCAGTCGTTGAAGAACTCACCCAAGACGAAGTGAACAAGCGGGTAGCTGCGTTGGAAGACGGATCCTAGTCCAGATTGACCATCCAACCAAGACTGATCTCTTGCCTTTCTCAACCAAACATACTGCCAGTAGTGCTCGATCAGATCTTCTGCCCAAGGGATACTGCATAGTCGATGGTCGGCTATCAAACGGAACTATTGAATTCCTTGGTCAGTGATTAGATGACTGGTTGGACAGGTTCGAACGATCCAACCGGTGGAAATATCAGGGTTCCGACATTCACGTTATTGGGCGGTGCAATCCCGCAAGACGATACCTTGACAAGCCAAAGGACGAAGTTGTCGATTGCCTTATCGAGCACCTAAGAGAAACTATGGACGAGCTGGGATTGGGTGACTTCAAGGCTTGGGTTGCGATTCAAATCATGTCCAATCCTGGGAAAGGTCCTCCTCTCTACTGGCATCAGGACTGTGCACGATGGGATGATCCGCTAAGTTTGTCGCCTTGACCACAACAAGTACTTCCGAACTGGTATCTCTCCTACACAAATCCTGAAAAGGATGTCTGAGGGTCATACTCGGCAGTCACCTAAAGCGATTCGAATTGCATGAACTGTTTGTTCCAGCAAAGGAGCTGCGCGAAGCCAAGCCGCGTACCGCCTGGTCGTCGGCAACTATTCGTCATGCGGTTAGTTGACCAAATCCGGCTCGTTTAGCCAGGAACTCCACGCTTCTACATTGCCTTCGAAATTTCTTCCGCTAATGGCCTTAAGGAAGTCTAAGGCTGGTTTGTTAAATCTCTCGTGTCCCGTACCAGCGTATGCGAGTAGCAAATCAGGCTTTTCCTGGGCTAGTTCCAAAGCGAATTCAGTATCGATTTCCGTCGCAACCAGTGATTCCAGGATAGGGTTGAAAGCCCATGGATTTGTCCCTCCAAACAAGGCTGCTAGTTCTTCGCGGGCACCAGACCATGCGACTTGGGTTGCCATGTCAGAACGCACTAACCCCGTAAGCACCTTGCCGGCCACATCCCTCACGCGAGCGTCCGAATCAAGTAGGGCGGCAGCAAGTCCGTGCCAGGACTTATCGTTGTCAGAGAAGTACCCAAGAATCATAGCGGCGATGGTGCGGGCCGACCGCGAAGCATCTTTAGCAAGCACTTCAAGCGCGAGGCTGCGATCCGATGCGTCATACTCTAGGTCGACAAGATTCCACACTTCATGGACCGTGTCAGGATTTGCACCGAAATACTCTGCAACCGCCGGTGCTTGTTCGGGCTTGTTGGCCTCTATTGCTTGAAAACGTGCTTGCACAAGTGATGCCAGAGTGCTGAAGTCGTCTTCTGCTACAGCCTGCAATTTCAGCCAGTGTATTGGAAGATCGAGAGTTTCTTCTCCAGGAGTGCGGTATTGGACGTCCGAACTATCTTCGATGCCTACAACCACTGTATACATCGACGGATCTTCAAAGCTCTTCATGAATCCGAATGCGGCAGCGTCTGCGAATTCGAGCTCGCTCTTCATAGTCGCCGCGCAAGCGTGGAAAGGCTTATCGGGATCAAGTTCCTGGATGGCGTCGTACAGTTCCGATGCCTCCCAATTCTTCAAACCGACAAATTCGACCGGTCCCCTGGGCCCTTCGAGAACTTGCGAATAGCTGTGCGACACAAATGCAAAGCAGACCATCGCTGCACAGAACCAAAGAGTACTCTTCATGATTGGCGTTTCTCCTATGAGCAGGAATTGGATTGCATCCGAGCTGTGACGAATTCAGCGCAAATTCTGTTGTACGCATGGTAACTCAACTACAGGAGGGGTCAATGGGTTCCTGTTCCTATGAAAGACTCAGTGGTTCTTGTACGAATAGAGGGCAATTTCCACATCTCCAAGCACTGCAAATCTTTGGCGACCGGTATGAAGCCAAGTCGGATAATTTTCGGAGGGAAAGCCACTCGCGGTACGCCCAGATCATTCAACCTATGGCCTGTGATGCGTGTATGCGTCGCTCACATGCTATGTGCCGATTACACTTGCTCATAGTCAGCTTGACCCACATTCGTTCATCAGTTCTGCGTACTTACCGGTCCCAAAAGGAAACATGACACAGAAAAAAATGCGACCTCACGCTTTCTTCTACGCAGTAGTTCTAATGGGACTTCTGGTAGTGGGAACGATTGTTGCCTATTTCCTTGTCCTTCCACGCGCCATCCCGAAGCAGATCATCGTTGCCGTGTTGCCGTTCGACGGACCGCCGACTCTGTCGAAGCACTTGACCCATTCATTTCCAAAACACCTAACAGAGCTTGTGGCGTTAAGTCGCGAGCTCACCGTCATAGACTTTGATGAAGCGGGTGCAGCTCTTGAGTTGGGCGACGAGTTTCGTGGCTTTACCGAGGAACTCGGTGCTACCCACATAGTCGATGGTAACTTTGTGGAGGATGTCGAAAGCCCCGGAAGCTACATACTAACGGTGCGGGTTGTCAACGTCACCCAATTGGCGTGGAAATTGCGTTGGGACGAGCAATACCACTACCCAGACGAGTCGCTGCTAGAAATTCGCAATCGAGCGGCGACAGGCGTGCTAAAGGGGTTGTATGACAACAGTGTTGGCGAGATTCCTTCTGAACCCGATTTAGCAGGCAGTTTCGAAGGCTTCCTTAAGGCTCAGTGGCTAGCAGATTCGGCCAAACATCAACAAGCTCAAGAGATGTTGCTTGGATTGCCAAAGCTCGAATCCAATCCATATGCACTTCATTTGCTCGCGAAGCTGGATTCTGCCAATGCCGCGGGACGATTCGAGCAGGCACTCATTGCAAGTCCAAATCACTATCCGACGCTGATTGAGCAGGCTAAATTGGCATACCGCAACAACGGAGATTTGGCTTCGTACTTGCAAACCATCACAGAACTGGCGGGAACCTACCCGAATTCTGAAGCAGTGAAGGAGTTGGCTAATCTCTACCACGCACTAGGTTGGTATGCCGAAGAGGAACAATTGCTGTTTCGGTGGGTCAAGATGCGTCCACGTTCCGGCGATGCGGCGCTTGACATGGCGTTCTCGCGCTTTCGCCGAGGCGACGAGCAGCAGTATCTTGAAGCGTTGAGAATCGCAAATCTGCGAGATCCAGCCAGTGTCCGAGTCCAACGCTTTACTGCGTTGTATGAGATGGAAGTGATGTCGCAAGAGCCGGACGAATTGAACGACCTTGGTTTCGCAATTGCACTGTTCGCATCAATGGGAATGTCGGACCAAGCTTCAAAGCTACTGGAGGCCATCAAGGATGAGTTGTCGTGCGACGATCGAGTAGAGGCGGCTCTTTACATTGGAGACCTCGATCTTGCTTTTCAAAACCTGGATTGTGGGAAGCGATTTTGGACAGCACCGCCGGGTTGGTGGGAGGAGAATGATCCCCGCTGGGTGGCGTTTACGTCCGATCAGCGATACACAGCATGGCTAGAAGATCGAGGGTTTCATCGGGCCGTTCTTGAGCGGCTGGAACCAGTTTCAATCCCTGAACTATTTGCACCTGTAAGGCGCATACTCCCGTCAGGGCAAGGCGCTTCCAAAGGCGAGGTCGAGGCCAAATAGCGATCGAGTGAATATTGCAAATGGCTAACTCCAGACTGAACGTTCGAACTTGAGATAGCAGTGGAGAATCCTGACCAACTCATTTCGAATGCAACCATTCCATCGCAGCGAATGGTCAACGGCGTGGCTGGGGTAACTCAACCTTGTGTCTTTAGGGGGAACACTTCATCGAGATGATGGTCTGGCAAACGTTTCGTTGCGAGGGAGACTGCCCACGTTACGGTCACTGAGACGATTTCTCCCATCGCGGCGCAGGAAAAGGGATTCGGTCCTTCGCCGTGCAGCCAAGCGACGACCGTATGCAATAGGCCAGCACCGAACCAATCGGGATTTAGCAACTGTGCATGGAGGATTACAAAAACAACAAAGCCCGACAAAAGACCAGCATACGCCCCACTGCGGGTGACTCCTCGCCAAATTGCACCGAGTACAAGTGGCCCCGCAAACGCAGCCATCATGCCCCCAATCCCGATGAACACAATTAGTGCGATGTTTGTTTGCTGCAATCCCCAGGCCAACATCGCGCACAGGATCAGCACAACCACCGTACTGACGCGGCTGATCGCAAGTACGCGACGGTCCAGCTGCTCTTTGCTCAAATGACTGTGAATTCTCGGTGCTAGGGTTCTTCGATATAGATCGTTGGCAATTACTTGAGACGACGAGACCACCAATCCATCCGCTGTTGACATGATCGCAGCCAGAATACCGACGCCTATCAGTGCAGCAAGCCAGGTTGGAAAGAGCTCAATGAAGAGCAAGGGCAGCGCTGCATTGTGGCTTTGACTTGCAAGCAAGTCGTCTCCAAGCACTGAACGCGCGAGCAATCCGCCAAGTCCCATCATGGCAAGCGTCAGCCCGCACAGAAATGCAAGTTTTACAAAGGACTTTTGCTGATTCACTGACTTTAATGCCCAAAGCTTGTTACCAAGATGAGGGAGCAGACCTAAGGGAATGTGAGCTAGCAATATGGCGAATATCGACCAAGGGGAATGTGTGAGAGGATTGGTGACATTCAAAGGAGTTGTCAGGTTTGGGTCTTGCTGTTGTAACGAACTGGCAAGTCCGCCAAGACCGCCGTCGATGCCCATGCCAATCAAGAACATCACGATGACGATTATGGCTAGGGCCAACATCATGATTCCCTGCACGCCGTCGGTCAGTATGTCAGCATGTGCGCCGCCCATAACGACGTAGATCCCCAAGACTACAGTGGTGATAGTGAGAGCCCAAATTGGATCCATGCCGAGCATCGTCTCAAACATCACCAATCCGGAGACAAGCTGACCTGCAACATAAAAGAACAGGACCAATGACAGCACTGACACGATGATTCTTATGCCGTCGGAACCATATCTATCGCCCAGATATTCAGGAATGCTCCTACTGCCAAATCGATTGCCGGTTGTGGCCACCAAGCGCATGCAAATTAGAACGCCTATGTAGACGCCCATGGGATAGAGAAAATTTCCCCATACCGACGAAAACCCAAGAACATACGCCAGTCCAGGACCACCCAAGAACGTTGCGCCACTCGCAGTCGTCGCAGCAAAAGCAAAGGCTAGAAACATCGGTCCGTAGGACCCGCGCGCGGTTGCATAGTCGTCCGCGTGTTTGACTCTGCGGTGTCCCCACACACCAAAACCGAGCATTGCCACGATGTAGATGACAAGAAACATCCACGACCAAGTTGTGAGATTCATCGGTTACATACCTCGTGACCAGATTTCAATGCTTGATTGGATTTCGCATTTGCCGTCATTGTCTAATGCTTTACATGTGTCAAACACACGACGTCATTGTGTCATCAGTGAACGTTTTAGAAGCGGGATTCGTTCTCAATTCTCTTTTTCACCTTCATCGCAGAATTTTCGCGACCTCCCTAGGGATGTTTGAAGGTGAGGGTGTGCTCGGTGTCTTCGTTGCCAACGCTGAACTTGACTCTCTTCCAGCTAGGTACTCCCGCGCGAATTCTTGGATCGTTAGAAAACGCGAACGGTTCTCCTGGCAGACGCAAGACTCCCTTTCGATTGAATTCCTCGTCGTCGTTGATGTCGTGGTAAGCCGAGATTGCATACTCGCCTGGTACGAGTTCAAGCGACACTGTTACATTTGGCGTTGAAGGTTCCGAAGTCATTTTGTGGGTGGGTTCCAGATCCTTCCACTCCTCCTTCGTTGTGTAGACGCCGAGATATATCGTGCCCACTTCCTCTCTTACATCGGCGATGGTGATTTGCAACTCTACAGTTTCTTCGGATTCTTCCGATTCTTGCCCCTGTCCGTCTTCAGATTCGGTCGCTCGAATCGAAAGACCGCATAGCACGATCAACACTGCAAGCCTTAGAGTGAAATTCAAGCCGGCATTCCAGGGTCGGTTCTTCTTTGGTCCGTCGTGTTTCACGAATTGCCTTCTACTGAGGTCTGTGTTGCTTTGCGGCTTTGCTACTTCGCGGTGGCTTGAGCTGCTTTGCTGCTGCGTTGCAGTAGCTCAACAGCAACCAGAACAAGAATTGCAAACACAATGAGCAACGTTGCAATAGCAAGAATTGTGGGGCTGATCTCCTCTCGAATGCCCGACCACATCTGGCGCGGAATCGTGCGTTGATCCACTCCGCCCA
This sequence comes from uncultured Pseudomonadales bacterium, assembly GCA_964572845.1. Taxonomy (GTDB): domain Bacteria; phylum Pseudomonadota; class Gammaproteobacteria; order Pseudomonadales; family Azotimanducaceae; genus Bin55. The sequence continues at coordinate 247,732 of CAZNFX010000004.1, read as the reverse complement.
GAAATAGGACGATTACAACCTCGTCAAACGACGCTGCAAAAGCAAACAGCGCTCCCGTAAACACCCCAGGCGAGATGATGGGCAACTGCACGCGGCGAAAAGCCGTCAGTGGACTTGCTCCCAGGCTTGCTGCCGCTCGAAGTAGCGTGCGATCGAACCCAGCAAGTGTTGCGGTCACGGTAATTACTACGAAGGGAGCACCTAGCATGGCGTGTGCAAGAATCAACCCAATATGGGTTTGCCCCAATCCTAAGGTTGAATAGAAGAAGAAAACGCCAACAGCCACAATGATTACGGGAGTTACCATTGGTGAAATCAAGAGTGCGGAAACTGCGTCTCGCATGGGGCACTTCGGATGGTTCAAGCCCAGTGCAGCAAGTGTTCCAAGGACTGTCGCGACGAAGGTTGCGCAAATCCCTATTAGAAAGCTATTGCCGATTGCCGTTCGCCACTCGGGATTCTCTATGATCGAGCGATACCAACGCAACGAGTAGGCTTCCGAATCGAACCGTAGCATGCCCTCGGTAAACGTGAAGTAGGGCTCTGCATTGAAGCTGAGCGGAACGATCACGATCAGGGGCAGGATGAGAAAGCCAAACCCAAGAGCGACGATCGCAATAAATGCGATCTTGGCAATTTTCCAACCCGAGAAATTCATTAGCCAAGTTTGAGCTTGTCGATGCCTACCCAACGATCGAAGACAAAGTAGCAAACAAAGACGCCAATCAGAAGAATGACAGAAATCGCAGCTGCGAGTCCCCAATTCAGCGAAGTCTGTATGTGGTAGGCGATCATGTTGGAGATGAGCTGTCCTTTCGTGCCTCCGACGAGTGCAGGGGTTATGTAGTAGCCCAGCGAGAGTATGAAGACAAGCAGGCAACCGGCGGACACACCGGGAAGCGATTGTGGAAAGTACACCTTGGCGAAACCCTCAATCGGGTTGGCTCCAAGCGAGGCGGCTGCCCTCATGTAATCCGGCGGGATCGATCGCATGACTGCGTAAAGAGGAAGAATCATGAATGGCAATAGCACATGTGTCATTGCGATCAATGTGCCAGTCATGTTGTGAACCAGTGCAAGGCGTGAGTCGTCGGCGACCAATCCGATCCACACCAAGATGTCATTAACAACTCCTTGGTTCTGCAGCAGCACGAGCCAAGAAGTGGTACGAACAAGCAGTGACGTCCAAAACGGAACCAGCACGATGACTAGAAGGATCTTTGCCCACGAGTCGGACACGCTTGCAATGGCGTAAGCAATTGGATAGCCGATCAGAAAGCACAAGACGGTCACGGCAAGGCTGACGTAGATGGTACGCACGTAAAGCGTGTTGTAGATTCTCTGGTCTTCTGTGACCAACTTTGCGCCACCGTCTGGTGCTGGTTCAAGGTCGATTGAGCGCAGATAGTGTCGGGCGGTGAACTTTTGGCCGGCTGATCTTATTGCTTGCCACAGCTCGACATCGTCCCACCGCTTGTCGATTTCGATCATCGCAGACTTCAAGTCGGCATCCTCGACTCGTTCTAGTCGCCGTGCCGTCTTCGCGAAAACGCTGCGGCTGCCGCTCTTGATTCGGTTGACGCGGGTAGCCACCTTTCCGATCGATCGATCTTGCCGAGAGGTCACCAACTCCGCTGCAAGGGTTTCGAAGACTTCTAAGGAAGGAAGCGCGGAATCGTCCCAATCTTTGAGCAAATCCAGAGTCTTGGGCAATGCCTGAGCGACTTGAGGGTCGTATGCACTCTGAACGACCATGGATCCAAGAGGAATGACAAATGTGATCAAAATGAATGCCACCAAGGGCAGGAACAGTCCAATGGGCACTAGCCTGCTTGGTTCTTGATTTTGGCTTCTAGATCTGGCCATTTGGGATTGCTAAGTGGAAGAAAGCAGCTATGTTGGACTCGTTGGCCTCATGGTGCTGACAGACATTCCTCTAGCGAGCCAGCCAAGCATTAAATCGCTCGGTCAATTCGTCCTCGCGTTCACTCCACCATTCCACGTCGTTCCAAAGAAAGTTCTTCGAGTTTTCTGGATAGGTGGGCATGTGAGGCTTCATGTCTTCGCCAGTAACTGCATGCTTACCAACTAGTGGCAGTCCCGAATTGCGCACGGGAGCATATGAAATGTGATTGGCCACTCCAACCATCGCACGCGTGCTAGTGGCGAATTGGACAAACTTGCGAGCATTTTCGAGATTCGGAGCTCCTGCAATAATCGTCAATGCGCCTGTATCACGTATGTGTCCATCCCAGATGATCACGAATGGTTGTTCTTCAATGACTTGTGCGTTGAATATTCGGCCATTCCATGCGGTGGACATTACGACCTCGCCATCGGCCAGCATTTGAGGAGGTTGTGCGCCGGTCTCCCACCAGATTACGTGTTCCTTGATGCTGTCCAACTTGCGAAACGCCCGTTGCATACCTTCTTCGGTCGAGAGCATCTCGAAAACCTCGTCGGGGTGGACGCCGTCGCCCATCAATGCAAATTCCAAGTTAGACGCCGGGGAACGGCGCATTCCTCTTCTGCCTGGAAACGTCTCAAGATCGAAGAAGTCCTGGATTGTTGTTGGCTGTTTCCCTTCAATGTTCTCCGGGTTGTATGCAATAACCGTCGCGAAGACGAGAGTTCCAATTCCGCAATCCTGAACCATGCCATCGAAGAAATCTTCGGACGCTGGCGTACCGTCCGGTGCAGGTGGGAGTTCCAGATCGCCAACGTACTCAAACAAACCCTCGTCGCAGCCAGTCAACAGTGGCGAACTTTCCGTATCGACTACGTCCCAGTGGACAGAACCCGCATCGACTTGCGCTCGAATTTGCGCTAAACCGCCGTTGTAGTCTTCTAGCTTGATCTTGATGCCAGTCTCCTCGGTGAATGCCTTGTGGTAACCGTCAACGCAAGCTTTTGCGTACGACCCTCCAAACGAAACCACAGTTAGCGTTTCTTCGGCACAAGTCCAAGTGGCGGCCAGGCTGACGAGCGCGCCCACTATAAGGCCCTTCAATTGAAACTTCACTCGCATTACTTCTTCTCCGATTCCATTGAGAGTGCTCGACAATCGAGCGTTGCCCAACCTACCTGGATTTCGTCTCCAGGCAATATCGCACCATGACCGACAAGGTTGGGGATTTTGATGATAAAGTTGCGGACGCCGCAGGTGTCTACATTGATTCTGAGATGGTCTCCCATGAAGACAATGTCGTTCACGGTAGCGTCGAACTGGTTTGAGTATTGGTTTTCTGACTTGGCGATACCTACCCGTTCTGGTCGGATGGCAACCCACACTGGCTCACCAGGCTTCGTTTCCTCTACGGCAAGAGCTTGCACGTTCCTGTCAGGTCCGATGGAAACATGGCAGATCTCATTGTCCTGCACTTGGCGTACTTCACCGTAGAGAACGTTGTTGTCGCCGATAAATGACGACACGAACACCCTACTGGGCTCTTCATACAGTGTCTCAGGCGTGGCGATTTGCTCAATTCGCCCATCTCGAAAGACCGCTACGCGATCGGACAAGACCATTGCTTCCTGCTGATCGTGAGTCACGTAGACCATGGTCACACCGAGCTGTTGGTGGATTCTCCGGATCTCATATTGCATTTCTTCCCGTAGGCGGCGATCTAGCGCTCCTAGTGGCTCGTCCATCAATACGATTTCGGGCTCAAAAACTAAGGCACGCGCAATGGCCACGCGCTGTTGCTGGCCACCCGATAGATTGCGTGGTTTCCTGTTTTCCAGTCCCTCGAGCTGAACGAGTTCGAGAGCTCTCGCTACGCGGCTGTTTCTCTCCGCGGTGCTCATGCCCCGAACCTCCAGCGGGAACGACAAATTCTTTCGTACCGTCAAATGGGGAAACAAGGCGTAGTTTTGAAACACCATGCCTATGCCGCGTTTGTGCGGCAAGATATCTTGAATGGCGCGACCGTCAATCGTAATGGTGCCGGATGTAATGCTCTCAAACCCGGCAAGCATCATTAGGCACGTGGTCTTACCTGAACCAGAAGGACCGAGGAGTGTTAGGAATTCGCCACGATTGACTTCAAGATGCAAATCCTTGACTACTTGAGTGACACCGTCGTAGCTCTTGCCGACGCTGTCGAAGACGATGTGGGCATCAGATTGATTTTCAGTTGCCGAAACGGTTGTCATAGTCTCCTAGTGCTAAGGAAATCTTGAGTCAAGACGACTTATTGAACGGCCAAACCCATGGGTTGTGCCGGCTGGGCCACGAACAGTAAGCGTGGACTGATAGAGCCCATGGAAATCGAACATCCAGCAATTCGCAGCGCCTCGGTGCATCGATGGGGACTGTTTGGGCAATTGTAGAAGATTGTTGAAAAACAATGTGCTGCACGAGCGTTTCCCAGCCTCTTGTATCTCAATGGTTGGGTTCAACTTGTATTGGCCTAAGCAAATGCGCATCCATCGCACAGATCTAGGTTGAATTTCGAACCGATTTCCAATTTGTAAAATTGAGCGATATCGGGTATGACCAATCCGACCACACAGCAGAGGGAGTCGATTCGTGGCATACAACAAACCTGTACCCCGCAAGGGACAGCACCATGAACCATTTTGGGAGGGTGCAAAACAAGGAAAATTGATGGTTCCACGTTGCAAGGACTGCGGTCGCGTGCACTGGTATCCACGCTTGATTTGTCCGTACTGCCACTCCACGAATCTTGGTTGGACACAGGCAAGCGGAGAGGGAACTCTCTACACCTTTGCAGTCCAACACCGGGCATTTGGTGGATGGGGTGAGGAAGCTCCCTACGTGACAGCCTATGTTGACTTGCTGGAGGGCGATCGGATGATGACCGTTCTGCGTGGCGTGGACCCGAGCCGGCCCCAGGACATTCAGATCGGCAGCAAGGTTCGTGTGGAATTTGAGAAAGTGGACGACGACACGTTCATTCCCTTTTGGCGAGTAGTGGAGGAGTAAGAAATGCCTGTAGCTCATAGCCTCTCACGAACCGCTGCAATCGTTGGCGCCGCCGAGTCCAATGAGATCGGTTTCACTCCAGAACGAGGTCTTCGGATCACTTCACTTCAGCACCACATAGAAGCAATCAAAAACGTCTGTGATTACACAGGTATACCTATTTCCGACATTGATGGCATTTTTTCGGCTGGATGGTCTTCGGAATTAGCAGAGCATCTCGGTCTGAGACCAAACTACATCGATACTACGTCTGTTGGCGGGTGTTCGTTCCAGATTCATGTGCACCATGCTCTAGCCGCCATCGCTGCGGGGATTATTGACGTGGCATTGGTTAGTCATGGCGAGGCGGGACGATCCTACCGGGGCCAAGGAGGAAGAGGTGGCGGCGGCCGGGGAGAAGTTTCCCCAGGCGAACTGGCAACAGCAGCCTATGGCACCTTCGGAGCCCCGTCTCAGTATGCGCACGCCATGGTTCGACACATGCACGAGTACGGAACGACACCAGAAGACTTTGCACACGTGGCCGTTGTAACTCGACAGTGGGCGATGCTCAATCCCCGCGCAGTTATGTTTTCGAAGGAAACAGACCCGAATGGTGGCCCAATAACAGTCGAAGATGTTCAGAATGGCCCCATGATCGCATGGCCAATGACCATTTCGCACTGTTGCCTAGTATGTGACCATGGTGGTGCGGTGATTGTTGCGCGTCCAGAAATTGCTCACTCCTTGAGAACCCAACCCGTGTGGGTCGCGGGCGCGGGTGAGTCGATGAGTCACTCTAATATTGTGGAAATGGTGGATTTCACCGCAACATCTGCCGCACAATCCTCGCGGATTGCCTATGAAATGGCCGGTCTTGGTCCGCAAGACATGGACATGGCAATGATTTACGACTCCTTCACGATAACCGCAGCGATCACAGCCGAAATGTTGGGTCTAGCGCCTCGTGGCAAGGGGCACACCCTGTGGAAGGAAGGGCATGCTGCGCCTGGTGGTGACCTGCCGATCAACACAAATGGTGGCGGACTGTCATTCAATCATTCAGGCATGTACGGAATGCAGCTTCTTGTTGAAGCCTATCGCCAACTGTCTGGTACTGCAGAAGACGGCGTAAACGGAATTGAGGGCAAGCAAACATCGGCATCCACTTGTGTCGTCAATGGAACTGGTGGCACGCTCTCGACAACAGGCACGCTCGTCTTAGAAGCCAACTAGTACTCGGAGGATTCAGGTCTCAATGGTCACATACAACGCAACAGCGGCACTTCCGGAGGGAAATCCTGGTCCTTGGGGTGCGCCCGTTTCGATCCAATATACCCAGCGAGATGTATTGCTGTATGCGGTTGGAATAGGGATAACGGATCTTCGCTACATTTACGAACGGCATCCGTCATTCGGTGTTTTCCCAACATTTGCAATTCGTTGGGGTGGGGCAGGGGCTCCGGTAGATACCAACCTGATTCCCAATTCCCCAGGTCCTCTGAACATTGATGCAGAACGCTACTTGGAGGTTTTGTCTCCACTTCCGCACACGGGAACGGTTAGCGTTCGGTCAAGATTGATAGGAGTGCATCCTCGTGGACGCGGCAATGGTTTCTGTGAGTATGAGAGCGTCGTGTCGGATGAGTCGGGCACGGATTGCATCCGGATGGTGAACGGGTCGTTTCGAAGAGGTGTAGAAAAGCTCGGCGACATTGAGCCGTTCGAGGGGTCAGGGACCACCTATTCACAGAAAATCACGGTACCCGAGTCGAGTCCAACTTACACAGCGAGTGTAAAGATTGCTGAAAACCAAGCTCATATCTACCGATTGTCGGGAGATTACAACCCTCTGCACATAGATCCTGCCTCAGCGAAGTTTGGTGGGTTTGACACTCCAATACTCCATGGATTGTGCACGTTTGGTCACTGTGCCCAAGCGTTGCTGGAGACTATTTGTGGCGGCGATGCTTCCCGTTTCCGAAAGATCAAGGTGCGGTTCTCCGCACCGGTCTACCCAGAAGACGTGCTTAACATCCGAGCTTGGGAAGAGAATTCGTCTCGAGTAGTGTTTGAAGCTAAGGTTGGCGATACTGTCGTGGTGTCAAACGCCTACTTCGAATTCGACTAAGTTCGCTTATTGCCGTCTATGCCCTGCGCTAGAGCCCTCGAAGCTTGCGCATCCACTTTGAGCGTTTGGCAGTTTCCTGAACAGGCTTGTTGGCTTTGGCCCATCCGTTGAACCCTGGTTCCAAATGGGCAACATTCTGAAATCCCATTTCTTTTAAAGCCTTTACGGCTAGTGCGGAGCGTCCGCCAGCTGCGCAAAACAGTACGATTCGCTTGTCTTCGGTAAAGTTACCGCGGAAATAAGGGCTACGCGGATCGGCCCAAAATTCCAACATGCCTCGCGGCGCGTGGACAGCGTCGGGAATGGTTCCAAGATCCACATATTCCTGGATTTCTCGAATGTCCACAAGCAAAGGTTTTTCTTCACGATCCAGTTCCTTTTCCAGGTCTTCGCAACTGAGATTCTCGATGTCCTTCTTGGCTTCTTCCACAATCTCAAAAATAGGCTTGATTGCCATGAAATACTCCCTTTGTCAGTTGAGTTGCCCTGGTAGCGGAGCTACTCGTCGAATTGTAAGGCGTGGATCGATCTTTCAGTCAATGAGCGTGTGACACCACACCTTTGATGTAGCCATCCACTTTGCCTTGAGTCACTCCCGACATGAACGTAGGGTACTCGGCGATTGGCACAACGTGTGTGACCAACGGCTTCAGGTCAATTAGACCGTTGTGGATAGCCCGAATTGCAGCGGGAAACGGATCGCGCATTTGTGCTGCTGGCGATGTATTCACAATGGATATAGCTTTGCCGTGCCAAGCTGTTGGATTGAAGGTCGCAGTTGAACCCTTAATCCAGCCGAAGAGATTGATCAATCCGCCAACTTTGACAATTTCCGTCGCCAGATCCAATCCAGATTGGGATCCGCTTGTGTCTACTACGGTATCTATGCGTCGACCGCGCAAGTCCTTGCGAACTTTGTCAAAGTCGTCGTCTTGTACGTTGTAGGCCTCTGTTGCTCCAAATTGACTCGCGAGTTCAAGCCTTTTGTCGTCAATGTCAAGCGCGATCAGCTGATCCGCTCCTGCACCGGCCAGGCCTTGAATCATCATCAAGCCCATGAATCCGCACCCAACCATGGCTAGACGTTCTCCCGCCTTCAATCGGCAGTGATCCATTCCGGTGATAACGCAAGAAACTGGCTCTACGATCCAGTGATGATCTTCAAGGTTGGAATCGGGAATCTTGTACAGCCGATTTGCCGGGGCGTTGCGAACTTGAGCGAATCCCCCACCAACAACCCGCTGGCCAATCTCAATATTCGTTACTCCAGGACCTAGTTTGCTTACATAGCCAACACCTTCGTGTCCAGGAGGCGCAGGGCTGGGGCCATCGGATCCTGTACGAAACGTTTGCAAGTCCCACGAACAGATTCCGCAAGCTGCGGTCTCGACTTGCACTTCGCCTGGACCGGGATCGGATAGCTCGTAGGACACGAGCTCCGCGCCGCCGCCAGGGGTATAGCGAATGTTCTTAACTTTCATCGGATCCACCTACGTGAGAAATGCTCAACATTAAGATTGTATTGGGCGAATACACTGATGTTGGGACAAATTCAAAGCTGCGTTCCTGACCAACTAGATTTTCGAAGCAACCGCATCCCAGTGTCTCTTTACTGCCTCGCCATGTTCGTTTGCATTCTTGTAGCCCCTACCCATAGTCACGGCCGATATATGGGAGACTCCCATGTCACGGCAGGACTTGAACCGATCCATATCGCGCTGACCCATATCGCCTAACGGTAGGAGACACTCAATGCCGATTTCATCCGCGGAACGTCCAGCAGCACTCGCCTTTTGGCGAATCTCAGCGATCTGGTTCCCGAGATTCGGGTTGAAGAATGGAAACCAACCGTCGCCTATTCGTGCAACCCTATCGATGACCTGCGGTGCCATGCCACCAAGCCAAATCGGAATTGTGCGATTGACTGGCAGAGGATTCAGTCCTGCATCCGTTATGGTGTGCCACTTGCCGTGATAGGTAATCGTCTCTTGTGCCCACAATTTCCGCATCATATCGATTTGTTCTTCGCTTCTCTTGCCTCTATTGTGGAAATTCTCTCCTAGTGCCTCATATTCGACGTCGTTCCAGCCAGTTCCAATTCCCAGTCGAAAACGACCCTTGCTGATGACGTCCAAGCACGCCGCTTGCTTTGCCAGTAGGGCAGTCTGACGTTGTGGGAGAATCACGACTCCAGTAACGAATTCAAGCCGCGAAACAATGGCTGACAGGAACCCGTAAAGAACGAAGGGCTCGTGAAACATGCTTTCCGACGTGTACGGTCCGCTCCAATCAGGTCGGCTGGCTGTATTGGCACCTAGAACATGCTCATACGCGACGATGTGATCGAAACCGGTTTCTTCAACGGTAGTTGCGAATTCTGCAATATCGTCCGGATCCGATCCAATCTCAGTCTGTGGAAAGACAATTCCTAGCTTCATTTAAGTCTCCTTTCGACTTGCAGGTGAATTTGGCAGTGTCTTAGCTTAGTGTCGCGCCAATGCGCTCAAGAGCTTCCTCAATTTCGTCGGTCGATGCTGCGTAAGAAAAGCGTATGTAGCCTTCGCCATAGGAACCAAAGCTCGTCCCTGCAACTGTAGCAACTCCTAGGTCTTCCAGCCAGTGGTTTTGAATGTCGCGAGCGGTCCGTCCGGATTTCGTAATGTTGGGGAACACGTAGAAAGCGCCACCTGGATTGCGACAAGACAATCCGGGCAACTCATTGAGTCCTCGCACGATAATTTCGCGGCGCTCATCGAAGGTTCTTACCATGTCATCCACTGAGTCCTGCGGTCCTTCAAGAGCCGCGATCGCTGCGTATTGAGCTGCGGCATTTACGCACGAGTGGCAATTGATTGCCAATCTCGTGGCGTGATCAATCAGACTCTCTGGCCAGACCGAGTATCCAAGCCTCCAGCCCGTCATGGCATAGGTCTTGCTCCATCCATCCAACAGGATCAAGCGTTCCTGTATCTCTGGATAGGATAGGAGGGACACATGATCTTGCCCACCGTAGCAAATTCTTGAATAGATCTCGTCGCTCATCACTACAGCTTCCGGGAAATCTGCGAGTCCTCGAATAAACGTGTCCATTTCGGACTTTGGCACTGCACCGCCCGTTGGATTGGCAGGAGAGTTCACGATTACCAGACGCGTTCTATCGGTCATGAGATCTAGCGCTTCCTGCGCACTGAAAGAGAAATCGAGATCTTCGAGAAGAGGTATGGGAACGGCTTTTGCCCCAGTGAAGTTAATTGCCGACTCGTAGATTGGGAATCCTGGATTTGGATAGAGGATTTCAGCCCCGGGCTCTCCAAACATCAATATTGCGAAGAACATTGTGACCTTTCCGCCAGGTACGATGAGAACATGGTCAGGATTTACCTCTGCCTTGCGCCACTTGAGGATGTCCGCTGCAACCGCCTCGCGCAATGGCGGAATCCCTGGCGCAGGGGTGTAGCCATGATGTCCATCGCGTAGCGCTTTTACTGCTGCTTCGACAACATGATCGGGAGACTTGAAGTCGGGCTGGCCGATTCCAAGATTGATGATGTTCTTTCCTAACGAGCGTAGATGTTCTGCACGTTGAAGAACCTCGAATGCGGTTTCTGTTCCTAAGCGGGACATCCGTTCTGCGAGTTGCATGGCGAAGTGGGAACCAATGGGCTAACAACTCACAATAATAATGAAACTCTAGGCAGCGCCGCCTGACGGTATGGAAATGCATCACATGGGCGGAGTTCCCATTGAAAGCACATGGGCATAAGAAACGAACTATTTAAAATGAATAAATGTTAATTAACAATAACTTGAAGAAGTTATCTGTAGTTACTTCTAGATGTTGCATTCAGCCATCCAATTCTGCCATTTGTCGTGCCTGGCGTGCGGTCCGAAGAACATGCTTTCTCTTCATAGGCGAACCCAAGAATCGATTCATTGCCGCCGAGACTAGATTTCGAACCTCTTCGGCTCCCTCGCGACACTCCTGTCTAGCTGCAAGCAGCGTTTTCAAGAGGTGGACCGACACAATGAACTCCTCCTTGCCGTGATCGAACAGGTCAAGAATCTTCTCTGAGAAGAAAGACTCGGTGTCATTTACAACCCACTTGGATTGCGAATCGCTCGTGTCTACGTAGAGAGAGTTTCGACCCGAAAAACACGCGAGCTGAAGCAAGGCTTGGGGCCAAAGAGTTGGAAATTTCCTGCACTGCTCTCTTGCCGCATTGGCAAAAGTAAAGGTATGAGTGAAGCTCAGCCATCCGACGTTATCGTCGACGTTATTAGTAGTGCTGTCTTGTAGACCTAGATCGAAGTGAAGCATGTTGTGTGCATTTACTTTCAACAGGGCTGCATACAAGGCGGTATCACTTTGTTGGTTGTTAGCCAATACCAGATCTAAGGATCGATCAATGGATTGTCCCTTCAACGCTCTCCAATCTATGAGACCGTTGCCGTTGGCGGACTTGCTTGCCCACAGCTCTAGCGTAGGGCCATAGTGTCGAAACTGTGGAATCTGGTCTTCTCTGGTGGTATAGCAAAGGGTGCGAGTCAGTGAGAGCAGCAGGGGGAGCTCCACTTGGGGTCCAAGTCGGTCAATGAGCTGACTAGCTTTGGAAACATATATGAGTGCATGCCCAAAGTCGTTGTAGTGTGCTAGAGCAGCTGTTGAGAACGTCTCTTCGAGCTCGGGGAAATGCATTCCGTCGGTCAGCGCACCGCGAATCATCGCAATAGCGCGGGATTCGTCTTCATTTTCAATTGCCTCCAAGAAGTCAAAGGAATTGAATGAATGTACATCGGAACAATACTCATAACGCGGACGACGGAGGGTGTCGTCAGCGATATGTCCAATGGCTTCCAGCATGCAAACGAGCTGCTGTTCTGGATTGCTATCGAATTCGTCAAACAACGTAAGCCAGTCGGCAGCACCTGCGTATGCATGGCTCCAACCGTACTGCAAGTGATCATGACTCCACTCGATGGCTTGCGCGACCATTTTGCTCAGGTCCACACCCAAGAGCTGCAGCCGACACAGCTCCCGCGCGATGTGTTCGTAGCTGTTGTCGAGGATCGCTCCTCGGAGATTGGCAACTAACTGGTCATACTGCTGTTCATAGGGCGGATCCTGAAGGTCAATCCAGATTTCAGTTCCTCGGACTTGGACTGGGTAGACTCGTACCGAGTCGCTACCCTTCAAGTTGGTTCCGTCCGCCAAGTCGAACTTCCAGTTGTGCCAATTGCACGTGAGTATTCCGTCTTCGGTCAGACATCCTTCGCTTAGTGGATAGCCTTGGTGCGGACACCGATTGTTGCACGCCAGGAAGCCCCGAGAAGTGTGGAATATCGCGATTTGTTTTCCTGAATGGCGAAACAACTTGGTACCGTTTTCCCGCACGTCACCAGTCTCGGCAGCCTTGACCCAATTGGGCTCAATTTCCATTCATGATCCTTTTAGTTTGACCAAAGTTTGTGGAGTCAATTAAACAAAACCACTGGCGGTGTGCCGAGTCTCGTTTGTGCACCAGTGTGAAAGCTAGCAAGAACTCAATGTCCGGTCTAGTTCTACATCTTATTAACGGATCAATTTGCGTCCTTCCCAAATATTTCATTTATGGCACTCGACGCAGTGGCTGTGACATTGCGTGAAAGCACAGCTCCTGCCACGAAATTGAACGTGTCGAGGGACTCTGTCAAATGTGGATAGTGAGGATCTAATATGCGTTCCAAGCTGTAGACACGTGACGCGCCGCAATCAACGTCGTAAACGAGGCTTGCGGTCGAGATGGTGGAATGCAGAATCGAGCGAATCGCGATCCAGCACGTATGCACAGACAACATCGTATACGTCTCGAGCCAGATAGGTAGTTCCGTTGATCATTCTTCCACGAATTTTCCTAATGAGTATTTCAGCGCTGGATTCGGTTGGGACTTCCCATTCAGTGACTACCTCAGGTGAGATCGGGGAACTGGTGAGTTGGTATGTACTAAAGAGACTTGCACTGCCATGCGGCGACTCAAACATATATCCGTTGTTGTGGACTTCCAAACCGGAAATTTCACCACGTTTCGACAACTTGTGAAGGTGCTGCTCAATGTCGGTTTTGACGTCCATCCCAAGCGCTCGAAATGTTGACTGTTGGAAGAAGAACTCAATACCGGTGCTATGACGGTGGCGCCATTTTGCTTCCAAGACGCTGCCTCCGCCCATGGAATATTGACTGCGTGACAACCAGTGGTCCCACAGTTCTACGTACCACCGTAGATTCTCGTAAAGATGGGTCGCTATGGACAAGCTACTCAAACTAGCGCTACTCTCGGTATTGAGACATCCGATAAATGTGATGTTTGCGCTCTGGAGGCTCATAGTTTGGTGATTGGCAATTCATCCACTCCGCTACGAAAGGATGATTCACATTGCAGGCAATCATTGCCCTAGCCAGCTCGTACAGTGAAGCCCCGCAGGCATGACGAAATCGTCGAATATCCAGTCCATTGAATTGTTCGAACAACTCCCTGATATAGCTTCTGACCTCGTCGGTCGCGAAGTGGCCTTCATGAAGTGCATCGCGAACTTGCATCGGCGTCATCTTGGGGTCGAAGCCGGCCATGCGAGGTGAAGCGAGAGCGAGAATGGTATCGGCGTCAAATCGTGCTCTCCTGTGGAACTGTGGATGGTCAAAGTTCTCGAGGCCGATAACGTTGCGACGCCTTCGCCATGAAAGTGGGTCATGGGCAACAGTTTTGTTGTTCTCTTGTTCCTCGGAGGATCGGCCCAATGTAGATCGTGCTGGTGGTCTAGTACCTTAAAGAATTATTATAAATCATTATCTTATGAGATATTTGTGCGCTGGACCGACTGTCCTGAAACTTAGATCAAGTGTGCGAAACGATGTGGCAATCATTTAGTCACACAGAGCGCTTTACACCATCAAGAGCTATAGTTGCACGCTCCACTTTCATTAGTCCAAGAGCCCTGAATTTGGCGAACTGACGCCCCTGGGTGCTTGTTGTTCAAAGGTCGAGTGTCAACAATCATGTTGTTTCTCAGACGCTATCATTCACACTTTCTCGCCAACCTACAGACGTGAACGGACCCGACTTCAGCAAGTCTCCCTTAATCCCAGCAATTGCACAAGAGTCCGGTACTGGCAAGGTCTTGATGCTCGGTTATATGAACGCAGAAGCATTCGAGGAATCGCTGCGAACTAGACGTGTGTGCTACTTCAGTAGGAGTCGCAATCAACTTTGGCGCAAAGGTGAGACCAGCGGACATGTACAGAATCTGCAGAGGGTGTTCTACGATTGCGATGCTGACACAATCCTGCTCGAGATCGAACAGGTGGGTGGCGCAGCTTGCCACGAAGGTTTCAAGTCTTGCTTTTTTCGAGAAATTGATCCAGCAACTCGGGACATTCGTAAGGTAGAGGAACGTGTATTTGATCCCGCCGTGGTATATGGCGACTGATGTCTAGCATCCCTTTTCTGAAGCTTGGCCTCCCGGCTGGTAGTCTCCAAGAAGCAGCTGCGGAATTGTTCGAGCGCGCAGGCTACAAGATTACCTACTCCTCGCGTTCGTTCTACCCGACAATAGACGATCCAGGCATTGAGTGTTTGCTGGTTCGTGCGCAAGAAATGGCTCGGTATGTTGAGTTGGGTGTATTGGATGCAGGGATTACAGGGCACGACTGGGTTGTTGAAACCGGTGCAGATGTTCATGAAATGTGCGAACTGGTATTCTCCAAAGTGAGCCGGCGACCTGTCCGTTGGGTTTTCTGCGTCCCCAATGACTCAAAGATCAGGTCAGTCAAGGATGCAGAAGGAAAACGAATTGCAACGGAAGCCGTAAATCTAACAAGAAGATGGCTAGAAAAGCACGGAGTCAATGCAGAGGTGGAGTTTTCTTGGGGAGCCACTGAAGCCAAGCCGCCTGACTTGGTCGACGGAATTGTCGAATTGACCGAAACAGGCAACTCACTGCAAGCAAACAATCTGCGAATTGTCGATGAAATCCTAACTAGCACTCCGCGTCTGATTGTGAATCACGCTGCATTCAAACACGACGCCAAGCGTCAAAAGCTAGAGGCGATTGCTCTGATGCTGAAGGCCTGTCTAAATGCGGAAGGAAAAGTAGGTCTAATGATGAACGTGCGTCGGGACAACCTAGAGGCCGTATTAGAGGTGCTGCCTGCATTGCAGACTCCGACGGTCTCGGCTTTGGCGGACAGAGATTGGGTGGACATCAACACAATCATCGACGAATCGGTTGTCCGAGTGATCATTCCAAAACTCAAGCAGGCTGGCGCGACGGGTATCGTGGAGTACCCAATCAACAAGATCATAGACTGATCACTCCTGCAGGAACGCAAACTTCATGCAGCTAAGAACTACAGGAAAGCATTGAACAACCGACTCTAGTTCTAGCCCATTCGGGTCTCTTTGCTGCAAAGTGCTCTTTTCCCTCTTGTTCTTCGTAAGGTTTCTCTAAGACGCTCATCCAGTCGTGCATGTACGAATAGTCCCCTTGTTCGGCGTGATCAATAGCGAGTTGGGCCAGGTAATTGCGAGGTACATACAAAGGGTTAGCTTTGTCCATGGATTCTCTTCGCTGGCTTGGATTTATTGCCTCAGAACGGACACGTACCGCATAGTCCTGCAACCACGAGTTAATGCACTCTTCTGCCTCGCCTTGCAGTTGCTCCGGGCGATAGAAAGCGCCGCGCAATTGGTCCAAATCGTCGTCTCCGTTTGAGGTAGCTTCGACATCGATCGATGCCAGACTTCTAAAGAAGAGGGTCATGTCGACTTCGGTACTTAGTAACGCCCGCTCTAGGTGTTGGAGAAAGTCCGAATCTCGTTCTGAAATGCTCTGCAACCCAAGTTTGGCCGCGTATGCGCGGCAGTAGTAGGAACCATACAACTGTCCATACTGGGTCAATGCATCTTCAAGGGGTTTCGCCTCGCCCACTACTGAAACAATCGCGTTGGCGAGCTGAAGCAGGTTCCATTGCGCAACTGCGGGTTGCTGTCCGAATCGGTATCGTTTCGTAGAGGCATCGGTCGTGTTAGGTGTCCAATTCGGGTCGTAACTCTCAAGCCAACCGTAGGGACCATAGTCGATGGTCGATCCTGTGATCGACATGTTGTCGGTGTTCATTACACCGTGCACAAATCCGACTCGTGTCCACTCAGCCATCAAGTATGCAGTGCGATCTACAACTTCCTCAAACCATTCGATGTATGCGCTTGGCGATCCATAGTTGGTTAGGCTTGGGAAATCATGCCGAATCGTGTGGTCGATGAGTTGACGCATCACATTGAAGTCGCGCTGCGCAGCGAAAATCTCGAAGTTGCCGAACCGCACAAATGTAGGAGAAACTCTACATACAACCGCTCCGAGTTCCGGTGCCGGATTGCCGTCGTAGAGAATGTCCCTAACGACAGTGTCGCCTGTAAGGATTAGCGAAAGAGCTCGAGTAGTGGGCACGCCAAGGTGGTGCATGGCCTCGCTGCAGACAAACTCGCGCAATGACGAGCGCAGCACCGCCAAACCGTCAGCTGTTCTTGAATACGGTGTCAATCCCGCTCCCTTTAGCTGCAATGAGTAGTGAGTGCCGTCGACTCCCAATACATCACCCAGCGTAATTGCACGCCCGTCTCCGAGCTGGCCAGCCCAGTTGCCAAACTGGTGTCCTCCATAGCACATTGCATAAGGAGCCATACCATCCAGACTCTTGTTGCCGGCGAATACTTGTACGAAGTCGTTGCTCGTGCAGTCCGCATCGGACAATCCAAGGGTGTTGGCCATCTCGAGGGAGTAGGCGACAAGATGGGGATTGGAAACGTGAGTCGGCTGCACAATCGAGTAACAAGCACTTGGGACCTGCCGAACAAAGTTGCGTTGTTCCGGATCGCCAGGAAGGTGAGCTACGAATCGATTGTCAAACTGTAGGCTCGTGAGCATGAAGCGGCAAGCTTGTCGTCTGCTGAATCTGTGCAGATTACACTATTCGTCGTTTGTACATTTCGTGCTCTCTGTCGAGAGATGCAAATGAGATTGATGCCCTGTTCTCCAGATTGGACTATTTGATGCAATTGCAAGAACTGCCACTGGCCGCGCGGCTATTTCAAGGAAGTTGGTTTCGTCGAACCGATCCTGTACTCAACCTAACGCAAGATGAGATCGGGTTTATCGTGGCGACTCTGGGCGCAAAACCCAAGAAGTGGGACGGCAATTGTCAGCCGGACGTAGCCAAGATGGCATCCATGCTGAAAGAGCACCCCGATATTCTCGATCGCATCGGAACCGGCCTGCTCAAGGTGAGTGTTGCGTTTCCAGGGAGTGGACCCGCCGTCAAGTTCCTACTCGATCAAGAATTGAAATTGAAAATTCATCCAACGGAGTACAACGTTCTGCATGAAGCGGCACATTCAGGGGCTGCGGATGCCGTCAGGGTTGTTTTTGAGACAGGTATGACGGATGCCACATGTGTAAGTGTTGAAAAACCTCACACCGGCTGGCCTAGCAACCTTTCGTTGTTGTATTGGGCAGCATGGGGAGGGTATCCCGAGTTCGCTCGTGTCTGTTTGGACTACGGAGCCGCAATTCACCTAGAGTTGGAAATCCAAGGCAATGGTGAACGAGGCACCACAGTACTTCAGGAATGCGTTGCTCCCAGCCACTGGACGGCCGAAAACAGACGCAGCATCGGGAAGAAAAAAAACTGCAGAGATCCTATTGAATGCGGGAGCACACTACGACGTATTCACCGCGTGTGCGAGGAACGACGTAGCTAGACTTCGCGCGTTGATAGAGCAGGATCCACAGGTTGCCTCCAATCCAGATGCTTATGGGTCCACTCCTCTGCACTGGGCTGCTCGCTCCGATTCATTGGAGTGTGTGAGGGAGTTGCTAGTGCTGGAGGTTGAATTGAATGTTTTGAACCGATCCAAGCGCACGGCTCTGCAGTGGGCCGCTGAACAAAATTCCGCCGAGTCAATTGTGTTGTTAGCCAAGTCGGGCGCGGACTTGGACACATGTGATGGAAAAGGCCGCACACCGCTACATCGTGCAACCTATGAGGGTCAGGTAGCCGCGGCTGAGGCACTTATGGGATGTGGAGCTGACGTTACTCTTGTCAACAAAAAAGGGAAAACGGCGTTCGAAATCGCACGCAAGGAAGCACGACACTTCAAACAAATGGCTTGAGTCGATAGTCGTCCCGATTGTTCGAGTGTGGATCTTCGGCAAGTTGGACTGCAGTGGATCCGATGATCCCACCTGAAAACCTATACAGCAGGCACAAACCGTTCCCTTGGGATTCAATATGATTTGCAGGTACGACGTGTACACGACCTAGGACAGAGGAGATTCTCATGCCAACCGTCAATACAGTAACCGGACCGATTGACGCCAACGATTTGGGTTTCACTCTTATGCACGAGCATGTGCTTGTGGGAGGGCCAGGGATCTTTCGCTCATTTCCTGACCTATTCGGTCCGGCAGACCGGACGCAGAGAGCGATAGATGCCCTAAAGCGAGCCAAGGCTCAAGGCATCGACACGATGGTAGATGCAACCACGCATGACTTGGGGAAAGAGCCGGAGTTCTTGCGTACCGTGTCTGAAGGGTCTGGCGTGAATATTGTCAATACAACTGGATGGTGGCTCAACGTACCCGGATTTCTGCGTGGTGTATCGGCGAACCAAATGGCTCGTGAATTCGTACGGGATGTAGAAGAAGGATTTAGAGGTACGGACGTTAAAGCGGGAATATTGAAGTGCGCCGCAGACTACGAAGGCGTGACTCCAGAGCTCGAAGTGATGGCACGGGCCGTTTCACGAACTCACAATGAAACCGGTCTCCCCATCATGGTGCATTCTCATCCAACCAACCAAGTCGCGCGGCGACAGATTGCGATTTTTCGAGAGGAGGGGGTTGATCTCACCCGAGTCAAGATTGACCATTCCAATGACACTACAGACACCGAGTATCTAAAGTGGATTTTGGATCAGGGGTGCTACTTGGGTCTGGACCGCTATCCAGGGCGATTGGTAAGTCCATATATGAGAACAGTTACTCTGCATCGACTGATCGAAATGGGTTACGAGGATCGTCTTTGTCCATCTCATGATTGCATTTGCCTGCATCTACATAAGGAACAACCCGATGGGTCCATTCCTCAGGAGCACGAGTTCACGAGGTCCAATATGGACCAGTTCCTGTACATTCATCGGCATGTAATACCGGATCTCAAGGAATTGGGAGTCACGGACAGACAGATTGAGAAGCTATTCGTTGACAATCCACGAAACTTCTTCAGTTCTTCATAGGACCTTGACTAAACAAAGAACCTTTGGAACAACCAAGGCAGTCCAAACGCCAGTACAACGCTAACGACGAGACCTGAGAAAGCTTTCAACGCATCGGAAACGATTTTCTTGACTGTGTCACCGAAAGATACGTCGACCAGGTAACGCGAAAGCGCAATTTCGCGTCCAGCCAATACGCCGAGAAACACCCACGTGGTGCTCATGGGCATGCTGCTCCACTCCTTGAATATGAGAAGGATGACTCCGTAGATGAAGTCAATGATCGTCGCAGCACGAATGTCTGTAGTGTCAGTCTTGGAAGTGACGATCTTCTGAATCTTGCCACCATACGTATAGAAGATATACCCCTGCATGGCAACTAAAACAGTCAAGCCAAACGCAAGCCAGCCCAGCGACAGTTCGCGTGGAAGGTAGACGAATATGTTTGCCAGGTCTTGTATAAGCCATTGGCTCCAGAGAAAACCAGTCGAGCACCATTGGAGTATTACCCAGTACTTTGGTCGTTCTTGGTCTTTTGTCTTGTGGAAGTATTTGGTCAGCCGGTGAAACACAAAGGAGAAAAGCACAAGCGTTGATACAAAAGCGACGATGTAGCCAAGTCCGGACTTCGTCAGCATCTTGAACAGATTGTTGGTTTCTCCGCCTGTAACGGCGAAAACTGTGAGAATTAGGAATGTCGTGCTGACCGGCACTCCCATCCGCGTCAGTATCAGTAGCGCAAGAGGGGGAATGGCGTGAAGCCAGGTGACTCCTCCTATCGGAACCGGGAATTTTTCGAGTCTTCCATAGGCAGGGTCGCCGCCATTAACAATCCAGCTATACGCAATTACCGCAAGAAGAATAGATCCAGCAAACAACCAAAGGAGCCACCAGGGACGGTGTGAGTTGGAAGCAAGAAAAGTACCTAGAGTCTGAATTGAATCGTTGGCGACAACCGAATATGCGGCCAGCAAAAAACCAACAATCATGTAGATTGTCAACAAGTCCATATGGCGTCCCTGAGATCCCTGTAGCGATTAGTCTTTACGCGTTGCTATAACTATCAAAGAAATGTTGCAATTGAATGAAATCTGCGTCACGTCTAACAAATGCGTGACACGTTTGACGAGCGGGTGTGGATTGCCGGAGCATCTAAGTAGATGCTGGCATTGTCTAGTGCCCGAGCTCACCTCGCGCAAAGTGCACAGCAAGAGATCGAGCACAGTGCTCGCTGAGCTCGCTTATTGCTAGCAGTTACGCGGCTGCAAGTTCAGCTAGGCAATTGAAGGTGCGTTCGAACGATGCGCGTCCACTGTCCCCTGCGGGATACACGCTTGCAATGACTTCGGTAGCTCCAGCGTCGAAAAAGTCCTGCAAGCCTTCGGCGATCTCTTGTTCGTTGCCCACTACGGCGATCTCCCCAGCCTGATCGAGTCCTTCAGAGTCGAGTTGCCTACGGTAATTAGGCAATTGTGTGTAATGTTGAAAGATTTGTATAGAACGTGCGATCGCTTGTTCCTTGTCGTCGTGACAGCAAACTGGAACACCCACTATTACACGGGGAGCCTCTCGTCCCGAGTCCTTGGCGGCGCGTGTGATGCGAGGCACCGTATGCTCGCGAATCGTCTTGCGGCCAACCATCCAGGTGACGGTACCGTCTGCAACCTCGCCGGCGACTTTCAACATAAGCGGCGCAAGAGCAGAGATGACTATCGGAAACGGTTGAGCGTCCGGGCAGGCGAATCCCGCTTGGATGTGATACATGTCGCCGGAGAAATCAACTCGACCGCTCTCCGTGAGCGAGCGAAGCACGGATACGTACTCGCGCATGTGGAGAGCGGGCCGATCGTAACTTAAGCCGAGACGTTCTATGGCCGGCGCGTGAGACGGCCCAACTCCAAGAACCAATCTTCCGCCACATAAGGCGTTTGCGGTAGCAGCTTGTTCGGCAAGCGCATTGGGGTGGCGTGGATACGATGGGACTATGGCTGTCCCAAGTTCGATGCTTGACGTGTTCTGGCCTGCGACGCCTATCATCGTGAGTACGTCAAACGATCCAGCTTGCGGCATCCAATAGCTAGCAAATCCACGTTCTTCCATGGCTACGATGTCGTCAATCAAGCTTGTTAGCGGAGCTCCGCGTCTTACATTTCCACCATAGATTCCAATTTTCATTGCGCTACTCCCGTGATTTTTGTTGAACTTCCTGCCTTTCGCACGCAGGTGCCACACCTACGATCCAGTTGGTGATACGTTTGAATCTGTACTGTGGCTGCCTTCATGCAGGCGGCATGATAGGCGGTTGAACGTTCCCCTGTGCAATCCCTCGAGAACGCGCCTTACTCAGCTTCTTCCTTAATTATCTCATTTACCTTTTCGAAGGCTTCCCTCAATCGGTCCGACATGTTTGGCAACGACCGTGATTCAGGAACACTCTCGTTCAATTGCTCAATTTGAGCTTCGGAGAGATACTCTTCAACGTTAAAGCTAGTTTTGAGTTCGTCTGCTATGTGATTCTTCAATTCACCCGCAGGCAGCTCGCTGAAGGTATTGAACAGGAGCTCTGGGTCACGTGTTGCGATCATCGAAAATATGGATTGATAGCCAACCATAAACCGTCCCGTTTCTGCCAATTCAAGCGCGACTTCGATTGCTATCTTCGATTCATCAATCATAGTCAGGGTTCTTATGACATTGTTGTACGCTTCCGCCTTGGTTTCGTCGTTTCGTTCGATGTCCTCAAGCATCGATACAGCCAGATCGGGATCACGATAAGAAACCCACGATACGACTTCGGCTTCCAATCCAACATTGCTTTCATCGAGCGGCTGTGCCAGCGCGGAATTGAATGCCTGCGAGGGGTCCTCATTTGCTAGTTCACGAAATACGGATTTGAAAAGATCAGATCGAATCTTGGCTGTATGGCTATCTGAACGTATCCAAGTTAATGAGGCTTCAAGGTCTTGCCTGGCCCAATTCACGGCAATCGCCTCAGCAACTGCATTCATGCTTTTGCGAGTGGAGATCTCGTCCAAATAACCAATTACGGCTTGGGGTTCGGTTTGAGCTAACGAGATTAGAGCTTTCTCCAAGCTTCGAGCGCGAATTTCCTGAGGCAGGCTTGCAATTTCGCGCAGCAGGCCATGGGGATCTGAACTTGCCCATCCAATGAGGGCATGGTCGAGCAACTTTTCCCGTAGACTCGGCGATTCAATCTCCAGTACCGCATTGAGTGTGGCTCGCGGATCCCTTTTGGCCCAATTCTCAGTTACATTGGTAGCCCAATAGCGAGACGCATGGTCCGACGAACGTATAGCGACGGCTAGGGCCAATTGCGGACTTGACTCCGATAGCAACGAAGCCAAGATTGGCACCAGAGATCGATATACCTTCCTGTCGTCCAACGAGTTCTCGATTTGAGAGAGGACATCAATGCCATCCTTCTCTAACCACGAAGTAGCTAACTGGCCCAATATGGCACCTTGCCCATTGGTCAGGTTGTTGAGATCTGGTTTGTATTCTGCAAGGAATGCGTTCCAAGCTGATTCAGGATCGTCTCGAAAAGCGTCGATCTTCGACTGGGCAATAAAGTCGATTGCTGCATCTTCGTGTCCAATTCGGCGAGCAAGTTCTCGGAGTCTACGATCAGAAAGGTGTTCGTTGGTATAGAGGATTCCGGCTACGGCCGATTCCTTGATTTCCTCATCGAGAATTTCTGCGTGTTCAATCGTCTCGTTTAGGTTGGCCAATGACCACTCTCGGAAAACCAACGAGACAAGCCGTTGCTTTCGGAATCTTGGATAGCCATCGATGGCTGACAACGCAACCTCGGGATCAATCAGAGCCAATCGCATCACGATCGCATTCTCCATGAACTCTCTGCGATTTCTTCCTTTAATCTCTTTGGAGTGCTCGAGGTAGGTGAGCAGCCTGTCAGTATCTGCGGGCGCGAGGAACTCATTCAGTGCTAGCGACCTCTCCAACAGGCTTTCGAATTTCGACGGATCTGAAAACTCGTCCAGGGAGCCTGGTTGAATACTGGTTGCGGGCACCGGTGGTTGCGTAGTGGCTGGATCCTTCTCGACTCTTTCTTTGTATATAGGACCTTCTTGCTGTTCCTTAGAAACGGCTCCCTCACTCCTCAAAAACACGGAGGAAGTCACGCCAATACCAATGCCAACGAGCAGAGAAATCAACGCAATTACCAGAAGAGATTTGACTTGTCGCGTCCGGCTAATTGACTCGGCCATTGAGTAGTCCGTACACGTCAACCTAGGAGAGATTCATTAAACAATACTTTTCTACGAATATGTGCTTAATAGCCTTGCGGTCGTTACAATCGGATCGATTCCTCATATTGGCGTTTCTATGGCAGCAAGAGTTCACTTTGGTGTAACCGTTCCACAGATCAAGAGACCTTGGGTTGCCACCTCAGAGGCGGCCCGGACATTTGAAGGCTTGGGATTCGACTCGTTGTGGCTATGTGACCATCTCTATGGACCGCAATCGCCAAGTCTTCCCATTTTCGAAGCGTGGTCTACACTTGCCGCGCTTGCGGCGATAACCGAGCGCGTCGAGTTGGGAACTCTTGTGACTCCGGTTGGAATGCGCAATCCAGCACAGTTGGGCAAGACAATCGCATCGATTGACAACATTGCTGGTGGTCGAGTCATTGCCGGACTTGGAGGTGGCTGGATGCCGAGAGAATTTACCGACTTTGGAGTGCCGTTTCTGTCCACTGGCGAAAGACTGCAGCAGCTTGATGAGACTGTGCAGCTTCTAAGACGAATGTGGAGTTCAGAAGAAGAGACGACGTTTTCCGGCAAATTCGTACAGGCAGATCAGGTGGTTTGCCAACCTAAGCCTCCTAGGAAGATTCCAATATTGGTTGGCGGAGCAGGGGAGAAAGTCACTCTGCGCATCGTCGCCGAACAGGCTGACATGTGGAACAACTTGGCGGGCCACCAAGCGAATCTCTCACACAAGGTCGAAGTCTTGAAGCGGCACTGCGATTCTGCCAATCGCGACATTTCTGAAATAACAATCAGCCAGCAGTGTCTCGTAACCATTGCTCGAACAGAAGAGGAAGCGGGACCGATGGCCAAGCGTGCGGCACAGATTTTTGGTGGACATCTTGGCGACCCACTAGGCGAAATTGCTATCACTGGCACTCCCGAACAATGCATTGAACGCATTCAAAGGCATGTCGACCTGGGGTGCACCATGCTCATGGTCGAGTTTTTTGGGAAGGACACCCGAGAGCCCGCCCAGCTGTTTATGGAGGAGGTTGCTCCCGAGTTCAGTTAGGGGATAGGACGCACGAAGGGATTGTCGCGCCAATCGGGAGGCGGCGATTCACAATGAGCGTTCGCGTAGTGAGCGGAAATCGATCGTCGGAATTCGTTTGTTCGATTTTGCCCCGATCCGTGCACCAATAGTGGGTGAAATAAGATGGTGTCGCCCGGATTCATCTCAATGTGAATTCGATTTTCTGTGAGATCCTCTTCTATCCCATAGAACTTGTAATTGACGAATTCCCAATCCGGAGTTGTGTGGCTCAACAATCCCTTCTTGTGCGAACCGGGTACCACGGCTAGACATCCATTGTCGCGATTGGTTGGCGTGATGGCTGTCCACACAGCGATGAGCTTTTCTGGTGGACGTATTCTGAAATAGCGCAAGTCTTGGTGCAAAGGGTGACGTCCGTCTACTTGTGGAGGCTTGTTGAAGACGTTTGTGACTATGGATACAAGGTCAGTGCCTATCAGCGCTTTGACGGCCTCGGTCAATTCCGGATGGCGAACATAGGACATGAGAATGTCATCGTGTTCAAAGTTGAGGAGTTTGTTGATTCCGTGAATTCGCGATTCTGGTTGCACTGCTCCCTTGGCAACCATCACATCCTTCATTAGCTTCATTCCGACAGCCAAATCTCGGCTTCCGTTGGCGAACTCAACGAAGCGTTGATTAACACTTTCAAGGCAATCCTGACCGAATAGATTTTTGAGCACAAGAAATCCCTGCGAACGATAGCTATCGATCTGGTCAGAGGTCAACATGGTTCGAATCGCGGCTGCATTCCTAGATTGTATGTGTCTGTTACATACCGAATACTTCCAGTCTGGCTATCATGGAAAGTCGCTGAATTCAAAGGAAACCGTTGTGCCATATTCAGATGTTTTGTACGAGAGCGAAGGCCGATTGGCTACGATCACATTGAATCGTCCCGAGAAACTGAACGCTCTCAGCAACAATCTACGTGGCGAGCTCATGGAAGCCATGAGAGATGCCGAAGCCAACAGCGATGTTGGAGTCATCATTCTCAAAGGTGCAGGCAGGTCGTTTTCAGCTGGGTATGACCTCTCGCCATCACGAGCTGCTTCTGGTGACGAGTACGTCGACAAGCGATCAAAGTTGCCGTATACAGGAAGTACACATCCCGGTGCAACGCAGTGGGCACGTCATGTAGTAATGACCAATTGGACGATTTGGGAGCTTGCGAAACCCGTGGTATGCCAGATCCACGGACATTGCTTGGCTGGTGGGACAGAACTTGCCTCAGTCTGCGACTTTCGAATTGTTGCCGAGGATGCCTCCATTGGCTATCCGCCGGTTCGCGCCATGACGACCATGGACATGATGTGGGCTCCTTGGTTTCTTCCACCTGCGAAAGCGAGAGAATTCGCCTATGTGGGGGATTCGTTCTCCGGTACAGAAATGTGGCGCTTGGGTTGGGCCAACTACGCCGTAGCAAAGGACGAGCTCGATGACTTTGTTGTCCAATTCGCCGAACGCATGTCACACATCGACAACGAAATGCTCATGTATTCGAAACGAGCCGTCAATCGTCAATATGAGACGCAAGGAATCCGGGAAGCGTTGCATTCTGGGACCGAAATACAAGCTCTCAGCGCACAGCGAGCCGCATCTGCAGAGTGGGGTAGGCGTGTCAGAGACGAGGGTTTAAAGGCTGCGTTGGAGTGGCGCGATGGACCATTCCGCGATTTTAGGGGAGCATACGACAGCGCGCCAAAGGACCGTCCCGTTGCTGGAATGGACAAGAAGGGCTAGCAGTGCGCCGATTTGTTGATCGTGTGGCACTAATTACCGGTGCTGCAAGCGGAATCGGTCGTGCAACTTCCATCCGCTTGGCACACGAGGGTGCGTCAGTCGTGTGCGCGGACCTGAATTGCGAGGGCGTACAAACCGTAGTCGATTCAATCGCTGAGAAGCAAGGTCGAGCTGTTTCGTTGCTGTTGGATGTAACGGACGAAGAGGCCGTCAAGGAGTCGCTCTCTTTCACAGAAAAGCAGTTCGGTTCAGTCGACGTACTCTTCAACAATGCGGGAATCGGTGGTCAGACTTGGACATCAACGCTTTCGGTCAACCTTTCAGGCGTGTTTTACGGATTGACTCATGGTGCCCACTACATGGCACAGCACGGAGGCGGTTGCATCGTGAATATTGCATCAATAGCTGGACTTGTAGCGTTATTGCCTGTAGAAGATCATGAGACGCCCAGAACTTCCGAAATGAATCAGGGGATAAGCAGCTATGTAGCTGCCAAGCACGGTGTCGTTGGATTGACCAAGCAATTTGCGGTGATGTACGCGAAACAAAATGTTCGAGTCAATGCTGTTGCGCCAGGCTATATCGAGACACCGATGACTTCGATGATTCAACAGAACGAAGCATTGAAAACGTTCCATGAGCAGTTGCACCCCATGGGCCGCATGGGGACGGCAGAAGAGGTTGCTGGCGTCGCGGCGTTCTTGGCAAGTGCCGACGCCAGCTTCATTAACGGCGCAGTCGTTCCAGTGGATGGAGGCTATATCGCACGATGACCGATGATGTTCGATTCCCTCAGCGAGTAACTTCGCGTCGGCATGTACGCTAGGGCTTACATACGTCGATAAGCCAAGGGTAGATAGAGAAAATTTCTCCTAGTGGCTCACCTACTGACCAGAAGTAGTTGTCGTTAGTTGTCAAGGACCAACCCTCCGATCCTTGATATTTGAAACGAGTCCATTGACGTAGTGGGTCCTCTTCATCACGTTCAAGGCTCCCAAGGTCACACTCGTCGTTTTCGCCTTGACTGCAAACGCTTCGCAGGACGAGTAGCCCGGTCCCCTGCCACAAATCGTACTGCTGTTTGTTGATTGCCACGGTGTTCATCGGCTCGTTGAAGTCGAAAGTACCGGTTAGGAATTCGTCGAAAGCTCCCGCTTCAATTACGGAATCGTGTTGATCGTCTACGATTCTCAAAATCTTGCGAAGGGAGATCATTTCGTCAAACGAGAATCGGAAATCATGATCTCCTGCGGCACTCTCTCTCCCCTGAACCTCGTCAATTGCCCGGGGTTCATTGGTATCGATAGACACAAGTCCGACTAGCTCTTCATTGGCTATCTCGCTAATAGTCCAAAGTTCCGACGATCCTCTAATGCAATCGTTCCAGTAGCTCTTTGCATAGTAGTTGCCTGCAACGCAGCAATTCAATTCGCGACCAGCCCTTTTTAGATCTTCAAGGCAACAGATACGCGAAATCTCAAAACGACCGGCAACTCTGTGGATTGTCGGTTTGCCGTACATTTTCCTTTCATTGCGTCTCTGTCCATCTTTCTGGAGTTTCCCCCGAAATTTGCGGCTGCCTGCATGTGATTGGACAAAGTCCTTGTCATGAGCAAGCCGCTTCAAGAATTTCATTGCACTCTTGACTGTGTTTGGATCACGCTGCCGTTCCCGCACGACCTTGAGGGCGGAACGAGTGTGGGAAAGAACGCGCATGATCCTCTTTAGAGCTTGGGATGAAACTCCTCGTCCATCTCGATTTGCAGGATCCCAGCAGTACTCGTAGACATTCTTGCGAAACCTATTCGGAAATTGTTTTAAGTCACCGATGCTTGGCGACCACTCAGTTTGCAGTTCTTGAAGGGCTTCTTCAATCCTGCGCGAAAGCCGTCGATTGACCATATTTTGTTTTGGCCTCCTGACCAAAAGTTGCTCTATACGAAAGTATATTATACTATAATAAATTATTTAATCAAGACATTTAGAAGGAATTATGCAAGAGTTTAGGAAAAGTTTACGGAGTTGCATTTCAGGAAGATCAACCTGAAAGACAGCTGGCTACGATGCTTATGCGAGCGCATCGCCAATGATCCGGCACTGCATATGGATTGGCGTGATAGAAGCCTCCATGGTTCAGTACTTATTTGTGCAAGTAAGCTAGACCGCGGTAAATCCGTAGAGTTGAGCCGTCCATAGAGGAGACTGGGCTAGCGGGGAGTTAGTACGTCTAGGTGCTTGTGCATCAACTAGGTCAAGCTTTGGATTAGTCACAGCGAAAAGTTGGTTGATCCCCGCGCAGCAATCTAGGTCGCTTCGCGGCAGACTTTGGACCTAGCCTTAACTGGTCATACCAAGGATCAGGTTCCTTTTTCGACTTCGAACCTCGCAGGGGGGTCATGTCTCCATTCCAAGCGACTCCAGTACCCGTAACGAAGATACTTCCGTCTACGATGCACATGCCCCTTACAACGTGACGGCGTCCCCACTCGTTGACAACGCAACGATTGGGCTCTGTCCCCATGCGAGTCGTACCCATCAAATTCCAACCTCCGTGAGAGATAGGAACTTCCGTCAATATGTCGGCCGCTTCTGTTGCGTTAGGCACTTCAGTCTATCGACAGTCCACCTACACCGCACATAGACTTGCGCTAGACCGATTCGCTGGACAAGAGCTTCGTAGAAAGTCACGACGATCTTCGAGCGGTATCATCTGCATCGTATCGACCGCTCTCGCGACCTGAAAGAGATCTGTCACTGAAAAACTGACACCACCATGACCGTTACTCGTTCCTATCGAAACACTTTTCTGGAAGATGGCTTTGTTTTCCTTCCCAGTGTCCTTGACTCGCGAACTGTTGATCTTGCTCTTCGTTGTTGGCAATGGAGCATCGATAATGCGGGACCAAGTGCTGCACGTGTCCTGCCGGACTCCTTGTCTTTTACCGATGATTTGTCCACGGCACGAACCCTGCCCACAGACTCAGATGGTTTCTTCTACCAGGATGTAAGCAATCCTGCGAGTGGTCCGATCTATGAACCGCTACTCTCGAGTCCGTCACTCATCAATGTCCTCACGAGTCTCTTTGACGGAGGTCCCGCTTGGTACATTGGCGAGCAAGTGTTCCTAAAGGAAGGCAATTCGCCAGATACGGGCTGGCACCAAGATACCGGCGACTTTATGGCGCGTGGCGATGAACTGATTTCTCTGTGGATCCCGCTTGATACCCTTGACGCAGATACAAGCCTAGGTATGGTACGCGGCTCTCACAAAGGACCGGTCTACTCGTCGATATATGGTCGCTACAAAGCAGACCCGATACCTGACGTGGACGCGCGTCCCGATGAATTTGAGGTTGTCTCGTTTGCGTGCGAGCCGGGTGACGTTGTAGCGTTCCACATGAACTGCCTGCACGGCAAAGCCAAGACACGTGCAGGTCAGCGGCGGCGTTCCGTGGCACTTCGATTCTTCGGCGAAGAGACTTTCTACGATTTAAGAGTGAACCCCAGCGACCCGCGTAACGGTAAAGCGTATGCACGTGATCAGCGTCGGCAAGTCTTGCCTGTTCCCGCTCCTTCGTGATAACTGCCGGAAACGAGCTTGAGTTCGGTTTGTTGTGCCAATCCCGCACCTGTCGTAGTCGCTAGATCATGGGTCCTATTGGCATTGCGATCGCGTGTGGACGACGCCGTCATTGATATCTACGATGGGACGAAATCATCATAGATTCTGGTACGGGTCAGCTTGGTCTCATTGAAGTCGTAGATCCCTAGTCCCGCCTGAGGACTATAGGCGTTATTCCCTACCTTTAGGATGTTGTACTCAAGTGCACAGGATTTGTCGTCGGCTATTGCGTTGCAATGTTCCAAGGTAATCCCGCCCCCGAACGAATAAAGGTATTTGTAGAAGTCCCTTAGTCCCGTTTGACCAGGGGAGGATCCGAAGGTGCCGCCGCTTGGCTCTTGGATCGTTGCATTCGGTTCGAGCATTGCGAGCGTTGCATCAAGATCTCCCATTGCAAACGCCTCTTGGTAACGAGCAACAGGAACAGGTAGGTCCAAAGCGTGTGCCGCCGGCAGAATCGCTGTGCGGTCCCTGTGCGTTTGGTCGATTGGATAGTTGGAGTAATACAGCCGAATATACATTCCTGTGTCAGTCTGAACGTAAACGACCGCTACAGGCAATCGAATTAGCCGTTCCTGTCCTTGGAGAAACAGCTCTACTTCTTCGACCCGACTATTTGCGTGCTCGATCACATTGATTTCTTCGACTCTCGAGTCGTGCCCCTCAACCATCTCTTGAAACTGAGAGTAGAAATTCGCTAGATCATGCAAGCCAAAATTGCCGAATCTTGCATCGTCCAAGTTGATGACGTCATTCAGTTCATGCTTAAATGCCCGTTCAGCATTTGGCGTCGTTAGAAGAGAAATCAGTTTCGAAGCGGCCATTTGATCATGAGTCCGTTGGAGTTCTGAAGGATCTGTTACAAGCCTTTTTCCTGAGTAAGGGCTCACCGCACACCGTACAACCACCCGTCACATACATCGATTGAGGATAGGTTTACGTGCTACGCAGAACTGCGGCACCTGCGTAGCAACGAGCCGAACGCCACTAGCAGTGCACTCATGCCGCATTACCGACTTGAAGTTCAATGAATCCTCGATACGCACCCACTGGATTAGCCATCAACTCATCGTGACTGCCGCTCTCGACCACGCGTCCATTTTCAAGAAATACGATTCGATCGGCACTTCGAATCGTGCTAAGACGGTGCGCAATGATGACCAACAAGCGTCTGTCCCGTTCACGTTGAAGAGCCCCTACTAGGGCTACCTCGGTCTCTGGGTCGAGAGCAGCCGTAGGCTCATCAAGTATCAGAATGGGAGCCTCGCTGATCAGACCGCGCGCGATGGCAAGTCGTTGCTTCTGACCCACAGAGAGCGTTGCACCGCTCCGACCCAAACGCGAATCGAGTACTTCCGGCAGAGACCCGACGAAGTCGAGTGCACCCGCCGTTGAGAGTGCCGCTTCGACATCTTCGTCGCGTGCGCCTGGACGGCCGAGTAAGACATTGGCGCGGACCGTGTCATCAAAGATCGCCGGTTCCTGGAAGACGAATGCAACATTGCGACGGATGGTCTCTACACTCAGTTCACCCAGATCGACACCATCAATTGCCACGCGACCGGAATCAGGTCGGATGAATCCAGGCAGCAGATAAGCGAGAGTCGTTTTTCCGGCACCGGTTGGTCCGACAAGCGCGATCATCTCTCCGATTCGTCCATCAAGCTGCACGTCCGTCAATGCACGGGTGCCGTCCGGATACGCATACGAAGCGTTTTCAACGGTTACGTGCGTCGCTCCTCGAGCCAGCGTCTGGTGGCCATGCGTGTCGGCATCCACCTTTGAGTCGAGTATGTCGAACACACGCTTCATTCCCGCCACACTGTTCTGAAGGTTGAACCACATGGCACCTAGCGCGCCTGTCGATCCAGCGAACGTGCTGAAGAACGTGAAGACGACAGCATAGTCGCCTGCGGACAAACGTTCGTCGATGAGCGCATCTACGATCTCAAAGAACAGGTAAAAGGCAAGACCGAAGGTGACGAAGTCCCGCAGGAGTAAAGCCAGGATGTTCATGAGCTCAAATTGACGAAACCGCTTGAACGAAACGGCACTGTCCTTGCCGAACTCTTCCGCCTGCTGCTCATTAGCACCGAGGGCCTGAACGGCGGCAATGTTGCTCAGACCTTCCTCGACTCTTGCCGTGGTCGTTGCTCCTGCTTGCCGCGACGCGATGGATCGCCTGCGCGTGATCCCGGTCATCAAGAGGGTACCGATCAGCACGAGGGGTCCGGCATACGAAGCAACTAGGACCAGTGATGGAACGGCGGCAAAACTGTATTGCGTCGTCCAGATGACGACGAACAGGGTGTAAATGCTCACGAGAGGCGTGACAAGAATGTCGTAACAGACACGTGAAATAGAGGGGGTGTCGTACATGACACGGTAGACAGAATCGCCGATGCTTGAGTCGGCGAAGCGTGTGATTGGCTGAGCCATCATGCGACCGTAGAGACGCGTCCGCAAATCGTGATTTATACGATGCGTAACTCGCAGCTGATAGCGATATTCGAATAGTCCTACCAGTCCGCCCACGCTACTCGTCGACGTGTTGGCTTGGTTCTCGCTCCTCGTGGCAGTATCTAGTCCTTCGGCTAAATCGCCTTCCGCCGAGTCTCGTGTCTCAGAACGGAAGGCACCAATTAGAACGAGACCCACCACACTAATCGCAACTACGGATGCAACAATTCCAGCAGGACTCATGCCTTCAAGCATGTTTACTAGTGGTTGAACGTAAGGTGGATACAGCGTAGGTGAGTCCCCAATCGGCATGTCCATCACAACGTGGTCGACTAATACTTTCAGAGGCCAAGGCAGGATCAGGACAACAGAGACACCGATCAGGCTCAGAATCAGCTTGACAAACACTCGACGTAGGTAGGGCCACACGAAACTGAGAGAACGTCCCAATAGGGACAACGTCTCGATCGGTCCGATCGTTGGCGAGTTGTCAGTGCTCACTCGCCGTCCCTAGCTCCGCTTGAAAGAAGGAGCGATAGGAGTCGCTTTCCGCAATCAACGCGTCATGCGTGCCGGTTCCCAACACGCGACCTTCGCGTAGAAAGACTATTTGGTCAGCTTCCCGAATCGTCGAGAGCCGATGGGTAATCAGGAACACGCAACGTCGCTTGCCCCAAGCTTTCAAATTCGCGAGTACCTCCTGTTCGGTCGCCGCATCGAGTGCGGCAGTCGGCTCATCAAGAATCAAAATCGGCGCGTTCTTGATCACAGCCCGCGCGATGACGATGCGTTGTCGCTGTCCAGAGGACAGCTTTGTTGCACGTTCACCGAGGGATGTAGCGTAACGACTAGGGAGCGATTCAATGAAGGAGTCAGCACACGCTACCTGGGCGGCCGACACTACCTCCTCTTCGGTTGCAGTTGGATTCGCAAATCGAATGTTCTCAAGAACGCTCGCAGAGAAGAGGATATTTTCCTGGGTCGCCAACGCGATTTGCCGACGAATCGACGAAACGGTCAATGAACGCAAGTCGATGCCGTCTATCGTAACGCGACCTTGATCCGGATCGGCCAAGCGTAGTAGAAGAGACATGAGCGTGGATTTCCCGGTTCCGGTAGGTCCGACGATCGCTGTGACAGAACCAAGCGTTACATTGAACGAGATGTCGTGCAACACTGGTCGCGACGTCACATAGCCATAGGTTACACCATGGAAAGTGACGCCACGCGCCACGGTACTCAAGGACTGAGCATTCGGGGCATCCTGAACGTCTGGTTCGAGATCAAGTATCTCGAATACTCGTCCGAGTCCCATTGCCATATCTTGGGCTCGACCCCAAGTTGAGATTAACGAGCTAACGGAGCCTAGACCTTCACGGACTCGTGCCGTAGCCATGTAGAACGAACCGTAATTCCACGCTGCGTAACCATATCCGACCAAAATCCATTGCGCAAACGTCTTGGCATTGGCGTTCGAATACAGTGCAGCAATCGACTCGACGGCAAGAATGGCAAGTCCGATTACGCTAAACGCGAGAATGCCAAACACGGTAAGCGATACCCGGGAGCGGAACGCCGCGTCAAGCGCGGTAAGGGACCGATCGACGAAGTCTCTTCCCCAGGAGCTTTCCGCGTTACATGCTTTGATTACGCGGATACCGAGTACGCTTTCCTGAATCCAGGAAGTCAACGCACTGTTCCGTTCGCGAGCAAACCTGAATCGCCGTCTGAGTGGACCTGAAAATCGATAACCCAAATATAAGACCGGTGGGACCGTCAGCCCTAACACAAGTGCAAGGTATGGGTCGAACGCTGCGACCACGACCACGCCAAGGAAGTATCGCCCAATGAACATAAGGGGTTCGAGCAATATCGAGCGAACGATGTCGGTAACCATGGCACTGTCCTGATAGACACGATAGATCGCGTCGCCAGTTTTCGCGCTTGCGTGGAACGCCAGAGACTGTGCCTGCAGTCGCTCCACCAACTCCAGTCGCATGCGTTGGTTGACTTGCTGAAAAATCCAGATGCTGTAGTAGTAAAGTGCTCGACCGGCAGAGAATGCGATGCCGATCAACATTCCCGCAGAGATCAGGGTGGGTACGATCAATTCACGCCGAGCGGTATCGGACAATCGCTCAACGTTTATGTAAACGTCGGGATCAAGTCCCCAGATCGCGACCGGAATCGACCCTATAGGATCGGCTGCCACGATCCCATTCGTTACCATTCCGAAGACAATAAATGTGAGAAAGAGCGTAACAAGCGCGACGATACCGGACAGCGCAATAAAGTACGCGAAATGGCGGAGCGATGGTCGGACGAACGGCCAAGTCCTGAGGAAGATACGGAGTACCCACCGGTATCCAAGCCTGTCATCCAGCCTAGGGTTGGACGCTTCGCTGTATGAAGTCGTCACGAACTGGTCTTACTCGGCTTAATTGGCGGAGTCGAGGTCAGACTGAATTCGTTTGAATCAGCGCTATCAAACTACAGCCCTACGGTGAGTACTCGTTGTCTTAGCGGAGACTAGGTCGCCAGCGAACTTGAAGACCGATTTGCCGAGGTTCAGTCAGCGTTGCCATGCCTGCACTGTTAGTTCGCGGCGATGATGGTAGTACCTCTAATACGCCGATCCGATCCAAAACGTTCTGCACATAGCCAGTAACTGACCAATTGTCTCCAGGTGGCGTCCAAGTTCCCCGCAGGTCCAATCGGGAGTACGCTGGCATTTTCCAATAATCGAGATTGCCGATGTCAGGATAGCGGCTACCGGTATAGCTAAACGTAGAGCCTAATTGCAGGGATCCAACCGTCGCAATTTCTGTGCTGTATGTTACGGTCAGAGCTGTCTTGTGGTTAGGTTGCATGGGAAGCTGGTTCCCAGACAACACTGTGGGTAGTACGTAAAAGCTCGTCAGCATTGCACCGTCTTGGAGACGTAGATGTTCCCAGGTACCGATTCTTGCATTAGGATCGCCCTCTACCACAGAAGAGTGTGTACCAATCGACGAATCCTGATAGGCATAGAAACCGGAAACGCGCCAACTCTCGTTGATGTAATACTCGAACTCAGCTTCAGCGCCCCAGATGCTCGAACCGTCGATGTTATCGGTGAATTCGACTAATGGACTCGAGTGAAATGGCGTTAGGTATTCCTCTGGAATTTCCTGCGTGGCAAGGATCTGATAGTCATCGAAATCGTAGTAAAAAGCGGCCGCGGCGATCAGCAGGCGCTGATCCGCGAATAGGCCCTTGACACCTACCTCATAGTTGACGTTGGTTTCTGACTTGATCAGATTTCCGGGATTTGCGACCTCTGCACCACTGTCGTAGTTAAATCCACCACTTCGATAGCCTGTGGAAATGCGACCATAAATCAGCCTGTTGACCTCAGGGGTATATTCGATCCCCAAATGACCGATCGGTTTACTCCACGTGCCATCCGTCGGTGGTAGCGCGAAGTGATTCAGGATCGAGAAGACTGGTACGCCCAAAAACCAAGTTCCGCGGGAAATCCGATTGATGCCCTTCTCTTTGTAGTCCTCAGAAAACCGAAGGCCGCCGGATACCAACCATTCCTCATCTAGTCGATATTCTCCAGTAATGAACGCAGCACGGGTTTCCGTGTCAACTAGAAGATCTTGAGTAAGGATTAGCGTGTGGTCGGTGCGTTGATCACATCCAGTTTCGATCTCGCTGATCGTACGGATAGGGGTGCTCAATGAGTTGATTAAGTCAAGAAAAGGCACTAGAACGCCATCGTGAAAGTCCTGACAGTTAGCCACTTCAACTGGTGCAAACGGGAAGAACCCAAAAACCTGACCAGGCTGTATGACTCCAAGTGCGGCAGCTTCCGCGTCCGCACCCCTACTAAATCGCTGGAAGGGATTGCCAAGGTCACCAATACCACTGAGTGCAAAGTTCTCGACCTCGGCCGACCAGGCGTTTGCGTTTTCGTAGTAAAAGAGACCGGCGACGAAATTAAAGGGACCGTCGAACTGTGAATACAACTGTAGTTCGTGGCTGTATTCATCATAGGGAAAGACGGTGTGAATCCGACTATCAACACCTGCGTGCCCGCCAATGAAGTCGCCTTGCTCGGGTGCAACTACATTCGTGTTGTCCTGATCGCGACTCGTTTTCTGTAGCACGTCAGATTTGCCGTAGCTGTAACGGAGTTCCAACAAATCGGTAAGATCGTACGAGACGTTTAGAATCCAGGTATCTCGCTTGCTATCGGAGACCCCGGGAGAATTGACGTTGATGACGTTCTCGACATCACCACACATGAAGCCTGGAACCCCCACGGGACAGTTGTCCGGAATGGCAGGAAATGGTTCGGTGTATTGATAGTGGCGGTTCTGGCTCCCTGCGATACAGTTCCCGTTTTCATCTTCAAGTGGTCCCTCGTATCCAAGTGGAGCACCAATGCAGCGCGAGACACGATCGGGTTCAGTGATGCGTATTTGCGTGCGTGGCGCCCCCTGATCCCGTACACTCAAGTAGCGTAGATTGATGTCTACACGATCTGCCTTGAACCGTAATTGCGGCGAAATGCTTAGCTGATCGGGGGCATCGTAGTCGCCGCCGAGACCAATGTTCTCCTGTGCACCGTCTCCTTGGAAATAACCTGCCGTAATCCTGAAACTCAATTGATCCGCTACTGGGCCACCGAACACAACGTTATAGCGTTGCGTGAATTGGTTCGTGAGTTCTGTCTGAAGAGTGGCATCCCACTCATCGGTAGGTTTCTTCGTGTAATAGTTAACAGCGCCGGCGATGGCGTTACGTCCTCGCATGGTTCCTTGTGGGCCTCGCAAGACTTCAACACGCTCAAGGTCGAAGAGCTGCGGTGCAAGACCGTAACTAGCGAAGGTAAACACATCGTCCACGCTGACTGAAACCGCCAAGTCGCGATCGACATTGACTTGCGAGCCGCCATGAATGGGCGTACCGCCTCGGAAGGTACCTATTCCTCGGATGACTGTACCGTTGCCTTTTTGCTCGTTTTCATCGCCAAACTGTAACCCCGGCACGACTTGCTCAATGTCCATGAAGTTGGTCAAGCCCAGTTCTTCGATCGCATCCTCACCTAGCGCAGTCATGGAGAGGGGTACTTCGATGATGTTTTCTTCCCTTCTCTCGGCGGTTACGATTATGGTCTCGATCAAGTGTGTGTCGTCGTCTTCATCTACATCGGTTTGCGCGACCACAAACGATGTAGGTCCGAAGACCAGCATCGTCGTGACAATCGTTAGTGCACGAAACTTGCCTGTCTGTGCTGGCATTTGCAATGTCATGGGATAGCCTTCCTTGTCAATGTTTGACAGAGTCCTAGCATACATTAGCTTCGCTTTCCCAAACAGAGTACAGAATCCATTCGAGGACGAATCTCATTTAACGTGAAAAAATTCTCGGCAAACCATGAACTGAAGTCGTGTCAATACTCTCCTGCATTTTCCTCTTGCAGGTGGACCCCGCCTAGGGTGGGCACCATTGGGTGCTTGTGGCGCCACGCGAAAATCCGAAGAGTCGTGCCATTCATGAACAAGACCGTGCTAGCAGGTAGACAGCACGTCTAGGTGGCTGATCGTTAACTGGGTCAGGCTATGAGTAAGTAGTAGTAGAAAGCTTATTCAAGCCCAAAGCAGCAATCTAGGTGGTTTCGCGGTAGATTTTGGGCTTAGCCTTAACTGGTTCTAGCAAAGACCAGTCTCCTTGTTCAATTTCAAAACCGTCAGGAAAGGGAGATCTTGCTTCCATACCAAGAGACTCCATCACGCGAGCGTCTGTGTAGTAGCAGTGAATGGCCAGTGACCCCAGTATTCTTACAAAGTCCTCACTAGCAAAGCGGTTTTCGTTAAACCACTTCTCCCGTTCACTTTGATCAAGATCGCTGAACTTACGACCTGTTGACTCGAGGGTCGAATTCTCGATATCACTCAATCCCTGGGCGATTCGTGGAATCGATGCACTTCGGAGAGACTTGAGCACCTGGTCGACAATTGCAGGATCCCCTGCGCCTGGAATTGATAATCCACGATCAGGGGGAATCATGGTGTCGAGTAGTGCGTTCAACGTAAGACAATGACTGTCGCTTAACGATTCTGTGGCAATGAGTTCTTGCTGCTCTGACATGATGCTCAATCAAAGAGATTCGCAAGTCGCTTCTTCATCGAGTCTGCGACGTACAGTGCGAGTGCTTGAATCGTTCGCGTAGGATTGACTCCAGCACTTGTAACGAAAATGCTTCCGTCAACGATGAACATGTTCCGAACATCGTGACAACGTCCCCATTCATTGACTACGGAACGATCAGGGTCTGTACCCATGCGAGTCGTTCCCATCAAATGCCAACCCCCGTGAGCGATGGGAGATTCCGTCAGAATGTCGGTTGCTCCCGACGCTTTCAGCACTTCGGTCGCACGTTCGATTGCAAACTCCAGCATCTTTTGCGAATTCTCACTCATGGTGTAGTCGATTTTCGGGCTAGGAATTCCGTTGGAGTCCTTCAAGTTCGGGTCGAGAGATACCGTGTTGTGTTCTTCAGGGAAGTCCTCACAAATGGCGGACATACCCGCGATCCGATTGTGAAGTTTGCGATATTCCGCATGGTGGTTCGAACCCCAAGGAATTCGGCCATATCCCAGTCCTGTCAATGCCGTTCCTACTACTCCTCTGCCTCGACTGCACTCGAACGTGAATCCTC
This sequence comes from uncultured Pseudomonadales bacterium, assembly GCA_964572845.1. Taxonomy (GTDB): domain Bacteria; phylum Pseudomonadota; class Gammaproteobacteria; order Pseudomonadales; family Azotimanducaceae; genus Bin55. The sequence goes on along the minus strand of CAZNFX010000004.1, from coordinate 208,503 downwards.
TTAAGTAGCCTCGAGACTCATCGGTCTCGTAGAACTCCTGACTCCAGATGCAAACTCCTGGTCCCTTGTAGCCATCTAGCTCGTCGGGAAAAATTCCCGATATCAATGCGTAGGGATGGAACATCAGATTCTTGCCCACCAGTCCGCTTCGGTTTGCAAGTCCGCTTGGAAAACGTGCGGACACCGAATTCAGTAGCAGTCGTGGTGTTCCTACTCCATTGCATGCGAGAATTACTACTTCCGCTCGTTGGTGGTGCTCTTCACCGCTTTCGTCGTAATACGTCACTCCCGTTGCGAAGTCATTGCTGTCTACAGTGACTTCACGTACTCGGCAACGAGTTCGAAGTTCAACCCCTGCACGGATAGCATGAGGCCAATACGTGATATCGGACGATGCCTTTGCACCTTGAGCGCATCCGGTGTAGCAAGCGCCGAGGTTTATACACTTGCCACGTCCGTCGTAATCGGTAGTTGCTATCGCTGTATCAGACGGCCACCAATGCCAACCGAGATTGTTGAATCCCTTCGCTAGCGTTTGACCCGTCTTTCCCAAAGGTAGCGGAGGCATTACCTGTGGCTTAGGAGGGTAGGCGGGGTCACCTGCGAGTCCCGAGACTCCCATCATGCGATCATTTTCGTCGTAGAAGGGCTCCAGAGTTTCGTAGTCGATGGGCCAATCGTCAGCAACGCCGTCTAGACTCCTTACTCGAAAATCGGATGGATGAAACCGTGGGAAATGCCCAGCGTACAGAATTGTGCTTCCGCCGACGGCATTGAAGTTTGCAACAGAAATAGGAGAGTCCGCGTCGTTGATGGGATAGTCGGTTTCTCTTCCTCGGTGGTTGGGGTTGATGCCAAACGATCCCCAGTGCCGATTTTCCCAATCCACTCCCGCGCTTGGGTATTCGGCAGGATTCATCCATGTTCCCTGCTCGAGGCAGACTATGCGCATTTTCGTGTCTGCCAGACTCCAAGCCACGGCAGCGCCAGACGCACCGGCTCCAATAATCAATACATCGACGACATCGTTACTCACAGATCTTGCTCCACTAAGTGTCGTCGTGGGTCACTCGGTGCCCTATAGCGTTTCAATCGAGATTGCTTTGTCTGTCGCGTTTGAACGCTAGACTGTGACTACGACGAAACAAGAAATCTAGCACCATAAGTATTGGCGCGGAAATATTTACTATTCCGCATCCTGTATGCACTTCATTCTTTGTCTATGTGAGGCCAGCCTATTATTTGACGACTCTAAGATTAGATCTGCTCGTAGTTTTACGTGGGGTACTAGAATATCTTCATTTATGGGAATTTCTTCCATACTGTCGACCCATTTATCAACGATTGGATACAAATTAGATATCAAGTCATCGTGCGTTTTATTTGGGCATTCCTTGAAAGATTCTAACCGCTCCGGGGGAGAATCTTCCAAAATAATTGAATACACGTCAACAAATATAGATACTCCTTCTTTGTCTTGTTCAATGAACATAATTTCACGCAATAGAGTTTCAGCAACCTTAGCATAAACACCGTCCAACTGACTCTTTTGTGGTTGCGGCACGTTGGATTCATAATTTTCAATGCGAGAGAGGTAGTCATCTACGTAATCGGGTTTCATTCCAAGACCATCAAATGTATGGCTAGCGACAACCCGTAGCTGTTCCAACCCGTTTATTGATTCCCAATCGGCTGACATGACCGCAGAGTGCAAATCTGGTTGAGCTTGTTTCAAGAGATTTAGGTTTTTCAACCCGTATTGCAATATTTGAGATTCATATGGGATTTCAGTGGATGACTGAAACTCAATCTTAGTAGCCTTTGCGCTCTCTTCACTCGCGACGGCACTGCCTACAAATGCAACCAAACCAAATAGTAAGGCTAGTCCGTTGAGGCACGCTCTTGCGGTAGGTTTGTTCCATAATGCCTGAGATTTCGCAATCGGTCTTCGGTTTTGAGATATGTTGTCCACTGTATGATCCTTCGACTAAGATTCAACGGGTCAGCTTCATGTTAACACGCTACACGCCACCGTAGTTTAGGCGGGAGATTGGTTGACCAGAGAGTAACGGCAATGTGGTCGCGTGGAGCCTCTCGGCCCGTCGAACGTTGAGTCAGAATCACCTAGCGAAGCAATGGATCGGCCAATACAAGAGACAATTTCTAGCTAGACTCTTTGCCTTAATGCGCGATTACCCAGCCAGAAGGCGCATCCCTTGTCGACCTTAGGCCGAAAGTTCGTCCTATAAAATGGGTTAGACTGCATGAGTATCACAGATGGGAGCGGGAATTGGATACGGATATTGAAGATCTTCGGACAAGGTTCCTTAACATCGAGTTCGATGAGGTTGAATTTGAGATAGATGGAAGCAGGTTTCGCGAATATGCGCTGGCCGCCGGGGAAACCGATCCCAAATTCACGGAACCGGACCATCCGGATTTTCAAGCACCTCCAACTTTTGTCTCCACTTTGGTGGGACGACGCAACTTCCCGCCCGATTTTCCGCCATTGAACGGGGTCGGCATGGATGCAGGAAAGCAAGTAGAGTGGAAGGCTCCTGTTAGAGATGGAGCAAAGTTAGTTGGCAAGTCTCATCTACACGATATCTACACCAAGACTGGGAGATCAGGCAGGATGGTGTTCCTTGTCACTCGAATGGAAATCTATGACGACGAGGGCGCGCACATAGCCAATGCGGATACAAGGACTGTTATTAGGGAGCGTTCAAGTGGCTGACACGGTCAATTCGTTAGCAGATGTCGAGTTCGGCGAAACACTCCCGGCATTCGATCCTGACACCAGTCTTGACAACATAAAACGGTTTGGCAGACACGTCGGGTGGGGTACAGGTAGATTTACAGACCATGACATAGCGCGAAAGGAAGGATTTCCAGGAGCAATCGTACCTGGTGTATTGAGCCAAGGATTTCTTGGTGCAATGATCCATCGGTGGGCGCCTAGCGCTCAGATCGTTGTGATAGATACCGTGTTTCGAGCACCGGTGTTGGTTGACCATCCGCACAAGATTACGGGAGTCGTAACGAATATCGACGAAGATGAGCAGACCGTGGAGATTGATATTACAGTTACGAATGAAGCAAACGAGACCCGTGTGTTTGGTACGGCGACCATAAAGTTACCGTAGCAATTTAAGAATTCAGATGGGAGGAAAACTCGAGGGCAAAGTCGCTCTCATTTCCGGTGGTACAAGTGGCATTGGCGAAGCGACTTGCGATTTGTTTGTGGCTGAGGGAGCACGTGTTGTACTGTCTGGTCGCTCCGAAACAAAGGGACAGGCAATTGCAGATCGATTGGGTGAGGCGAACGCCCTTTACGTGCGTTGTGATGTAACACGCGACGACGACATTAGGAAGTCCGTCGAAGCGACGGTAGGCCGATTCGGCAGATTGGACGTGCTGTTCAACAATGCTGGAGGTCCTACCGTAGGAGGGGTGCTTGACGTAACAGCGAAGCAAGTTGACTATGGTGTACAGCTCCTGCTGACTAGCGTCATGCTTTCCACGCGCTACGCAGTACCTCACATGCGATCAGTGGGCGGCGGCTCGATCATCAACAACTCAAGCATTGCTGGACTTCGGTATCGGCAAGGCAATGTCGTCTACTCGGTACTCAAAGCAGCAGTGTCTCACTATACACGTCTTGCTGGTGTCGAATTGGGTCCGCTTGGGATTCGGGTCAACACCATTTCGCCAGGAGCAATTGCGACTCCAATTTTCTGGGGAGGTTCGGCGCGTGCGAATACCTTGCCGAGTGAAGAGAACGAACGCAAGATGGCCAAACTACAGCGGAACCTTGCAAAGGCTACTCCGACCCCACGTAGCGGTCTCGCCAATGATATTGCAGAAGCAGCACTTTACCTTGCTAGCGAGGCGGGCAGCTATGTCAATTGTCACGACCTTGTAGTCGATGGTGGTCGAACATCGATGTTCTACGAACCGAACTAACGAACGCCGACAATAGGCGTGTTTTTGCGTTGTGCAATCAAATCCAGATTAGTCAGAGTTGGTTGTGAGTTAGCTACGCAAACCGTCCTGCATCAAGTGACATGAGCATCGATTCGTAAGTGGAAAGTTCGCCTCTTTCCTCCACTATTCAATAAGGCTAAGACGATCTCAACAAAGCAAGAACGGCACACCATCCGAAGCACTTGGGGAACACTATGCCATCAATAAAGGATCCTTACCTCTGGTTAGAAGAAGTAGACGGAAAAGAGCCGCTTGAGTGGGTCGAACAGCGAAATCTCAAGACGAAGGAGTGGTATTGCACTGGAGCTAGTTTCGACGCGCTTTGCGCAAAAATCCGCGATGCTCTCGATTCTGATGATCGTATACCAGCATTTGTTGCCTACGGCAGCCAACTGTACAACTTCTGGCAAGACAAAGACCATCCAAGAGGCATTTGGCGCAGAACGACTCTAGATGAGTACAAGAAGAAAGAGCCAACCTGGGAAACACTTCTCGATTTGGATGCACTAGCAGAGGACGAGGGCGAGAATTGGGTTTGGGCGGGGCACAGCATGTTTCGACCGGACATTGACCGAGCATTGATCTATCTTTCACGGGGTGGTGGCGACGCCGCCGTTGTGCGGGAATTCGATGTGGATCGACTTTGCTTTCTGACGAATGGGTTCAGCGTTCCAGAAGCGAAAACTCGTGTGAGCTGGGCTGGCCGGGACAAGCTCTTGATTGGAACGGACTTTGGACCAGGGTCCATGACTGATTCAGGCTATCCCATGACGATTCGCGTGTGGGAGAGAGGAACCGACCTTGATTCGGCTCAAGAAATTTTTCGTGGAGAGGCATCTGACGTATCAGTTGGTGCCTCAGCTGATCCGTCCAATGGCTATTCGGAATACTACATTACTCGTGCGACAGACTTTTACAACACTGAGCTTTCTGTAATGCGTGGCGATCGGCTTGTTCGAATCGATAAGCCAGCTAGTGCTAACGCAAACATACATAGAGGCAGACTGTTTGTGCGCCTAAAGTCGGAATGGAAGACAGAGTCTGCCGACTACTCAGCCGGCAGCCTTATAACATGCGATCTCGATTCCTACATTAACGCGCAATGCGGTTGGAATGTGTTGTTTGTGCCAAGCGAAAACACCACACTAGAGGGATGGGGTACTACTAGAGATGACGTGGTTCTCAGTGTGTCTGAAAACGTCAGAACCAAAGCCTACTTGGCATCGGAGACGTCGAATGGATGGACCACAAGAAGCGTCAGCGAGACTACAGACATTCTGAATGAATCCATACAGTCTTTGGACCCGTATGACAGCAATGATTACCTACTGAACACGGAGAGTTTTCTTGTTCCGTCAACACTTTCCATTGGGAGCGAGAGTGCAGCAACAGAGGTCCTCAAGCAAGCACCATCGTTCTTCGATGGATCGCAATTCGAAGCTTCCCAGCATTGGGCAAATTCCAAAGATGGAACGAAGATTCCGTACTACCAAATTCGCAGAAACGATGTAACAGATCCCGCTCCTACATTGCTTTACGGCTATGGAGGCTTCGAAATCTCATTGCTGCCACAGTACTCAGCGACCATTGGTATAGGCTGGTTGGAGCGGGGTGGAAACTACGTCGTAGCCAATATTCGGGGTGGAGGAGAATTTGGGCCAAGTTGGCACCATTCGGCTCTAAAAGAACATCGACACCGTGCTTACGACGATTTCATCGCGGTCGGCGAGGACTTGGTGAGTCGCGGAATCGTTGAACCCAATCAGCTTGGGATTCAAGGTGGCAGCAACGGTGGGTTGCTGATGGGCAACATGTACACTCGGCGACCAGACCTGTTCGGTGCTGTCGCCTGTCAAGTGCCGCTCTTGGATATGAGCAGATACCACTTGCTCCTAGCGGGAGCAAGTTGGATGGCCGAGTATGGCGACCCGGACAATCTTGAGGATTGGGAGTTCCTAAAGGAGTATTCGCCGTACCACAATGTCGACTCTGAGGGTGAGTATCCTCCGATATTGATTACGACGTCGACCCGTGATGATCGCGTTCACCCGGGCCATGCTCGAAAAATGACGGCCCGACTTGAGGAATTCGGCCATCCGATTCACTACTACGAAAACACTGCAGGAGGTCACGCAGGAGCTGCGGACAATTCGCAACGCGCTTTCATGCTTGCATTGGTCTACGAGTTTCTCTGGAAAACACTAACGAATGCCTAGGACTCGAGCAATCCTAAGTCGATTTTGTTGGTCGGATCGCGAATCCAGCAGTTACGATGCTCGCTACAGTCTCTATATCCAGACTTTGTCAAGCGGAACGATAAACGAAATCCCATCAATCTGAGTTCGACTCAGCCTTGCATCGTTTGTAACGAAGAGATCTACGTTTGCACATGCCGCGTAAGCTAGCTGTATTGCATCGGGAGGCTTGATACTTGCATCGGTTCGAATTCGTGCAAACGCCTCGGCGCAATTGGAATCGAACGACACAATCGTTGCTCTTCGCTGGATAAGCGCTGCATAGGAGCGAGCCAGCGCAGAATTTCCTGATCGTATTGGACCAGTCAACACCTCACCAAGCGTTAGCGCAGACGTGATGAGATGATCGTGCCGCTCCGTCATTCGGCTCAAGAGTTCGACGGTTCGTTGATATTGTGCGCCGCTTGCTTCAATCAAATAGATGAAGAGGTTCGTGTCCCAAAAGATCTTTCTCATTTCCAGCTAGAGCGGAGGTTATTCACATACTTGTCTGCGCTTTCGCTAAGCCAATTAGCCTCCCCTAGCAGGCGCAGGCTCACAAGTTCCATCAGCCCCTGATCGGAAGGGGGACTTGCTTCACCAACGTAATCGTTCCAATACCAATCAATAAAGTGTTGGTAGCTGGCGGGTATTTCGTTGCGTTTCGGATGAAGCGGTCCCTCAGTACGTTCGATAGTGTAGGGATCTCCTGGCTTATTGAGACGTCGCCGGCCACGGCTCGTTGCGAATAGATACCGAAACTTGCAGGTACTAGGCGGTTTATTTGCTACACAATGGCGACTAGCAAATACGCGAACGCTTGGGCGAAGGTTCGGTGCTTGCGTTACTCCGGCACTATCGGCAACGGCTACTAATTCAGCGATTGAAAAGTCAGGACGATTGGGATGGGTTTGGTGCAACAGACAGGCGGCGATCCACACCTCATCTGCAACACTAACATGTACCTGTGCCATTGGTCAACATCGAAATCATGGCGATCTTATTGTACATATTTATTCGATTTGTATATGTAAATATGTAGGTGTCGGTAATTGGTCACTACTTGCAAAGTCGTGTTGCTTTGGCGGTAGTAGGGCGCGCGCTGCTTCGAGTAGCTGCTGACAATGTGCAACGTGCTCTTGTGCTTGACCCTCTCGCGAAACGGTTAGCCACTGTTGCCAAGATGCGCTTAATCCCAGTTAGGCACAGTACAATCGGTTACATCCGACGGTCGACTATTTGAGAGGTTTGCTGGACAATGTTGAGAAGACCTAGACGAGTATTAGCTTTGTCCATTCTCCTGTTCATTAGTGTTGCTTATAGCACCTCATTGGCCGGTAGGTGTGCGCCTCGGACGCTGCAAGAGAACTTTGACAGTCACGATGTCGTGTTTAGTGGCACCGTCGAGGAGAAGAATGAAGCGCCTGAAGAGTACGGACAGACGTTCGAAAGTGTAGAAAGGTCGTGGGTAACTCCTGCAATCGAAGTGCGCTTTAAAGTGGACAAGATTTGGAAAGGAAACACGAACGATCATGTAACACTTTACACAACTGACCCCTCACCTTCTACGTCTCGCCCCTATGTGCATCCCTCCGGGTAACCCTTTGAATCAAATTCCAAGTATCTGGTGTTTGCAAGCTACACCGAATCTCGAATAAAGGAAGACAGTGACGACGCCAAACCCAGCAATAATGATGAATTGCATCTAAGGACGAGTTGGTGTGCCGGGAATATGGTTCTTGGTGACAAGTTCATCGCGAGACCATTTCTGGTTGACCTTGAGAGCGAAGATGATCTCTCAAGTCAACTCACGGAGTTCAAATCGAAATCCGATGAAGCCGACAAGAATGATGGCGAGGAAGCGGAGGACGAAGAAGAGAAAGCAAATCCTTCGTAGACCCAGTTGACAGTGCTACGCTGCTTTGTACGAATAGGTGCAAAGAGGTTAGACGAGACTTCAAACAGTATCAAGGCTTGGGTCTTGTCAGTTCGAATTTCAAGCATGCTGCCTAGATGTGCACGATCTTAGAGTAGCCTCAATCGAAATAGCAGCAGGTTGGACGCGGATGCTAACCGAAAATTAGTGTTGACTAGGCCAGTTTGGCGATCATCAAGAGGTAGACTCTCGCTAGGTCAGTAATCCTCGTAGCATTCTTGCAATTGCTGGGAGAAACAAAATTACACCAATCGCACCACTCGCGGTTGGGACTACAACTAACCAGTGCATCCAACCCGAAGAAATCGCGAGAGCCGAAATGGCTATTGCGGAAACGACTAACAGAACGCATGAAATCTTAACCATTGCTGCCACATCGTGTCTAATTAATTCAGTGACAGCGACGCTGTCAGTGTTGGAAGCCCCTACATCACCGTGGCTTCGAGTGCCTATTGACTTGCGATTTGTCAACAAATTGCGAAGAGAATTGGAAATTGTTTGAAGAAATACGAGCGACGCAATCATAATAGAAGCGCAAAGAACGACAACGGACCAATGCGCCCATTCGGAAAGAATTGCGTTAGCAGACATTACCACGGTAGTAATCATGAGCAAAACACGCGAAACTAGCAACATAGCAAGTTGGTCGCGTCTAGTCAGTTCTTCGATATCGATGCTATTAACCTTGGTAGCGTCCATGTCCCGGATGCGTCGACTCATTCCTATGCCCAACTAGTGATCCTAGTTCGTAGATAATTCCAAAGCTTATCAAAATCGGCTACTTCCACCTGGCGCTATGGACGCCGGATTTCTGCAAACGGTGGGGCGCCCGCACCAGAGCTAGAGCAACTAGTAGGTTTGTACCGATTCCTGTGTAGCATTCTCGTTAGCGTACGGGGCAACACTCCACATAACTGGCTACGCCATCTTACGCGTCTCCGAGTACTAGCTAGCGCTATTTTCAGCCACGGCGGGTTGAGAAGGGTAGTTCTCAGGTAATCCAGAGTCGCCTGGTTGAATGACGAAGTCGCGTCGGTCTCGATAGAGCGGCGCTCGATTCAGCACGTACTCCTGACCATCTTCAAGACAAATTTCGTCCCAGTGAGTCATAAGCCAGTATTTGTACCCACCTAGGAAGAGGTATGTGTTGTCCATGGTGAAGAACCTGCAGTCCACTCCTTCGCCTGCTCGGAGGCGCGCGCATACAAGCTCAAAGAGTTCGTGTTGGTTGTCTTTGCCGCTCAGCACGTACTCGTGGGGCCAGGTATCCCGGTAGGTAACTGCCTCCCGCCAGGGTGCGCGACTGATTAGGTCGATGATCTTGAGTCTTTCCAATAGTTGCTTCCCTCAGACCGGATGAAATGTATGTCTACGTAACGAACCGATTACGAATAGCAAGCCTGTGGCAATCGGCAAGCGGAATTTGGTTGTGTACTACGTTGGACTAACGGCAGGTCTTGGGGAAAGACCATGTGCAACATAGTGAAGGAAAAGAGATTAAGTTCAAAACGCTTCCGTGACGAGTCTTTGAGGATTCCTCACTTGATTGCATTGACTAATTCTTGCGTACATCCCGAAACGGTCCTGCGTCAAGTCTTGGTTCCTTGTCCATGCCCAGCACACGTTCTGCGATGATGTTCTTCTGAATTTCGTCGGTTCCGCCCGCGATCGAAATGGCTGGTACCGAGAGGAGAATTTCGGCGATCAATCCATTCAATGGACTGTCGTCACCCGCAAGCATTGCATCCATGCCGGTAGCCTTGGTGTGTACTCTAAGCGCTTGCTTGGCCACATGACTGTTGGCCAATTTCCCAAGTGATCCTTCTGGACCTTGTGGTTGACCTTGTTCTTGTGCTGCGCGTGCTCGAGAAGCTGTCCAATCGGCACACTGCGCCAACATCAACAGCTTGGAGAGCTCTTGACGAGTTGCTGGATCTTCAATGGAACCAGTTTCCAGTGCGCGATCAATTGCCAGGTCAACTCGTCCAGCTCGTTGCGGATACCAGGTATACGGTTCAGTAAGAATCGCGTTTTCCCGTGCCTCCTCTTCGTATATGGATCCTTCACGTTGATTCGTTCGACGTCCAGCCAAGGCATTTGCAGCGCGTCGTTCGTACATGAGGGTAGTCATTGCAACTCGCCAGCCATTGCCTTCTTCGTCGACCCGCATGTCGAGCGGAATGGTTGCATCCGTAAAGAACACTTGATTGAACGATGCATAGCCGTTCATTTGCTTTAGCGGCCTAACCTCAACACCAGCCTGCCGCATGTCCACAACGAAGTAGGTCATTCCTTTGTGCTTCGGTACGTCCCAGTTCGTTCGAGTCAGCAAGAGACCAAAGTCTGCGTGTTGAGCGCTTGTGGTCCAAACCTTTTGCCCGTTGATGATCCAAGAGTCACCTCTGCGTTCAGCACGTGTAGTCACTCCGGCCAAGTCCGAGCCGCTTCCTGGTTCGCTGAAGAGCTGGCACCAAATTTCCTCTCCAGTGAGAATGCGACGAAGGAATCTCTCGCGTTGCTCATCTGTTCCGTGTGCTAACAGGGTCTCAGCTGCCAACAGACGGATTCCCGTGCGTGCAACACCTACTGCACCGATGCGATCAAATTCCTCAAGCACGATTGGAACTAGCCCGGGTGTCAGGTCTTTGCCATACCACTGGGAGGGCCATGCGGGCATGCCCCAACCAGAATCGACAAGTCGATTGCGCCAATCAATCAACTTGGCATCGACGTTCCAATTCTCCGTGAGCCATGCACTGACTTCTTCTCGAACTTGATCCTCGGTCCAGTCCATGCTTCACACACCTTGCTCTTGTAGATATCTCTCTCGGTGGTATGACGCATCGCCAAGGAAAACTTCGGAACTCTTTGCCCGCCGATACCAAAGATGAGTATCGTTTTCCCACGTGAATCCAATGCCACCATGTATTTGAATGCAATTCAGCGCAGCTTCCACATAGGCGTCACTTGCCATTGCCTTCGCAACGCTTGCCAACTGAGATCGACTACGTTCCCTTCGTCCTATTGCTTCTGCTGCCCTGTAGCAGGCCGACTTCGCTAGTTCCACGGTTAGAAGCATCTCGGCGCATTTGTGCTTAATCGCCTGGAGCGATCCAATGGTCCTACCGAATTGAACGCGGGTGGACGAGTACTCCACTGCGGAGTCGAGCATTCGCTGCGCGCCGCCAATCATTTCGTTTGCCAAACCAATCACGGCAAGATCGAGGAATTCCTGGTACTTCGCTTCATCTACGTCGCCAAGCAATTTGACTTTGACTCCGTCGAATCGAAACGTAGATAGGGCTCGCGTTAGATCAATTGAATCCAGAGGTTTGCACTCGACTCCTAGTGATTCTGCCTCGACTGCGTAGAACCCCACCCCGTCGGGAGTGTTCGTACGTGCGACAACAATAAGTAGATCGGCCGTATTGCCGTGAAGCACATATGACTTCTCCCCATTTAATCCATTGCGGTCAACCGAGCATTGAAACGACTGCGCGTTCCACAGTGCCGTTCGTTCAAGAAAAGCCACTGTAGCCAATCGGTTACAGGAGACTACATCGGCTAGTAGATTTGCTGCACTTTCGCCGTCGCAGCACAGCAGCGCATTTACTGCAAGTGTGTTTGACGAAATAAAGGGTCCGCTATAGAGTGCTTTCCCCATCTCTTCCAAGACTATGCAGGAATCCACGTAGGAGAGTCCAGCGCCTCCAGCATCAACAGGAGCATGGATGCCTCCCAGACCAAGATCCGTTCCCAACGACCTCCACACGTCGAGGTTGTAGACGATCGGTGCATCAAGCAGTTCTCGAGTCGTGGAAATGGGACATCGCGATCCAAGGAACTGCGCCACAGTCTCTCGCAGTTGATTCTGTTCGGGTGTAAACGCAAATTCCATGCTGCACGCTCAACCTGAGTTACTGAGTTGACTCTTTGCCCAGAATTTCTTCAAAGAGATTTCGGTTGTTTTCTTGTAGAGCTTGAGCCGCTTCTACTTCATCAAGCCAGGGCTGCACGAGTTCTTGACATCTCAATTCACTGATATCTGGGATCGAATTAAACGAATCTGGATATCGAACGGGGTTCGAATTGAGTACGGTCTGGTTGCAGTCTTCGACAAACTGTTCGTATGTCAATCCCGAATAGTTGTCTTCCTCAATGTCCATATAGCGGCAGATACAACTCTCTACATTGCGATCAAAGGTGACGCGTGCTCGATCACCACCTTCATGCTTCGTACAGCCGAACAGAACTAGCAGTGGCAACAAAACTGGTATGCCGCAATTGCGAACACTGCTCATCTAGGATGGAACGTCGCCCTCTACCACCACGCGGAGCATAGTCCTCGGCTCATCGTAGTCGAGAATCGAGGTGTGCATCACCAATCGGTTGTCCCACATCACTAAATCACCCGCTTTCCAGCGATGGCGATACACAAACTCCTCAGAGGTGCAATGCAACCAAAGTGGCCACAGGATTCTATGGCTCGTCTCACGGTCCAAATCTACTATATGCGTCGTGAACTCCGGATTTATGTAAAGCGCTTGGCTTTTTGTGGAGTCATGTGTTCGAATTACAGGATGCACCGAATCCGGTACGTGTTCACCGAATCCTTTGCCTGTGTGATTTGCGCAAAAGCTCTCGACTTCATCGCGTGAAGGCAATTGGCGTCGATGAGAGCGACGAGTGTCGCGTTTTGCCAAGTCAAGCATCTCCAACGCGAGACGCTGATTGGCATATCCGGTGTCGCCACCAAAATTTGGGACTCTCTTGGCATGCAGCATGCTGATCCACGGAGGAGTAGGGTGCCAGCTCATGTCGGAGTGCCACGAGCCCAAGCCCCGGCCACGTACAGAACTGGTGCTTGCCAGCACTTGAACGTAGGGATTTGAACGCTTTTCTGAGGCAGGGTGTGTCAGCAGGTTGCCCCATCTCAATCCGAACTGCATGAGTTCCTGCTCGCTCATGTCCTGATCGGCGATAACGACGACGCCTACTTGGTGCAGCAGCTTGCGAAGAACTGACACGAGATCCTCGCTTGACTCGCTGAGGTCGAGACCAGCAACATGCGCACCCAGCGCGGGAGACAAACGCTCGTATTCAATAGACATCGGTTGAAGCCAGATTTTTAGATTTCATTGCCAACTGAACCTGATCAATCAACAGTACGCTAGGAACCGTCTTTGACCACAAAAATACCACATGCAAGCCGCGCGCCTCCTGCACAACCAGCTTCTTCGCCACCTGGACAGTACGAATCTGGATCCACATGGATAATCAGGGAAGCTCCATCGTCATCGAAAATCGACAATGGCCCTGGCGAAAGCGTAATGCGGGAAGTAGTCGTCACAAGTTCTCCATTGCCTGAGTCGTCAACTTTAATGTTCACTAGGTCGCCAGCATGAAACGGATGGTTGCCGTCAGGATGGGAGTGTCCATGAGGACCCGGATCAAAGTGACCTCCGGCAGCTGAGCACGGCGAACACGACCCTGTTTCATGAATGTGCACCGCATGTTTGCCTGCTTCTTCAGCTAGACCCTCGACCCTGATATACACGTCTACTAGCTTGATGCCTTCGTCCGACGCCCGTTCAACGAGTTCAACCGCACCGACAGATACGTCGGGATCTTCACACATGGCTAAAGGGGCTCTTGCTTCCATTGAGATCGGAGGGCGGTCGGTTTGTGCATCATCCGTCAATACGGAGGAACTCATTGACACGACCAGTACGCCAAGGACTACCACAATCCAACTACTGTATTGCGTGAACCTAACGGTTTTGCTTGCAAGTTTGCTTGCTGATCCACATGAATCTGTCATGGATTTCCCACCTGGAGTTCCAGATTTCTTCAAGCATGATAAACAACTTGGAGCGATCCTTGTATGGTTGCAGCCTACACCTTACTCGATGCTTAGCACTCATTGCGGATTAACTACTGCAAGGGCTGTGCGCTCCAGGGCGAGCTGTGGTCGAAGTCATTGGACTGAATACAAAGCTCAACTTCGCTGTAGACTTGAGCTGCGGCAACACCGTTTCGAGGAATTGTCTACCTATTGGCATACTTGCTTTAGTAATTGATTCAATTGGATTTCCTAGTGACAGTTGCGGACTTGCTACAAGCTCTCGGCAGGATGAAGATCTCTCACGTCGCGATGATTCTGTTGGCGGGTTTGGCAACCTGGTTGTTCATGACCACTGTGATTGTGTATGTCTTGGTTCATCTCTTTTAAAGGGGGCTGGAGAGTCTTGTGGCGCTAGGTGGAGTCCTGCTTCAAGTTCTTGCCGTGGCTGCCGGCCTTTGGGTTACCTACGTCGTATACAGCAGCTAAAAGGCAAGACTAGAGGCGAATGCCGCTATTGACAAATCCACCAAGACATAGCATCTCGGACACCTGAATGTCGCTTGTGTGTGCGTTCGCTGTGAGCATTTCTCAAAGAAGCGTATTGGTAAGATAGCTACGTTGACTTAGGGCTAGAGCACATCGCATGTCCTTTGCAGAGGAACTACAAGAATTAGGGAGGATGAGCTTCCGCCAACTCTTGATGATTCTATTGGCGGGACTTGTTGTAGGGTGGCTGCTGTCGCAAATACTTTTGGTGTCCGTAGGTCTGGTTCTCCATTGGTTTCTAGGCACTGATGTTGAAGCCGGCACGGCTTTCTGGTTGGGTGAAATCTCCCAGCATGCTGTGACATCCCTAGGCAATGTTGTTGGCGTGTTTGCTGGGTTGTGGGTTGGCTACACCGCGTTTTGTAGATTCAAGAAGGTCATACATCCAAATGTTGATAACCTTGAAGGTCTCGGGCAAATGACCGTTCGCCAAATTGGGATGATTCTCCTTTCTGGTGTCCTAGCTTGGTGGTTGATGTCCGCCTCTCTAAAGTTGGCGTTGTATTCGTGGCACGCGTGGCCAGGTAGCGATGCCTCTGAGCTTACGGCAACTATGGTTATCCATAAAGCATACGTGGTTTCCATCGCAAACCCCATCATCGGTTGGCTAAGTCCTTTAGTTGGCTTTTGTGTAGGCTACATTACATTCAGAAAATACAAGCCTCATTTGGATGCAGACATCGCTACTGAAGGTTCAATGAGTCACTAAGAACCTTACTCGTTGCCTTTTGCACGAATTTTTAGCAGTATCTGCAATTCGCAAGACTCTCTGCCCGTACCCTAGGACATCGTTGCGCCATCCCCATCGACATTTGCTCGTGGCCTTTTTGTGTAGCTCCTTAAATACACGCATCGAGTAGCAATCCATCCGCGTCAGAATTGCGCGCTCCAATTTGCTTTCGTTGTATCGCCGTCTGTCTACGCCGAGAGCTCCAAGAATATTGGTAGGTACTGTGTTACCAATGGGTCGCATCGGTTCCGCGCGCTAGTCTTCACCTTGTACTCTGATGTTTGTAGCCGTTACTTCGATCTCGTTGTAGTTCTATTGCAATCTCGTACAGGTTCCAAATTGGATTGATAAACTGCCGAGCTACTCGCCCAAATTGACAATCAAACAAGCTAGGGACAAGCCCTAAGGAAACTGACAATGTCAAGAATACAGAACGACTTACGAATCGATCCTGGAATCCGAAGAGCATTTGGCTCTATGCCCGATCCCGTGAATCCTGGAGATGTCGAGAGCCGGGAACAAATGCTGGAGGAAGTCAACACGTCCAATGCCATCGCGTTGAGAGAACAGCAGGAAAAAGGCACTGACGCAATCGACACCGACGAGCTCGAGCCCTCAGCTGGTCTCGATGTGTCCACTCTTGAGTTTAGATCCCAGCCCGATGGCAATCGAGTCAAGGTTCAATTCTTCAAACCTAAAGAACACCAACTTGTGCCATGTGTCTACCATATTCACGGTGGCGGAATGATGTCCGCTAGTTGCTTCATGGGCAACTACAAAGTATGGGGACGCATGATCGCCAACAGCGGAGTCGCAGTGGCCATGGTGGACTTCCGAAACTGCCTAACTCCGTCGTCAGCGAATGAAGTCGCTCCTTTTCCTGCAGGTTTGAACGACTGTGTTTCGGGCGTCAAGTGGCTTGTCGAGTCGGCCGATGCTTTGGGTATTGATGCCGGCAATGTGATTGTTGCGGGAGAGAGCGGCGGTGGCAATCTCACTCTGGCAACTGGATTGAAGATGGCGCAAGAAGGAAGCATTCAGCTGATTCACGGTTTGTACGCTTTGTGCCCATACATTGCGGGCGAGTGGCCGCAAGATCGGTTTCCTTCGTCAACCGAAAACAACGGTTTTCTTCTTGAACTTGGCAACAATCGTGGTGCCATGGCCTATGGAATAGATGAGCTCAGAAACAAGAACCCGCTTGCGTGGCCCATCTTCGCTTCCGAGGACGATGTCAAGGATTTTCCGCCGACTATGATCAGCGTCAACGAATTCGACCCACTAAGGGACGAGGGAATCGAGTTCTATCGAATGCTTCTGCGAGCCGGTGTTCCTGCATACTGCAGAGAGGTAAAGGGGACTATACACGGTACGGAGCTCTTCCCAATTGCCAGCCCCAATGTCTCACGACAAACAGCACGAAGCGTGGCGGATTTTTGCAAAGGTATCACTCGATAGGTTCTTCTCCCTTATTGCACCACGTCTGCAAGATCGTCGACTAACTGAAGGATTCGCGCCTCCTCATTTGGCATGAGCGAGATGAGTCGGTGAACTCCAGCGGCTGCAAATTCCTCAATTACGCTTCGATTGATTCGTAGAGATGGCGTAATACTGATCTCCAACTGACTTCCTCCCTCAATAGAGTGGAGCGTACCTACCACGTTCTTCGTCTGTTCAACATTCATGGCGAATCCGTACCAACCTTGAGCACAGCGCGCGGCCCTTTGTAGGGCGGCTTCACTGTTACCCCCAACAACAATTGGCGGACCTCCCGCTTGTGCTGGCCTAGGCATCGCCTGGGTATTGTCGAATTGCCAGAATTTGCCTTTGAATGAAGGCTGTGGATCGTTCCACAGGGAACGCATGACTTCGATAGCTTCGTCTGTACGCGCCCCTCGCTCCTTGAACGGCACTCCAAGCGCGCTGAATTCCTGGTGCAGGTAGCCAGCGCCAATACCAAGTATGAGACGCCCCTTGGAGAGGAAGTCTAGGCTCGCCATTTCTTTCGCCAATACCAGCGGATTTCGCTGAGCAATCAGAGTGATGCCCGTACCGAGCTTAATGCGCTCTGTTACTGCGGCCAGGTAGGCCAGATTGGTGGATGGGTGAACCATTGGCCAATCGGGTGCAGCTGGCGAAGGAGGTACCTGAGGTTCGGGCAGCACAACATGCTCGCCTGTCCAGAGAGACTCCAGCCCAGCTTCCTCGGCATATTGTGCGACTCGGCGAGCCACATCAGGTTCGGAACAAATTCCGGAGTTGATTCCAAACAATCCAATTTTCACGATTCCTTCTCCTATGCTGACATTGCGAGAAATCCGTTATAGGTCTGGGCGATTGCACGGCATGTGTCACGCCCCCTGTCTATCTGCTGTAGTCGCTGTCTCCTGGCTTTGAAGTCCCGCTTGAGCCTGCCAAATCGCGGTTTCGATACTTGTCGGCATACTCTGCGCGAAAGTCGCCAAAGGGTCCATCTCGCCATTCCAAAGCCGCCTTTAGCCCTTCTTCTCGCACTCGCTTGCCAAACTCTCCGGCGGCTGGACGATGTTTGGACATGGCTTCCACGTCGGTTCCCGACATGAGGCCAGTTCGTATTCCCATAATCTCGTACTGACGGTTGACAGCCCGCTTGTTGTAGTTCAGCTGATCGTTGTCGATGTTTCCAAGACGACGAGCGAACTTTTCCGTGAACTCTGCCAAGTCTTCCTTGGGAATGGCGTAGTTGGCCCAACCGAATTGAGCCATTTCGGTACCAGTGAACCAATCTCCCGTATACGCAAACTCTCGTGCCTTCACTGGCGGCAGAAACCAAGGGGCCCACATCATGTCCATGGTTCCCATCGCACGAACCGGCGGGTAGCCAACTCGAGCGTCTTCAGCCACTATGCGCATGTCGCACATGGAGGCCAACTCGGTGCCTCCTGCAAGGCACCAACCTTGGATTTGAGCAATGACGGGTTTGGCAAGTTCCCATATCAGCCAGTGTCCCATAAGTGCATGTCTCGACCAATCGTAGTGTTGGGGATGCGTGGATCCGGTGTCGGGCATTCCTGATCGGTCACTGACGTAATCGCTTTGTTCGCTGACGTTGGGCGCAAGATCATATCCCGCAGAAAAAGCCCGTCCGTTAGCTCGAAGAATGATCACACCCACATTGCGGTCCACTTCAGCTGTCTTCATTGCGTCATAGACCTCACCTCGGAGAGCATGGCTCAGAGGGTTCAGTTTTTCGGGTCTATTCAACGTTACAAACGCCAGTCGATCGTCTGTTTCGTATTCGATGTTGTTGTATTCCATTGGCTCGCCTCTGCTGAGTCTTGTGCCAATTAGTCTACTCGCTTGACTCCAGCCTCCGACTAGAGAGATGCGTCCGACACAGTGCTAGCGTAAGGTGCTACCCTAATGGTGTCAGGACTTGGAACAGACAAATGCCGCATGACTTACTGATTCGAGATGGGATTGTCGTGAACGGTTCGGGAATGCCAGGAATTCGGGCGAATGTCGCCGTAAGCGATGGCACGATTTCAGATATAGGCGATGTGAACGGTCGCGCGAAACGAACTATCGACGCAGAGGGTCTCGTGGTGTCACCTGGTTTTGTCGACGGACACACCCACATGGACGCACAAGTCTTCTGGGACAGACTCGGTTCATGTTCGTGCTATCACGGAGTCACCAGCGTCGTGATGGGCAACTGTGGCTTTACCTTGGCACCGTGCAAGGAGTCCGACGCCGATCTGGTCTTTCGAAACCTAGAGCGTGCAGAAGACATTTCTCGCAGCGCCATGTTGGAAGGAATCAAGTGGAATTGGGAGACGTATCCGGAATACATGAATTCGGTGGATGCGGTCCCCAAGGGGATCAACTACGCCGGCTACATTGGACATTCTGCTTTACGCACCTATGTCATGGGAGCTAGGGCATTCACGGACGCACCCACCGAGGACGAGTTAACGAGAATGGGAGACTTGGTCCAGGAAGCCGTCTGGGCAGGGGCGTTGGGCTTGTCGACCTCTCGAAGTCGGAATCATCAAACTTCCGATCACAAACCAGTTTCAAGCCGAATTGCTCACTGGGACGAAGTGCGTTTCTTGATCAGGGAGATGCGAAAAACAGGAGCAGGGATGTTTGAGATCGCTGCCGAAGACACAGGTCGCGATCCAGACCATCTGCGCGACTATCAGTTCCGCTTGAAAGAACTAGCTGTTGAACTTGGATGCCCAGTTACTTGGGGAATGTTCAGCTCTCGCCACGTGCCTGATCGGTGGCGAAGTTTCTTTGACCTCTTGGATGAAGTTGGCCGAGACGGAGGAACCATGTTTGCACAGGTTCATTCCAGGGCTCTCAATGTCATCTATACGTTTGAATCCAATACGCCGTTCGACAGCTGGGAAGTCTGGCGTGATATTCGGCGTCTGTCAAAGGAAGAGCAGAAGGCGAAGCTTCGCGACCCGGAAATCAAGAGAAGACTTGTAGAAATCGCAAGTCACGAGAGCG
The DNA here is from genome assembly GCA_964572845.1 of uncultured Pseudomonadales bacterium. Lineage (GTDB taxonomy): Bacteria > Pseudomonadota > Gammaproteobacteria > Pseudomonadales > Azotimanducaceae > Bin55. The sequence goes on along the minus strand of CAZNFX010000004.1, from coordinate 188,728 downwards.
AACGGCACAAATCTCGCTCTGTAATCGTTCGACCGCCAGATTGGCATTGGGTCTTCATCATGGATGAACCATCAGGTGGCACCAAGCGCATGGATGAGGCCGCTGCAGAACGAGGTGTGTCTCCGGTTGAATTGATGATTGACATGGCGCTGGAGAGCGACTTCAAATGCCTGTTCAGACATCCGATTGCGAACGAGATTGAAGAAGACATCATTGAAATGATGCGACACCCAAGATCTGTGGTCACGTTCTCAGACTCCGGAGCGCATGTATCGCAAATCATGGATAGTTCCCTGCAGACGCACATATTCAGCCACTGGGTTCGAGCGAAGCAAGCACTGACTTTGGAGGAGGCGGTTGCTATGGTCACGTCAGAAACCGCTCGACGCTGGGGACTGCATGACCGAGGATTGCTAAAGCCGGGGAATGCGGCTGATATTGCCATTTTCGATCCAGAGACGATCGGTCCGGATATGCCAACAGTGGTTCACGACCTTCCGTCTGGAGCCAAACGGCTAAAGCAAACCGCTCATGGCATCAAAGCCACCATTGTCAATGGCGAAGTGTTCCTGGAAGAAAACGAACACACGGGCGCACAAGCAGGTCAATTGCTACGAGGGCCGCTAGCGGCATAGCAGTTTCTAAGATTCGAGAATCTCGTCGATGCTTTCCGGTGTCCTAGCGATGATCGCTCGACCATTTTGGACCACTATTGGACGTTGCATGAGTTCGGGATGCTTTTCCAGCAAATCCGTAACGGACTCCCTGTCGCTGTAATCATCTTCATTCAGCCCCAAATTCGCGAAGTTTTGATCCTTGCGAACCATGTCTGAAACGGGTACCGTCAACATATCCATAATCTCTCCCATAGTGGTTCGATCTGGTGGCGTGTCGAGATATTGGATTACCTGTGGTTCTGCACCATTGTCGTTCAATGCTTGGAGAGCGATACGACACTTGCTGCACTTTGGATTGAAGTAGATTACGAAGTCGCTCATTGTCTCGAGAACTAGCCCAAAGGTCTGGGAAGTATACAAACCGATGTTTCAGTTGAGTAACAACTAGGGATGGCGAGTCCAATCGCATACTCGGTACTGGATCTCGCGCCTGTTGTTGAGGGCACCGACGAGTCTATTGCGCTACGCAATGCGGTTGATCTTGCGCAACATGCGGAATCTTGGGGCTATCGACGGTATTGGCTCGCTGAACACCACAACATGCCTGGGATCGCAAGTTCTGCAACTGCAGTGCTCATCGGACATGTAGCCCAACAAACGAAGTCCATTCGCGTCGGTTCAGGGGGCGTGATGTTGCCCAATCATGCTCCATTGATAATCGCCGAGCAGTTTGGAACGTTGGCGACGCTATACCCAGGACGCATCGACTTAGGGATAGGAAGAGCCCCTGGCACTGACCAATACACGGCCTATGCAATGCGAAGAAACTTGCAGAGTGACATCGACCAGTTTCCTCGGGACGTAATGGAATTGCAGCACTACTTGGCACCGGCAAAGACAGGCCAGAAGGTACGTGCATTCCCGGGACAGGGCACTCGAGTTCCCATTTGGATCCTGGGTTCGAGTCTTTATGGAGCGCAATTGGCAGCAATGATCGGTTTGCCATACTCCTTTGCATCGCATTTTGCGCCGCAAATGTTGCATGAGGCCATAGTGGAATATCAAAAGCGGTTCGCACCTTCCGCACAACTGAAAGCTCCGTATCTCCAACTGGGCTTCAATGTGTGCGCAGCGGACACTCGGGAGGAAGCAGCGTATCTGCGTACTTCGGGCTTGCAGTCATTGCTGAAGCTGAGAGCTGGAACACCAGGCAGACTTCCACCGCCTGATGCAGATTTGGAGTCGAAACTAGACCCTGGCCAATTGCATGTGGTTCGGTCAACGAGAGTGGCGTCTGCAGTTGGCACAGTGAGTGAAGTGAGAGATTCAATGCAGAATTTTGTTGACTCAACAGGCGCGGACGAGTTGATTTTGGTTGCATCCATCTACGAGCACAAAAAACGGTTGCGTTCGTTCGAGATTGCTGCCGAGGCTGCCAGTGCGGTTGTTAAGGCAGATGGAAACAGTGCAGAACACACTAAGGACGCCGATCATTCGATGTCTGATTGAGTTGTAGCTCGTCCTGAATTTGGGTATACATAATTCGGTTTCTTGGCGAACGATTACCATTTAGCTAGGTGATCAGACAGGACACGGGAGAGCAGATGCCGGAACAACGCATGCTCATGCGGGCAGGGGCAGGATTCATCGCAGCGCTGGATCAAAGTGGCGGAAGCACGCCGAAGACTCTCGAGCGGTATGGTGTGCCCCAAAACGAATATATTGACGATGAAGATCTGATGTTTGAACTCGTACACGCTATGCGTGTGCGAATCATGACGAACGAATCGTTTGCGCGACCGCGTGTACTGGGAGCAATTCTCTTTGAGAAAACGATGCGTGATTCCGTTGACGGACTGAAGGCGAGTCAGTACCTCTGGCAGCGAAAGTCGATTCTTCCTTTCTTGAAGATTGATGTAGGACTTGCAGAGGAGTCCTCAGGCGTTCAGATGATGAAGCCCATTCCCAACATGGGGGAGAGACTTGAGGAGGCAAAAGAGCTTGATGTTTTCGGGACCAAGATGCGCTCAGTGATAAAGCGCTGCAATCCGTCACCGATTGAGGACATCGTCGATCAGCAGTTCGAATTTGCCAAGTCCATTCTCGCACATGGATTAGTTCCCATCGTAGAGCCGGAAATCGACATTGGTGCCCCGGACAAGGTTGAGTGCGAACGGGCACTCAAGATCAATCTTCAAAGACAATTGAGCGGGCTTGATGACCAGCAGCATGTGGTGTTCAAGCTTACATTGCCTGAGGAACCCAACTTCTACGAGGAGTTCACCCGGCATCCGCGTGTATTGAGAGTTGCGGCACTTTCTGGAGGCTACAGCCAAGAGGAGTCGATTCAACGACTTCGTGAGAACCGGAACATGATTGCCAGCTTCTCGCGTGCGTTGACGGAGGAATTACGTCGCGACATGAATGGGTCAGACTTTGAAAGCGCTCTGGATCGAGCCATAGCCGGAATCTCGCAGGCATCTGCATCGTGAGCAAATCTTGTGCTATCGGGTTAACAACCGAGCTGAAATAGCCTAGTGAACACTCAAAGCCGCACAGCATGTTGTAAGAGAGCCTTAGCTGCATGAGCACGTTTTCTCACTGAACGTTCACGCAATGATCGAACCAAGCTAGTTTTTTGCGGAACGGGTCTCTGCGTCCACTTGAGTCCAACGAATGGCATCTGCATAAGCTGAACTGGACTTTGAGACGTCAACAAGCTGCAAATCGACCGTGCCTTGCTCTAATTGAAAGACATCGATTGGGTTCCACCCGGTGCTCAAATCTCCCGTTGGCACTTCAAACTCAATGGATCGCAGGGTATCGGTAAGAACCATGCTGTAAATCGACTCATTGGAGCCGAAGTAGTAGTCCGGTATGTGGTATTCAAGCTGCCAATGGCCAGTTGAAGGCAAATCAGCCGAGAATGTGGCTTCAGCTACATTCCTTCGCACCCAGGCTGCTGCATAGGTCTTGCGAAATCTGCCGTATGCTGTCGAAGACTCTCTCCGCTGCCAAGTGTTGCTCATGCGATCTTCGCTGTGCCACGACCAAGTTGGCAGACCGTAGTCCAGCTCAACCTCAAGTCGGTTCTCGAACATGCTAAGACCACCGAGTCTCAACATGGAACGCTTGTATCGGGGATTCACCTGAGCCACGCTGAAACCTGGGTCAAGGTCGTCCACTACTATGCCCTCCGCAACCGGAACCCAGTCGCTCTCTGTGACGACAGGATGTGGCGAAGTATCAACTTCACCGACGTCCATATTTGCTCCGTCCTGTATTAGCTCAATGCCACGATTGAGCGAAAGACCGGTTCTAACGTGTGCATACGTGGGAGGGACGGACGAGACGAAGCAGAATCTACAGGAGGAATTTGCACCAATGACAGCTCCGTCGCTGTTATGAAAAGGCCTGGTCGCGGAATAAAGTACGGCAACATATCCGGACACGGGCTGAACGTTTCTGATGTAAAAGCACGTCTGGTAACGATCATTGCCTTGCTCGTGGTCGGATATCCGATTGATCGTAGCTTTCGAAACAACGTACCCTGGGACATCCTTTGAGGTCAGCCACTCCGTTAGAAAGGGATCGACAACCACTTCATGCGACTTTGCGTGCGCAAGCAAATCTGCGTAGGTGTAGGAGTGACCTGCAAAGGTGTTTCGCAGATCTGCAAGCCAGCTCAATACTTTGGACCTGCCATTAAGAGCCAATAGACCATCGGCTATTCTTGCGCTCATAAAGAGCAGATGCTCAACGTCTGCTTGATTGCCGCTTTTAGACGGAATTGAAGCCAGACTTCGACGCTCTACTTGCTCCCACACCAGCGGACGCTGTCCATATTTTTCTTCCAAGTCTCCTAGTCGTTGTAGTTGATGCATGGGTCCGGACGAGTAACTAGAAAGGTCCGAAACGATGTAGCTCGAGACAGGATTGAACGAAGCCATGTGTGCAACGTAGAGAGTAGAGTGGATCGAAAAGAAGTCCCACGTCAGTGTAAGCTGGGATAGGATGGTATTGACGACTTGATCCAAGGTCGCGGCGTGTTCGCCTCTAGCTGATGTTAGTTGATTGAAAAACCGGTGAGGGAAGCCCGACCAAGGGTTGTCCGTGCCAATCGAATATTGGAGCAGGAGGAATAAGTTGCGAACTTGGGAACCCGCCACCTCATTTTCAGGCAGACCCCAAGTCAACGGCTCTTCCAAAATGCTGTGGAATGGAGAGGTTGGCAATGCATGTTCCTTTAGTAGCACCACACCGGGCAATACATCGGCGGTATCCATACGCCATCCGCCCCCGACCGTGCGAAGTCGACTTGGTACTTCGACAAAGTAGAGAAAATCTTGTGGAAGCGTGAGCCCGTTGTCTGCGAGTGGATCGAGTAGCGACTTAATTTCGGAGCGTATAGATCGTTCCAAATCATAGGAAACCTCGAGGGCTCTCCGGTGAGACTCGTGAACGAACAATGCAAATTCAACGCCGTCAACATCGATCGCAGCTTTTCGGAAAGCTGATGTCAATAGCCCCAACTGGGCGATAGGAGATGTTGTGTCCAACTTGAATAGTCGGTCTCCCACCTTTGATGTCGTCGCTGATGCGACAAGATTCCAGTTTGGGTTTGCTAGATCCACCAGCAAGTCCACATTGAAATAGTCGGTACCACTATGGCCGGCAACGTCCTTGCTTCTGACCGGTCCCGGAACGGGGTACCAAAAGGACCCCGGCATCAATGCCACGTAGTCGTTGTCGTAGATCGAGCCATCAGTTCCGAAGAGCTTCACCAAGTGAGCGTCGAACCGCACGTCAGTTTGATAGTCAACCGCACTGTTGAAGTACGCGAACTTGGGGTTGGGCACACCAGCAGCATGAATTCTCAGGACATGCTGAGAGTCCACACTCAGTCGCTCTTCAGGTCTTACTCGGAGTAGTCCATTTGAAAATGTGTAATTGGTTTCTCTCGTGTCTAGTTCTATCGCGTGAATCTCCATTCCGGGATTGAACGTAAACGTTAGTTCGTCCGCAGGGAGGTCTTTCACAATAACCGACAATTGCAGCTCTATTTCGAGGGCTCTGCCTGGGTCGATGGCAATCTTGCCTGCCATGTCTTGAACATCGAAATTCCGCTCCCACTCAATCGCATCATGGCTGTCTCTCCAACCGGCTACTGTTTTCTGCTGCGAAGTCACTCCTGCAACTGTCAACACATAGCTGCAAGCGCCGAGTAAAGCTAGCACTACCGAACTCATGAGAGTGCTGCGGAACGAGGCAGAGTCGCGACGTTTCACCAATGCCGATGCGGTCGAGATCAACACAAATGAAATTAGTACTCCAGAGACACGTGTGGCAACGCTCTGCCAAGACGCCAGTTCAGGAACTACATCGGAAATGAACAGAGAAGCGTTGGCAGAGGGAGAAACCAGCGACAACAGAGAGAAAGGAGTCCGCGACGCGACGAAGTAGAACACGACCATTGCAATTGAGCTGCACGCAAGTACAAGCAGCCGCGCTCGTAGAAAGCTGCTCAAGAAAACTACTACGGCAGTCCAGAACAGCAGTGTCACAGGAATGTCGAGAAGCAACAGATTTACCAGCGAATGAGCTTGTATTGGTTCAGCAAAGCCGAAGTCGAAGACTTGTGCAATCACACCAAAACCCTGCAATCCCAATACCAACAATGAGATGCTTAGCCAAATCAATACTACGACTCCGATCACTCGGCCGCAGAGAGATTCGAAGTTTGATAGTGGTCTTGCATCCAATACTTCGTCAATGCGGTCTCTAACGTGTCGGTGAGAAGCATCAAACACGATAAGTAGCAGACCTCCTTGCAATGCCAAGAACAACAATGGGTCGATGTTGCTAAAGAGGTGGTGGGGGGTTAAAGAGACAAAATGAAGGTCTGTGGGAGCTGCATAGACAAGAACAATGCAAGACGCAATGTAGGCGATTACCAAGCAGATTGCTGCGACCGCGACGAGAATCCGAAATCGCACAAGCCTTCGTGTTATTGAAAATTCGGCGAGAGCCGCGTGGAGCACGCTCGCTATCCGGGGTTTCATGGAATGCTCCGCGGAGCCATGAGGGTCCTATAGTAAAGAGTTGGGAATCGCTCTAATCGTTACAAGAGCTTCGTAGTCTTTATGGGTTTGCACGGCGGGACCGAAGGTTTGTAATTTGCTTGAGATTCTTCTATCTGTGACTTGCCTGAGCACAATCAATCCAAAATCGCTCACTCTTGTGAGGCCCCACCTGAATTGCCAAATTCAGTTGGAGCGCAACCTGGGAACATACCTCCCAACAGCGGACGTGTAGTTCTGGTACGCCTCACCAAAAACACGTTGCAAGTGTGGTTCTTCAAGCTTTCTCACTTGCAAGTCGATGCCGATATAAGCAAATACGTAGCTTGTGAGCATGAAGACGTGGGGCACAAGAAACAGGAAACCCAACCCAATCACCAACATGCCAAGATAAATCGGGTTTCTGCTGAACGAGAACATCCCATGGGTGACCAGCTCCGTTTCTTCAGTTGCATCGACGCCGATGCGCCAAGAGCTCCCCATCTGAAATTGCGATACCATCGTTACTGTTGTTCCCAACGCGCAAAGTGCTAACCCTACTGCGGAGCCCAACATTCCAAGTTCCAAGTTTGGTCGCAGTATTCCAAGACTCTCAAGCAGCACAATTGCAAGCACGGCAACAACAACCAACACTTGTATGAGAGTTGCCAGTTTTTGAATCGGAGAGTTGAGCTGGGAAGCAATACGTAGCCCATGGTCTCCCGTTCTCTTGACCTGCATGGCGACTCGGAAGCCAAAGATGAGTAGCGCCAGCACAACGAAACACAGCAGTGCCATAGTCGAACCTAGAGGATTATGTAGATCACCGCTATGTCGATCCCTTTATTGTCAATTGACTCGTCCCGTGGTTCGCACATATTCACGGTAGTCGTCCAAACCCACGCTATCAACACGTTCATCAAGGGGCAAAACGTACTTTTCTATTAGAGATTTGATCGCAGCCTCGTACTTTGGGTTGTCGCGTTGGTTTACCAATTCATTTGGGTCCTCTTTGAGATCGAAGAGTTGTGAAACTCGATGGTCCTCTATGCGTACGGTGAGTTTGAATTCATCCGTAATTGCGGTGGATTGCCCAAACAGCTCAGCCATGACGGCTTTTTTTCCCATATCTAGACGCCTATCCCCACTCGCATTTTCCAAATAGGGCAAGAGTGATTGGCCAAGCGAACCATTGAGAGTTTTCGCATTGGCCATCTCGATCATGGTGACAGGGAGATCGATATGTTCTACCAACGCATCGGAAACCAATCCCTTTGGAAGAGCCTGAGGCGGTCGGACTATGCACGGAACACGTACAGCTTGCTCATAGAACACGGCCTTGCTCGAAAGACCGTGGTCGCCGAGCATTTCCCCGTGATCGGAATTGAACACAATCCAGGTGTTTTCGAGTTGATTCCGTTGTTCCAATTGCTTGAGAATTCTCCCTATCCAATCATCAATCAGCGTGATGTTCGCGTAGTACCACGCACGCCAGCGTTGCCGTTGATATCGAGTTGCCTTGTGGACGGACGGGCTGCGTTGCCATAGGTGGGCAATTGCTTCTGTTGGTGGTTCATGGGGTTTCCACAGTCCAGGATCCAGTTCGACGGGATCATAGCGTTGACGATAGGGTTGGGGTCCGTCGAACGGGTCATGTGGACCGGTGAATTGCACTTGAAGGTAGAAAGGTTTCGAACTCTGGTATTCACGAAGCCAATCGCAAGCTGTTCGTCCAATGTAGGAGTCAATGTCCTCACCTTCTGGCACGGGAGCTGGCTCTTGTCCCCACGGTGTGATGTTTCCAGATTGCATTTCGGCAACCCAGGCGCGTATGTAGCGACGGTGAGCATCAAGCCACCCGTTAGCCTCAAGATAGTCCGTGTAGTGGCAACCCATCCAAGCCGTTTCGATGGGATCGTTCAGTTCGTGTGCGTATTCGAATCCCCATTCCTTGAGGTTGTTCTCCATTTCGCTCACATGCTGTCCTGGCTTTCCTGCGGCACTCTCTCGCCACAAGTGCGTTTTTCCAATCACTGCCGTGTGGTAGCCAGCATCGCGGATGTTTCGAACATGGCTCGGTCCAGTGGGATCAGCGCCGCTTCTATTGCTCCAGATTCCGTTTTCTCTGATTAGTTGACCCGTCATGAGAGCTGTTCGCGCTGGAACACAGAGCGGTGCATTGCCCATACAACGCTGAAAAGAAATACCTTCTGCCGCCAACCGATCTAGGTTGGGTGTTATCACCTGGGAGTTGGGTTCCGACCCAATTGAATCGCCGCGTAGTTGATCTGTGAAGATGTAAAGGATGTTTGGTTTCAAGGCAACGTTCGAAGGAGATAGTTCGGATTTCTGCAGTGGTAGCTAGTCTACTTCAATGAGGTTGGCTCTTTATGAGTTGATTTGTTAGCGAGTGGCTAGCTCAGGAGCAGTTATGTGTTCAAGGGACCGACTACGATCTGGAATTCCTTAAGGGAAACAGACTAGTCGACTGACCTCAGCATGGAATCTAACGGTCGAAACCAATTGAGGGTTGAGGCCGAATTTGCAAATCGTTGCTCCACTACATCTACTATTGTCGGGGTAGTTTTCCTGTGGGCACTTTCAATCGTCTGGGCGAGATGGGGAACATTGTCGGGTTGGACATAGTCGACATCGTAGGCTTCAGCAAGTAAACGATAGTTCGGCGGGATAGGAGAGTGGTACCACCTGTCGACAGATTGGAGCTGCATTGCCTTGTCGATTTCAGCGTAGCCTGTGTTGTTCCAGATCACGAATGGCAAACCGATGCTGAGCTGCGCAGCGGTTTGAATCTCCGGTAGGGTGAAATGCGAGCCGCCGTCTCCGATTAGACAGGTAACCCGCTTGCTGGGGCAAGCGACTTTTGCACCAATTGCCGCTGGAATGGCGTAGCCAAGAGTTCCGAATCCGGTTGTGCTGGAAAAGTACTCGCGCACGTCGCCCGGCTCATAAAGCCACGTGGCAAAGTACGTTGGCTGCGTTGAATCGCCCACCAAGACGTCTGTCTCTCTTTCTATGGTGTCGAGAAAGTCACGCATTTCACGATTGTTCAATGGGGAGTTGGCGGCTTGTGCACGGATACCTGCGGTGCGTTTTGCGCCGTGTCTGGAATTCGCAGGCGGCTGAATTGAGGGCAGGACAACCTTGCAATCGCCGATGATCGGGCAATCGGGACTTGCATTGGCGGTCACTTGCGCTTGTTCTATGTCAATGCGAATCAGTCGCTGAAATCCAAGAGGCTTTTCAAGAAAGAGAAAGTCAAAGTCAGTCTCACTTAGCTCCGTCCCAATGGCGACTACAACATCAGACTCATCTATGGCGTTACGAATCTCCGGCAACGATGGACTATAGCCAATGCGTAGCTCATGATCACGTGGAAGAATTCCCTTTGCATTCAACGTGTTAACAACAGGAGCATCAAGTGCTTCCGCGAATTCTTGGACTTCCTGCTTTGCATCGATTGCACCGCCCCCAGCTATGACGATGGGTCGGTCGGCTTTTGCAAGTAATTGAGAGGCTCGATATAAACCGCCCTTGGTTTCAACGATGTTTCTTCTTGTTGACCCGCTCCTGTTGGATTGAGATAGCTCCGACTCCATTAGTGCAAGTGGAATCTCGATATGCAGGGGTCCAGGTCGCGTATTGTGGAAGTTCTTGTCTAGAAATGTTGCTATTTCACTGGATTGTGTATTGCTGCTAACACACAGGTGATCCTTGCAGATTTGTTGGGAAATGGTTCCCTGTCCGCACAATTCATGAAGTTTGCCCGTGGCCTCCTGGCCCCCCACAGGAGTGAGCACAATCATGGGGACAGAGTCACCTTTTGCTTGAGCGATTCCCGTTGCAGCATTGAGAAATCCGGGACCATCGATGACGGTACACACAGCTGGCTTTCCTGAAGCTCGAGCATAGCCATCCGCCATGAAAGACGCGCTCTGCTCATGTCTTACCGAGACTGTATCAATACCCAATTCATACAGAGAAGAGTAGATGGGTAGGTTGTGAATACCAGGCATGCCGAAGGCAACAGAAACACCGCAATCCCGAAGCATCGTTACTATCTCACTACAAACACTCATAATCGAGGTCTTTTTGCAACCGTGGAGGTGCTAGTGCAAGGGTCTAATGTGTTCGAGGTTATGCATTTCCTATTGAGCATCTTTTCCACAATAGTGCACTAGTGACCGTAGTCTTTTGCCTATCTAAATTGTTCTGTATAGATTGAACCAATATAGGACTCTTGGAATAAAGCTACATGGACTATTGTTTGTCGTCAGACTTCTCAAGTGCCGACAATAGCGAATTCAAACTTTCGATAAGACGCTTTAGCTCACTGGGTGAGGTGAGGTACCATTCGTCTCCTCGTGCATCCGGCATTTTTCGGTTTGCAAGTGAGAGGCACCCATGTAGTAGTCGCTCCCAAGCACGTCCCGACTGAGTTTCGACTAGGACAACGGTTTCCGGTTCTTCTGGAATTGCAGTTCCAACTTGATCCTGTACTCGTTGAGCAACTTCACGTCCAGTAAATCCCACCTTAACAGGCCAATACTTCTCGTTCTTCAACGAAGCATTTTCCTTATAAGTAGGGTAGTAGTACGCATATACCGTCTCGTCGCTACCCAAGACATCATCCCCAACTTGCTCTGGTCCATCTTCTACGTTGAGTTCCTCCGTGCTGGTGGGATCAACTTTAATGGTCCACCAAGGAGTTCCAGGATGGTTGAAAGCTTGGTTTGAGTTTCTGAGATTTTGGAGTGCAGTCTTTATGATCGAATCAGGATTGTCCTGGGGTTTCATTCCACCCCGTTCAATCCAAAGATCTATTACAGGTTGCTGGATGTCACGTCGCCTTACTGGTTGTTGACCTCCACCATAGAGCTCTAGAATCAATGGTGTTGCATAGTTTGAATTTAAGGGAACCGGAGGCACTTCATTGCTTGCCATTGTTGATCTCCTAGGCTTGGGGTTGTATGTAGGCAAACATCCTACTGGAGGATGCGAGGTCGTCCTTAGTTGTTATGACCGTAAATTGAATGGTCTATGTCGACGCCACCGACCCACCATCACAGCTAATCGTTTCGCCGACTGTAAATGCACCAGCCCTGGAACTCAGAAAAATCGCTAGCCCCGCAACGTCTTCCATGGTTCCAACTCTGCCTCGGGGATTTCCTTTGCCAACGCTGTCCCAATCCGCTCCCTCGACCTGGCCGCCAAACCCTACGCCTGCACTCAGCATCCAACTAGGAAACGGTCCAGGAGCAATGGCGTTAACAATAATGTGCTCCTTGACGAGGTGCGATGCCATTTGACGGGTCAAGTGGTGCACGGCGGCTTTCGAAGGACCATAGGAAAAGTTGTCAAAGCGCGGCGTATGGATCCCATCAATCGAACCTATGTTGATAACACGTGCAGGGTCCTCACTGGACGCAGACTGTCGCAGCATCGGCAAACATTTCTGGGTGAGAAAGAATATTCCCTTGACATTTGTGTCCATGACCTTGTCCCAGCCGACTTCGGGGAACTCGTCAAGTGGTGCGCCCCAAGTCGCGCCTGCGTTATTGACCAAGATGTCCAACTGGGACTCGCGCTCAGACAGTTCAGCGACTACGGCCTCAATTCCGGATAGCTGGCTCAAATCGCCGGGAATGGATATGCACTCGCCGCCGTATTTATCTTGAAGCCTATTCGCGGTTTCGTCACATACATCCTTCTTGCGCGAACTAATGTAGACCTTAGCTTCGTGAATAAGGAATCCAGATGCGATCATTTCGCCGATTCCCCGAGATCCTCCCGTGACCAGGGCGACCTTATCCTTGATAGAAAACCAATCCGACATTTGATTTCTCCTCCAAATCGGCGCTTATGTTACGGGATTGGAAAATCCTTGCACACTGCTTAATTGGCATAGAGTTGGATGAAAACCATCGTGGAGGTCGTTGCGTACAATCTCAATCCCTTTCCATCTCAGTGCTTCGTTAGATTTGCCGTAGTTGAATATGGAATATGACTATATTGTGATTGGCGCGGGTTCTGCTGGCTGCGTCGTTGCCAACCGTTTGAGTGCCCACAAACACAACAAAGTTTTGCTGTTGGAAGCTGGTGGACGGGACTCAAGCCCACTTATTCACGTTCCACTTGGCTTCTGGCACATGATTGACCGACCCAGTTTGAATTGGTGCTTTAAAACCGATCCAGAACCTGGTACGGCAAACCGGGAAATACCAATCCCACGCGGGAAAGTCATGGGAGGATCTAGTTCGATTAATGGAATGCTGTATGTTCGAGGTCAAGCTGAAGACTACGACCTCTGGTCGCAATTGGGCAACTCTGGATGGTCGTACGAAGAGGTGTTGCCGGACTTCAAAGCTTGCGAGTCCTTTGAAAGGGGCGGGGACGAATATCGCGGTACCACAGGCGAGCTCAATGTCGGGGACATGGTGGAAACCCATCCAGTACTTCAAGCGTATGTAGAGTCAGGCAAGAATCTAGGTTATCCGACTCCGAAAGACTACAACGGCAGCTCGCAGGAAGGATTTGGAATCTACCAAGTAACACAACGAGCGGGCCGCCGGCACAGCGCTACAGCAGCATTCATTGACCCGATCCGGCACCGTAGCAATTTGACTATAACCACTCGAGCGATGGTTAGCTCGATTGTGGTCGAGCAAGAACGCGCAGTTTCTGTCAACTACTCAATTAGAGGAGGGGGCGAACGAGAGGCAACTTGCAGGAAAGAAATCATCTTGTGTGCAGGAGCCATACAAAGTCCTCAAATTCTCGAACTGTCCGGCATTGGACAGCCCGAGGTTCTCGAAGAACTGGGGATACCCATCGTGCATCAATTGAAGGGCGTTGGCGAAAATCTGCGAGACCACTATTCGAGCTCGGTGGCTTGGCGCTTGAAAGGCATCAAGACCTTGAACGAACAAACGCGTGGCTTGCGTCTTGTCTTAGAAGCCCTCAAATGGGGTCTACTTAGACGTGGGGCATTGACATACACCGCAGGAATTGCCCATGGCTTTGTCAAGACCCGACCAGAATTCGCGACGCCCGACGTCCAATTTCACATGGCGCATGCCAGCTATGCTCGAGGAAAAAGGGGAGCCTTGGAGAAGGAACCCGGAATGACAATTTCTGTTTGCCAATTGCGACCGGAGAGCCGAGGCAGCGTCCATGCGAAATCGACGGATCCGTCGTTTGCTCCCTCAATCCGTCCCAATTTTCTGAGCGAAGCGACAGATAGAGACGCCCTAGTTGGGGGAATGAAGATAGCGAGGCAGGTCGGGGAATCAGAACCGCTGTCGAGTCTGGTTGAGCACGAACTGTATCCAGGACCATCTGTTCAATCTGACGAAGAGGTGCTCGAATGGTGCAGAAGAACCGGCGCAACCGTTTTTCATCCTGTTGGAACATGCAAGATGGGTGTCGACCCCGAAGCCGTTGTCGATGAGCGACTCCGGGTACGAGGATTATCGGGCTTGCGTGTGGTTGACGCATCCATCATGCCCACGCTAGTCTCCGGAAACACCAATGCACCTGCAATTATGATTGGACATAAGGGGTCAAGGATGATCTTGGAAGACAATCTCGTTGCGGCATAGCATTGCAAACGGCATGACGATAAAGCCATTGAGCACCTTTTGCGCTGGGATCTCTCACTGAGAATGTCCTCGACTATAAAGTTCCTTCTTGGAGTGTTGCCTGTCACCGTTTTTGCAATTTATGCGAACGGCAGCACATGTTCTTCAGACCAATATTCCGTCTCTGGAGACTACCCGGGCGCGGCTTTTGCCGAGTGTATTGCTACCAATGACACGCTAAAGATATACATTGAGCCAGAAGATGATCCACCCATCAATCCCAGTCCCTGGTATGGGTTCAAGATTGAACGCACCCCTGGCACATCGGCGTTTTCTCTTCGCATTGAGCTCATCTATCCTGCTGACTACAAACATCGCTATGTTCCCAAGACAAGTCGGGACGGCAGAGCGTGGGAGCACCATTCACAAGACTCTGTAACCGTCGATGAGCATGGGAACGCCTCCTTTTATTTGCAGATTGACTCCAATCAACTTTTCGTGTCAGCACAGGAGAATCTGAATCTGGACTGGTATGGCGAGTGGATGGAGGAACTTGAACAGGATTGGCCGCAATCTACATCCGAGGTCATTGGCTATTCAGTGGAACGGCGTGCCATACGAGCAATGGAAACCAATCCCAATGCTCCAAACCTCGTTCTATTGCTCGGACGAGCACATCCTCCCGAAGTGCCCGGGGCAATAGCTATGCGGGATTTTGTGGACTCGTTGGCATCAATACGCTTGGAAGCGTGTAGTGAGGGGTTAACGACCACGTGCAGGTTCTTCCAGAGCCACAATTTCATGATTTTGCCGTTGCTCAATCCGGATGGCGTTGCCTTGGGTCACTGGCGACACAACGTTGGATCGACGGACTTGAATCGGGATTGGGGCGAGTTCGCACAGCCTGAAACGCGTGCAGTTAAGAAGAAATTGGAGAGTATTGGATCGTCATCTCGTCTTCGCCTGATGCTGGATTTTCATTCCACCAATCGCGATGTCTTGTATGTGCAAGAAGAGCAGGATGTAACCGATCCCCCTGATTTTGCGGAGCTCTGGGTACGCATGGCTGCAGATCGAACGGTTGCCGAAAGCGGATCGGCTAGTCCCTTAGGGTATGAGCTTGCGCCTAGGCCTACAACCGAATTGGGAACATCCAAGAACTACTTCTATACAACCTATGGAGTTCCATCCATAACGTTTGAAACAGGCGACAACACAGATCGCGATGGTATTCCTAGTCGTATGAGTGCATTCGCTAACGCGATGGTCGATCTACTTTTGCTGAATGAAGGCGATAGGGATGCGACAGACCAGTTCGCAACCAACACCTGCGACTACACGTTCTTCCGCGAAATGCCTTGTGATGACTTCTACTGCTTTCTGGTAGAAGCAAATAAAGCAACACTAGTGTCTCTGACTGCAGATGGTTTGATGGAGACGGGTGATGCTTCGATGTATTCAAACGCATTGCTCGAGGTTTTGGCTAACGCCGATCGCGACGAGTCGTTGCGAGCATCCGACTACCTAAAGCTAGAAGACCGTCTCATTGAAGTAGCTGGGTTCGATGTCACCAACATTCACATTGGGCGTTCGCGACAAGATTTGCATGGCACGGTCCGTCGCATGATCGCCCGCGACCGCTGGCTAGACCTCTATGCACAGGTACAAACTTCGCGAGAGGCGCTCCTATCTGTTGCCAGCCGTCACTTGGACGTGGTAGTTCCTGCGTACACACATGGCGTACCATCACAGCCAACCACGTTTGGGCACCAGCTACTTGCCTACCACGATTCGTTTTCTCGATTATCCAACCGTCTCAAGGAAGGCTTTCAACGGCTAAACCGCAGTCCATATGGTGCAGGACCAGGAACAACAAGCAGTTTTGATCTAGATCGGAACCGCTTGGCAATATTGCTAGGGTTTGACTCTCCGGTCGAGAATAGCTACGACGCGAACTTCATTGACAGCATGGAGTACAAGGGCGAACTAGCGAGCGTGTTGGGTGGCACGGCCATGACCATCAACCAGTTCGTATCGAATGTACACAGCCAACAGCGCGACCCGTGGCCTTGGCTGTACTTGGGCGAGTCTGGAGTGAGCGGCAGCAGTTCCATGCCACAGAAGCGTAACCCACGAGACCTCGATCGATTGCGGACAGCGTCGAACGATGTGCTGTCTCTTGCGTATCGATTGCAGTTGAACAGCCACAACGTCGATGCTGGAATGCACGACTATCGAATGTCTT
>CAZNFX010000004.1:0-172199 GCA_964572845.1 uncultured Pseudomonadales bacterium | reverse complement strand
ACTGAGCGACGCGGCGTCAAGAATGTTCGAGCGTTTTGCCTCGCTCTTGGAAGACTTGGTTGTCGATTCAGACAGAGCTTTGGAAGCAATTGACCGTAGTTTTGCCACTTCTACGCAAATTGCTGAGTTGCTAGTGAAATCCACCGAGATGTCGTTTCGAGATGCGCATGGTTTCGCAGCAGCTCTTGTAAAGCTGGCTCGGTCGACAGAAAGAGACCTTCGATCGCTTACGCATCAGCAAATTGAGGACCTTTACCAATCGCAATTCGAAAGTACGTTGCCGTTATCCAAGGACGAAATCACCGCTGCATTGGATGGTACATTGATGGTCCTTGGCCGCAAAGGTCTTGGTGGACCTCAAGTATCCGAGACGCATCGCATGTTGCAGCAAGGATCCAAGCAATTGCAAGACGACACCACTTGGTATCAGCATCAGCTTACTGCGATAATAAGCGCCGATATCGCATTGCAAGATGCCTTCTATAGCCTTTGTAGCCTAAGTGACTAAGCGTCGATCCAACTCTTGAAGTCATAGCTACCCGGTCGCATTTTCGCGTATTAACCGCAATAGGTGCGACAATTCCTTTCATCCATGGAGGTGAAACATTGAAATTTCCAATGTCATTCCGGAATCTATCCCGTACTTTCGCTTGTCTTTCTGTTTGTTGCATTGCGGCTGGCTCAGCGAATGTGCTTGCTCAACAGGAGTCCGAACAGGACGATGACGACCAACAGGATTCCGAAATGGAAGAGATTGTTGTTGTTGGAAGTCAAATCAAAGGTGCCGATGTAACGGGAATTCTTCCTGTGTCAGTTTTTAGTGCCGAAGACATCGAGGTACTTGGCGTCTCCTCGGGCGACGAGTTGATGGACATGATCCCTGAACAGGGACAGAACTTCTTCAACGAAGAGGAGAACATCAGTGGAGGCGTCAACGCTGCGCGTGGCGACGTTGGTGCATTCAATCTACGAAATCTCGGTACAGGCAATACATTGGTCCTCTTGAACGGACGTCGCTTAGTCAATGCCGCGAGCTATCAGACTGAAGAGGTTGGAGGTAGTTTCGTTCCAGTCAACACGGTAAATTCAAACACGATTCCGCTCTACGGAGTAGATCGAGTGGAGGTGCTGCGCGATGGCGCTGCAGCGGTCTACGGGGCAGACGCTGTTGCGGGAGTGGTGAATACTGTTCTGGAGAAGGACATAGAGGGTTACTCGGTGCGGATGCGAACCTACTGGTACGACCTAGTCGGTCGTCTCACGCATGAACTGAATGGCGAGTGGGGCAGCTACTTCAATGATGGCATGACTCATGTGGGAGTCATGCTCGACTACCTCACCCGGGACAACATTCATTCAAGTGAAGATCCTCGATGGGCTGATAGCAACATGATCCCTCTATTGCCGGACGATTCGCCGTGGCGCGACGAGACGGACTTTCGAAATACAAGCGCCAATTCGTTGCATGGGCAATTCGACATTCGTCGCGGAGTCTCGCGTTTTGGTCTGTCGGGGATTACCGATAGGAGCGGCGAGTTCGAGACCTTTCCGCTGGGCCACGAAGACTGCGACTGGCAACTCAACGACACGATCTGTGGCGGAGTAGATGGCAACGGTACATACAGGTACAACTTAAATGAGTTTCGTGACTTATCTTCCGAACTGAATCGTCTTGGCATGTTCGTGTATGTCAACCATGACTTCGATAACGGAATCGAGGGATTTGGCGAGTTTCTCTACTACTCATCGCAATCCGTACTTGGTAGACACCCCTCCGCATCATTCTCTACAGTCAAATTGCGTGTTGGACCAGAGAATTACTACAACCCGTTCGGACCGTGTGGTTCGCCCAATCGATTGCCGGATGACTTGATTCCCGACGTTCCCTGTGAAGGTCTTGAGCTGGAAATTGACTTCTACCGATTTGCCGAACTGCCACGAATTGTCGAGAACGACGGCAACGTCTTCAGAATTCTCGCGGGATTGTCGGGTGTGCAGTATGACTGGGATTGGGAAGCTGCCATGGTCTACTCAGTGGCTACACGTGAAGATCTCACTCGCAATCGTGTATCGAACACTCTCATGGCAGAAGCACTCTTCGACCCTACGCCGGCAGCCTACAACCCATTCAGCGCTGGCGTCAACAGTAACATCGAGCGTGCCCTCATTGACGTCAAGCGCGACAATGAAATGCATTTGTTTCTTGTCGACGCGAAATTCTCCAACAACGATATCTATCAGCTACCGGCCGGTCCGGTAGGCGCGCTTGTGGGCGCTGAAGTACGGACGGAATCGTTTGACGATGATCGAGACCCAAGGTTGGATGGAACAATCGTTTTCACCGACTATCAGGGAGACACGTTCCCGTTGGTTTCCGATGTGGTCAATTCAAGCCCGACTCCAGATAGCAGCGGCGATAGAACAGTATTTGCTCTCTTTGGTGAATTGCAGGTTCCGATCATGAACCGAGTGGATTCTCTCATTGCATTGCGCTACGAGAATTTCTCTGACATCGACGACACAATCGTTGGACGGATCGCAGTTGGGTGGCGGCCTGCAGATGAGCTTCAGTTGAGGGCTTCCTGGTCTCAGGCGTTCAGGGCTCCCAATCTTGTCACGGTCAATGAGGACATCGTTGCCCGTCAGAATACTCGAACAGATTGGGCATGCGTATACGCTGCAGAACGTGGTGGCGATCCCGATCAGGACATAGTGGATTGCAGAAACTCAACCCAAAGGGTTGCACAGGGAAGCGAAGACCTCGTATCCGAACGAAGCGATAACCTCTCAGTGGGGTTAGCGTATGAACCAGCGGAATGGGTCACCTTGACCTTGGACTATTGGTCCATATTGAAGGAAGACACAGTTGGACTCTTTGGCGAAGAGAACCACACAGTCTACGACTTGCTGCTCAGACTTCGTCATGGCAACTCCAACTGCTCGACGCTCCAAGCTAATTCTGCAGTGAATCGGGTGGACGACATTCCTGACGATGAAGCGGAGGTCTACGAAGCGGCAGGTATATGTCCGGCAGGAACCATTCACAACATAGTGGACAACTACGCGAATCTCGACACCCGATCACTCAATGGATTCGACATTGGTGTTTACGGAGATTTTGAAACCGAGTGGGGCGACTTCAGTATCAAGTACTTGAGGTCTCAACTCAATGAGTTTGAACAGGAGCCGGGCGGTCCTTCGGCTGAACTTGTCGAAGCTAAGAACCAAGGAATTATTCCAGCCGACATACCGGTTGGAGGCTTTGCGGATCTCATCGGTCAAGACGGAAATCAGGAATTCAAAGAGACGCTTTTAATCCGCTGGAGCATGTCGCCGTACGCAGCATCATTGTCAAGCACGAGGTTGGGTGAGTTCTATCAGGATTCGCTGACTCTTGATGACGGGACGCGCTACGTAGTCCCCGAGTTTCAAACGTGGAACTTGTCGTTCGACTTCACAACTCGCTACTTCTTCAATAAGACTCGATTCAGACTTGGAATTCGCAACGTGACAGAAGAACGAGCACCATTGGCTGACCGCTACTTTGGGTTCTTTTCCGATGCCCATCGAGACTACGGTCGTTACTACTACTTGGACGTACGCGTGACCGGGGACTAGGTAGGCTCAATCCACTAGTCAAAGCGTCGATGGCTGGCGCGCAACTGGTTTACGTCACGCGACGATGCCGTAGGAAATTGGGCGCGAAATCGAGCTAGCACAATTGCGCTGCAAGTCCATTTCGAAGCACCAAATCGCCATATGCAATAGGTGAATGGCGGGGCAGTGCAACAGAGGGTTAATGTAAACTTCACGCATTCCAGAGGAGGGGCAAATGTTTTCATCACAACTCTATAACCAGCAAACCACATGGGACGAAATCAAAAGCGTTCTCATGACAATGGAGTACGGGCGCTGGGAAAGCGCGTACTTCTATGACCATTTTGTTCCTCCATGGCACAACGATTTAAACGTCGTGGAATCGGACTCCTTCCCAACGTTTGAAGGGCTTACGCTGATGGCTGGTGCGGCTGCAGTCACATGCAAATTGAAGTTGGGAGTGCTAGTGTGTGGCAACACCTATCGCAATCCTGCGCTCATGGCGAAAATGGTTGCCACCATGGATGAGATGTCATTTGGGCGTGCTCAATACTGCATTGGTGCGGGATGGAATGTACGCGAACACGCAGCCTATAGCTGGGATTTCCCAAGCATGCGGGAGCGTTCCGACAGATTGGAAGAAGCGTGTGAGCTTGTGCACCTGCTCTTTACATCCGATGAACTCGTCAACTACGAAGGCAAGTACTACTCTCTAAAGGATGCACCATTCGCGCCTCGAGGCCACAACGGACGCAAGATTCCGATTATGGTCGGTGGAAATGGCGAAAAGCGTACCTTAAGGACCTGTGCGAAGTATGCCGACATCTGCAATCTCGTAGGTGTGAGTCCTGATCAGGTACGACACAAGAAGCAAGTTCTGGAGCGACATTGCGAAGCTGTTGGACGAGACCCATCCGAGGTCAAAATGACAGCGCATGTTCCCATGCGGATCATTCGAGACGAAGAACACGCGAAGCGTGCCCGACGAGATCGGGAATGGCTAATGATCGGTTCGCCAGATTACGTAATTGATCGCGCCAAGGACTACATCGACGCAGGTGTGGAGGAGTTCATGCTGCAGTCCATCCAACAAAAGCCTTGGATTTATGCTGAACTCAATGAGGAGATCTTCGCCGCGTTTGACTGATATCGGTTGTACCGGCAATCGCATAGCTCGCCAGAATCCGCAGAACTTCATTGCGTACATACGGAATTAGTGCTTATACTTTGGACTGCTAAGAGAGTAGTGCAAGTACATGACAGATCCCGTTTCTAAGACTACTACGCAATTGGGTTTTGTGTTGTTGCTCTGTTTGGGATTAGGCTATGGATTTCTGGCCGTTGTGCTGATTGTGATGACTTTGGGTTCTACCGAAGTTCCCATTTGGGCAAAAATCTTGGTCGTACTCGGTGTGGCAGGAATGGGACTATTGCTGTTTTCAGTGGTGAGGCAACGCTTAATCGAGGCGAAGACCGACAAGTACAAGGATGTTCAGCCGTAGCCAGATTTCCTCGGGCTGGTAGCGCAATTCAATTGGAGAAATAGACATGATGGTAGTTACAAGCGATTCCATACCTGGTAAACGCATAGTGAAGACCTTGGGAATGGTTCGAGGCAACACCGTTCGGGCACGGCACATTGGTCACGACATCGTTGCAGGGCTCAAAAATGTCGTGGGGGGAGAAATTGGGGAGTATGCAAAGCTAGTCGCCGAGAGTCGTGAACAGAGCATCGATCGTATGAAGAACCAGGCAGAGAATTTGGGTGCGAATGCGGTCGTGGCCGCACGTTTCTCAACGTCGGTCATGCAGGCTGGAGCGGCAGAACTCTTGGCGTACGGAACTGCTGTAGTCGTCGAGGAAGAGTAGAGAGTTCCCACGAACCAATAATGTCAGATATTTCTTGCGTTTGAGGAGTGTTTGCGTTGTGATGTCAGTCCTTCGCTAACCTTTGCGATCACTCCTCCACAGGCGTCCACTTGATGGCGTCCGCGACAATTGAACCTGGCGTGCCAGAGATTACGACCACTTCAACCTCAGTATTGGAAACCTCGAACTGGCCGATGTCATTCCATCCATCCACCGCTTCAGTCGATACGATTCGATGGTGTAGGTTTTCGTCGTCGATGCGCACCTCGAGCTTGATTTCCCGTTCCAGCTGATCCTCCACATCGGATTCGACGACAACGGACTCCCCCGTTTCCGATTCCTCGACTGGTTCAAAATCATCGGGACTGCTTTCGAATTCGCTTTCTACCGTTATCGATGTCGCGCCTGTAGAACCAACCGACGCACTGAATGCGAATGAAGTGTCTACGGGAGCTACGAGTGAACGGTGAGGCACGTGGAAGGCCAGGCGCCACAAACCTGGCTTAGGCAATGTGGCCTTGAAGCTCGCACTTGCATCTTTGTTGGTCTGCCGTTTGGTTGCGTATGTGAAGCGATACTTGCCATAGCTCTTTGGGTCAACAGTTCTACTCCAAGGATACTGTGAGAGACTTATCGCATTTGTGCTCGGCAATCCTTGGTCCAAAACGTCGTCGTTTGGAATGCCAAACCCGCCAATGAAATACTCGAGAATCGGCGGAACCTTTACTCGAACCACCTCTGTATCGGTGCCTATGATCGAAAACCCATCGTCCAAGTCGTCAACAATGACCGAGTCGGCATAGGGAGGCAGCCAATCGATTTTGGTGGTTGGTGGTAGTGCAGGAGCATCGGTTGGTCTGTAGTCGTCCAGACTCGGCAGCTCAAGTCCGATAGCGTGTCGGTTGAGTGCCAGCAAAGGTTCTATTGAGATGGTCGACGTGGGAAAAGTGTCGGTGAAAGCAATCTGTAGGGATGTGTTGCCTTCCACTCGAATGGGGTCCAACTTACCTTGACGAGTTCCGCTTTCTTGAGACCCTCGAGGTGAGGAGTAGGATATGTTCACGTTGCCTGGAACGGACTCGTCGTTTCGAAGAATAAAGCTCGTCTGGTAGACAGAGTCACCATCTGGAGTGTCCCTTAGCCTTTCCGTCTTTGGACTTCCAGCAATAAACCCTGGCAGATTCTCGCTGTCTAGCCAGTCTCCTACCAACCGGTTGAAATCCAATCCAACGTCCATCGCAGTTTGGAAGAAATCTTCTTTCGTGTAGTGTCCGCCGCGGTAACGCTCGACGAGCTCGCTCAAGAATTCGACAACCACAGACCTCTCGGCATCGTTGATTACCGTATCGGCAACTGCATTGACCTTTACTAACAGGACGTGATAGGCATTCTGTGGTTGCTCCTCGTAATCAAGATCAGATAACGGCGCGCTCAATGCATATTCCCAAACTTCAATGCCCGCCAAAAACGATCTACGCATTTGTTCTCCATAAGAAGTGCCGCCTTCCCTAAACAATTGCCCTAGCAATCCAAATTGAATGCTCTCGAAGGGGTTCATGCTTCTGTAAATCGAGAAGTAATGAACGCTGTTGGTTGTCAAGTTTGTTGCTAGTTCCTGCACTAGGTACTTTAGACCTATCGCACCGCTTCCGTTGGGCATGGTTTGGTAGTTGACCAAGTTCTGCGTAGCGATGCTCAATGGATTGCCACCTTGCGGGTCATTTTCGAAGAACTGTTCCAGCAGCAAGAGTTCTCGCTGCTTTAGTTCCTGCTCATTCTCTTCCTCTGTTAGTGCCGCGTTGCGCAGCACGTTGTCGAACCTTGCAATGGGGAATCCCGATTCGCGTATGAGTTGAATGCCTGGTTGCGTGGTGATACTTGCAGCACGCCAACCACCTTCGTAGACTCTCAGACGAACGGGAACCTCTGCAAAGGACAACGTGCCGTAAGGGTACTGAAGGCCCGAGTCGGACAGACTTTGGGTTCGTTGCTGCAGCCACTCTGCAAGTGTCGGTCCAATATCTTCAAAGACATGTAGGTTCTTCGTGTGCTTCTTGCTTAGCAGAAGCTCAAACTCAATACCATTTACGCTCAATGAGCGTTGCTCGAATTTTGATCCTATCAGTGCAAACTTTGGAACAGGGTTGCTAGGATTGAAACGAAACTTTGTTCGTCGTTGCTGTTCTACTGTCTCTCGAGTGCCGGGGCCTGCTACGATCCATCCTCTGGGAACGCCAACTTCAATATCCAATTCAAAAAAATCTTGAGGCCGAGCATCCCATGAGTTTGTACCGAATGCAGCCCCAGCCGCAGGGAGCCAGCTAACACCTGGCAATAGAGCGACAATTTGCGGATGAAAAGTGTAGGACTCGGTTCCTAATGTTGAGAGTGCTTGTACCTCAACAGCATTTAGGTCTGACAATTTGAAGGAACTGTCAAGGTAGGCAAACTGTGAGAGGGGTTTTCCCTTAGCGACGATTCGCAATTCCCTTCCTGAGAGCCCACTGCGATATTGTGAAATGCGAAGCAGACCGCCTTCGAACACATAATCGTCGGTAGTTGTTCCATCGACGTAGATTTCGCTTATGCGATATCCCGGATTCAATGAGAGCAACAGAGCATCGTTTTCGCCCAATTCAGTTACTCCTAATCGGAGGACCAAATCGAACTTGATGCTACGTCCCGGATAGATGTCGATGTTGCCGCTGATGCTCTCAATGTCGGGACGGAAATGGTCCTGATACTCGGCATGAAGCGACGCCCAATGCTCGAAACGAGATTGCTCAGATTGCTTGACTAGAACCAGCCCGGTGACTGACGCAGCTCCAACCAACGTAACGATCGCTCCAGATGCCGCGAAAATGAACCTATTTCGCTTAGACGTTTGCCGTTGATGGAGTCCGGCAGCCACCACGAGAAAGCCAGCGGACAACAGCAGAACAGCGACCCGATTTATCAGCATGTCGGTAGTTACGAACACCGGAGCGAGCTCGGAAGGAACTACATTGATGCCACTATTGAGCGAAAGAATAGAACTAAGAAAGTGCGGTAGCCGTGAGTTTATGAAGAAGTAAGCACCGAAAACCGCAGCCATTGTCAACACGACCAATATGCGGTAACGCACGATCATAGCTAGCAAAATGGTCAAGGAACCCCAGAAAGCTAGATTGGGGACTATGTCCCAAACCAGAAACGCACAGATACTTGTGAATTCAATGGCTCCTCCAAAATAGGTACCCATCGAAGTTGTTAGTGTCCCAATGGAATATATGAGGAGTATGAGAATTGTTGCCGTTGTCCCCAATACCAAAGTGACGCCCATGAGCCTACCTGTCAAGAACTCTAGATTGGACACAGGTTTCGAGTTGACGACTTCGCTAATGCGGTTTCTCTCGTCACGGACTCTTATGTCAAAGACAAGAGCGATGGTCCCAACAACAAACCATCCTATGACGACCTGGCCCAGTTGCCCGATTTGAAAAAGCGGAGCATTTTGGGAGGCTGCAGCGGATGTCGATGACGCTGCTGCGTGAATAAAGCTGCTTGCGATCCACTGAACTACACAACTGAACGACGCAATTACTATGAACACCCAAGTTCGAACCAATCGCCGACAGGAGCGAATCTCGGCAATAGTTAATGACCACAAGTTGGCAGCGTTCATTCACCTAGCTCTGGTTATGTGAGTTTATCGATCAATCCATCGATGTGTGCGCTTCCAAGGATCATGGATCCGTTGTTGGAATCGGCCGACTCGCTAACGAGTTGCAATGGGAAAACTCTCCCCATCCCGGAACCATTGGAACGCAGTCAAGTTGCTAACTGTGCCTAGAGGAAGCTCATTTGCAACGATTAAGATAGTTTAACTGTTGGTGCTCAAAGCTGTTCTGGAGGCTTGTTCCTAAAGCGAAACAGATGGGCTTATTGACGAACAATACGCGACATCATTTCATCGTTAACATCGGTTCCAGGTGCTGGGAGTGAGACAGTGGATGTCTATACCAATCCATGGCTGTCGTACTTGGCAATGAGTCCATTGGAAGTTGCTAGTTAGCAGACAATTCAGTGTCTTCAACTAACGTCCACTTCACCGCATCTCCGATGGTGAGCCAGCCGCTTGTTGTAATTGGTGTGACTACAACATCCACAACTTTCCCTTCAATACCGTAAACACCAATTTCGTTCCATCCACGAGTCGCTTCGTTTGCGTCGAATTCAACGGCGTTGTCCGTTGAGTCTGAGACAACGGCGATGTCGTATTTACCTAACCTGAATGGTCTGGAGTACGAAATAATCGAACCGGGCTCTGGGCTGTATGAAGATCGATAGATCTTATTTGGTTGGTTTGGCAGGTGATACTCTAGCTTCCAATGGCCTGGTCGGGGAAGGCTGGCGGTAAAGGTCGCCGAAGTCTCGCTAGACTTGAAGAAATTTACCGCTTGAGTGCGACGGTACTTTCCGTAGCTTGTTGGTTCGCTTTCTCTATACCATAGGGCTGTACCGAAAGGATTCGCGCTTAGCGATCCGAGGGCGTCGTCCAGATAGGGCAAGTTTCCGTCCATTTCGATCTTGGCATCCGAGTCTCCGAAAAGGTACTGCATCCATTTGGGAATGAAGGGCGCTCCTTCAGGATCTTGTGTTCCAATTGCCACAAACCCATCGTCAAGATCGTCGACAATGACACTGTTGGCAGAGCTTGGAAGCCAATCGACTTCGGTGACAAGCTCCAATGCCTCTGTGTCGGTCCGTTCATAATCCTCAGTTTCCGGCAAACTCAATTGGATCGTACTTCGATTGAGCGACAGAAGTGGATCGACTTTGATTGAAGAAATCGGGGTGCGGCCTTGAATCGCAACCTGCAACGATGTGAGAGAAGGTACGGCTAGGGGATCGATCTCGAGTTCGTTTGAATCACCGGTCTCCGTATACGAAATCACCACAACACCGGGCACAGGTTCGTCGTTGCGAATGAAGAAACTCGCCTGATACACGGCTTCACCTTGCTCATTGTCTTTCAGTCGAACCAGGTTCGTCCTTGAAACCAAGAAACCTGGGAGGTCGTCGCTGTGCAGCCAATCCCCGAGAGTATCTTCCAAGATGAGGCCACTCTCCGACATGACTCTGCGCATGTCGTCTCCGGTATAGACCGAACCTTTGTGCTCTGCGATCAATTGCCCGAGGAAGGCACCGATAACTTCTTCACTGAATGTGTTCTGAATCAATCTAACTAATGCGTTCGACTTAAGGAGCATGACGTGGTAACTCCCCGTCGGGTTGCCTTCAAGATCGAGTTTACTTAGAGCCGTCGTGCTAGCTCTTTCCCATACAGATGGCTTATCCACGAAGTCTTCGAACCAATCGTGCTGAGACAGTCTGGGTGTGACTCCAAATCCATCACCGGCACTAATAAGCGAATTTGAGACATCTGCAACTCTATTGCCAGATAGACCCGCGTGAAGCGAAAAGTACCCGATTCCTTGAAAAACAAACTGCCGAGCGATTTCATTGATCAGGAAGTCCCTTGCCGTCGCACCAGAACCAAGTGATTTGGTGTGGTGAGCTACTAGCTGTTGCGCCAGATTTGCCTTAGGGTTGCCGCCGTTGAAATCATTGTCAAAGTAAGTTTGCAGGAGTTCCAGCATGAACTCGCCGCGATCGACACTTGCATCTTCAAGATCTTGCTCTTGAGCATTGATTACATAGTCGAATTTTGCAATGGGAAAGCCTGACTCACGGATCATGTGAATACCAGGCGGCGAATAGATGCTGGCCATTCTCCAGCCGCCCCCGTACACCCTCAGTGAGACGGGCACTTCGACAAGCGACAGCGATCCGTACGGATACTCTAGTCCTAGACGCCGAGCACTTTCGAGTCGTTCTGCAACCCATTCACTGAGGGCTGGCACGACATCTTCAAACGTATCCAAGTTTCGAGTGTGTTTCTTGCTGAGAAGCAGCTCAAATTCAGTTCCCCCCACAGTCATCGCACGTCGTTCAAATTTAGAAGCCAAGAGCGCGACTTCTGGTATTGGTACGCTTGGATTGAATCGAAAAGTAGTCCGATTGCTCTGTTCTACAACAGTGCGCGTTCCCGGCCCTGCCACAGTCCAATTCCGTGGTACGGTTACCTCAACATCCACGTCGAAGAAGTCCTGCGGTCGAAGCTCCTGATTTGTCCTGCCGTAAGCCGTCCCAGAGGCTGGCAACCAACTTACGCCGGGTACGAGAGCAACATATTGGGGGTGGAAGATGTAGGACTTAGTGCCATATTGCACCGCACCGAGTGCTTGCACATAGTCCATGTCCTTCCACTTGAGCGAACTGTCCAAGTAGGCAAATAGTCCGTTGGGTCTACCAGTAGCCACTAGATGCAACTCTGATCCAGACTGACTCTTCCCACCCGATTCAACGCGCAGCAAACCATCTTTGAAATGCCAAGCATTGCTAGCGGCACCGTCTATTGAGACGCTCTTGATCTTGTAGCCTGGATTGAGCGAGAACAGCCATGTGTCAGTCTGTGAATCTTGTACGGGATTGAGATCCAACCGAAGATCCAGATCAATCTTCCGCCCTGGGAATATTTCAATGCTTCCTCGAATTGCTTGTATATCCGTACTGCTGTCCAATTGATCTGCGGCATGTACGGCACTCCAGTGATCTAGCTGGTTCAAGCCACTGAGTTTGCCTTGAAGCAATCCACCAACGCCCAATATAGCCACCAATGCAGCTGTTAGACCAGCCGCCAAGATTGCAGGACGAGTTCGCCTCTCCATTTGGCGCGGGTGCATTCCAGCTGCGACAGCAAGCAAGGCGATTGCCAATACAACGACAAAGATCCTGTTCAAGACGAGGTACGCGGTAGCGAACTGGGGAGCAAGTGCAGAGGGCAGCGAGTCTAGGCCTGTGTACGTGGATAGTGCCGGCGCTAGAAAAAATGGGATTCTTGTGCTTAGCGAGTAGTAACCGAAAATCAGTCCCGCCATCGCCAAAACAACCAACAGACGGAACCTAACGACGATGGCTACGACGATGGTCAAGGATCCCCACAGCAAGAGATTGGGGAGGATGTCCCACATCAAGAACGCGGCTACACTTGCCGATTCTCTGGCCGCTCCAAATCCGATATTTGCAGCTTCTGCGACAATTCCGAACATCCACATGCCTACGATCAATACAACGATTGGAATCGCGAGTAACAGCACAATTCCCAGAAGTCGACCTGTCAGCAGTTCCAGGTTCGACATCGGACGGGTATCTATGACTTCGCCAATTCGGTCTCTTATGTCTCGTGTCCGAATGTCGAATGCAAGAAAAACTATGCCCAGAGTGAACCAAAGCAGGATCATTCGACCAACGGAAGAAATCGTAAATTGCGGTCCGGCTGTTCCTACGGAAGGTGACACGTAGGATGAAAACAAATTCGTAAGGTGTTGCAGCAGGAATATGAAGGCGCCGCTGAGTGTGGCAACTGCAACGAAGACCCACGTTCGAATGAGTCTCCGACAGGAGCGCATTTCAGCCAAGACAATGGCCCAGATTCTGGAGAATCTCATGTGTTTCTATCCTTTTGCTTGAGACTAGAGTTCCGATGAACTCGACAACGCAGCGTTGACGGGTCGAGTACAGATGGTGCACGCTACGCTCATTCCGAGACGACTTGGCGATTGGAGTCTACGAGGCGTATCCACGACCGTGCTCTTATACAAGGCTGTTAATGCAAGAACTATGCCACCTGCTGCAGATTATGTAGAAGATGCGAACTGGTAGATTTGCATGGGATGCTGTGTACCGGATGTGCTCATACTCTCAAGAACTTTTGAAAACCAATTCGAGGTATGAAGTGTTGGCATCCACATCGTATTGAGCGTGCCGCTGTGGCATCAGTCAATTGCATTGGGTATTATGTTTCTATGCTAGGTGGCGGTATGATTCACCCGTAAATTTAAATTGACATTTTAAATTAACGGTGTTAATCAGTCGAAATTGCTCTTCTGAATTGCAGAGAGCGCTTAATCGCCAGTCGGCCGTTGCGCTCATAGGAGCTCGACAAGTAGGCAAAACCACACTTGCACTTGATTGCATTCGAAACCGAGACGCCATTTATCTCGATCTCCAATCTCCGGAAGATCGACGTTCTCTTGACGAGCCACGCTTTTTTCTCGGTCAATTTGAGCGTCAGTTGGTAGTTCTTGATGAAATTCATCAAACTCCTGAGCTTTTTGCTACTTTGCGGGGGCTAATTGATGAAGGTCGCAGAAAGGGCATCGGCCGCGGACGGTTTCTCATTCTTGGATCAGCCTCGTCGGAACTGCTCAAGCAAAGCGGAGAATCGCTGGCTGGACGCATTGAGCATATACAGCTCAATCCATTCAGCATTGCGGAGGTAGGATCGGACCAGCTTACAACTTTGTGGGTGAGGGGAGGTTTCCCTCTCAGTTTTCTAGCAGAAACTGAAGACGACAGTATCGCATGGCGCAAGAATTTTCTTCGTACATACATCGAGCGAGACGTATTGCAGTTTGTTCCTAGGGCACCCACAGAAATGCTAGATCGACTCTGGACAATGCTTGCACACAATCAGGGAGCAACCCTGAATTCGTCCCGTCTAGCATCGTCACTCGAAATAACCTCCCCAACGGTCTCTCGTTATGTAGGATTCCTGCACGAATTACTGCTTATTCGAAGGCTCAGTCCATTTAGTGCGAACGTCAACAAGCGACTTGTAAAGACACCAAAAATCTACGTACGAGACAGTGGGATACTTCATGCGCTCTTGAATTTGACTACCTATCAAGATGTGTTGCGCCATCCTGTTAGCGGCTACAGCTGGGAGGGATTTGTGATTGAACAGATAGCGAACGCCACCGCGGACCGCGCGACTCCAATGTTTTATCGTACTGCAGATGGCGCGGAGATAGATCTCCTTCTCGAATGGCATGGAACAGGAGAACTTTGGGCAATAGACATTAAGCGATCCGGGTCTAAAGCTCCATCAAGGGGATTTCATTCGGCGATCAAAACTACTGGATCCAAGCGCAACTTCGTGGTTTGCACAAGCGGCAATCCAATCAAGACGCGAGAAAATCTAGAGGTAGTTGGTATTGCCGAGTTCCTAGAGGCCGTTTCCAAATAGATGGAGTGTTAGAGCACCAAGTTCAACATTCATAGCAGCTATACGTCGCATCCATGACCGACGAATTCAAACGCTCAGCTGATCCATCGGCTGTGCCATTTGGACGAAAAGATACCTAGGTCCAATCACGCCAGCGATTGGCGCATTTGTGGAGTCGTATGCGTTTTGCTGGTTCAACGTAGTGCAATGATGAATGCAAACTCACGCGTCTAATGGGATTAACACCCAAGTACAAACCAAGCAACTGCAGGATCGCATCCCCGCGATGTGATTGCCTAAATGCTTTGCAGACTCATTCAGACTAGCGCGAAAGGAATCACTGAGGAACAGGCACGTCTTTGTTCAAAAGTCACTCCGCTGAGATGGTAATTTCTTTGTCGGTTATGAACTCGAGCAGCGCCGGCTGTCCATCCTTGGTCGCTGAAATTCCTCTATTAATCGCTGCAGAAATGTCATTCGGGTCGGTAATGCGTTCACCGTAGCCTCCGAATGCTTTCGCCATGTCTGCGTAGTTACCAGATATGTCCGTCGAGCCATACTTTTCTTGAGCTACCTGCATGATTGGTATCTCAATGGCCATGGAGAAATTGTTCATAAGAACCGACAGAATAGGAATTCGCTCTCTTGCGGCTGTTTCGAAGTCCATTCCGGTAAATCCAATCGCCGCATCTCCCCACACATTAATGCAAGTCTTCTCTGGATGAGCAATTTTCGCGCCCATGGCCAACCCCAAGCCATAGCCCAACTGTGTCGTCTTTCCCCAACCTAAGTAGGAAAGGGGAGTTGTTGACTCCCAGAATGGCGAAAGTTGATCTCTCGGACTGCCTGCATCGTGTGTGATGATCGTGTTGTCGATATCTACTGCATTGTGCAACTCATGCAGAACGCGATAGGGATTGATGGGTTGTTCATTGTTGAGTCGCTTCGCATTCCATTCACCAAGCCACTCAGCCTTAATCTTGGCGATTCGAGCGGATACTGAGCCGCGGCGCGCGCCGGCCTGTGCATGACTTCGGTCGGCCATCGCCTCTTGTAGAGCACTCAACGTCAGCTGCGCATCGCCTATCAGGGCATATTGAGCCTCCACATCCTTATTCAGGTCCATGGGGTCCAGTGTTGCATGTACGATGGTTTTCCCGCGCGGCATTGGCACGCCAAATCCTGTAAGTGCGAAGCTGCAACCGATGCCGAATATGACATCGGCTTCATTTAGAAAAGTCTTGACGGTTCGTGGGTTTGCCCGTCCACCGGATCCCAACGACAGTTCGTGATTTTCTGGAAAGCAACTCTTTCCTTCCAGGCTGGTAGTAACAGGGATCTGCCACTCTTCTGCAAATGCCCGCAGTGTGCTCCAAGCCTTTGCGTAGTGAACTCCTTGTCCGGCATAGATGACCGGTCGTTCTGCGCTGGCAAGCACGGCAGCGACTTCCTCTACTGCCTGCGGGTCGGGTCCCGTTCGTGTGGCGTACGCGGGGGTGTATTCCCAATTCTCCGGGGCATCTTCTCGCCAAAGATCTACAGGGACCTCAATCAATACAGGACCTGGCCGGCCATTGCGAAGTTGAAAGAAAGCTCGACGCATGACTTCAGGAATGGCGCGCCCCATAGTCAAGGGTTCAGCCCACTTGGTTACATGTTTCATGTTGAGAGTTGAATTGAAATTTGGGTAGTAGTTAGCGATACGCCTCGGATAGCCAGCGGGTAGCACGAGAATTGGTGACGACTCCGAATAGGCTTGTGCTACACCGCCAAAAGCGTTTTCTGCACCGGGGCCATGTTGCATTGTGAACACTCCCACCTTTTCCCCAGAAGATACGCGCGAATAGGCATCGGCCATATGCAAGCCAATCCGTTCCTGGCGGACTATGATGGTTCGAATGTCAGCAACCGCGGCGGCTTCAATGATGTTGTTTACTGGATAGGCAAAGAGAACATCGACACCTTCTGCTTTGAGTACATGGGCAATCGCGTCTGCTACTTTCATTTTCTATTCCTTGTTCTTATGGGTCGATGCGGATGAGCTTGCAAGCCTTTCGGCTCAACTTGAGAGCATTTGGACGTGGGAAGTTTAGCAAGCAGCCAAACTGCAAGGTACATGCCTATGTATCACATGCTTGTTGTTGTCGACGTATCACATGCTTGTTGTTGTCGACCTTGTAGCTATGCCACTAGGGGCATGACCTCATCCGTTAATAATTCAAACGAACGGTGACTCAGCGGTGCGGCCATGAGGTACTCAAGCGGGATAGTTTCCTTGAGTTCAAGCAGTTTATCGGCGACCGCTTCGCTTGTTCCGTGAATCACGGTGTTCGCAACGTAGTTTTCGAATCGAGCTTGGATTTCCTCTTCCGAGTCTGAGCGACTACTGCGACCTGCACCGAAGTAACTGACAAACATCCATTGTGCGCCGGCACGGGCAACTTGCTCTGCTTCGTCGCTAGTACGTCCGATCGCGATGAGTCTTGCAATCGGTGTGTTCTGACTCTTCGCGAAGCCGTGCTCTGCTAGCGTGTCCAAATAGAGTTGATACTTTTCTTTGATTTGACTGTGAGAAGCATGCGGATCCATCAATATGCGATAACCCTTGCTGGCCGACCAAGTTATTGCGTCCTCGGAAGAAGCCGCAATCCAGAATGGCATTGGATTCTGCAATGGTTTAGGAAGAACTTCTATATTGTTGAATTGATTGAATTTTCCATTGAATGTTAGGCGTTCCTCTTTCCAGGCTTGCAGGACGATTTCTACATTCTCACGAAACTTTTCGTAGGAGTCTTGGTTCGATACGTCAAACGCTTGAAACTCGGTCTGGTCAAATCCTCTTCCAGCTCCCCAATTGATTCTCCCTCCTGTTAGATGGTCCAAAAGTGCAACTTCCTCTGCTAATCGGAGAGGGTGATAGAAAGCAGCTAAAGAAACGGCCGTGCCAATACGCAGTTTGCTCGTGATGTCGGCAGCGTGCATTGCCATTACGTGGACCGAAGGACAAACGCTGTAAGTGGAGAAGTGATGCTCAGCTAACCAAACTGCTTCGTAGCCAGCTGCATCCATAGTCTTTATGCGGTCTAGAGCACGCTGGTAGACCGTAGATAGCTCGCCGCGTCGTCCAGGCCAACTGAAGAACTGAAGAACCGAGAACTTCAATCAGTAAGATCCTGCGACGGCACCACTGCTCCCAGTTCAACAAGACGATCTATTTCCTGGTCTGTTTTACTGAGAATGGACTTCAAAACGTCTCGACTGTCTGCACCAACTTCAGGAGCACGTCTAGGTTTCTGTTTTGCTTCGTTGTCTATCTGCAGCGGGCTCATAATGGTACGAGGGTAGTCTTCGCTAGGGTCCGCAGTTTCTACAATCATCTCATTGGCAATCGCTTGCGGATCTTCTACGACGCTTCCATTTGGTGTGACCCAGCTATGGGTCACTTCAAACTTCTCCAATCTAGCAAGTGCCTCGCCGATTTCCATCGCTCCTAGTGACTCCTGGATCAGATCTATCAGCACAAGTCGGTGCTGAATGATTGCTCTCAGATCCGAGAACCTCGAATCTTCGAGCCACTCTGGGTGGTCGAGAGCTTTCGCTAACTGAGGCCATTCACGATCGGCATTTATGACAGTAAACAGTATGTAGTTGCCATCGTTCGTTTGATAAACGTGATTAAAGGGATTGTTTACTCCTCGGGTCTGTTTGCGTAGAGCGACGTCCGTTCCGGAGAGAACGCCCTGCAATAGCATTCCGTTAGACCAAATGCCGTTGGCCAGCAGAGATGTCGCGACATAGCCTCCCTTACCGGTACGCTCTCTTCTATAAAGCGCCGCAACGATAGCGCCAAACAGTGCTAGTGCCGTAGCGTGATCGCCCATGCCGGGTGGAGAAGTGGACGGTCTAACGTTTGGCCCACGTGCGAAATCCATCATTCCGCTTCGTGCCCACCATGAGCTTGCGTCAAATGCTCGCTTAGCTACATGCGGTCCTTTAGTTCCATATCCTGAAATGTGTGCATAAATGATTCGAGGATTGATTTCCCTTATGCGTTCGTACTCATACTCGTACCTTTCTACCTGATCGCCAATGAAATTGGTGATGAACACGTCTGCATGCTGTACGAGTTCGTGGACGATTTCTCGAGCCTCGGGCAGGCTTATGTCGAGAGCCAAGCTTTGTTTGTTTCTGGAGGTAAGTAGCCAGTTGTAGTCGATGTGCCAAGTACCCTTCAGTGTTCTGTAGCGATCCCCTCCAGGGGGTTCGATCTTGACAACACGAGCCCCATAGTCTCCCAATACGGTCGCTGCACCGGGACCAGCGAGAAAGGTTGCAGCGTCAATGACCAGCAAGTCTTCAAACAGGTAGTCGATTGCGCAATACTCCCACTAAGCTGTTTAGGCGACTAAATGATAGTGGCTAGAAAATAAAGGAGACGATGGTGAGTCGATTGGAGATTCAAAGTTTCTTGACATCAGCAAACAGGTGGGTAGCGCAAAAGGGTGGATATTCAAGATCGAGTCAACGCGAAAAATCGTTCGACGATGATCAAGTCAACCTATTACCGCTATGCAACGCATCGGACTAGTGGCACTTCGCGGGTTGCGTTCGACTCAAAGATCCAACGCACCGACCTCTTTGCCATTCAAGAATTTCACTTCTAATCGAGTGGCCTCAATTTCCACGATTTTCCGCGCTGAGCTAGTAAGTCCTTCTCGTTTGACGTCCCCAATTTCACCAATTACGACGTATTCAATCTGTCGGGATTCCTGCAGGTCGGCTGCCAGTTCTCGTGCTGTTTGTAGTGGTACCGGAAGCAACGAGAGCGCGTCAGCATTGGTAATCCTCACATCGTACCCTTCCTTGAACGCAATTCGAGGCAAGTCGCCTACTGTCAATGGAAACGCTTGCTTCTCAAAATCGTACTCTGCCAATTGGCCACCAGAAATGGTCAGCGAAACTGTTCGCGCTTCATTGGCTTCATTCAGTTTCTCCTTGATTCGAGGCCTGAGATCTTGGAGTATGTCGTAGCGTGTGAACTCTTCTCTAGCTTGCCTAAACTCTTCAGACATGGCATATGCAAACACGTCGTCGCTCGCTTTTTCTGATGCGCGCGACTCGTAGAGAAAGACCACACTTTCGTCATTGATTGACAGTGGATCTCCCTTTGTGTCGTCTGATTGTGCAAGTGCAATGCTCGAACCCAACATCAATAGTGAGACGGTTAGGAGGCGAAGTGTTGCAGATGAACAGAGGCGAATTGTCAGCATTGGCGATCCAGTTTCAATTGAGAGGGTAGTGTAGTTTGCAAGGCGTATTAGAGCAAGAATTACACGATCAGGTGATTTGATGCCCTTCGCCTTCTTAAGTTCGTTGAATGTTGATTCCAAATCCACCAATAATTGGTGAATCTTACTAAATGCACGGAGGCGTCTAAGTCTTAGGAGTACAAGGCGATTCACTTTGCGTCTACCAACGTAGACTTAGCATAACGGTACAAAACCGTGGTAAGAATTGGACCTGAAGGCATCCTAAGGAGTAGCTTCCCTCGGTATAGGGACAGTCGCGCTCCTTGTTCACCTCTACTGACCAATGTATACCTAAAGCGTTGCGGAAAACTCAAGGGTCTTAGTCGTGACGCTGCATGCAATGGCGTAGCTTGATTGCTGCTTTACTAAGACCCACACGTACTAGATCACTAAGAAATAGGCCAGCATGCAGCTCCGTTGTCGTGGCATGTCACGAACGGTGGTCTCATTCTAGGTCAGAGGAATATGAAAGACTGATTTCGATCGCGGTGTCCCCTTTGATGACTACATCTGTTTCATCAATTTCAGAAAGAAATGTCCAACGTGCGGACGACAACATACCTTGTTCGTCATCGCGATCCCAGGTAAGCCTATTGAGTTTCTGAGTAAAAAGTGTGTATTCGCCGTCGTCCAGGCCGTTGACCTCAAAAGTCCCGTCGCGATTAATATCGGCGGAGACGGACGTCTTACCAGGTTCCTTGGCAACCGCTCGGACTTTACCTTCCGGTATTGAACCATCGGGGTACCTCAATGACCCGAATAGTCTGGACCGCCCGACAAATTGAAGCTCAATCAATGTCTCGTCGCTTTCTTCAGCTACTTTAAAGTGAGTGGTCTGAGAGCGACCGCTAGTCGAATAAGCTGTTAAGGTGAATTCGCCGGTTCCTATTCCCTCCATGAGAAATTCTCCATTCGGGAGGTCCTGCGTATTTCGCACGAAGAGTTGTTCCGCTTCAGAATATAACGATAGCGAAACTACCTCGCCCGACCAGAGACCTGTGATATTTCCTCTTAAGCGTCCCGTGGATTCGACAATCAAAGTGATGTCACGAACCTCTTCTTCAGCGACGGCTACCTGTGCAGATTCTGATTTGCCAGAGTCTGTGACTGCGAAAACACTGTAAACGTCGGCTTCGACTCCATGATCGAACTTGCCATCGCTCCCGACGCTAACGTTAGTTCTATCGTTCTCGCCTAGAAAATGAACTTTGCCGCCTACGGGTTCGCCAGCAGGCGTTATGACCTCTCCACGAATTCTTGTGATGCTCTCTGTATCTTTGGCCAAAGAGATGTCGAATACAGTGATGCCTTCATCGACTGTGAGATAGCGTTGGCGCGGATACTCATTGGCTACTACCTCAATGAAAGCAGTCTGCATAGGAAGCGGACCCAGCTCGTATTCCCCCTCGTCATCCGTGGTGCTATCGATAGTATGTGTGAGATAGGTTGCGATGAAGTAAGCCCAATTTTCCTCAGTCTCGTCATGCCTCCAACCGTGGAGAGAGACCCTTGCCCTGGCGATGGGTTGCCCGCTCGATTCGTCATAGACCCGACCTGTCAGCCGTCTTCCAGGATTTAAAGCGACCGTTCCCATGGCGTGCTCCTGGACAGCCCGAAACTCCAACCCCAAATTGAAATGGGCGTTGTAGAACGGCGAATCGACGATTAGCCCAGTAGTGTCACGATCCACAAGGGCGGAAATCTTCCCGTCTGTGTTCGAGTGCGGATGGTTGCTGGTTCCGTCGGCTCGAACCGCTGCCAAGGTGAAATCATTTATTGATTCGCCGGTAGTCTCGTCAATCACGACCCCAGTCACGTGGATCAGACTCGCGAGAATCAGTTCTGCGTTATGTTCACCTGAAATCGCGCGCACTCTCCGTGTCGAACCCCGTTCTTCGTGTGTCGCTGACAGCCACAAGTCCGTATTTCGCTCAAATGGTCCCAACCGAAATTCTCCACTACTGTCGCTGGTGTCTTCTAGTGAATTCCTGAGCATCCAATCATTGTCGGTGATCGTCGCGACCACAGTCGCTTCTTGAACACGATTGCGCTCTGTGTCTAACACTCGACCCAGAACCATATAGGCATTGGAGAGGTGCAAGTCCTGACTGTGGTTTTCGTTCGTCGAGATTTCTACGTTGAAGGTTTCATCAGGCACATTCCGATGCCTAGCTTTGACCGAGTAGACGTGCCCAATCGACAGGCCACCAATCGTGTAGCGTCCGTCGGAATCGCTAGAGCTATTGAAGTAGCGGAGATGGGGAATTTGAACCTCGGGCAGATCACCCCGCACCAATCTCAGGAGGGCACCCTCAATCGGAACATTGTCTGTTGACAGGACAGTACCCGTCAGCGTGACCCCTTCCTCAAAACTCAGTTCGATTGGGTCGTCGGCCACACTTGGCTGGATAGTTTGCATCAGAGGGAGAAAATCTTTTCGCAGAACCAACAGCTGAACCTCTTCCACATTGGGGAGGGTCAGCTCGAACTCCTCGGATTCGACTTTCGTCCAGCTCAAGGCTTTGTCTCCTGCATTGAGCGGTGCGGCAAATGCTCCCATCCAGACGTCGATTGGAGATGTATCGTTTGCATTGATCCGTCCCTGCAATGTGACGGTGTCGTCTCCGTGAATCTGTATGGCGAGGAGAATCAGAACCAACGAAATCGCTTGGCAGATTGGCTTCATGAGTGATACTGCGTCTGGAACCCTGGCCAATTTAGCACAGAATATGCGATAGATTGGTGTTTGGAAAGTTCTCCATTCGGAACATTCTCGGAGTGCCTTGAACCTGGGATTTGGCTCCCCCGCGTCTCGCTAAGTAGGGAGGTCAATCACTGGTTTTCGAAGGGATCAAGTACTTTATTCTTACATTGGGCGAGATCAAGGAGGCTTGTTCTGGCTTACGAGCTATTGCTATTCAAACTGAATCGCCTGCAATCTTGGCAGGATTGGTTTAACCCCCAACTAGCCTAGATAGCAATTTTCGTTATGCCATTCCAGCGCGTCCAATGAAGGTTGACGTTCAACGGCGTGGGGAATCCACAATTCCTTACCCTCAAGACGATAGTAGTCACGTCCGTTTTCGTATTCCTCTTTTATGCGTTTGCTAACTACCATCTTCAATTTGGGGTCGATGGTCACGTAGCCAAGATCAAACAATCGGTGGATATCACGACGTAACAACAAGCCATTGGACGTCGTATGTTCGCCTCCTTTTGCATACGGCTTTATGTGTGCCGCTTCTAATACGGGCAAGGTACGTTCGCGCGTCAGTGCGCAACGCCGATTGTAGGTTTCAACTATGTCGTGGCGAAAGATTGCTTGACCCACTCTGGGTCGAACTAGCTGTGGTCTGCCAAAGCGAACGACTTCGCCAACACTCTCACTCAATTGGTAGCTCTGCAATCGCTGCACAACCGCGTCCCAAATAAAGCGTCCGTCGGCATCGTCGGTGTTGTATTTCTTGTATTGCTGGATTCCACGAGACCAACCAGGCACATCGATCGGTTCGTCCTCGAAGAAGAAAGGGAAGTTCAAGACAACACAGCCGATCTTTGTGTTAGGGCCGGTAAATTTGCGATAGGAACTGATTTGAGCCAACATATCGGCTTCCGATGCGGCTCCATTGCCAAATCCGAACACCTCCCATGCCAAGAAGCACTCCATTCTGCGATAGGCCGAGAACCAACCCCCGCCGACAATTCCTCGGCTACCTCGTTTCGACTTGAACAAGAACAATCCGCCAGGCGAAAGTGCTTTGAACGCCTTAGCTGAGGGACGCCAAAAATTGACCTCGTCGTAGACTTGGTTGTACTTTAGGAAATCGAACCAGTTGGAGTCTGTGGGCGCTACTACCAACGTCGTACCCATTGCATGGCTCTCACATAATGTCGTATTCACTATGGTATGCATCCCGTTCGTCTTTTTTGCGGTTCCAGAAGGCCAACGGCCCCATTGCGTTACTCTTTGCACCGGTTGTCCGATTACTTATTTGCAATTACAGGAAAAAGGGTTTGCCACATGCCCGCAGGCTCACAGAGTAGACGAAAGGTCAGTTCAAGCTGAGCGCAAACACTATGTATCCCGGATACCACGCTGAAAGAACTCCCAATAAAACGGCCGCTTTGCTTGCAAACTCAGGCGAGGTACTGACCTATGGTGAGCTCGATGCACACTCCAACCAGATTGCACGGTACTTGTACGACCTTGGTCTTCGCCGTGGGGATCACATTTCGCTCTTCGCAGACAATATCTTGGAGTACTTTGAAGTCGCTTGGGCGGCATTTCGGTCCGGTCTCTACATAACGACGATCAATCGGTATCTCACAGTTGACGAAGTTTCCTATCTGGTAAATGACAGCCAAAGCAAGGCAATTTTTGCCAGCGGTGCGCTGAGTCACGTAGTGAGCGAACTTTCTCCATACATTGAAAGATGTCCGATTCGGGTCCTTCTTACATCCCAGCTCGACGGCTGGAAATCCTATGCAGAAATACTCTCGACGTACGACGCAGAACCCTTGAAAGAGCAGTGGGTCGGCGGATCAATGCTCTATAGCTCGGGAACCACTGGACGACCCAAGGGGATTGTTAGAGACTTACCCGACTACCAGGTAACCCAATTGCCGCCGCCGTCGGGAGAGCCAAGCCCACCTTACGGATTCAATCACGACTCCATCTATTTGTCTCCGGCACCTCTCTACCACGCCGCGCCTTTTGGATTTACGAATTCAATTCTTCGCCTGGGCGGAACAGTAGTTGTCATGCCTCGCTTTGATGCAGAGGAGTCGTTGAAGTACATCGAACAATACCAAGTTACTCATAGTCAGTGGGTGCCCACAATGTTTGTGCGTATGCTGAAGCTTCCCGACGAAAGTAGACAACGCTACGACTTGTCCAGCCATCGATGTGCCATACATGCCGCCGCTCCCTGTCCTGTGGACGTCAAACGCAAGATGATCGAATGGTGGGGACCAATACTGGACGAATACTATGCGGGGACCGAAGGGAACGGCTCTACACGCATTGGAAGCCTCGAGTGGTTAGAGCATCCTGGTTCTGTGGGAAAGACTGCTTCGGGAACGATTCACATTTGCGACGAGGAGGGTAATGAACTGCGTCCGCGCGAACCCGGAATTGTTTACTTTGAACAGGAGAAAGTAGGCTACCGCTATCACAACGCCCCGGAAAAGACGCAGGAGGCTCACCACCCCGTGTACAACAATTGGACGGCTCTGGGAGACGTTGGATATTTGGACGAAGATGGGTACCTGTACCTGACGGATCGAAAGAGCTTCATGATCGTTTCCGGTGGAGTGAACATCTACCCTCAGGAGATCGAAAACGCCTACATTCTTCATCCAAAGGTATTGGATGTAGCCGTGTTTGGAGTTCCGAACGAAGATTTCGGCGAAGAGGTTAAAGCGGTGGTGCAGCTAAACGACGGTGTAGCTTCTGGACCTGAGACTGAAGCGGAGTTGATCGAGTTCGGACGTGAGAAAATAGCCCACTTCATGGTCCCAAAATCCATTGACTTCATAGAGGAAATGCCCAGATTGCCGACGGGAAAGCTCTACAAGCGACTGTTGCGTGATCGCTACTGGGGAAAGCACAACTCCCGAATAATCTAATCCAACCCAACCCCTCAACTGAGACCTAACTAATAACCGTGCAACACGAAAGCTTCGAGCTAGCCGCTGAATATTCCCCCGCAGGCGATCAGCCCACGGCGATTGAAGCGCTTACGAAAGGTATTGAGGAGGGCTGCGTCCACCAGACGCTGCTAGGAGTGACGGGTTCTGGCAAGACCTTCACGATGGCGAACGTGATACAGAATCTACAACGTCCGACCTTGGTCCTAGCTCACAACAAGACCCTTGCAGCACAACTTTACGGCGAGTTTCGAGATTTTTTTCCAAAGAATGCAGTCGAGTATTTCGTTTCCTACTACGACTACTACCAGCCAGAAGCATACGTACCGTCAACCGATGTGTACATCGAAAAGGACGCGTCGATCAACGATCACATTGAGCAGATGCGATTGTCTGCCACCAAAGCACTGATGCAACGACGGGACACGGTAATCGTGGCATCCGTGTCTGCAATCTACGGGTTGGGAGACCCTGGTTCCTACCTGAAGATGGTCTTGCACCTGGACCGAGGAGACCGAGCCGATCAAAGGTACATATTGAATAGGCTCGCGCTATTGCAGTACACACGCAATGACGCGGTGTTTCAGCGTGGGACCTATCGTGTAAGAGGAGATGTCATCGACATCTATCCCGCAGAATCAGAGAAGGAAGCGGTTCGCATTGAGTTGTTCGACGACGAAATCGAAAATCTATGTACCTTCGATCCCCTTACTGGGGCAATCATCAATACCGTTCCACGCTACACAGTCTTTCCCAAGTCGCATTATGTAACTCCTATGGAACGAGTGCATTCTGTCTTGGGAGACATCCGAAACGAACTTGCGGATCGATTGGAATACCTGAATTCCGCGAACAAGCTCGTCGAAGCCCAAAGGCTGGAACAGCGAACGCTG
The DNA here is from genome assembly GCA_964572845.1 of uncultured Pseudomonadales bacterium. GTDB lineage: Bacteria > Pseudomonadota > Gammaproteobacteria > Pseudomonadales > Azotimanducaceae > Bin55. The sequence continues at coordinate 145,770 of CAZNFX010000004.1, read as the reverse complement.
TACGACCTTGAAATGATTCAGGAACTTGGTTTTTGCAGCGGCATTGAGAACTACTCGCGATACTTATCGGGTCGCGAACCAGGTGAGCCGCCACCCACTCTTTTCGAATACTTGCCCACCGATGCGCTTCTGTTCATTGATGAGTCGCATGTGACCATTCCGCAACTAGGTGCCATGTACCGCGGTGACCGGTCCCGCAAGGAAACATTGGTCGAGTACGGCTTCAGGCTTCCTTCGGCGCTTGACAACCGGCCATTGCGGTTCGACGAGTGGGAGAACTTGGCACCTCAAATGATCTTTGTATCGGCGACCCCGGGCGGCTACGAAGCTGAGAACTCCATGCAGACTGTGGAACAGGTCGTCCGTCCGACTGGGCTTGTCGATCCCCAAGTAGATGTCAAGCCCGCTACATCCCAAGTGGACGATTTGCTGCAGCAAATCCACGAAACGGTAAACGCAGGTGAACGCGTGCTGGTAACAACCTTGACGAAGCGTATGGCGGAGGACCTGACGGAATACCTCGATGACAACGGCATACGCGTACGCTATTTGCATTCGGACATCGATACGGTCGAACGAGTCGAGATCATTCGAGATCTCCGTCTGGGCGAGTTTGATGTACTTGTGGGCATCAATCTACTGCGAGAGGGGCTGGACATGCCCGAAGTCTCGCTTGTGGCCGTATTAGATGCGGACAAGGAAGGATTTCTCCGCGCCGAAAGGTCTCTAATACAGACGATTGGTCGAGCGGCACGAAATGTCAACGGGCGAGCTATCCTCTATGGGGATGCAATCACGGGATCGATGCAGCGCGCTATCGACGAGACGAACCGTCGACGAGGGAAACAAATTGCCTTCAACGATGAGCACGGAATTACGCCAGCGTCAGTAACCAAGGAGGTTGCGGACGTCATGGAAGGTGCTCGAACAGCTCGCTCAAGCAGGCGAAAGGACAGAAATCGAGATCAACGGACAATTCGACCGGTCATTAACGCCCCTCTGGATCCAAACGATGCTCGCAAGCTGCTGAAGGAACTTGAGCGTCGAATGCACAAGCATGCAGAACAGCTTGAGTTTGAAGAGGCAGCGATCATTAGGGACGAGATTGCTGAGATCAAGAGGGCAACTTTCATTGCCGCGTAGTGGATTGCGCGTTGGTGTGGATGGTAGGCGCGATTGGACTTGAACCAACGACCCCCACCATGTCAAGGTGATGCTCTAGCCAACTGAGCTACGCGCCTACGGTTCATCTATGGTACTTCATCGACCTTGAGGTCGGGAGATTGTGCTTTGGCAAGGGTGCTGGGCGTTGAATTTGTGATCACATGTTCAAGTTCAATTTGAAACCCGACTACAACCGACGGTTGAGTAGAAGCCGGTCATTGCACGGGTCGTGGCCGACGCCGCGACAATCCTGCATATAGTAAAATTTATGCGACTGAAATTGATCTATATCGAGATGTGTATGACACAAAGCCCTCTAGCACAGATTTTTGTTGCAGATTATTCGATATTGATTAATGGATGTTCGAGCCAAACTTACAGCTATGAGGAGAAGGTATTAGCAAGGCATCGGCGGGTTCCCGCTCTCAACGTCCGGCACTAAACGAGGAAATAGACGCACTTCAGGTGCGTCTCATAGATAAGGAAGGAAATCAGGTGGGAGTGATCCCACGATCCCGCGCTCTCGAAGAAGCGCGGAGCGACGGCCTAGATTTGGTGTTGATTGCACCCAATGCGAACCCACCCGTTGTAAAAATCCTTGACTACAGCAAACACGCTTTTGAGCGCAAGAAGCAGATCAATGCCAACAAGAAGCGCCAGAAGGGTACGCAACTCAAGGAAATATGGCTGAGACCCAATACGCGAGAGGGCGACTACAACATTAAGATGCGATCCGTAGAGAGATTCCTTGCGGATGGTGATAAAGCGAAGATAACGCTTAAGTTCAGGGGGCGGGAGGTGCTCCACCCGGAGATCGGAATGGAAATGTTGGACAAGCTAGAGAAGGACTTGGAGCAAATCGCTACGGTTGAGATGCGACCCAAGGTAGAAGGAAGACAAATGGTCATGATTCTTGCACCACTGAGCAAGAAAGGCAAAGCACAGCAGACAAATGCCAAAACTTAAGACACATCGCGGAGCGGCCAAGCGTTTTCGCCGAACCTCTACGGGATACAAACACAAACGAACCGGCAAGAATCACTTGCAGACCAAGAAGTCGCAGCAACGTAAACGTCAATTGCGCGGATTCAAGGACGTGTCGCCTGCAGACACGGCAAAGCTTGACACGTTGTTGCCTTACGACGCACGATAGACACAAGGAAATCCAGTGCCAAGAGCGAAAAACAGCGTAGCTTCACGTGCTCGTCGAAAGAAGGTTCTGAGACAAGCAAAAGGCTACTACGGTGCCCGGAGCCGCACTTTCAAGGTCGCCAAGCAGGCTGTCATCAAAGCCGGGCAATACGCCTACCGAGATCGACGTCAGCGAAAGCGACAATTCCGCTCTCTATGGATTATGCGAATCAACGCTGCAGCCCGACAAAATGGCATGACCTACAGCCGGCTGATGAATGGACTCAAGAAAGCATCCATCGACATTGACCGCAAAATGCTTGCCGATCTTGCTGTCAACGAAGCAGCAGCCTTTACTAATCTGGTGAACGAAGCAAAGAACGCACTGGCCTCCTAGGCCTCCCCAGCGTTTGCAATTGTTTCGTTTGTTCGCGAATGATGAATCGTGCCTTGCTAGTATTGCAGTCTATTCCTACAAGCCTTGGAATGATTGGATAGTCCTGCATGAACATTGCGGAAGTTAGGAATCGGGCTCTATCGGACATTGCCAATGCGGCGAGTCAGGCTCAGCTCGAGCAGGCGCGAGTGGCATTTTTGGGGCGTAAGGGAGCTATGACCGAACTCTTGCGCTCGCTCAAGGAAATGCCCAAAGAACAGCGTCCGTTGGTAGGCAAAGAAATCAACGAGGCAAAGCGCTCAATTGAAGACGCGATTTCAAACAGACGCGGCGAACTGGATAAAGCGGCAAGATCCGAGGCCGATCAAGACAGCATCGATGTAACGCTGCCTGGTCGTGTTAGTAACCCTGGCAGCCTTCACCCCGTGACACAGACGTTTTCGGCTATTGAGGAAATCTTTGTACGTGCGGGCTACGACGTGGTGTATGGCCCCGAAATAGAAGACGACTACCACAACTTCGAAGCGCTCAACATTCCCAAAGACCATCCTGCCCGTGCAATGCACGACACGTTCTATCTTGCGGATGGACGAGTGCTGCGTACGCACACGTCTCCCGTTCAAGTGCGAACAATGGAAGCGCAGAGTCCACCGATTAGGATTATTTGCCCGGGTCGGGTATATCGCCGCGACTTCGATAGAACTCATACACCCATGTTTCATCAGGTCGAGGGATTAGTGGTGGATGAAGGAATTAGCTTTGCCGACCTCAAAGGCACAGTCACCAGTTTCGTCCAAGCATTCTTTGAACGTGAGGTCGAATTGCGTTTTCGACCGTCCTACTTTCCATTTACTGAACCGTCGGCGGAAGTCGACGTTATGGGCGAAGAAGGGTGGAGTGAAGTCCTGGGTTGTGGAGTCGTTCACCCCAAAGTGCTGAGCATGTCAGGCATTGATCCTAGACGATATAGCGGCTTTGCGTTTGGGTTTGGAGTTGACCGGCTTGCAATGGTCAAGTTTGGTGTCTCGGACCTGCGTGTTCTCTTTGACAACGACCTTCGCTTTCTGAGGCAATTCGGTTAGAGATTGTCATGCGAGTAAGCGAAAAATGGTTGCGCGAATGGGTGAATCCTGATGTGCCAATTGATCGGTTGTGCGATCAGTTGACTAACGCAGGCCTAGAAGTAGATTCTGTCGACGTGATCGAGCCCAAATTCAGCAATGTAGTTGTCGGGGAGGTGGCGTCGGTTGACAAGCATCCCAATTCGGAACGGTTGACGGTTTGCAAGGTTGCAACGGGCGATGGCGAGTTCACGGTCGTTTGTGGAGCTCCCAATGTACGTCAAGGCTTGAAAAGCGCGTATGCAAAGGTGGGAGCAGTATTGCCGGGAAATCGACAGGTAGCGACAGTGTCCATAAAAGGCGTCGCCTCAGAAGGTATGTTGTGCAGCAGTGCGGAGCTTGGAGTCGACGAGGATCATATTGGAATACTGGAACTTGACCCTAACGTTGATGTCGGGGCACAAGTTGCCGAATCACTAGAGCTCCCTGACAACTGCATTGAATTAGACCTGACTCCCAACCGCGGTGATTGCTTTTCGATTCGCGGCGTCGCACGTGAATTGGCAGTAATCAATGAAATGCAGGTGAATACGCCAACAATAGAGCCGTCGGCAATCGCGACCAATGTAAAGCTCTCTATAGATCTTGAGGCACATGAGGGTTGCCCGGTTTATTTGGGGAAAATCATCGAAGATGTCGATGTGAACGCCCAGGTGCCGCTATGGATGGCTAGGCGGCTGCACGCGTCGGGCGTTCGTTCAATCAACGCAATTGTGGACATTCTCAACTATGTAATGATTGAGCTTGGCCAACCCATGCATGCGTTTGATCTCGAGCAAGTACGCGACGGGATCGTAGTTCGATACGCAAATGCCAAAGAGAAAATGACACTTCTCGACGGTACCGAAGCCGAACTTGATGAAGACGTCCTGGTTATAGCAAGTAGTGGTGCTCCTGTCGCGATTGCCGGCGTGATTGGCGGTATGAGTAGTGGCGTTTCTGATTCAACTCAGAGTGTGTTGTTGGAGTGTGCTTATTTTTCCCCGACGGCTATAGCCGGAACCGCTCGCAAGTACGGATTGCAAACCGATGCGTCAACACGCTACGAGCGCGGTGTCGACTATGCTCTCCAGGATTCGGCATTGGAGCGTGCAACGTCGCTCATATTGGAAATTGCAGGTGGATCTGCCGGTCCGGTAATTGAAGCGCGGTCGACAAGGCACGTTCCGACAAGACAAAGAGTCACCATACATAAGGAAAGACTGGATCAGCTCATTGGTGAGAACCTGCCCGACGATGTCGTTTACGGCATATTCGAACGCTTAGGATTCGAACCGGAGGAGCCTGCAGAGTACTGGACGGTCACAGCTCCCACTCACCGGTTCGACATCGAAATTGAAGAGGATTTAGTGGAGGAAGTTTGCCGGATCTATGGCTATGATCGCATTGGGATGCGATTGCCTGTGACTCCCTTGAATCTACTGGCTGTGACGAGCGCAACAGGCGATGCAAGTGACCTACGATCTAGATTGCGTTCCATGGGATACAGCGAAGCTATCACATACAGCTTCATCGGCAGATCTAGGAACGACATGTTCTCAAGTTCCGACGAGATCCCCATACTTCAAAATCCAATGTCTTCGGATCGTGAAGTCATGCGCTGTTCTCTGCTACCAGGACTATTGGATGTTGTTTCCTACAACGGCGCTCGGCAGCACAGTCTTGTTCGTGTGTTCGAATACGGCCAATGCTTCAATTTTGACAAGGGCCAGTTAATTCAGGAAGACCGCGTAGCCGGCGCAGCGTGGGGGGTGCGTCACCCAGAGAATTGGACGAATGGTCGCGAGCCAGTCGATTTCTTCGATGTAAAAGGGCATGTGGAAGCACTCTTGCCCCAAGGTGTAATCGAGTTTCGGCAATCGAACAAGCACTGGGTTCGACCAGGGCACGGGGCCGACATCTTCGTGGATGGCATAGAAGTTGGTTCCGTTGGCCAAGTGCAACTCGATGTGCAAGCAATGTTCGATATTGAGGAACCTGTGTTTGGATTCGAGTTTGTTGCAGAACGGTTGAAAGAATCACTTCAGCGTAAATCGAAGGAAATTAGTGCACATCCGTCGGTTCGGCGGGATCTCGCATTGATCCTTGATGAATCCATCACCATCGCACAAATACGAGACAAAGTCGCAGAAGTACTCGGAGAACGACTCACTGATTTCACGGTGTTTGATGTGTATCGAGGCGAGCAGTTCGGCGATGCAAAGAAAAGCGTTGCAATTGGCATGACATTGCAGGAGACAGCACGCACGCTATTGGATTCTGAAGCCAATGAGTGCATTGAATTGGTAATTTCCGAATTGGAAACTGCATTCGGTGCTCAATTGAGGTAGGATAGCGTCGGGAAACCTAGGGGGAGGGACTGCGAAGTTGGAAGACGAGCGCACAGTATTGACTCGGGCTGACCTAGCACAGGTGCTCAAGCAAGAATTAGGCATTAACCAGCGTGAGGCAAATGACGTTGTCGCTTGCTTCTTCGATGAGGTGACGGCTGGACTTGAACGCAACGATTGTGTGAAACTGGCACGATTTGGCACATTCGAAACTCGCGATAAGAGTGAACGTCCAGGACGCAATCTCAAGACTGGCGAAGCGGCAACCATTGCTGCGCGTCGTGTAGTCACTTTTCGCCCCAGCACAATGCTAAAGAGTCGCATCTTGGAGTATGCCGGACCAGGAATCGAATAAGTATCCCGACATTCCAAGCAAGCTCTACTTCACTATTGGAGAAGTTAGCGAGCTGTGCGATGTCAAGCCCTCAGCTCTTCGCTATTGGGAGCAGGAGTTCAAGCAGCTGCAGAAGCTGGAGCGACGTGCGAATCGGCGGTACTACAAACGCGAAGACATCCAGTTTGTGCGTCGCGTTAAGGAGCTTGTTCACGAACAAGGCTATACGATAAACGGTGCACGGCAACTTCTTGCAGAACAACGCAAGAAGCCGCAAACGCACGACCTTGTGGAGACAATTGCCCCATTTGACATCGACGAGATAATCGGCGATTTGGAAGAAGTCAAGGAGATTCTCGCCTCCGCCAGCACGAAGTCCGATTGAACACCTACCGGTGCCTGTTGTTAACAGACCCATAAAGTCGAACTCAACGGCTCCCCAACAACTAGAACGACTGCATCAACTGGCTGGGTGAGTCCTTTGGGTTGTATTCAATGGAGAAACAACTGATTCAAACGAGATCGAATTAGGGTCTTTTTCTTGAATTCGTTCGCTCTAGAAGGTTTGAAGCCTACGCGGATACTGTGTCCGATCGCTGCAGGTTCGCTTCGGCTATTATGGATTGCTCTACACTGCTTGTGCGGGACGTGGCGCAGTCTGGTAGCGCACGTGACTGGGGGTCACGTGGTCGCCGGTTCGAATCCGGCCGTCCCGACCACGGGTTTCCTAGTTGATTTCCACACCTAGAAGGCGACCCTTGTGTTGGAGTCAAGCTCTCTGACTCCACGACATAAGTGGTTTGCGACATACTCTTTTTGGCTTTCAGCAGTTGACAACAAAGGATCAAGACTTGGCAACTAAGAAGCAACTAGACATCAAGTCGGTCAAGAAACTGGGAGTCACTCGACTTGCAGAGATTCTGATGGATACGAGCACAAGAGATTCTCAGCTGAAGCGACAGATCAAATTGGAGACCGTCGGACTGAAGGGACCCGCTGATCTTGCCAAAGCAATTAGACAACGTCTTGCAACCCTTAAGAGAGCGCGTAGCTATCTAGATTGGGATGAGGCGGCGAGTCTTTCTCGTGAATTGCACAACCATCTCATGCTCGTGAGGGTGAAGGTCCTACCGACGGATTCGGATCTGGGAAGGGAACTGCTGTGGGAGTTCCTTAAGGTTTCAAAGCAGGTGCTCTACCGTGTCAACGGAAACCTCGATGGAGTATTCGAAAAGGCCATCGACCTTCTTGTCGAGATCGAGGGCATAGCGAGTGCCAATGTGACACGGCTTGTGTCCAACGTGATGGAGTGCCTTAGTCAGAACGACTACTATCAATTTGACGACTTGATCGCCAAAATGAAACCGAATCTTGGCACGCTGGGGTTACAGCAACTGAAGATTGCGTTGCAGGATCAACTTGAGAGATTGCCGTCCGGGGACACGCTGAATTACTCGGGATTCAATGCAGAACGGATAACGGTGTACCTACGAGAAGTGGCTGATGCTGAGGAAGATGCGGACGCTTACATTGCCCTCATAGATCCAAGCCAGCGAACTAAACCGTCCATGGCGAAGAAGATAGCAGATCGTCTTGTCAAGGCTAAGCGCTACGAGGAAGCCTTAGAAGCTCTGGAGGCAACGGCAGACGTAGACAAGCAGAAAAGCTGGTATGACACGTACATAACTGTTCTCGAGCAACTCGGACAGCATGGGGTCTCCCAGGAGGCGAGATGGGAGTACTTTAGGAGTGCCGGTTCGAAGTCATACTTGCGCGACTACTTGAAACAGTTGGACGAAGTGCAGGCATTCGACAAAGAGGAGGAAGCTTTAGATCTCGTCGCAAGAGACTGTAGTGTACGAACTGCGTTGACGTTCTTGGTTGAATGGCCTGACTTCCGTAGAGCAGCACAGTTGGTATTTGATCGTTGGAGCGAGTTTGATGGCTATAGTTACGAGTATATTTCTCGTGCAGCAATACTTTTGGAGATTCACAGTCCTCTCGCATCTATGCTGCTTTTGAGGGTGCTCATTGACTACGCCTTAGACAACAAAAATGTCCGTCGCTACAAGCATGCGGCACGACATCTAGATGATTGTGTACGGCTGGACAGCAAGATTGCTGAATATGGCGATCACGAAACTAACGAGTCTTATTGCAGGCGTCTTCAGTTGACCCACCGGAGAAAATTAGCGTTTTGGAGACATGTTACGGACAAGTCGCTCATCGTTGGGTCCAATGAGAGCATTAGCTCAGCGTAGTCGGGCCTGCCTGTGTCTTCAGCAACTCCAGGTGTACCTCAAAGCAACAGCACCACGTGCTAGATTCGCCGCCTAACACTTGGAACGGGCTTCACTCGTAAGTATTAGCCTTGCTATCCAATTAGGCGATTTCGGCAAAGCAAAAAACTTGCGCTCCGTGAAAGTAGTTTCGCCAATTTAGTGTTACCAATACAACTCACCTGTTAGATGCACGCCGGAGGTATTCGGAAACGCGTCCAAGTCTCCGCAGCGTTGTCATCGATTTCAGCAACCGCAAGGTCACCGGCGTGGCCGGAGCCGGCTTGCATGCGCGTAGATCTGGGCATGTGGACCTGTTCGGTGAGCTGTCCCAGCTGCGGTTGCTGAAGAGGCGCATCCAGTCGGCTTCGTACGCCAAGAGAGCGTGGTCGCAGATCAGCAAGGGAGAGAGCTGTGATCCCCAACACGTGAGTTCATGGCTGGATAGACAAGCATGAACGAAGGAGCTCGCAACGCCAGTTGATGAGTACAAGAAAATCTACGAACAAGACTCTACAAATGGACGGCATAGACAGTAGGCTATATTGAACTTAGTTTGTGAGCCAACATGACAGTTGGGAAGTTGCATGGAGAAACTATGAAGGGTCCGTTTCAAACAGATATCGAAACTATTCAAAGGCGTGCTCGTGAGAAGATGTCTGAAGGAGCAGTAACAAACGCTTATTTAGCGGATCGGGAATTGGTCATTGAGGTACTCAACGAGATTTTGGCAACCGAGATCGTGTGTGTGCTTCGCTATAAGAACCATTACTTCATGGCTTCCGGGATAAATGCTGGTCCCGTGGCGACGGAGTTTCTAGAACATGCGAACGAAGAACAAATGCATGCGGACTGGGTCGCTGAACGCATTACGCAGTTGGGCGGCTCGCCGAACTTCAGTCCAGAGGGGCTAGCTTCACGTGCACATGCGCACTATAGCGAGGGTGAAACTCTTCAGGAAATGATCGAAGAGGACCTCGTTGCTGAACGGGTTGCTATCGAAACCTACTCAGAGATAATCCGGTGGCTAGGTTCGGATGATCCGACAACCCGACGGATGGTGGAAGACATTCTCAAGATGGAGGAGCAGCACGCGGATGAACTCGCCAGTCTATTGGCGACACTGCCCACTTGATTCGTCAATCGTCCACGACTCGGAATCCTATGGTGGATGTGTTGTGATTAAGGGGTACTTTGCAGCCCGTAGTAGTACGTGCAGTTTGTTCGCCAAGTAACTTCCAACTGTTCCTTGAAACCACCTTAGCACTGAAACACCGTCAAGTGAAACGTACTTAGTCCAAAGTGACGTTTCCTGTCACGTGTTGGAATCGTGCTCGGGCTACGTCAATTACATCCGTGCCGCAGGGATCTCGACTCTCTGCTGCATCATCGCCTGTCGCTGCGGCAGCAGTGTTGTATTCAAAGCTCCGAGGAAACAAACGCTTTTCGGTTCCCTATGCAATGTCTCGCCATTTGTCCGCAGTGGCCAACGGAGTTCCCAACCAGCGAACAAATGCATCTGCTGACCACCAATTGACACCAGTTATAGGTAGTTCAAGTCGCTCTATTCGACAAATCTCGCATCTATCGGCACGCAAACGAATCTTGCCATTCTCCGAGTCTACTACAAGGACTGTTATTGCGATGTCGCCATCTGACTGACGAGACTCCACAAAATTGTTCACTCGCGATTGGTCGGAATTGCCTAGCCTGCAGTCACCGCGTGCGAGCGTAATTGCGTTTCTTGTGGGTGTGTCCCAAGGCAGGACCCACTGGTAGGAACAGCACGCTATTCCTCGACCTCTACTGCAGAGGCGTGTTCAGAAATTGGGCCTTGTAGAGATATGCAGCGATTGAGTTCTGCCTGGCCGGTAGCCCATTCCAGACAAGCCCCAATTCATGCTCAGATGTGTCGAAAGCGCTTAAGGAGCCCTAGCTTGATTGGCTTAGCCGATCTCCAGCCAATCTAATTCTGCCTTCCTGGTTAAGCTTTGCGGCCTCGTCTGCAATGATCCGTTGCACTTTCGACCGACCAAGAGATGTACCCAGAGTTCTTTGAACTTCCTTCATGCACTCGTTTAGGGTGAGCGAGAAGTTTGCGTGAACAGCTATGAGTATTGATTTGCGAATCTCTGATCGCGGTATGAACTCAGGGTACTTGAGCTTCGAGAGTTGAACGTTGGATCGATCGCGAACTTCCTTGGGTTCAACGTAGTCGTTGCATGTGTAAAACTCATTCCCGTCCGAGTCGGAACGACGTATCTTGCCGTTAGACAGCGCAAGTTCGATGGAATCCTTGACGGTTGAGCGTATCCGTTCCCCCACTCTTGATTTCCCCCAACTACTAGCAATTCTCGCGGTGATCGCATCAGTATGAACAGGTCCTTCAGCATTCACCATGGCAACAACGGCATCTACAAGTACAGTTGCCCCCACCTCGTGAATCTCAAAAGCAAGCAGCTGTGCGTCAACGTCTAGATCGAGCTCAGAATAGGGAATGGATGTTGTAAGCGATTGGGGGTTATGCGTCCGCTCAACGATGCGCTCGTGGTGGGCTCTAGTAGTCGTTTTTGGGATGGAGCCAGTATTGGCAACGGTATCGCCTTTTGGGTCATCGGATTGGTGAGTGTGCGAGGGCACGCCGTTGCTCTGGTTGTTTGACGATTGCAACTCTCCGTTTCCGGTTGAGTTCCGCGACTTAAAGTACTGTTGTGCTTCTTCTATTGCTCGAATCAATCGCTGAATTTCGGTGGCTCGGTTGTAGAACCAGTCGGTGCTCCAAATGCGATGGAACCGCCAGCCTTTCCCTTCCAGCACCTGTTGACGCAACCTATCACGCTCGCGAGCCCAGCTTGACGAGTGGTAGCGTGCGCCATCGCACTCGATGGCTAGCAAATAGTGATTGCTGTTATCTGGGTCTACTATGGCCAAATCTATCTTGAATCCGGATGCTCCGACCTGTGGATGAACAACGTAGCCGTGTTCCTCAAGAACGCTAGCTACATCTTCCTCAAAGGGACTGTCCATTTCATCGCCAGTCTCTACCGGAATATCCAAGTCTCCCGTAGCGGCATATTTCATGAACCGTTTCAGAACTCGCGGCCCCTGGTGCTGTGCCGCATCAATCCGAATGTCGTCATGAGTGATTGATGCAAACATCACGCAGCGCTTGCGCGCTCGGGTGAATAGGACATTGAGACGCCGTTCTCCGCCTCGTTGAGACACAGGTCCAAACGACTGTCCGAAATATCCATTCTGATCCTTGCCATAGCCTATCGATACAAAAATTACGTCTCTTTCGTCGCCTTGAACGTTTTCGAGGTTCTTGACAAAGAAGGGCTCCTCTTTGGACTCATCGCAAAACCGCTCAACATGCGGATGTTCGCGACAAAGGGCTTCAACCTTTGTCTCAATTAGATTTCTCTGTGCAACTGACAAACCCACAACGCCAAGGGTCCAATTTGGATGGTCATGGACGTGTTTCAGGATGTGTTCACAGATGGTTTCAGCTTCAATTTCGTTGTGTCTACGCCTGCTGCGATCGTATATGCCGTCGGCTACATGGACGAATCTCATGCCATTGATGGTTGAAGCAAACTCAGCAGAAGGCGGATAAAGGAGTTTTCCGTTGTAGAACTCGTGATTCGACACTTCAATCAGCGACGGATGTTCGGATCGGTAGTGCCAGCTCAGCATCGCCCGATTCCCGAATCGAGCATCACAAAGCGCAAGGATGCTCTCCATTTCGGTAGATTGCTGTGCCAATTGCGCTGACGTGTCCAGTTCTCCGTCTTCGTCTCCCTCATCGGAGCCGCTTTCATCTTCACCCGACATTTGTCGATCGAAGAACGACGTTGGAGGCATCTGCTTTTGATCGCCTACGACTACTACTTGCTTTGCACGGATGACCGCGCCCAAGGCTTCTTGCGGCTTCACTTGACTCGCTTCATCAATCAACAGCAAGTCAAATTCCAAACCGCCAGGCTTTAAGTACTGCGCGACCGACAGTGGACTCATTAGGAAAACGGGCTTGAGCGCTGCTACCACGTCGCCGGCAGAATCTAGAAGCTTGCGAATTGGCATATGCCGTCTTTTCTTGGCGATCTCGCCTCGAACTACGCCAACCATGCCTGTTTGGCCGCGAGGTATGTTGTCGTAGTGCTTTAGCGATACTTCCTGTGCCGTGAGGAGGCGCAATTCCTCGTCCTTTTGCTTGAATTGCTCGACCATTACAGTTCGATCGGAACCACTGAGAGATTCAAGCTCGGGGTGTTCCTTAAGGATGTTCTTCAATACGCGTTCTGATCGCAGCAGCGTGAAGGTGTCAACGGCTGTCGAACATGGAAGTTGGCCACTTCCCATTTGTGTTCGGATTACCTCTAGTCCGTTTTCAGTCAGGAGATTTCCGATGCTCTGCAGCTCGTGATAGCCAGCGAGTTGATCGAATTGGCCGGACCAAGCGCTGAATCGCTGTTGAATCCCGGCAATATCAAGATCCGAGTGGTCGCTACTGCCGAAAGCCTTGGTCGTGTCAAGTCCCGTCAGTTCGACGATCTGCTGCCACACATCTTTCCAACTGTCCCACGATTCGGCAAGCTGGCGCTCCCTTAGTCCAAGATCAACTGATTCTTCAAGTTTGGCTACTTGGGTTTGCACCAACGCCAACTCACCAAGTGCTCGGGCTTGTTGATCTATCCAAGCAAGGGCAACTTGTGCCGATTGGTAGGGAGTGCTGGACTCTCTCCATTCAACGCCGAAATATTCGCGTCCCAACGACTCTCGGTCATTGATGCTTCGGTGCAACTTCTCTACATTGACCAAGGCTTCAAGCAGTTCGAATCGAATCATATGCTTGCTGGAAAGCTTCGATTTGGACACTTCCTTTAGCTCGCGAATTGCGTTGCGGTAGGACGACTTGAACATGCGAAGGAAGCTAGTTCCCTCCCTTGCCAAAGCGTTCAAATGGTGCTCCCAAGGCATTTCAAATGCCCGAGAAATCACCTTGCTCTCGAGTGCTTTCTCAGCTATCAACGCGTCGTCAAGCAGTTTGCACAACTCGGTCAATGCCGTGAAGTGCCTTAGCACCACGTCTCGCTGTAGCAGGTCCTGCACCGAAGCCGGCATGTTTTGGATGTTCGCCAATTGCTGCTTCAGTCGAGCAACTTCCTTTTCAGTCAGCTCCCATTCCACGCTTGCTGTACTTGACGCATCTTGAAAACGTGCATTCAGTTCAGAGAATGCCGTTGATGCACGATCCAAATAGCTCTCTAACCGTTGCCGGTCGACGGGTGACAATCTGTTTTCTACGCCCCGCCAAATGTGTTCAGTCTCGCTTCCATAGGCAGTGATTGCTTCGGCAAAACGACGAACAAACCCACTTCGCTCATTGAACTCCTGTATGTTCCACGTGTCGATGTCCGGTAGTTCAAACTCTGCTGGCGGCGTACCTTTGCCCGACAGTCGAGATATCCTGCCCATCAACCGAAATGCAGTGTTTCCCGTGACTGAATCTTCGGTGTGGACAAGATCGGAGACGCGGTTCAGTTGGTCGCGAAGCTCTCGCAGTTCGTCGTATTCGGTGTCCGCCACCTCTACGGGGCGATTGAGGTCCCAAGTTTCCTTCAGGCTCGCGTAGACTTGCGGTTTGTTGGCTTTGTGGGAATGGAGTTCCAAGCACAACGGTCCTAGCCCGCACTGCACAAGCCGCTTCATAACGACCTCCAAGGCAGCACGTTTCTCGGCAATGAACAACACTCGTTTGCCGCAATTCACGGCGCTGGCGATGACATTTGCGATCGTTTGGGACTTTCCGGTTCCCGGAGGTCCTTGAACGACGATGTTCTTCCCCTCCATCGCGGACAGGATCACTTGAGTCTGGGAGGAATCGGCATCCAGGATGTGGCCGAGATCTTTGGGATTGCTGAACTTTTGGTCCAAGTTCGAATTTTGTTCGGGAGCGGTGATCGAAACTCTTGGCGAGCTGTCAGCGCTTGAGTGCCCACCCGTTAACAGTTCCTCGACAAGTCGAACTCCTGCTTGGGTTTCCGCGCCATTGCTATAGTTGTCCAACTCAAGATCGCGGTACATGAGGAACTTTGCAAATGAGAAGAAGCTAAGAGCCATTGAGTTCGGTTCAACTCTCCATCTTGGCTTCGAGGCGACAGCTTCGGTTACTTCTCTGCAGTAGTCGGAGGGTATCCAACTGTCTCCGTCGGGAAGTTCTGGCAGGACTAGCTGAAAGTCTTCGTGAAGAAGCATTGCCAATGACTTGTTTGATTCTAGGTCCATGTCCCGCTTGGCTAAACGGAAAACGCCTTTTCTTGAATCTCGGGATAACTCGACGGGGAGCAGAATCAACGGCGCGCATCGTTCGACTTCTGAAGCCTCGGATTCGTAATAGGACAAGAACCCTAGGGCTAGGAAAAGCACGCTAATTCCTTGCTCTTCCTCAATGCTCTTCGCTTCTCGGTAGATGTAGAGCAGCTTCTTTTGGAGTGCTGCGGGTGTGAGCAGAGTTTGCAATTTTGTGTCGGTGTGCGAAGAAAGTGCTTCCCCTGAGAGTTCATCTGGTACGAACATGTCGCCCGACAGGTTCAATGCTTCTTCGACGCTCTTGGCATCGGCGTCAATTCCCTTGGCGGGGAGAAAAGTAAATTTCTTTCCTTCTACGAACAGAATTCGGTAGATTTCGTCGGAAAGCTCATGGGCTACGAGCAGCTGATTGCGACGAAATGTTCGGATGGGAGCATTGGTCAGAGGGTTACGCTTGCCGATGTCGAGCAAGTTGTGCCTCTGCAACTCGAGAGCTTCCTGCAGTGCTGGATTATTGAGCTCAGACGGAGTCGATGTGGTTTGCTTCACCCTAAATTCATCCACGATCAATCCCTATGTTGCTTAGGACGCCGCGACGACTGCAAACCAATGACGCGGTGGGTTTTGATAGGACGTACTCAGGATTTTGTCCGCTTAGTTGAGCCATGTTTATGACTTGGAGCGATTTGGACTTGCGTGCAATAGGTGTTTCGCCAAATTTGAAAACACACGTCGCGATTCCCGATGACAAGCTGCAATGCGTTGTGGTTAGGGGGCTATTCTCCTGCTACGTCCTTCACGCCGGCTCGAATCCCTTGACTTGCCCATTCGTGCCACGACATTGTGAAGAACTGAAATCCCATTTGGATGAGAGTTTGAGGTTCGATACCGGGTGGCACAAAGTACATTCCAGGCGCTACACCGTTTTCGCGGCAGGTTCGAGCAACCGTTCCTATGGCTTCGTGGTACGTTGGATTTGTGTAGTCCAGAGGGACATCTAAATTGATCGAGAAGTCAGACGGTCCAATCAACAACGCATTGATTCCAGGTGTTGTAACAATGTCTTCTAGGTTGCTGAAGGCTTCCTGAGTTTCAACCATCGGAATTATGAGCACGTTGTTGTTCACAGCGTCCAAGTAATCGCGGTAATTGTCAAAACTCCCCCAGTCTCCTCGCGCTCCAGCCGAACTTCGGATGCCATCGAACGGGTACTTGGAATACTGAACCATGTCGGCTGCTGCAGGTCCAGAATTCACCATCGGACATACCACCCCTTTCGCGCCTTGGTCCAATGCATAGCAGATCTGTTCCGCCGTGTTGTCTCCGACCCTAATAATGGGAATCGCACTGCCACCGCGCATCGCGGCGATGGGGTAGTTGAGCTGCTTGATTTCTACTGGCGAGTGTTGTGTATCGAACAACAGGAAATCCAGCCCAGACCGAGCCAGAAATCGGGTTTCGTTGTCGATGGATGCTGTCGAGCCGATGGCTACCTTGCCAGCATTGAGTTTGTCAAGCATCGGATTCATTTGGCGCGTTCCTAGTTCGATATTCGAGCGGCTAATGGTACAGAAGGAGTCCCTACAAGATCAGCTACGCCGCGACTAGGGAATTGCGATAGGCTCAGCTCAATACTGTGGCGTTGACCCAACAATAGGGAGTCCTGCTTAGTCTTGGACGTTTTGGCCTCCGTCGTCCATTTTTTCTGGAAGAGTCCAATATCGGAACTGTGGAGTCCATTCTGATTCGCCAAGCCCCGCTAAGCCCAGCAGATTCCAAACTGGGCAATACAGGTCGCCAGGACCAAACACACAACCATTCTTCCTATAAATTGAGTCGCCTTTGCGTTCATAGGTTGCAGCACCCGGCATGTCGTCATATTCGTCCATTGTCGTTTGTTCTTTCATGTACGTTCCGCCACCGTGTGAGGCTAGTCGAAATCTCCAGCCTCGAGAATTGGCGAATCGTCGTTGAACGTCAGGGCTATCTTTGGAGACAAGAACCACCGACATCGCTGATTCCAAATGCGGCACAAACCCGTTGAATCCATCAGCCCAAAGAGTGCAGTAGCGGCACCCTTGCCCCATGTTGTGTATGACGAGAAGCTTGTCGTGTGGACCAAACAAATCCAGCAATGACGTGGTGCCGAATTCTGTTTCAAATTCATAGTTGGGCACCTCGTTGGACTCTGCGGACTGGTGAAGCTCGCGGAGCTTCTTGCCTAGTTCAAAGATTTGGCTTTCTATCTCTTGGATTTGTGCTTGGCTCATGATTGACGTGCTGGCCTCGGTTTGGCTCTGGTTATTGAACCGTGCGATTATAGTTTTCTAAGGCAGATTTGAGCTGTGAGCTAGGGAGGAGTGCAGAGCTTTTCGAGAGAGTCTTCGTTGCCTCCAATTTAGGAAGAGGCGGTATTCGATGCTATGTCTTGCATCGCTACGATCTAGCTAGTCGAAATCCCGTTGCCGCAAACAATGGAATCTGGATCGCATTGATGAATTTCCAGAACAGGAGATCGTCTTTGCCACCTGCTAGCATTCCAACAAAATTGTGCAGGAAAGCAAGAGTTAGCGCTATGGACAAGTAGAACGCTGTGTTTGACGCAAATTTTTGCCACGTCAATTCCGAAACGCTCCTGTAGTTGCGCATGTAAAGGAGATTAGTACACACACAAACTGCAAAACCCACAAGCGAGAACCAATCCAGTACATGCCATACTTGGATTGACGTGATTGACGCATTTTCGTAGGTGAACTCGATCGTGAACTGAACGGCTATTACCGCAGCTAGGACAATGAGATACCACCCAAGTAGCCGATTGAACAGACTTCCCACTATTGGACTACCTTTTTCCACGACTCCTGCCCTTTCCTTAGTCTACATTAGCTTGAGCTAAGTGGTACCTTGATCGAAAAGTAGTGTGGTCGAGGACTGTGATCGGAGCACTGCCGGCATTGGACTCAAAGCTCAAGAAAGTACCAGTTCGACTTAACAGCTGGCACGCTCACAATTGGGGACAAGACGTCGGCGAGGGGTTCGTTCATCGGGTTTAAAGGAGTGTAGGATTTGCATGTAGGAGCGGTCCAATGCATGTTTCCACTCATTAGCTGCGACCAATAGCAAATCTGCCTGCCTGCATCGCAGTTCTACAATGCTATCGATCATAGCCAATCTGCGCTTGTTGAGAACTTGAGATTGGGAATCCTTGGGAGGCGAACTCAGGACGGTCCGATAGGGGAAATAGAAGACGAAGACGATGTCTGAAGAAGAACAAACTGGATTAGGAATGCAACCGCAGGAGATGCGGCAATTGGCATCAAAGGTCACTGAAGCTCTAGTTGAACGAATTAGTGGCCTAGGGGATTCAAGTGCCTGGGACGGAGAGTTTTCTCAAGTGCTTGATGAACAGCTGGGTGGCCCACCTCCAGAGGCTGGACAACCTGCTGAAGAAGTCGTTGAGAAGGTTCTGCAAGACGTGCTCCCCTATGCAGCGCGGCTGGATCATCCCCGATTCTTTGGATTTGTACCCTCGTCACCCACTTGGCCTGGGATTCTCGCAGACTTTCTCGCATCGGGCTTCAACATTAACTCATGTACGTGGCTAGTTTCCAGCGGCACGAGCCAACTGGAGCTTGTCGTTGTGAATTGGATGAGTGGCTGGATTGGATACCCAGAATCCGCTGGTGGTTTGCTAACGAGTGGCGGGTCTGCTGCAAGTGTTGAAGCTTTGGTTGCGGCGCGGGAAGCAGCAGGACACCCAGATCGTCCTTCTGTTTATATGAGCGACCAGAGTCATAGTGCGCTGAAGCGTGCAGCATTAATAGCCGGAGTGCGTCGCGAAGATATTCGCTTAGTGCGTTCCGATGAGGCTTTTCGCTTGGATCTTGAGGATTTGCGTCGTTGTGTAGCCGAGGACCGCGCCAACGGTGTGCAACCGATTGCAGTATGTGCTAACGCCGGCACATCCAGTACCGGCACTGTCGACCCCCTTCAAGAGTTAGCAAATTTTTGCGAATTGGAGGACATCTGGTTTCACGTTGACGCTGCCTACGGAGGTTTCGCCCTAGTAACCAAGGATGGACGGGAACGTCTCGAGGGAATCCAACGAGCAGATTCCATCGGGATGGATGCACACAAGTGGTTTTTCCAACCCTATGAAGCTGGTGCGCTCCTAGTGAAAGACAAGCAGCACCTGGAGAATGTCTTTGCTATCAAGAACGATGTATTGCAGGATACGGTGTGGGGAGCGAATCATCCAAATTTTGCGGACCGAGGCCAACAATTGAGCCGGGCCGCTCGAGCACTGAAAATTTGGATGTCGGTACAGACATTTGGCATGGCGAGGTTCCGAACTGCAGTGCAGGGCGGTTTGGACTTTGCGCGTCGTGCCGCCAATTATGTACAGTCCAGCTCCGTGCTGGAATTGATGGCGGATGTGGAGTTGGGCATTTTGTGCTTCCGGGTAAACCCCAGAGACAGAGATTGCTCCGAGGAATTTCTGGAGAAGATCAACAGAAAAGTATTGGTTCGAGTTTTTTGGGATGAGTTGATGTTCTTCTCTTCGACATCCTTGAAGGGTGTCTTCTCGTTGCGTATGTGCATCCTAAACCACACCACAACCTGGAAAGATGTGCACAGTACGCTGGAGCGAGTGAGCCAGCTCGGCCAAGACGCCTTGGCTGAGTCGTGAACGTAGACGCCCCGACCAATTCATGATCAACCGTTGGACTGTGCCTGAACCACTAGCAGTCCACGAAGCACGAATGGACGATGGATCTGTGATTGTGCTCCGTCGCCATGGCAATCCTGATGGCGTACGCATCGTGCTGAGTCATGCCAATGGATTCGCCGCAGACGCCTATTACCCTTTCTGGTCTTTGCTCATGGATAGGTTCGACATCGTTCTCTTCGATCTGCGAAATCATGGTTGGAACCCGGTTGGATCCGTGAATTCACACTCGATTCCAACATTCGTGTCCGACATGTCAACGGTGGCGAGTGAGATCAATCGTTGTTTTGGACCTAAACCAGCCATTGGGGTGTTCCACTCTGTGTCGGGACAGACAGCCATGATTGAGGCTAGCTCAGGCATGAGCTCGTTTGCAGGATTGATATTGTTTGATCCATTCATTTGTCCGTCAGGTTGCGATCCAGTTCACAGGCAGCGTCTCATGGATACGATGCAGAGCATGGTGGATGTTGCACGCCGCCGCAGAGCAGCTTTCGATTCAGTGCAGGACTTTGCTGATCGTTTGCGCAAAGCACCAGCATTCGACCGGTTGCAACCAGGGGTTGCAGATCTAATTGCGCAGACTACGACTCGCCTTGTAGACGGCAGTTCGATGTGCGAATTGCGGTGTCCACCCGAATTTGAAGCGCGGATTGCCGAGCAAGGCTATCAATATGCATCGACCGTCAAAATCGAAGCGCTAAGGTGCCCAGCAAAAGTAATCGGCAGCGATCCAGTGGTACCTCACTCGTTTTTGCCGACGGTCGCGATGAGCGAGATTGTCGCTCTGAACTACGACTTCATTCCAGAGACAACACACTTTCTTCAGCTCGAAGATCCCGAGGAGTGCGTCTCCACAATGCTGAATTTTGTCAAAAGTACTTAATTGCTCAAGTTTTGGCGAGTCTCTCTTAGCTTGAGTTGCGGCAGAGTGTAGATTGCACACTGTACTTGGACAGGATTTTCTTATGCGCCCTTTTAGCTATGGCAGGCCGCTCTCAGCGTATAGAATCTTAGATGGAGCCGGAAGGTGGCCACCATCATCCGCTATGGGTTTGCAGGTCTAGCGCAAGGTTTCTCCGGGAATCTTTCAACGAGCAACTGTGCCGTTTCCCTCGTTTCCGGGCAATAGCAAATCAACAATTCAGCCGTTATGTCACCAAGTTTCGTCGAGGGCTCGCCCCGCAGCCTCAAACGCCGCTGTTCTTCTCGGAAGCGCATCAGCGCATTCGGTAGCGTGTCCATCAAGGGCGCTACGCGTTTTTCGGCTTCGGCCCAAGGGTACCAACGAGGACCCGTGTAGGTGTCGACCTTTATGTTCTGAAACCACGTTGCCAGTCCTTCCTCTAGGTAGTTGGTTGGATTTGAATGTGGGTCTAACACATGGATGGACTCATGTGCAATGTGCCAACGGGCTTCCGTGAGGTCGCACTTTGTCAATGACGACACTGGCAGGACCACAGCGAGATTATGAGTCGATGTATCTGTGTATGGTCCGTCCCTACAGGCACCCCGAATTTGGGGAAAGTAGTACTTTTCATCTCGCAGACCTAGTAACTCCTGCACATCTTGAATGCACTCTTCAAGAAATGGTCGCAAGTCACGTATTGAGTGCTTGATCTTCTCTTGGATATTCATGAGGAAGTCTTGCGGGCGTCCAAAGCAACATCTGTCTAAACGGAGCTTAGCAACAGCTTCGATTGCTCGTTCCTGATGACATCCCTGATGCTCGAGGATGTCCCTTCTCTCGAGGATTCTTGGATTGCTTCATAAACCGATCAAACAGTCTGTCTAGTGTTGTGTTCATCGAGCCGTTGGTACTCCGGTGGAGACTTGGTGCAACCAGCCTTCTGGTCTTCGGCTGGCTATTTTGGTTCCTGTCGAATGAGAGACGTTTACGAATCATTCAACCGGTGACCTAGTTGAACCAATTGTAATTACGCCTACTTGTCCATTGAGCGTTCGGCTCCGGCGATCTCAATATTGCTTGTGCAACACGCCTGGACATTGAAACGATTGGGAGAGTCTGGCAATCTAGGGTTCTGCAAGCCACTCCAGCAACAGAGGCAATGAGGATGCTATTTCCATTGGGACATGTCTCATCGTTAACCCGGAATGGACACCGCAGGCGTAGTCCTGCATGCACAATAACAGGATTGCTTTGTGTTTGTTGCACAGTAATGCTGGTCGTGCTGGGACTTTCGTCTTGCAGCGGAAGAAACCAATCTAGCGAACGTGACACAGATGTTAGTCCTCACGAGTCGGACTCAACGAGCAGTGGGCTGGAAGGACACGCAAGCCTTGGCACTTCATCAGCTAGCTACATCGATGGGGTACCCGATCTTCGAGAACTGAGCCAATCCAGGATTGGGTTTGCGCTCAGAGCGGAGCTTCATCGTCTTCTAGCGAAATCCAACGAAGAGCAAGTGCTCGCTCTACTAAGACAGGCCGTGGAAACTCCACGCGCAAGCGTACGCGAATCCATGCAGGAGCTCATTGTCGGAAGACTTGCGGCACTCAATCCCAAAGAAGCTCTCACTCGGGTAACTGCGCTTCCAACAGATGTTCATGAACATCTGACAACGGTCATTTTCGAAGAATGGTCCCTCTCAGATTTGGATGGAGCTGTCACTCGAGCGCGGTCGCTGGACGGACTAGGAAAGCTGGCAGCTCTTCGGGGCATTCTGCGTTCGCGAGATGACTTGACACTTGAATCTCGTATGGAAATAGCTGCCAGCCTAGGCTTGGAACATTACGTTGCGGAATTAGTCGACGGCAAAGGCATTAGCGAATCGAATGAGTTTCCTGAGATTGCTTGGTACACAATCGTCAACGATTCCTATCAAGACATTGCACAGATAGGGAAACTAATTCGGATTGCTGAAGAATGGACAAAGCTCGAAGGTCTCGACGTACTCGAAGAAATAATCACTTCAATCAATGATTCAAGAGTTGCGGCGCCAATATTAAAGTCAGTTCTGCACGAGTTTATGCTCGATGAGCCCCAAGCAACCTTCAACAAAGCTCTGGAATTGGACCGGAATCGTGATATAGGATCTCTCTATGGTTGGGATGACTACGTGGCTACATCCGTCGTGCGTTCTTGGGCAACCGTCGATCCCCGGGCCGCATTAGACAGCGTGGCTTCCCTAGGCTCGGGCTCGTTGCGCAGCCTGTTGCAGAACACAGTAATTGAAACTTGGGGACGCTCCAATCCAGAAGAACTGCTCTCCAACCTCGATCTCTTTCCCGAACAACTACACGTATTTGGAACCGAGAGTGCTCTTGTTTCCATTGCTCGCGCTGCACCTGAGGAGGCGGCTAGATTGCTACTGGGGTTGAATGTAGGAAACAGATTGATTCCTATTGCCCATACGATCGCAAAGAGTTGGTCAAACCGTGACGTTCACGCAGCACTCGACTGGGTACGGACAAGTCCCCAACTCTTGGAAGCACAATCTGAACTGTTACCCGTGATTCTCGGCACTCTTGCCAGTAGCGACCCGCAACGCGCAATAGATATTGCATTGCAGCATCCCAACGGTATGGAGGTCAATGTAATTACTTATCTGGCCCGGTCAGAACCTCAGCAAGCTGCGGCATTGCTCACCCACATACGTGAAGACGCGCACAAACTAACAGCTTATACCTCTGTTGGTCGCAGTCTGATTCGTAGTGGAGAAGTAGATCAATCCCTGAAAATGGCAGAAGACTTGGAAGGAAGCGAACGAACTGAGTACCAGCACTCAATTGTAGGTTTGTGGGCATTGACCGACCCTGAAGACCTCTATAACAAACTGGATAGTTTGCCGAACAAGGAGATACGTGCCACTGCGATCGTGAACATCTCTTCAGTTAACCAGTTTCGAAGAGTTTTCTCGGATGAAGAGATGAAGTCAATGGTCGAAAAGCTTGGGTCAGAGTGAGAGCGCAGCGAACGTCTTGTGCACTTGGCCTACCGCACCCAAGCAAAGCAGGTCTCGTTCATTGCACGGAACTTCTATCTAGAGCCAATTTGGTCTGCTTGTGCTTCGATCTGGGTGTAATTGATGCCTTTTCACGGCGCAGCTTCTTGGCTGTGCAAAAATTAGTGGTCTGCCGGGCAATCGATTGAGAACTTCACATACCAATACGCCTTCCAACACATGCAGACCATCTCTTGTTTTGGTACAAGGCGGTTCTTTCCTGATCCTCTTGCCGTGCAGAGATCTGTTTACTTAATCCAGTAATTCCCATTCATTTGCCCTGACCTCCTTGTCGAGTCAATCGAATTTCCGTAGCGCAGTCCCGAAGGAATTTCAAAGTTTCCTGATGCGTTCAACGAAGACGCGGTGTAAATCGTTCAAATTCGTGGCAACCCATTCGTGTTGTGTTTGTCGATCACTCTTGTCCTCTGGGTCAATTTCGCGCATATAACGCGAAATGCGTTGATCACGGGCATCGGCAGATTGGTCTCCCCATTCCAAGTCGTAGCCGAGTTCTTGCTCTATCTGTTCTTTTTCCACTTTGAGTTGTACTAGACGATCGCGTGCACTCGTACCAGAAATGTATAGCTCGACCCGAACATAACCTTCCCAAATGTTTAGTACTGCTCCGAGGTGGAACCCAACACGCCCGATGGGATAGCTCATCCAATGTTGCGGTTGTGGTTTCTTGTTTCCAGAGACCGGTCCATTTTGTTCATTTAGGACACCTTGGAGTCCATCCCAATAGTCCAGTTGCTTCAGCTTGGTTTCTGACAATTTCCTGCCGGTGGCCATGGATGCAATAGACCTCGACCAGTTGTTGGGCATCGAAACGATATTGAAGCGAGGCGCGACAGAAGAGTTTCCTATCTGCCACAGTTCAATTTCCAATCCAAAAAAGCTGAAGTCATCAGGCGTGATGGTATTAAGCCAGTCCAGCGCTGCACGATGTTCATCCTTGACTTGGGTTGCCAGCCACACAACAGTTACAGCTTGCAGTCCAGAGGCATAGGTGAGCAACTGCCCCAAGTGGGAGTGGTCCGTTCGATCCAACTGGTTCTCGATCAACACTGTTGAGTCCGAGTTTGTGTCCGTGCAGACGATATCGGCACGAAATGAACCCACCTCTTTCTCTACGGATACGGATTCGAGGCTCAATCCAAGGGTCTCCCCCAATTCATCCAAGTTTTCCTGCTTGGCAAGCCAAGGTGTGAATTCTGATGCCTCGTTAGTCCATACAGTTCGAACATCCACCTGCTCAAGGCGGCCGAGATTCACGCTATTCATCCAATTGCACTCCAACTAATTATCTTTCGATCCCCACTATTCCGTGAGAATTTGAATTCCCCAAACGATGTGTGGGCGTATATCACATTGTGCAATACATGACTTGCATGGCATGAATCTCGGTGCGCAGCAGTCGCAGGGGAATCGATGCCCTCGATATTTTCGTCGCAATAGTTAAGCAATGCAGTTTCATTCAATGCGCTTTTCGTTTTGTCGTCCCACTTCCAGTGGACTTTCTTCGCATTGTCTACGCGGTATGCTGGATCGTTCTTAGCGATCTTGTTAGCAAGTTCTTCGAACCAATCCACCCATGTGCAAATGTCATTCAATGGAGAACTCCAACTCAAAGTGGGGTCGTTGTAAGGAAGCGACTCAAAACGGAATGCCGGTGCTAGCTCTAGCCAGCGGATTCACTCATATTGAAGTGAATGCCAATAGCGAGTGTTAGAGAACTCAAACAATGGACTACAGATTTCTCCCATTGAGTCTGTAACAGGTAAGAGCTGGCGCATATACTCTATGGCATCTGTTAGTTACAAAGCACAGGCCGTTGCGTGCGGATAAGCGTTCGCTATTAGAGTGTCGCAATCCCATCGCGAGCTGCGCTGCAAGGCGATGCAAGAGGTTAATTTTCGAACTAGCTCTATTCAGTTGGAAATCGGCGCAAAACCGCCCGTGCAGTCAAATTGCATTTACCACGGAGATGTTCTAGACATAGTGCCGAGTCTGGAAGATGGGGGCATAGATCTGATCGTATGCGACGGGCCCTATGGAGTGACCACTAACGACTGGGACAAAGGACTCGCCATCCAGGAGTACAACCTGCGATTGATCCAGATGTTCTCGCAAAAACTACGAGAGGGAGGGGCACTCTACCTGTTTGGCAAGCACGATTGCGTTGACTTCATTGATTACAGGCCTTTCCTACGCCTGACGACAAAGATCGTCTGGTACCAACCGAGCCGGCTTGCACAAGGCAGGTCAAGCTATACGAACAACTACGACGTCATCTGTTACTTCGTGAAGGGAACAAAACCTAAGACCTTCAATCTCGATGAAATCAGGGTTCCTCAACTTGTCGAATTGCAACACAGGCTACGTTGCGAACGGGTTCCTTCCGTTTCAAACGGCAAATACGCCAAGACGAAATTCAACGACCAAGGAAAGAATCCAGGCGACGTCTGGGGTGACATCAAGCAGCTTACATACAGATCCAAGGAACTCTTAAGTCGCGAAGTGCTGAACACTGTGCAGAAACCCGAGAAACTGATTGAGCGGTTAGTCTTGGCTAGCTCAAACCCGGGAGACCTTGTGTTGGATCCGTTTTCGGGGGTAGGGACCTGCTCGGTTGTATGCAAACGTTTGGGTAGAAGATCAATAGGGATTGAAATTAACGAGCAGTTTGTGAAGATGGCTCGAACTCGGCTGAGCAATACTCAAACATCCATTGACTGCTGTCCGTAACCTAAGGCGTGCAGAGATCTGCTGCTACGATCACTCCGCTTTTTGCATTAGTGTACGAGCGAAACAACGAACGCTTGCTTTCAATGTTCCTAAGGACCAGTGAACTGGTTTAGAAATCGAATCATGTCTTGCCTTATCAATTGATGGGCTCGCACATGTTCTGCGATGCGAATAAGGGGAATGCCGCAACACCCAATGAGCATACCGGTGTTTGCCATTGACAACGACCCCAGGAACCAGCGAATAGTGGCTGCTGCCGGATCTTCTAAGTTGGGTGTGCTTCGTAGTGCGGCATAGACTTCCTCTGAAGTAGCAGATCCATTCATTCCTGCACACTGCTTGCGTACCAGCATGTCGAACATCGTCATACCGTCTGCATGCAATGGGAAACTCCTGCTAGTTCTTGGATTTAGTTCAAAAGCAGCAGCAGGTGCAAGTTCTAGCAAATTCATTGAACTCCGCATCCCATCTCTAGTCCGATGTCGCTTCAAGAATGGCATTACGTACGCTTTCTATTAGGGCTCGTGAGTCAACGCTTTCACGGACGCCGACTAATGGCTTGTCTGTTTTAGCAAGCAGGTTTCCGGGGCGCGTGGCAAGCAATGCACTGATGGATAGGGCTGTACGCGGCGTAACAAACCGCATCGCCTCAAGGAACTCACTCCTTGCATATTCCTGTGCGCAGTGTAAGTCCCAAAGATCCCTTATTTCAAATATGTTTGCCGCTCCCATTCGGTACACCAGCTTTTGTGCGAGAATCGATGACGTATAGTTAGTACTTATTTCAGTTTGGGGTACTACGAAGTCATGCTGCAGTTGCTTTAGCGGTGCTACGGGAAGTAGGCTCACTTCCACTCCTTCGCACTGTAGGTAGAGTGCAATCAGGTCCACCCAGGAACGAGATCCGTCGACTCCCTCGATTTGTTTAAGAGACTTCTCTAGTTGATCTCGACGATCCGATATCACCGAGTTGTAGACTTGGGGCTCAACAAACATCTCAATGTCGTTTGAAACGCGATGGGACCACCGAGCTTGTAGAACACTTCCTCCTCCCACTCGCAACGAGTCTGGAGCAAAGTACGCTTGTAGCAAGGGTCCGATTCGTTGAATCAGGCTTGCAAGATTCTCAGGGAAGTTTGGTTCATCCATCAAGTATTATACTAGTTCTCAGTATACTTGTAAATAGCGCTGGGGCAGTTCCGCTCTTTTAGCAGGTCTTGCTATCAGAATCTGGAGGTTAGTCCGAATCGCTATCATATGCACTCTGGTTTGTACCCAACTCCATATTTGTTGGTCTGTAGGGATATTTCTTGCCGTTGGGTACATGCGCAAGTCCTATTTGTCCAACTCCACATGCCAAATTCACAGGCTACATCTGTAGATAGTGAACAATTCTAGGAGCAGCTATGAGCGATTTCGAGGGAAAGGTTGTAATCATTACTGGTGCTGGAGGCGGCTTGGGACGCTGCCATGCGTTGGCATTTGCCGAACGTGGAGCCAAAGTCGTAGTGAACGACTTGGGAGGCAGTGTTCATGGCGATGGTAGTGGCGATATGGCCGATAGCGTCGTTGAAGAGATCAAATCCGCTGGAGGCACGGCAATTGCAAACAAGGCGTCAGTTACCGATCGGGATGGTGCCAAGAGCATCGTAGATGACGCAGTCAATGCGTTTGGAACCGTAGACATTTTGGTTAACAACGCCGGCATCCTGCGCGACAAGTCCTTCAAGAACATGACCTTGGATGAGTTCGATCTGGTATTGGACGTGCATCTGCGTGGGACCGCCTACGTGACAAAGTTCGCATGGCCCATCATGTATGAAAAGAATTGGGGTCGGATCGTACTTACGAGCTCGACATCGGGAATCTTTGGCAATTTCGGTCAATCGAACTATGGCGCAGCCAAAATGGGCATGCTGGGATTGATGAATGTGCTCGCCATTGAAGGCGCGTCGCACAACGTCCGAGTCAACTGCCTCTCGCCCGCTGCAGCGACTCGAATGACGGCCAGCGTACCAGGATCTCAGTTTGATGCATCGAATCCTCCACCTGGAATGAATCCGGCGCTGGTTACCCCTGCGGTGTTGTACCTATGCAGTGAAGACGCGCCCTCGGCAACTACGGTTCATGCGGCTGGCGGTCGCTATTCTCGCATTCAAACCTTCACCAACGAAGGAGTCTCTCTGGGTGTTGAAGCGAATTACGAAGACATGATGGATCGAATCAATGAAGTCATGGATATGTCGCAGGCGACACCATTCGATCCCCTCAACCGGCAACGGCGTCGAGCTAGCTAGTCTGCGAGCCTGCTGTGGGGAACGACTGCCCACCCATCGCGTGATTGGCTCACATAGTCTGAGGAAAAGGAGACGTGAATCCCCTACATAGCGACGATAGGGTGATTCTCTACTTAGACATTAAGAGTCCCTATGCCTACCTTGCTAAGGACGAGGCCAAGGAACTCGAACTCTCGTTCGACATCGCCATAGATTGGCGACCACTAACACTCAACATTCCCAGTTTTCTTGGTTCTGCGCGTGTCAACGAGAATAGAAAGGTGGTTGAGGAAAGTCGCACTCCCCGACAGTGGCAAGCTGTTCGATACGCCTACTACGATGTCAAGCGATATGCCAGACTTCGAAATACTCTGGTGTATGGACCAAGAAAAGTTTGGGATACGACTAACACACATCTTGGATGGCTCTACGCAAAACTACATAGTCGCGATTGCATGAGGGACTTCCTGGACGACGTGTATGAGAAGTTTTGGAAACGAGAATTCGACCCTGAAGACCTGAACGAGGTTGAGTCAGCGCTTCAACGCGCGGGGTGCGACATACACGATTTCTCCAGTTACGCGGAACGAGAAGGGCGGCGAATTCTCGATGCAATGCAAAACGCGCTCCCCGAGGCGGGGATTTTTGGCGTGCCTACATTTGTCATTGACGACGAGATTCTGTTTGGACGCGAACACCTACCAAGAATCAAATGGATATTGGGAGGCCGCAACGGCACTGCGCCGGATGTGTCGTACCAGATTTGTGAGCCTGCGGCTTGATTCTTCTGGCGCTTGACTTTACTAGTGCGTCTTCGTACTTGGCTTTAAACCCGGCGGTAGCGATCGCCGAAGAAATTGGCGTAGAGCTCCAACTTCAACCTTTCAGAGTGCCCCAATTGCCTCCCCCGGCTAGGGTTCGTAAGGAATCCGATTCCGAGAGACATCAAAGAATCCGGGCTGAATATCGTGCAGCCGATGTACAACGCTATGCAGAAGTTCAAGGAATACGGTTGGGGAGAACTCCCTATGGCATTGATCCAATTCTTGCCCACGCTGCATTGTTGGAAGCGAATGCAAATGGAGTCGGCGTTGAATTTGCCTTGCGTGTATTTGAGGGGTTTTGGGACGGGGCTCTCAACATCGAAAACTCGGATGAAATTCGAGACTTGCTTCGAGGCTTTGACCTTGAATTCAAGACCCCGCTAGACAATCTTGACGAAGAACTGACAAGAGTTCGATCAGCCTTGGAGGAACAGGAGGTCTACTCAGTGCCGACTTTCTTAGTGAAAGGTGAAAGATTCATCGGCCGCCAACACTTGCCAATGATTCGATCCATTCTGATGAACGAGTGAAATCGTCTTCCGAGCGAAGACTAAAACGGTTTGCGTAAGCTAACGGACTCGTCGAACCGTCGGTCAGACAAGAATTGCATGGCTGCTTGCGTTGAGCTTGGTGATTCCATGCGTGCCAACCCCTCGCATGCGATTGCTTGAACATAGCCATTGCGATCTTTCAGAGCTTTGACCAATATGTTCTCGATGGCTTCTAGATCGTTTTGCGGATAGTTGATTGCAGTCAGCAGCGCAGATACTGCATTCATACGGACTTGGTCAACACCGGTCCAGCCCCGCATGACTTCCGGTTGATTCCAACCTTCCCGCGTGGTGTGCAGCAACTCGTCAATTGCAGGAAGCGTGCAATCAATTCCAACTCCTATCGATCCAATTGCATCCAAAGTTTGACGGACGACTTGCTGAGTTGGATGACTCAGCAATCGAGCCAGTTCAGGCAAAGCGTTAGTAGCGTGAAACCCTAGTTCTCCCATCGCAAACACAGCGTTGATCAATATCCAGGGATCTGTGGAGTCGAGCAGGGCGCAGAGGGGTTCAACCGCGTGCGGACCGACCGCTGTCAGTGCATAGGCGGCGTCATCCATTACGATGGCTCGTTCGTTCCATCTCCGAGCATTGTCTCGAGTGTCGTCACGAGGAATGGTTTTGCCCTCGGCATTCTTGAACAACTTGCGTTCATACGCCTGGCATCCATGCAAGCTCTCGAGCCTCTCGATGAACGTGGAGACGTTATCTCGGCTTGCGAATCCGTAGGTGGCTTGAAGCCGTCGCTCCTGATCGGTTCCATTCATGCTCTCAATTGAGGCTGAATGACTAAAGTTTGGGGTGCCGTTTTGTGCTGCACCGTTGCCGTGCATCCAGTTCCAAATGAAACGCCACGCTGCTGGTGCTTCGTATTCTGCTAGGGAGTCCTTAGGTTCATGCCACTCCCGGCTTTCAGAATTCCAATCCGGTTGCTCCGGCACAGTAGTACGAGTGAAAACAAATTTCACCATGTACCTGCTGACATCGGTTCGATTGGGCCAACCGGCGTGAACAGTGTCAAAGTGAAGTAGGAAAAATGCTCCTGCTTCTATGTCCTTCGGCAAGACCACACCCGAGGGTTCAACTGGATGACTATAGAGGTAGCTTCCGGCCTGAAACCGGGTCGGCCCCATTTCTGGAGGCGTTGCGTGCGGAAAATAGAAGCCAATCAAGTATTTGGGCAGATGATGCCGGGCACGCGAAAGTGGGCTTTGGGCGTCTTGGTGCCAACCGGATCCAGCACGTGAACCTTTGCCCATTGGTGGTCCGTTAAAGTCCTCGTCGTATTCGACGGTCTTGTCTTCGACCGGCCTGCTTGTATGGATCGCTCGGTGGGGATGTACATAGTAGTTGGGACCCAACAGACTAGTAAGTGCTCCAGCAATAGAAGGAGATCGCAGCACCTCCCAAATCACCGGCACTCTTGTAATGATGTTGTTGCCGAAGTGGTACTCATGCTCCTCGGCGACTCTGAGGAGTCGATTGACTTCAGCATGCACGTCCGGATCAATCTCAGGTTGCACCCTGATAAATCCGTCGACAATGAATCGCCTGACTTGCTCGTCGTTAAGCAGGTTCATAGGTATGCCCCAAGCTCATTGCTTGCGCTTGTTCGAAAGTAGCATCCAATCCAGCCAGCAAGTTGCGTTTAGTTGCTGCGTACATCGGACCGGACAATTCAACGAGCTCATTCAAGAACGATTGCGAGGATTCTATTATGTCCGGCTCGCCACTCACGACTCGATGGGCAAGCCCAAATTGCATAGCTTTCTCGCCGTCCATGATTTCGCCGAGATATGCAATGCGGGCTACCAAGGATTGCCCAATGAGCCTTGGCAATTTGTATGACCAACCTTCAGCCGCCCACAGCGCCCTGTCGATCCTGGGGTCTCCGTAGCGAATGTCCTTGGTTACAACTCGAAAATCGCATGAAAGACTGTAGTCGTAGCCAGATCCGAGCGCGATCCCATGCATAAGCGCGACAGTAGGTTTGGACAGGTTTCTGAGCACAGCGCATGATTGGAGCAAGAGAGAGGGACCAGATCCAACTTCCAGCTCAACCTTTCTATGCACAAAAGGATCTTCACCTTCAAACAGTTGAGCAGTCAAGTCGTCACCTGCGCAAAAGCCCCGACCAACTCCGGAGAGAGCGACTACTTTGACCTGTGGATCTTCATCTGCTTCCTGAAATGCCTGCATCAAACGCAGATGTTGGGCGTAGTCT
This sequence comes from uncultured Pseudomonadales bacterium, assembly GCA_964572845.1. Taxonomy (GTDB): domain Bacteria; phylum Pseudomonadota; class Gammaproteobacteria; order Pseudomonadales; family Azotimanducaceae; genus Bin55. Next base: position 113,379 of record CAZNFX010000004.1, on the reverse strand, counting down.
ATTGCGTTGAGCTTCTGGGGACGGTTAAGCACAAGATGACGAACACCATCGTGGTTTTTCGTTATGAGATTATTCCCCTCGTTCATTCGAATTAGAACCTCAACCCAGGCTGCGATCCATCACCTACTGACCAGTGAAATTTGGAGATCGGCGTTCCCGCCAAGCCTTAATTCCTTCAATTCGGTCCTTAATTGCGTGAGTTTGGCGAATCCCTAGACTGTGCACCATTGCTGTCTCAAAATCTTGATCCAGCTGTGGCAATACCTGAAGCTTGTGTACTTCCCAAGCCTTGGTCGGCATTGCCGCCAACTGTTCAGTAAGGGCAGATATTTCCTGTTCGGCACTTGCTTCTGGAATGACTTTGTGGATGAAGTGGATTTGGTGCGCTTCGTGTGCAGAGAGACTCTCCCCCAGAAGCGATATCCGCATCGCTTGTGAGAGCCCTACAAGTCTAGGCAAGAGATAGGTAACTCCCGACGCAGCAGTCTGTCCGCTTCGCACTCGAGTATCTGACAGACAAGAATTCTCTGTTGCTATCCGGATGTCGCATGCCGAGGCTATATCAATTGCGAAATCGCACAAAGATTCCCGAATGACAGCGAGTGTAGGCTTTACAACGCTTCGCAGCGCTTTGATCAGGTCTTGCTCGACTATGGGACCTGGGCCATGGCTTCCCTTAATCAAGCGTTGGTTGACTCGACTTGGCCACTGCCCCATGTCGCTTGGGTCCTTGCTCTCCACATTCAGGTTGATTACAAGCAAGCGCACTGTTGCCTCTTGTTGGGCGGAGAGAGCTAACGTTCGCAATTGCTCCAAGGTCTCGTACGAGAGATTGTCAGTTGTCAGCTCAAATTGGAGTACGGATGAATTGGAGGTCTGATTCACATCGTTCAGTTTCAGATTGGTGGGCTGAGTTTAGTCCATTCCACTCGTGACATGAACCGTACTGTGGTTGGAGGTCGTATTGGCCTACTGAATCACTGGTGGAGCTTCCTTGATGTGACAAGGAAGCTGCGCCCCATACCTACCAATTGAGGGTCGCATTTTGATTACTTGAGAAACGCGTTGCTGAAATTGCCTTTCTTGCGTTGGCTCGTAGACGCAGTTTCTTTTTTTCAAGCAACACTGATACCCGCTGTACAGGAGTTCAGAGAGGAACCACGGTCTTCTAAAAAAGTTCAAAGTGTTATTCGACATTCGTATATGGGTACAGAGCGCTCATTGAGCAAATCTGGAAGAATAAATTGCCTCACTAATTCACACCAAACATTTTCTTGATCTCAGATGCTCCCATTTGGTCAAAGTCATCTGGGACCTTGATGCGTCCGACTAGAAACCCAAGTCTTGAGTTCCGATGCCGTGTTCCAGTCAATCCTGAAACTTCCTCATGTAGGCCAAATTTCTTGCGTAACCTGAGGAAGGTGCTCTGGATTTGGCCACCTTGCTGATACACAAGCTCTCGCATGTCCCGCAAACTAGCTCCATCATATAAGTGCTCCACTGCAAACTTGGTAAATTCTTCGATGTCTGGAATTGACCAATCCTGTTGTACTGCCCATCGCCAGAACCTTGCCATGGTTATGTCCTGTGGATGAGTAAATTCATTGGGTCTTAGTCCTGCAACAGCCCATGGTCGTCCTAGCCTGATATCAACGTGGATTGAATTCCGATATTTCCAGACACGTAGTCCTACCATTAGGCATGCACAAATGAACGCTCCGTTTGATGCGTTGAGATCAGTCCTTGCGGGTGCACCAGTGGAATCTGGTATTGGATTAATTTCTTGCAGGTATGTCCCAACTCGTCGGCTTAGGACATAACTCGACTCTCGCGGTGGTGCGGGTCCGCCAAAGTGTCGCGCCCAATTACACCCTCTCAATCGGTAGCTTAGGGAAACCTTGCCATACAAGAAGTACTCTAATGTGTTACGAATGCCACGCTCATGGACTCCTCCAGCTCGCAACTCGTTTCGCGCTGCTCCTAGGTCAAGTGGATAATTCTCACGAATGATGTTGTAGTGTTGCCTTCGCTTCCGTTGAACTTGCCCCAGTCCTTGCGAATTGAGCGACGGATAGGCACGCAACACTCTATCGCGTTCAGCTTCGAATTGTCGTGGCTCCGAGAGCAGTCGGTGCGACTGTTCCCAAAAAACCTGACTCTTAGTCATAGACATAGGGATTTGCAGGAAAGTTACAAATAGGAAATTTCATAAAAATCAAACAATGACAGAGATTTAAGCGATTGTGTCAATCCTGAGTTCCTGCTCAGCACTCAATATGCACACCAGAACTCGATACCTGAATCGGTGTCTAAATCTGTACATTGGCGACCTGTTATCATCTTCAATAAACTACAGTTAGGTTGGAGTGTTCTGTGTGTCTAGATAGAAATACGTCCCTTAAGGGAATTGTAATCTTGCTCGTATTGGCATTCTTGGCCGGATGCGCAACGATCTACACAGCTCCAGATTTCAGAACATACGAATTGGAGCATGAGTCAATCGCGATTCTCCCGTTCGATGTGACGATCAATCCTGGGCACAAGAGCGGAGATGTCACCGGAGAAGAATTGCAGGACTTAGCCACCAAACAAGGCGAAACCTTCCAACGCGCACTCTACTCGCAGTTTTTGCAAGGGCAACAAAGGGGAAGATACACCGTCACATTCCAAGACATCGATCACACGAACGTGCTATTGAATCGTGAATTGGAACGACACGCTACTCGCAAGGTCCTTTCGGCACTAACGAAATCCGAGATTTGCGATATTCTCAAAGTCGACGCAGTAATTTCGGGTGATATGGCACTAAGCAAGCCTATGGGAACTGGTGCGGCAATTGCTTCAGCGTTGCTTTTGAATATAGGTGGCTCAACCAATGAAGGCCACATCAACATGTCGATTCATGACGGCGACGGTAGCAAGTTGCTTTGGAACTATGAGCACAAGGTGAAGGGCAACCTGCTAAGTACCCCTGAATCTGTGGCAAAGGATCTCATGAAGGGCGTCGCACGGACGTTCCCCTACAAGAGGTAGTTGCGAACTTAATATAGGATCTGGCCTACCAGACTAGCCAGTCTTCAGTAGCTAAGTATGAGCCCGCAGTGGCTTTTGGCATGAGTGTCTAACACGTTTCAACTCCTCTGCAGACAAACTCTCCCAATTTTCAGGCATCTTCCATAGAGAATACTCTCGAGTATTTGACCTAGTCTAATTCGTGCTGGCCCGTCTCTAGACGCAGCGCAGCGGGTGTCACATTTGTTTCTAGTAAGGAAAGACCCGACGTGCGTGGACTACAATGGTCGCTAATTGTTGTTTTTTCATGGTTTCACACGATGAAGACCCTATTCGGCTCCATTGCAATGACTCTTCTAGCGGCTGTTCTCGTCGCCTGCAGCCAGAGTCCCCCAGAGCCCTACACAATTACCGGCAAGCTCATCGTCATAGAGAATGACGAATCAGAAGAAAATGCAGACACGACTGAATCCGACGAACCTGAAGTGCACCTAGATCCTTCGTCTGTAACTGTGTCGGTTACGCATGAGACAACAAGTGAAGACGGAGAGGTTGAGAACATCGAGCTTGCAGCAGGCAGCTTTGGAGACGGCAATCTCGAATTCACGGGTCAAGTAGATGAACCTACAACCGTGAAAATTTCTGTAGATGTTGGAGAAAACGATCCGTTGGTTGCATCAGCCGTTCTCGTCCCGGGCAGACAGGTCGACTTCGTACTGCTGGACCATTGGGAGTCGTATCGACCCGATCAGCTGGCGATGGTTGGAAGTTCGCTGATGTCTACAGACTCCTCAAAGAGGTTTTCGATTTCGGGAGATTTCAGTTCGGCAGACGCGGACCTGTCACATGTCGTTGCTTCGGTAATTGGCATGACGTTCGATGAAGAGGGCGAACGCCAGACCATAGAGTTCGGTGACGTAATGCTCGTTGATGACAAATTTGTCATTGAGGCGGATGTTGACGAACCTACACGAATATCCGTATACGCTGGTCCGGCCGGGCCCTGGTACGCCTCTACAAATTTCGTATTGGTAGAACCCAATGCGTCAATCACTGTGTCCCAGCGTGGTACTTCACCTCAACTGCTTGCTACTTCAGGGTCCGGAATGCATGCCAAGCTCATCGAGAGCTGGCAACAGTCGGAGGAGTATTTGTCGGCATTTGATAAATACAGCGAAGCCTACGAACAGTACATGGCTGAGTGGGAAGCCCAGAGAAATGCTGCCCAAGAAGGTTCTGAGGAAAGTCAAGACTCTGACGAGGAAGAATCCAACGATGAACAGATAGCCTCGTCAGTGGATGAAGAAACAGATGCTGAGGTTGACGAGTCCGCATCGGCAGATGGCGATGAGTCTCAGACGTCTGACGGAGAGGAAGCTGTAGCGATGTCGTCAGAGGCGTCGCCACCGGTGGCTGAAGGCTGCGAGCATGTCACACTGCCTGTAGAACAGGCTATGAGTGTTGCCAGTTCAAACGCCTCGCGTCCTGAATATATGAAGCACCGTGATCAAATGACTGAAGTACAAATGGCAGCTCTCCAGGAGATTGCAACCCAATCTTCAGACCCATTCGAGTCACTGCTTGCCATGGAGCTAGGTGCATTTGAAGCCCGTTCGGACGGTCAAAGCGATGCCCTACCTGTATACGACAGACTTGCCAAACAATTCGAAGACGAAACCATTGTGAGGCGGGTCGAGCAAGCGCGCGAGAGGGTAGTTTGGATCATCGAGTCCCAGCAAAACAGTGAGAGACTCAAGCCTGGACAAAAGGCACCGGAATTCGCGCTAGCCAACTTGGAAGGTACAAATGTAGCTCTCTACGATATCTTGGACGATCAAGAGCTTGTCTTGATTGATTTCTGGGCATCGTGGTGCGGCCCATGCATTGCGGATTTCCCCGAATTGAAGAGGCTGTATGGTGCTTACAAGTCTCATGGCTTTGAGATCGTCGGTGTATCCATCGATAGCGCTTTCGAGGACTGGGAGGAAGGATCGATAGAGCATGAACTTCCTTGGATTGACCTTGGCGAGATGGATGGCTGGCAAGGAGCTACGGCGACCTCATACGGCGTGCTTGCAATTCCCAGTGGGTTCTTGCTCGACTCCAATGGTTGCATTCTGAAGAAGAGAGTCCGTCCCCATAGTTTGGAGGAAGCTCTCGTCGCTAAATTCGGAGAAGTGCCCGAACCAGGTGAAGCAACCGAGGAATCCGAGACAGATACGGCGGATCCAGGTACAGACGAGATGGGCGGCTAGGGGTCTGTAGCTCCAATAGAAACGGTTTTCGGCGTATCGAGACCTCTGCGGTCTTGGTACGCCGAAACTTTATTGGGTCAGAAGCGCGAAGCGATCGATTCCACCGACTGACATCAATACACACTGGACGTGTGCAGTTGGTGCATTCATGCTTCTGCCCTCATATTCGATTTATTAGTTGCCAGAAGGATTGACGTATGTACAGGATTGTTGGGATTGTGGTGATGTTCTCGTTGGCATTCTCGCTCAATGCTGCGGACGCCGACACCTCGAGCAGCTTTACGGTTTATGGAAGTTTGAATCCCTACGAAGGGACAGCCTCTAGTACGGATAACCCCGAAGATGATGTGGCGCAACCACAAGTAGATCTCTCCTCGGCACGTGTGTCAATCACACGACAAAGCTCAGACTCAAATGAAATTGATGAGGTCATTGAATTAGTGGCAGGACATTTTGAAGATGGCCAAGTCAAACTGCGCGGCAACGTTGATCAGCCAATGAATGTGGAAATCCGTGTAGATGTAGGAGAAGAGGGCTCATTGAGCTTGCAGGCAGTATTAGCTCCGAACGCAACGCTCTCGTTTGTAATTAATGAATTCCCCGCTCCACATCCAGCTCGAATTGAGTGGTATGGAGCTTCTCGAATGGCTAGAGATCCTGATCAGAAATTTTTGATTTTTGGTGATCTGAGTTCCATTGATCTTGACTTGGAAGGGACTATTGTTGAAGCCAGCAGTTGGGAGTACGACGCCAATGGGGAGAGGCTAGACCTGGATTTCGGTAGAGTTGTGCTTGACGACGGCAAGTTTGTTATCGAAGCCGAAGTCGACGAACCTAAGAACGTCAATGTATTGGTTTTGGTAATGGAGGCTAGGGAACACACGCAATTTCACGCCGTGGTAGAGCCCGGAGCTGAGATTGAGGTTGTAGCGCGCAGCACGTGGTTAGGCGACCTGTATCCGATTTCTGGAACTGGCAGGAACTACAAGCTATTGGAGAGTTGGCGACAGAGCGAAGAATACGTAGCGACAAAAAACGAATATCGCGAGGCGTATCTTGCCTTTCAGACCGCAAGCCACAAGACTAATGAAGATGCACTAGTAGCGGAGTCAGTCGAGTCTGTAAAGGCAAATGAACCCCCGAGGCACTTGGAGGCGAAACGAAAACTGAATCGATTACGCTACGACTTCCTGGAGGACGTTGCAAGTAACGCATCTGACCCGATCGATTCTCTTCTCGCATTGGAGCTCGGAGCATATTGGGGCAAGGAAGAAGCCTTGGCCATCTACGACAGACTGGCAAAGACGCTTGACAAGGACATGGTTGTGCGGCGAGTTACGACTGATCGAAACAACCATGCGCGACACCTCGCAAGCGTAGGCATGGACAGAAGCCTAGCCATTGGTAAGGCAGTAGCGAATTTCACTTTGCCTGACGGTAACGGAGCAGACCGCTCGTTACGCGACGTTTTTGACACCAATAAGTTTGTGTTCATCGATTTCTGGGCTTCTTGGTGCGGTCCGTGCATAGAGTCCATTCCTGCTCTGAAGGACGTCTACAGCACTTATAGAAGTAATGGGTTGGAGATTGTTTCGGTATCCATAGACGACGATGAGGAATCGTGGATCGAGCGCTCGGAAGAGCTTGAACTTCCTTGGATTAATCTTGGTGAACTCAAGGGTTTTGTAGGTGAGGTAGCTTCGTCCTATGGGGTTACTTTCCTACCCAAGGGTTACTTAGTCGATGGGCAGGGGGTCATAGTTCAGAAAAACTTGACTCCTGAGCAGTTGGCGGAGTTTCTGACCCAACAGTTCGGCGAATCGACATCGTCGGAACAATAGAACAGGAAAGCGTGGCTGTTGTATGAGTTAGCAACTAGCCAAATACACTAGCAGGGTCCACCCTAATTTGGTGGAATTGGCATTCGAGAAAGGTATACGTTTACTCGGATTCGTTTTGGATGTAAGTCTTCACTTTGTCTATTTGCTCGTTCGTTAGAGCTGGTTTGGTGTCGTTTGCCTGCACCAGCGCAGAAGCAAACATTGATTTGACTTGAGCACTAGGGAGTTGATCAAAATTCTCCAGCAATTGCAGTGGATTTTCGTAAGCCCAGGCATAGGTTAGGTACGAGTAATACTCGTTTCGCTCGCTCTCTGACAGTTGCATTGCTAATTTCAAGGCTTCACTCGGTCGATCGTTTCGTATAAACGCTGTGCCAACCAAGCTAAACGCATAGCTTCTTGACTCGCTTCTTGGATTCGGTCGCACTCGAGCTAGCATTGCAACAGTACTTTCGGCGTCCGCATTCCACGACATTTCCCATATGATTTGGTACTCGGGTGGAGTTCGATCTTCCAAGACGGGATGTTCAAGGGCTATTGCCATGGCTTTATTGGGGTCTTCAAGGCTTAGTTTGCCCAATGCATTAGGCAAGAGATCTGAGCGTTCTGGATCCTCTAAGGTGTAATTAGAAAGAATCCAGTCCACGGCGGCTTGCGGGTCTTGTTCCGACCAGACGTAGATAATCCTTCGAGTAACTGTCGATGTATCTTCAATTGAATTGGCAAGTCGTTCGAGTTGACGTAGGGCTTCTTCGGGCGAGGTTTGTGCTATTTCGCCAAAAGCGGTCTCTAGGGGACGTATACGTTGCGCCAATCCGAGAACGTCGACGTTTTCCACGAAATGAACTGGATCGGTGCGTGCCCAAACGTACGAGAGATTGTCCACAAACGACTTGCGCAACCGAGGCGGTTCAACCGATTCCAGAGCATTAAGTGCCGCCAATGGATCAGTTCGTGCCCATGATTCAACGACGACCCTACCAACCAATTCGCGTTGCTCCAGCTCGACTCCCGACAGGAAGTCGAGGGCTTCTTGTGGATCGTGCGATGTTAGAGATCGAATTAACGTTGAATATATCCAGTAGTCGTCTCGAACTTCCTCGTGGATTTGCAATATAACCTCCAACCCAATTTCGTCGGACCACAACCCAGCTATTTGAAGCAATGTATCGAGTTGGTCCCTGTCCTCCACACTGTCGTTGAGAATGAAATCCCATTTTTCTTTCGGACTACCGGCATGTTTGGCAATTTTTTCAGACGTAATTAAGGATATTGCAAGTTGTACGTTACCTAGCTGGCGTGCAATTTCCAGCCTCTTGTCTTCAGGCAAGTCATCTCTAGATTCAAGGATTGCTCTAAGTGCTGTATTCCGGTGCAGACCACGTAGCGACTCGGCTCGTGCAATTGCATACTCTAAGTTGGAAGACGACCACTCTTCAAACATGCTCCGCAACAGCGGACCTTGTTGAAGTCTTGAAATCGTCTGTACTTCACGAAACGCAATTTCCGGGTCAGTCAATGCGAGCTTTTGGATAACCGCAGACTGGATTTCTTCGCGACGACTCGATGGCCATATTGCAAAGGAATTCCTCAGCATTGTCAGCAGCTTTTCATCACCTGCGTCAGCAAGTAATGCATATAGTGCTGCGCGTCGAGCAAATGACGAATTGAGTTCTGCAATAGCTTTTGGATCTAGGGATTGCGTTGAATCAGACTCGCTGGTCGATAGCTCCGGCGATTCGTGCCGAATTAGTGATTCGATAGGAACCCATCCATCATTGTCACGATCTCTGTTCGCTCCTCCACTCAGCAAGGAGTACCCAGCTGGAATTGCAACTGCTAGACCTACGCCAACTGCAATTCCAGTCAATAGGAGAATGCCTGATTTGAGAAGTTGGGTCATGGCTCGGTGGTTACGAAATGCGGCTCACAATCCTATAGTAATCGCACTGTTCATCGAAGTAGCACGATTTTCAGTAACTGAGAACGAAGTGCAACGATCACGAAATTGTGGCAGATACAAAGGCATGTGTATGGTGGGTCGTACGAGCTTTCCGTGCCGCTGACGGGACGTGCTTGTGGGACCGGTCTAATGCTGTACATTACTACCTTAGATGGTGCGACTTGATCTAAGGCGATTGTGGAATCAACGTCACCCCCAAGAGAGAGTGTTATGTCTGTAAGCAAGTTTTCAGCAAAGGCACAGATATTGGTCCGTAGACCGATCGAAGAAGTGTTCAACGCGATCGTTGATCCGACCGTCATGAGCAAGTTCTGGTTTTGGCGAACCGACGTGGGACTGTCTGAGGGGACTACCTCAACTTGGTTCGTTGGGGACGCTACTGGGGCGATTGAAATTGAGGTTCGTGTTAAATTGCTTGAGCATCCAAATCGACTGGAAATGGAATGGGGTCATGGTACGCAATTCACCAATGTCGTTTGGACGTTCTTCGAGCACGAGCCCAATGTAACTCGGCTTGTAGTTGAAGAGCGAGGCTTCGCTGGATCGCGTGACGAGATTTTTGCTCAAGCCCTTGACTCAACAGCAGGATTTAACCAGGTAGTTGTTGCTCTTAAAGCACTCCTTGAACACGGCTCGATAGTCAATGTTGTTGCCGATCACGTGTAGCAAGGGAGGCGATCTCCGGATCAGCATGTCCATTTGCCTAAGCAAAGGAAAGCCATTGGGTCAGGGTATGCCGCGTCCCTAAGTCCAGATTTGCTGAGAGTCGCGACTCGAGATCATTGATTACCGGTGTGCTACATTCGATAGCAGCAAACTGCTCAGCCACTACAGTTTGCAAGCAGCTGTCCAATGGCTAGTATGCTTAGCATAGTAAGTCGCTTGCCGACCAAGCGAGGGCCAGAATCGTGGGAACTATCGATTGGCGTTTGATTTTTCACAGAATCGACATTACTACTTTCGTCCATGGTTGACATCTCTTGCTAGTGTTCCATGTACGCGACTTGGCATGTTTGTTGGACTCGCATGAGTAATCATCAGACAGAGCGCAATTTCTGCGTAGTCATTAGTCCATAATGTGTTGTGGCAACTTTAGGTGAGGGCTATTCGAGTGAAGGTTGGGTCTCGGCTTCTCTTGTTCTTGGCTGTCGCAGTACTGTTGACCGCATGCGGCACAAATCGGACTAAGGATGCAGACTCGGATGATCCATCCACCGTCGCGGCCGACTCCCAAACTAGCAAGACCACCAGTTGCAAAGGAGTAGCCACATTAGAAAAGCCCTGGAGTCCGGCCACGATACTTCTCAACCTAATCCAGGATGACAGACTTAGAGCCGGAACGAAAGCTCCGGAATTTTCGCTTCCCAATTTGACTGGCGTAGAAACAGCGCTTTACGACGTCGTGGCAGAGAACGAAGCCGTGCTCATTAACTTCTGGGCTTCGTGGTGCGCTCCGTGCATCAAGAAAATTCCAGCGCTAAAGCAACTGCATGAAGACTTCGGTGGCAGGGGATTTGAAATCGTGTCGATTTCTATCGACAGCGAGCTCGAGAATTGGGAGGGGGCCTCAAACGAGTATGAAATTCCTTGGATAGACCTGAGAGATGTTGCTGGGATTTCAGTCGACTACGCCATTGAGGCTATTCCTGCATCCCTGTTGGTGGATTCGAATGGATGCATTCTGCATACCTATCTGGGCCCCAGTCGATTGGACCGCTATTTGAGCTCTATTCTCGAGGACGAAACCGAAACTGAGGACTCGTAGACAACATCGTAAGATCCGTAAGTACTATCGCTAGCATAGTCTTAGTGAGAATTCAGTATCTTGGTCTGAACCGGAACATTTTCACTGCTTGCACTAGTGTCTGTAGGTTAGGCGAGTCCACCAATTGTTGGGCCGTAGGGAGGGTGGCCTATCGAATTCAATTCCTATGATCACAATGACGTTTTCTACGACGAAATGTTCAAGACGTCTTTGGATCCTCACTCCCATTGCCAGCGCCTGCTCGAAGAATTGTCCTCCATGTCCGTGGAGGAGTTGGACAGCGTACAGGAGCGGGTAACCAGAACATTCTCAAGCCAGAGCATCTCCTTCACGCTCTATGGCGAAGAGGAAACCACTGAACGCATAATCCCTATCGACTGTATCCCCCGAATACTTTCTTCGCGCGAATGGGATCATCTTGAAGCTGGTCTCAAGCAAAGGGTGGCAGCACTCAACCAATTCATCGTGGATGTTTACGGCAAATGCCGCATTCTTGACGATGGCGTAATCCCCATCGACGTAGTGAAGGGGTGCCCGCAGTACCGAATAGAAATGTTCAATGTGCAGATTCCCCTCGGTGCTCCTGTAGGGGTTTGCGGCACTGACCTTGTCCGAACGAACGAAGGATTTCGTGTTCTTGAAGACAACCTGCGCGTGCCGTCGGGCGTTTCCTACATGATCGCTAATCGTCAGGCTACCAAGACGAATTTTCGAGAGGTCTATCGGGACTACCGTGTGCGCGAGGTAGAGCAATATGGCCAGTTTCTTTACGAGACGCTTTGCGAGTTCGACCCAAAGGGGAAAGGCGACCCTAGCATCGCTTTGCTTACCCCAGGTGTATTCAATTCAGCGTTCTACGAGCATATGTTTCTCGCCGACGAAATTGGAGCGGAACTCGTAGAGGGCAGGGATCTTTTGGTGAACGACGGCTTCGTGTATATGCGAACCACGTCGGGACTGCGCAAAGTCGACGTAATCTACCGACGAATCGACGACGATTTTCTGGACCCATTGTTCTTCCGCGAGGACTCCATGCTCGGAGTTCCTGGACTGATGCATGCCTACAGAAAAGGAAACGTTGCGTTGGTCAATGCTCCAGGCACAGGCGTTGCGGACGACAAGTCCGTCTACGCCTACGTACCGGACATGATTCGCTACTATCTTTCAGAGGAACCATTACTTCAGAATGTAGACACATTCCTGTGTCGCTTCCCGAAGGATCTGGAGTACACGCTGGACAACATCGAGAAGTTGGTTGTAAAACCAGTGGGTGGATCAGGTGGCTATGGTTTGTTCATCGGATCTCAATCCACTCGAGAAGAACGCGACGCGTTTGTTGAGCATCTTAAGGAAGATCCAAACGGGTATATTGCGCAACCAGAATTGGCTTTATCTAGGGCTCCATGTTGGATTGATCGTCGATTGGAACCTCGTTGCGTCGATTTGAGACCTTTCGTCCTCACGGGTAAATCCTCCAGGCTCGTCGGAGGTGCGTTTTGCCGTATTGCTCTGCCTAAAGACAGCATAGTTGTCAATTCGAGCCAGGGAGGAGGCGCAAAGGACGTCTGGGTGGTGGAAGCGTAATGCTGTCACGCAGTGCCCAAGGTCTCTATTGGATAGGGCGCTATCTCAAGCGTGCTGAACATATCAGCAGGCTAATGGAGCAGCAAATCGCCGCGTTGGTGGATCGCCCGCTATCGCATATCTACTTTGGCTGGGCTCGTCTGTATTCCCACTTGAGAATTTCGTCTCCGGTTTCCGCCCTTCGGGACTGGTCGAAAGACGCGGATGGTTGGGGATTGGCTGATTCCTTTACGTTGGCTGACGACCTGACCTTTACTCGGTCGAATGAGTATTCCATTTGCAGTTGTTTCGAAATGGGCCGCGAAAACGCTCGGCAGATACGACATTGCGTGAGTTCGGAGATGTGGATTTGCCTGAATCGTTCATACCAACGCATGCGTGATCAGCACATTGAAGACATTTGGGCCACTGACCCCCAGCAGTTCTACGCCGACGTTGTGCAAGATGTCAATACCTTTATGGGCGTCGCCGCGGCCACACTGTATCGCGATGAGGGATGGGAGTTTCTCCAGATTGGTCGCATGATCGAGCATGCGCAATTGATGTGCGCCTTGTTGGTTTTCCAAGCTACAGAGTCTTCCGAGGAAGAATTCGGCGACCTTGAGAACTACGACTGGAGTAGTCTGCTGCACTGCTTTCAAGCTGACGAGGCTTACCAACACTACTTCGGATTGAACATTCAGCCTTCAAACGTGCTCAACATGCTCGTGACTGACGAAAAGCTTCCAAATTCCGTCTACTTCTCGTTGGAGCAAGTTGGCTCCCGATTAGCCGAACTTGGCGACGCACCAGGAAAACGCAATGGTGCTACTGCTAATCGATTCGCAGGGCGACTGACTTCTGTATTGAACTACGAGTGGCCAGATGCAGAAGACAAGAAGCGAATGATCGTGCTGCTTGAGAACTTAGCGATGCGGCTCCACGACTACATTTCCTCAGCTTGGTTCAACTATGAGATCGATGACTCAACAAGAATCTAAAGTCGCGTTGGTCAAAGCTCAGTACGAGATCGTACATACCACTCACTACTCCTATGACGAGACAAAGCGTTCCAGTGTGATGTCGCTCTGCATGAAACCTCGTGACGACATCCAGCAAACGCTACTAAGCTACAGCTTGTCCATCGATCCCGAGTCCATGATTGATGTGGACACAGACATATTTGGAAACGCTCGACACATGTTCGATATTCATCGTCCTCACGAGTCTCTGACCATCAGAAGCGCCGCATCGGTTTCGCGCATTGCCCAACCTTTGCCGAAGGACCAAATGGAGTCTGTGGAATGGACCGAGCTGGAGACGTTCAAGGACGACTGGCGACATTGGGAGTACATGCAACCAAGTGAGCTAACACGGACGAGCGCCGATCTACGTGACTGGGTTAAGCAACTCGGTGACTTGAACTTGGACAAGCCGTTTGGATTCTTGGAGTCGTTGGAGCGCAAACTCTCGGAGTCGATTAGCTATCGTCCAGGACGTACGACCATAGATTCAACCGTTGATGACATCCTGCTACATCGAGAAGGTGTATGCCAGGATATTTCGCAGCTCATGATTGCCATTGCACGAGCGTGGGGAATCCCCTCCCGCTACGTCTCAGGCTATCTGTATGACGAACCGGGAGAGACGCGGCACTTCGCCGACAACGCTACTCATGCTTGGGTGGAATGCATGCTTCCCAATGCGGGTTGGCGTTCATTTGATCCTACAAATCCAGATGCATCGGAGATTGCCCGTGTTTCAGTAGGCTACGGTCGGGACTATAGAGATGTTCCCCCAGTAAAGGGAATCACCATGGGAGAGGGATCTACTGAGATGGATGTTGACGTGATAGTACTTAGGGTTCGAGAGGATTCACAAAGCTAGAACTTGCAAGTGATACCATTTGCAGGCGCAAACTTTGAACCTTGCCAACATTGGGGTTCAAACTGGCGCAAAAGGATCAATCAGTCTGATTTAGGAATCGAATTTCGTAGCACATGAGCGACTCAAGTCTTTGCAACATATTGGTCGTCGACGACGAGCCCGATCTAGAGGAACTCATGCGCCAACGCATGCGCAGGGAGATTCGCAGGGGTTCCTATAAATTGGAATTTGCGAACAACGGACTGCAAGCTCTGGAAGTACTTCAAAAGAACCCAGACATCGAGATCGTCCTATCGGACATAAATATGCCGGTCATGGACGGACTTACGTTGCTCGACAAGATTCCCTTGATCAACGATCAGATCAAGGCGGTCATGATTTCTGCTTACGGCGACATGAAGAACATACGTTCAGCCATGAATAGAGGTGCGTTTGACTTCATAACCAAACCGGTAGATTTCGAAGACTTGAAGATCACAATTAGCCGTACGACCGAAGCAGTTCGGGCAAGTCGCGAGCATGTGGAAAATCGAGAGAAGCTTCTAAGCATTCAATCCGAGCTTGCGACGGCAGCCAAAATGCAGAAGAGCATCTTGCAGACGACGTATCCCAGTTCGGATGCGTTCGATGTATATGCCAGCATGGAGGCTGCAAGAGAGGTAGGCGGCGACTTCTACGATGTGCGAATTGTCAGGCCTCCACCAGCTGATTTTCTCGGAGTTTGCATTGCCGATGTGTCGGGAAAGGGTGTGCCTGCTGCGTTGTTCATGATGGCAAGCTGGACATTGTTGCGAGGTGCCACAATTGGACACCGCGATCCCTCCAAGGTCGTCGAGGAAGTAAACAACATGCTGGAGCAGCAAAACGACAGCATGATGTTTGTGACGTTGTTCTACGGTCTCTACAATCCCGACAATCGAGAATTTTGGTATGTGAATGCAGGCCACAACAATCCCGTATTGTTCCGTGCGGACGGCTCTGTTGAAGAACTCGATACGACGGAAGGAATTGCGTTGGGAATCATGCGCGAGACGGGATTTGCCGATAACTCAATAACGCTCAACAAAGGCGATTTGATCTTGCTGTATACCGACGGTGTCAACGAGGCCGAAAAAGGCGATGAGGAACTGTTTGGCATGGAACGCCTCATGAACGTATTTGATGGACGACCTCCACCGATGAACGCGAAGGAGGCGATCGATGAGGTGTTCAGGAAGGTTCGTGGCTATGTAGGTCACTATCCTCAATCAGACGACATCACGTGTCTTGCATTGTGTGCGACCGAGTAATGTCCGCAAGTTGTAAAGTCATACTGGAAAATCGATTGGACGAAATGCAGCGTTTCGTCACTACTCTCACGGAATTCTCGAGAGTGGGCAACTTGCCCGAAGATGTTGCATTCTCCATTCAATTGGCTATCGACGAACTGTTTACCAACATAGTTTCCTATGGTTACGACGATGACAGCGTGCATCAAATTGAAATAAAGATGGCAATATCGGATGCCCAAGTTCGAGTCGACCTAATCGACGATGCCAAACCATTCGACCCATTGCAGGAAGCGGCGGATCCCGATTTGGACGCCAGCTTGGAGGAACGGAGAATTGGCGGAGTGGGAATCCATCTGGTAAGAACCATGATGGACGATGTTTCCTACAGATACGAAAACGAACGCAACCACCTTACCCTAGTAAAGAAATTTGACGCGTGAGGGGATCGCCTCAAGTCTCCGTGCGCGCCTTGCTTTCAACAATCCAGTTCTTGCTAGTAGTAGCTGCAGCAACTGCTCACGCTCAGGCAACTGACGACAATACGACGACAAACACTGAAGCGTCGTCCGCTGCCGCAAATTCCCCTTCTGTTCCGGTTCATGGGATCTACGACGATCGAATAGTTTTCGGGCAATCGTGTGCGTTGGAAGGGCTCAATCAAGCTTCCGGCATGGGCATGAGGCTTGGTCTGCTGGCTGCGTTCAAGGAAGTCAACGATCAGGGCGGCGTGCACGGACGGCGAATCGAACTCAAGACGTTGGACGACGGTTACGAACCGGAAAAGACCATAGAGAATACCTTGCAGCTCATAGAAGTCGAGGACGTTTTTTCTCTGATCGGAGCTGTGGGTACGCCGACATCTCGCGCCGCCGTGCCTCTGGCGGAAGCGCATAGGGTGCCCTACGTGGGACCGCAAACAGGTGCTGCATTCTTGCGCGTGAACAATCCTTACGTTGTGAACCTTAGAGCTTCCTACGCTCAAGAAACCGAAGAGATGGTCGCCTTCCTAACGCAAGAAGGTGGAACCGAGAAGATCGCGATACTTTATCAGGACGACTCTTTCGGTCGGGCTGGCTACAACGGTGCCAAAGCTGCGATGGAACGACGAGGCCTACGACTTCTCGCGGCTGGCGTGTATCGGCGGAATTCATTGGATGTACGCGAGGCAGTGCTCGACATTCGCGATTCCAACCCAGATGCAATCATCATGATTGGAAGCTATCAGCCGTCTGCGGAATTCATCAAGTGGTCCAGAAAGATCGGCATGGACGTACTGTTCATAAACATTTCGTTTGTCAACAGCAACGCTTTAGCCGAAGCGCTGGGAGATGAGGGCGGCGGCGTTATGGTTTCGCAAGTTGTGCCTCTGCCCACTGGTGATATGCCAGTCATTGCAAGTTCGTATCGAGCAGCGTTGCGAGAGATTGATCCTGAGGCCAGACCTCAGTTCATATCCTTCGAGGGTTACTTGGTGGGTCGTCTCGCGATCAGCGGATTGGAAGAAGCGGGTCGTGACTTGAGTCGACCAAAGTTTTTGCGTGCCATTCGGTCGATGGACAATCTTGAGATTGGAGGATTCCGACTCAATTACGTAGACGACAATCAAGGATCTGACCAAGTTTTCATGACCGTTCTCGCAAACGACGGAAGTTATCGAGCTGTTGAGTCACTTGCAGATATAACGCTCCCATGGCGAAATTGAACTGGAGAGAATTGCTACGCAAATTTGTAAATCTTAGGCACAAGATTTCTGCACGTCTTGGGCTTGCACTCTCTGGCGCGGTGTTTCTTACTCTAACAGCCAGTTTCGTGGGCTTGATCTATCTAGACCAGATCAACAAGGCACAAGAGAGAGTCTACAAAGTCAGCATGCCCGATATGGAAGCGGCATTTGCCTTTTCCCTCAAGAGCAGTGAAATTGTTGCCGCTGCACCTCTGCTGACTTCTGCCAACAACGAAGAGGAACTGGCTCAAATTCGATTGGAGGTGGAAGCCGACAAGCAGGAGTTTAGGGAACAGCTTTCCTCCATTCTGGATCGCGGATTGGACGAGTTGCTGATCATGCGGGTATCCAGTGTTGGCGAAACAATGCTGACGAATATCGATACCGTCAGTTCACTTGCCACTGAAAGGTTCGGTTTGACCGCGGTTCTCAATGACCTTCAGACTGAGTTTTCGGTCTTAGAAACTACGCTAGAGAACGACCTTATTTCGGCCATCGACGCCCAGTTGTTCTACCTTGTCACGGGCTATCAGAGTCGAAGCGAGCCAAGAGATCCGTTTGAGGCTCACTTTACGCTTGAACAGTTCAATCGCTATCGCCATCTCAACGAACTAAGGCGCTATGCCAGCAATGGCGTGGAATTGCTCTCAAGCGCGTTGTCGCTGCCTGATTCCCCTTTGATTGAAACGCTCAAGGATCGGTTCGAAACCAACGAATACGGTGTTGAGCGAACTCTCGGTCAAATTGAGCAGGATGAATTCTTTCAGACCATCGGTCCGATGTTCGAACGCCTGACGGAAATTGGACTTGCCGACGATGGAATATTCGCCACCAAGTCATCGCTCTTCAACCTTGACGAGCAAGAGGAAACGATATTCGAATACAACCGGCAGCTAGGCGCCCGTCTTGTCGGAGACATCGAGGAACTTGTAAGAACGGCGCAGACCGATACGGCAACAGCTGCTGAGTCCTCAGCTGCCGCTGTTGCGACGGGTCGGCTGCTGCTCATCATCGTCAATGTCATAAGCATTGTCGGGGCAGGGATCATTTCTCTTTTCTACGTCGGCAACCGAATCTTGCGCAGGTTGGACGCCCTGTCAGAACGGATGCGGTCGATGGCCGAAGGCGAACTGGAAAGCGAGGTAGTCGTAGAAGGCAACGATGAAATTGCAGAGATGGCACACGCATTGGAAGTATTCAGGCGGCATGCTCTCGAAGTTCAACGTCTCAATTTGGTCGAGAAGCTGGCACAGGAGCTGTCTGAGAAAAATGATGCCTTGGCTAGTGCCAACGAGGAACTACGGCGCGCTCAAGATCAGATCGTGATGCGTGAAAAGCTCGTAGCTCTTGGCGAATTGACAGCTGGCGTCGCGCACGAAATTCGCAACCCCCTGAATTTCATTATGAACTTTTCCGATTCGTCCGTTGAGCTTCTTGAGGAGCTCGTGGAGGAACTCTTGGAGCCAGACAAACGCGAGGACCCAGGTGGAGACGTGGATGACGAATTGGTTAAGGAGGTCGTTGACGATCTGACGTCGAATCTCGGGCGCATTCGAGACCACGGCAACAGGGCAAATCGAATTATCGACGACATGCTGAAAATGGGCCGTGACACACAAGAATTCGCCGCGACCGACATCAATGACTTGCTCGACGATTTCGCAAAGTTGGCATTCCATAGTGCACGCAGCGAAGACAACTCCTTTGAACTAGATCTAAAGTTTGACCTGGACGAATCCATCGGTGAGATCAAAGTTGTACCTCAAGACTTGGGGAGGGTCTTCATCAACATGGTCAACAATGCCGGTTACGCTGCGAACGAGAAGTTGGCGGAGCTCAGAGAAAATAATCCGGATGTCGAGTTCATTCCACAGTTGGTATGCAGCACAAAGAAGGAAGGTGATCGAGTTCTAGTTACATTCCGCGACAACGGAACCGGCATGCCTCAATCGGTGATTGACCGCATCTTCAATCCGTTCTTTACAACCAAACCCACAGACAAGGGCACCGGGCTCGGCCTTGCACTATCCAATGACATAGTTCGGGAACATGGGGGAACTATCCGAGTTACTTCGGAACCCGGACAAGGGACGGAAATGGTGGTGGACTTGCCGTTAGATCCCTCTCAGTTCATACAGCAAGAGCTGGACGAGGGAGACGAAGACGAAGAAGATTCGGCCGAGTCTTCTGAATAGATGGGTTGAGGTATTCCGTTCGAGTTGAGAGTTGGAGAGTGCTAGGAGACTTTTGCTAGTGCTTCCGCGTGGTCGCCCACGATACTGATAATTCGGTCGAAGCCAGCAATCTTGATGATTTCAAGAATCGAGTCAGGAACCGAATAGAGGGCAAACTCAACTTTGCGTTGACCCAACGTCTTTGCAATCATCAGGATTGACCGCAACCCAGCACTGCTGATGTACGAGAGATCCGCCAAGCCTATTACAACGCCACTGTCGTCGTTGTCTATTTCAGCTGTTACGGTGGATTCAAACTCGCTTGCAGTCAGACCGTCGATTCGTCCCGTAACGTTTATCGAGAGGACGTTGTTTTCGCGATTGGCGTCTACTTGTAAAGCTTGGTGGTTAATGAGAGTGCTCCATCGAGTCCATTACAGAAGTGCGCGAAAGGAAGATTTGTTGAAAGGTTTTCCTCCCAACTCCCCGCTGGTATTTTTCCAACGGGCGAATTATACGAAAAGCGAATGACTCTGCACAATTCACATGGAAACTCAAGGCCCCATGGATTTGAGCCGGGATTTCGCACGCTCCAAATCGTTCGACGTGTTTACATCGGCAAACCCCAGTGCCAATTCTGACAAGTCCGTGGATGCCACACCGTTGTCGTTCAACCAATGCTTGACGGCGCTGCCGCCTTTCTTGTAGAACGCTGAGAGTTCTTCGCGCTTACTTCGATTCAAGAGCAAGCACAAGTTTTGTCTCTGTCCGTTGACGCTGGGTACGGCGATTCCTTTGGCGAGTGCATCATTCTGCAAGCGCATGACCAAGGAATCGGGAAGGAAGGGTACGTCGCCAGGTGTGGTCAAGACCCACTCAGTCGACACTGTTGCAAACGTTTCGTAGATTCCAGCCAGTGGCCCGCGGCCAGGTTCGCTGTCCACGACGACGCCTTGCTGCAACGCTTCGTAGAGAGCGACATTGCGTGAGCACGAAATGACGATCCTGCCGACCTGCTTGTTCAGACTTGCAATTATGTAATCCACGATCCGCTTGTGACCGAGTTCGATAAGTGGCTTGTCCAATCCATCAAGCCGCGACCCGCGTCCGCCGCAGAGAATGATCCCAGTTATTTCTGATCGCTCAATCATGTAGTACGCGATTTCCGTGATATTGATTGAAGGAATTGTCTCTTAGAAACCCCACGAGTGTGATGTCCTGGTCGCGCGCAAGATCGATTGCTAACGACGACGGAGGTCCAATCGAAGCCACGAACGGAATTCCAGCGATTGCCGACTTCTGCAGCAATTCGAAGCTCGCTCTGCCGCTAAGCAGCAGTCCATGCTTGCGCAATCCCTCCAGACCTGAGTCTCGGAATGAACCTATCAACTTGTCAAGCGCGTTGTGTCTACCAATGTCCTCACGCAGCCGCACTATCGATCCCTGCTGATCGAACAACGCGCTGGCGTGCAATCCTCCCGTTCTCTCAAACTCGACCTGCTGCTTACGCAGCTTGTCGCCAAGTGTCGAAACGAGAGCAGAGGAAATGCGAAACTCCGAAGGTAGCTTGGGCCGAATGTGGACGTCTACGGCTGCAAGAGAGACTTTGCCGCAGACGCCGCAACTCGACGATGTGTAGAAGTGCCTGAGCAAGGATTCCGGATCGAATTGACAATCGCGCGTAAGTCGCGCGACAACTGTGTTGCCTTCTTGGAGTTCCTTGCCCTTGCCACCAAGAGTGCGCGCTTCGTCGATCTTCGAAAAACTATCTACTATCCCCTCACTGAGGAGAAAGCCGTAGACAAGGTCGATATCGTCCCCTGGCGTTCTCATCGTTATCGATATGCTTGTATGCTGCAGCCGACCATTGTGATAGTGCTCTACGCGCATCTCCAATGGCTCTTCTACCGTCACGAAGTCCTGGGATGCTTGGTTGCATGCGCCAACCCGATTGATCGGCACACTTCGGTGTTGGTCGTTCACAACGCCGGGGTCGTACTATCCTCCCGCAGGAAGAAGCTCGTTTTGCTGTCGGTCAATCGTATCGAAGCGATTGTTCCATTCGGAACGATGATTCGCTGGCATCACTTCAACGGCGGTTACCTTGTATTCCGGACAGTTTGTAGCCCAGTCCGACAGATCCGTCGTGATCACGTTGGTACCTGTGGAAGGATGGTGAAATGTCGTGTAGACAACTCCAGGCTTAACACGTTCTGTGAGCTGCGCCCTAACGGTGATTTCTCCCATTCGACTTCGAATGGAGACCCAATCGCCTGTACGAATTCCTCTCAGTTCTGCATCGGCAGGATGAATTTCCAGTTTGTCTTCCTCCAACCATGCATTGTTCTTGGTGCGGCGTGTCTGTGTACCAACGTTGTATTGAGCAAGTCTTCTGCCCGTAGTAAGCAGCAGGGGAAACTTCCGGTTCGTGCGTTCTTCGGTCGGTTCGAACTCCGTTGTGATGAACATGCCCTTGCCTCGTGCAAAGCTGTCGACGTGCATTATTGGCGTACCTAACGGTGCCGATTCGTTGCAGGGCCACTGAACGCTATTGACTTCGTCCAAATAATCGAAGGAGACTCCCGCAAACAGGGACGTCAGTCGTGCCAGTTCATCCATGATGTCTGAGCTGCTTTTGAAATCCATGGGATATCCCATGGCGTTGGCAAGCTTCTGTACTGCTTCCCATTCTTGCAGTCCCGTCGCTGCCTCCATAACAGGTCTGACTCTGTTGATGCGTCGCTCGGCGTTGATGAAGGTACCGTTCTTTTCCAGGAAAGTGGTTCCAGGCAGGAACACGTGCGCCATCTTTGCCGTTTCGGTTAGGAAAAGGTCTTGAACCACGATGCACTCCATTGAGGAGAGTGCTTGTTCTACATGCTGTGTGTTTGGATCTGACTGAAGAAAGTCCTCGCCCTGAATGAACATGCCCTTGAAGTTGTCGGCACACGCCTCGTCGAACATATTGGGAATGCGCAATCCGGGTTCGGGATCTACTTCGATGTCCCATGCATGCGAAAACTGCTGTCGGGCGACTTCATCTGTAATTTGACGGTATCCTGGCAGTTCGTGTGGAAATGAACCCACATCCACTGCACCCTGAACGTTGTTTTGTCCACGAAGGGGGTTGACACCTACGCCCTCTCGTCCAATGTTGCCAGTGGCCATGGCTAGGTTTGCCATGGCCATAACCATCGTCGACCCCTGACTATGCTCGGTAACTCCCAATCCATAGTAGATAGCAGCATTTCTGGCGGTTGCGAAAAGTCGGGCTGCACCGCGAATTTCTTCGGCGTCGACGCCTGCTATTTTCGCTACATGCTCAGGGCTGTTTTGCTCTTGACGAATGAACTCGCACCACTCTTGGAATGAATCGATGTCGCACCGTTCTCGAACGAAGTCCAGATCAATCAAATCCTCTGTGAGCGCTACATGGGAAATGGAATTCATTACAGGAACATTGGTTCCTGGAAGCAAAGGCAGGTGATAGGTCGCTTCGACATGGGGTGAGCGAACGAGGTCGATCTTGCGCGGATCTAGGACGATGAGTTGAGCTCCCTGCGACACTCTCTTCTTGATCTGGGACGCAAAGACTGGATGACCTTCCGTTGGATTTGCACCTATAACGACGATTACATCTGCCTCTCGCACGGAATCGAAGTTTTGTGTGCCAGCGGAAGTGCCAAACGTCTGTTTCAATCCATAGCCGGTAGGCGAGTGGCAAACTCGAGCGCACGTATCAACATTGTTGTTCTGGAAAGCAGTACGAACCATCTTTTGCACGGCGTATACGTCTTCAATGGTTGTTCGCGATGACGTGATGCCACCAATGGACTTTCGTCCATATTTCTGCTGGATCGCTGTGAGCCGATCAGCTGCTGTCTGAATTGCTGTGTCCCAGTCGACCACTTGCCATGGGTCGTCTATTGAATCGCGAATCATGGGCTTGGTTATGCGGTCTGGGTGGTTAGCGTAGCCCCAGGCAAAACGCCCCTTGACGCACGATGCGCCGTGATTAGCCATTCCATCCTTGTAGGGGACCATGCGAACGAGCTTGTCGCCCTGAAGCTCGGCCTTGAAAGAGCAGCCAACGCCGCAGTATGCGCAAGTCGTCAGCACGCTCCGGTCCGGCACTCCATGCTCAATTACGCTCTTCTCCATCAGCGTTGCCGTAGGGCAGGCCTGTATACATGCACCGCAGGCTACGCATTCGGAATCGATGAACGAGTCGGCTGAGGTGGCGACCTTGGACTCGAATCCTCGTCCATCAATCGTGAGAGCATAGGTTCCTTGCACTTCTTCGCATGCCCGAACGCACCGTGAACAAACAATGCACTTTGAGGGATCAAACGAAAAATAGGGATTTGACGCATCGACTGGAGCGATTAGGTGGTTGGCACCTTCGTCGTATCGCACCTCTCTGAGGCCAACGACTCCTGCCATGTCTTGCAGTTCGCAATCTCCATTGGCAGAACATGTCAGGCAGTCGAGAGGGTGATCCGAAATGTAAAGTTCCATGACGCCTCGACGGATCCTCTCCAATTGGTCAGTTTGGGTGCGGACCTGCATGCCTTCCTGCACAGGCTCTGTGCACGACGCAATCAATCCATTGCGTCCCTCGACTTCGACCAAGCAAATTCGACAGGAGCCGAATGCCTCCATGTTGTCGGTGGCGCATAGTTTAGGTACAGGAACGCCCGCGGAAATTGCTGCACGCATAACGGACGTACCGGGAGCGACGGTGACCTTGTGGCCGTCTACTGACAGGTGAATTTCAGGCTTATCGGAACCTAAACGACGTTCCGGAGTTCCATAATCCCTTTCAATGAGTCTCACAAATTTCCAAGCGGCGCGTTGAGGCACGGCCAGTGGAGAAAGCGGTAAAGCGTACCCATCTCAATCGCTTTGGTCAAATTCAACCAAACTACCTCAGTGAACAGATAGTAGCCGTCTGGCACAGATTGAGCTCAATGTAAATGATTTTGGTCCCGCGAGGACCTCCCAATTCATCCTTCGCTAACCTTACAGAGAGCAGTCCAGGCATCGAATTGGGTCAAGTAGGAGAGATGAACCTGTAAAGGCCAAATTTAGACTATTAGATCCATATCGCCACAGGAGCTTGGATTTGATCAACCAGGCCTAATCTTGGTTAGCAGACTCAAGCAGTCTTGTTAGATTCGGCATGAGAATTTTTCGGGAAAACTCAATCATGTCAAGCACATAGCATCACAATTCGTGCTGATTGGGTTTCGATTCAGACACGAATCAAGTCCTTTTTGACAAAGGGACGTAGTTCACTGCGCAGTGCTTTGTCTGTAACCAGATCGACCTCAACCCCCAGCAGGTCTTCAATATAGAACTGCGTGCCAAAATAGCCCCTAAATGTAGAAGGTCCCTCGAATTTCACAAGGATGTCGAGGTCACTTGTCTCGGTGGCTTGATCTCTTGCATACGAACCAAAAACCGAAAGTTCATCGACACCGAACCGTTCCGTCAGAATTTCCCTATGAGTTCGCAGTGCATCGAGGATTTCATCCCGTTTCATCGTGCGTCCGTGCATGTGGTTTAAGAGTTTAGGTTCACCGTGGCCAATTACGTCGATTTTCGCATTTCAAGGATTGTCGCGATATTACCGCAGTAAGCAGTCTACCTTAGCACTGCCGTTCTGTCCTTCTTTACTTGGGCGTTGCGCATTGTCATGGGAGTTCTCTGCGGCAACTCGGGTTGCGGTAGAGAAGTCGTAGCTTCGCCAGTCCGAAAATTTCGCGAAAACTGCTTGTGTAGGCTTGTATATGGGTCCCATTAGTCTTTGTAGACAATAGTTTCTGGGATCGATTACATTGAATCCATTGGGTTAACATTTGTCATACCTGTTGTAGATTCCATTCCTTGGAGCAGTTCCGTGGTCGCACGCAAACGTTCTAAGCTATACATGGTTGGACCTCTAACGCTTGGATTTGCGTTGGGTGCAGTCGTAGCAGCTATCACATTCTTTAGCCTCTTCAATTCTTCCGACAAAGCGGAAAATTCCGATCGACTTTTCGCCGATTCGACGACCGGGCAAACCCAGGATTCTCAAGGATCCGATCGTGGAAATGACTTGCAATTCCTGTCGAATGAAGCAGGTTTAGACAGTCTCTCGGAAGTCGCTCAATTATCCAGCGAGTTTGAGAGGTCGGCTGCTTTGTTCAACATTCTGCTGCAGGCTGACAAGCGTGATCTTCTTACACTGGTCGACCAATCCAAGAAAGTTAGCCCAGCTACAGTTCAACGCTCAATGCAACAATCGATATTTCAACGACTTGCTTCGATTGATAGCGTTGAAGCATTGAAACAGGCCAAGACTCTCCCTAAACATCGGCAAGACCCATTGGTGCAGGCAATATTTGAGGAATGGTCAATCACAGACTTGGATGAGTCGGTGAAAGTTGCAAAGAACTTGGATGGACCACAAAAGATTGCGGCTCTACAAGGAATACTCCGATCAAGAACTGACCTGTCCGAAAGTTTGCGTAAGGAAATCGCTCGAGACTTCGGGCGCGAGCGAGTTGCGGTTGACATGATTAGCCAAGCCCGAATGATGGAGCTCTTGGACGATCCAGAAGAGGCTTGGTTTGCCATGATTGGTGATCAGAACCAAGGATCGTCTCAAACGGGAATTCTCATTCAGATTGGCAATGCATGGGTGCGACAGCAAGGACTGGGTGTATTGGGGCAAATCGGAGAGTCGTTTACGGATTGGCAAACTAGATCCGCTGTAGTGAGATCCATAATCGGTAAAGCGACACTTGCTAATCCTCAGGATGCTTTGAACCAAGCACTGCGCCTCCAATCGAATCGACATGGCGAATGGGCACCGATGGTTGTACGCGAGTGGGCCCTATCAGAACCGCGCACAGCGTTTGATGCTGCAACGAATGTATCGCCAAGCGGATTGAGACGAAGTTTGCAGGAGTCGGTTGTAATTGCCTGGGCTGCCAACAACCCGCACATGCTTCTTGAAGATTTGGCATTGCTTCCCGAAAATCTACAAAACCTTGCCAGAGAACAGGCGATATTGTCAATTGCAAGGAATGAGCCTTTGGAAGCGGTGGATCTCATGGCTAGCGTTAAGGACGATAGCAGTCGCCACATGATTGCCTACTCGGTTGCTTCAAGCTGGTCCGACATCGATCCTGTTGCCGCAGTGAATTGGATATTGAACAATCCCGATCTCGAGCGTATGCGCAACGACCTGCTAACAGTAGTGTTTCAAAATCTTGCGTTGGAAAATCCTCAACTTGCCATGGAATTGGCTCTCAAGCAACCCATTGAACACCAGCACGGCCGTGGATTGGAAGCCACAGTAATTGCCAGGTTGGCGCAGGTTGACCTTCAACATGCTCTCGCTCTGCTTGCACAGGTTCGCGAGGGACAAACTCAGGTAGCGGCTTTCATGTCAGTCGGGCAACAATTGGTACGCAACTACGATACCGATCGTGCACTCAAGTTGGGCGAGCAATTGGATGGACAGTGGCGTAGTTCGTACTACCAATCCGTCATGTCAACCTGGGCAAACATGGATCCAGAAGGCCTAGTGAATACGCTCGACAAGCTCCCGTCGAATGAGACGAAATCCCAAGCAGCCCTGAGTTTGGCGCGCTCAAATCAGTATCGCGAGGTTTTGACCACCGACCAGTTGGACTATGCGAAGTCGTTCCTAACGGAACAAGATGCACAAAGGCTCGACAATGGTATCTACCATAGCTTTGGCTGGTCGCAAAGTGGTGGGAGTGTGTTCGTGTCCACAGATGTTGCAGCCGACTCTGTCGTAGCTCCTGAAGTGATCGTTACTGGCGGTGTTGCACCCCTTGTTCGGTACGAACTTCAAAGTCGACTTGAAGAGGAAGACTCGGAAGACGAAGATTAGGCACGAACGCCCGCCAGTCACGTATGTGTGGATTCGCTGCTTGATAGTGTCCGCACAGCGAACTTGACGCATAGGTTCCGTGGCTCGATTGTGAGTTACCGAAAGTCCTCGGGAAATCGCTGCATGGCGCTTCTAACAGGAATTGGAGTCATGCTTCCCATTTGGCACAGACTGGCTTGCTCCATAACTTCACACAAGTCGTTGACAAGTTGAATGGTGCGAATGTCGGATTCCTGGTGAAACTTACCCATGAGTTCCTTGCCACGAACCGAACCGATACGACAGGGCGTGCACTTTCCGCAAGACTCAATTTCGCAGAATTCAAACGCATACTCAGCTTGCTCTCTAAGGTCTACGGTTTCGTCAAACACGACGATACCGCCATGTCCAACACCAGCGTCGATCGAAGCCATGTCTTCATAAGTTAGAGGTGTATCCAGCTCGCGTTCAGAGAGATAGGCTCCCAACGGACCGCCAATCTGTACGGCTCTCAAGGGTTTGCCCGATCGGGTTCCGTTGCCGAATTCCTCCACCAACGTTCTTACTGTAGCGCCGAAGGGAATCTCTATCAGACCTCCATACTTCACATTGCCCGAAAGTTGGAAGGGCAGTGTGCCTGTTGATGCGCCGACTCCAAGGGAAGCGTATTCTTCGGCTCCAATTTCGAAAATACCTGGTACGGACGCTAGGGTGATTACGTTGTGCACTAGCGTAGGCTTACCGAACAAACCCTCTACGGCAGGAAGGGGCGGCTTGAATCGAATCTGCCCGCGCTTGCCCTCGAGGCTCTCAAGCATCGCTGTCTCCTCGCCGCAGATATATGCGCCGGCTCCGACAAAGACTTCCAGATCGAACTTGACGCCTGAACTCCTGATATCGGAGCCAAGCAAATTGTTTTCGTAAGCGATCTCGACAGCCTGAGAAAGCCAATCCAATGCAACGGGATATTCGGAACGCAGATAGATAATTCCTTTGGTAGAACCAGTCGCATGTCCCGCAACAATCATTCCTTCGATGAGCTTGAACGGGTCCGCTTCCATAAGCATCCGGTCCGAAAAAGTTCCCGAATCGCCCTCATCTGCGTTGCAGGCAATGTACTTTTGATCGGAATCTGTGTCCGCAACAGTGCGCCATTTGATGTGTGCGGGAAATCCCGCACCTCCTCGCCCGCGCAATCCGGACGTCCCAATGTCTGCGATTATGTCGCGTGGGTCGGTCTCAAGGAGCTTGTCGAGACGTGTGAAATCGGGAAGATCCAACGGGCGCGTGAAACCCGCCCTATCGAAGACTAGACGGGTTTGGTTACGGAAGTAGTTCTGTTCAGTAATCGACTTGAAATAAAGTTCGTTACTAGTGACGCCCGCATTGCTGGAAACCGCGTCAACGATGCCGGGAATCGACTCGGGTGTCACATTCTTAAACGTATGTACCTCATCGTGTTCTGTCAGCTGAAGCACGGGTTCGGCCCAGTGCATGCCGAACGATCCAACGTACTCAACCTCGACACCTCTAGCACGGAGCTCGGCTGCTGCATCTTCGACTTCAAGCGCTACTGCAGTCGAGTCTATAGATAGTCTCGCTTTCAAATGTCTATCGCTTTAACGGAGTCAAGTGTTGCCATGGCAACCAGGCGGCCATCGATTTGCATGGAGGGTCCAATCGAGCAAAGACCTAGGCAATACACGGCTTGTAACTCAACGCTTTCATCGTCCGCCTTTTGTCCGAGTTTTACCTTGAAGTGCTTCTCAATATCTCGAGTCAAACGTCTTGATCCCTGTGCTTGACAGGCTTCTGCTTGACAAATACGGATTTCGTGCTGAGCTGGAGGCTGGGTCCGAAAATCGTGATAAAAGCTGATCACGCCTCGCACCTCTGCTTGACTTAGATTGAATAAGTCGGCGATTTCCGGAACGAATTTGCGATCAATATAGCCATGTTCACGCATGACATGTCGCAATGCATGCATCAATCCTCCGATGCGGGGGACGTATTGCCGAAGTGAGTCTTGGAAACTGGTGTTTGCCACGAGAATGAAATTGGAGACTTACTATAGCCAACAGCCTAGGCGAGGTTCTTGCTCGCTAGGCAAGCGTTTATGCAAGAGTGGCTAATGCATCCCTGTATTGCCCACTGCGCCTCCCCAAAGTGGGCAATTATCGCAACATTGGACTTTTCAGTGCTTCAGCGACCTCAAATGCATGTACCAATCAAGCAAAATTTGTAGTGGATTGAAACCCTGCGAAAAACCAATTGAGCTTTGCTGCAATTCATCAATTGGGCTAGTACTTTAAAGTATAATTCTGCCATCAAGGTCAACTATGAGGCAGCAACGTCTCATTCTCGGCGGCGTGTACTAATTCCTGCGCTGCTGGACGCATTGACAAAATTTAATCGTACGGGAAACCCTATGGAACTAATGCACCGAAGACATTTTCCGCTAACCATTGCAAGCTTGTTGGCATGCCTGCTGCTTGTATCCGGTTGTGCGTACTTGACCTCAATGGTAGAGGGCGAAGGCGAGAAATCTCAACCTGTCGCAGCGAATGAGGTTGCCAGCAAAGTGATTGCGATCGAAGACGAGGTCGCTCAGAAGAAGCTGGTGGAAGCCGAGCAGGCAGACGAAGTTGCTCAGGAGAAGTTGATCGCGGCCAAGGAGGCAGATGAGGTCGCCCAGACGAAATTGGCTGCAGCCGAAATGGCCGATGAGGTAGCCGCGACAACGCTGGCAGGGTCTCAGCCGGCCGAGAAAAAGGAACCTCAGCTGACCAAAGTAACCAGTGTCGAAGGAATCACGGAATACCGGCTCGACAACGGTTTAAGAGTATTGCTATACCCTGACGAGAGCGCTGAGAAAACGTTTGTGATTATCACCTATTTCGTTGGGTCGAGACACGAGGCATATGGCGAAACTGGCATGGCCCATCTGCTTGAGCACTTGGTTTTCAAGGGCACGCCAAACCACCCTGATATTTCCGCTGAGTTAACCGAGCGTGGCGCTGCACCAAACGGTACGACCTGGTTGGACCGCACGAACTACTTCGAGGAATTTGCTGCCACTGACGATAATTTGGATTGGGCTTTGGATCTCGAAGCGGACCGAATGATCAATTCCTTTATTGCTAAGGAAGACTTGGATTCGGAAATGACGGTAGTGCGAAGCGAATGGGAAAGCGGCGAGAACAGCCCATCGCGAGTTCTGAGTCAAAGACTGCGATCAGCGGCATTCATGTGGCATAACTATGGCAATACTACCATTGGAGCACGTTCTGATATCGAGAATGTCCCTATTGACCGACTTAAGGCCTTCTACAAGAAGTACTACCAGCCCGACAATGCTCAGTTGATGATTGCTGGAAAGTTTGATGAGGAACGCGCGCTCGAGCTTGTTCTAGAAAAGTTCGGTCACATTCCTCGTCCAGACCGATCCGGATCAAACCAATTGTTTGAGACGTACACGGCCGAGCCTCCTCAAGATGGTGAGCGAGTTGTAACACTGGAAAGGGTTGGAGATCTCCAGCTGTTCAGGATGGCCTACCACATTCCATCCGGTACCCATCCCGAAGCGCCCACAATTGATGTATTGGCGTTCGTACTTGGGTCTGGCCCATCGAGCCGGCTATACAAGAGCATGGTCGAAACGCAGATAGCCACGAGTGCATGGGCTGGGGCGGATTCGTTTGCTGAACCTGGCTTGTTTACATTCGGAGCTAGCGTAGCAATGGATGGCTCGCTTGAGGAAGCCCAGAGCACAGTCGAAGCGACAATCACGGATATCATCGAGAATCCTCCTACACAGGAGGAAGTTGACCGAGCCAAGTTGTACTATCTAAACAACATCGAACGGTCATTCAACAATCCAATAGGCATAGCGCGAAGCATGAGCGAATGGGGCGCAATGGGTGATTGGCGATTGCTCTTCCTATATCGAGACAATATGGAAAATGTCACGCCCGAGGGCGTGCACGCAGCAGCGAAGAAGTACTTTAAGAACTCCAATAGAACCATCGGCTATTTCAAACCAGTCGCTGAGACACCAGAACGCGTCGCAATTGAAGTCGCTCCTCCTGTTAGCGAGCTCGTTGCCGGATACAAAGGACGGGAAGCTGTTGAAGCTGGCGAAGACTTTGAGTACTCGCCTGCCAATGTGGCAAGTCGTACGCAGTTTGGTCAATTTGCAAACGGTGCACGCCTTGCAATGGTGTCAAAGCAGAACCGAGGTGACACGGTTTCAGTGCAAATAAACATGAGATATGGCACCGAAGAGCTACTAACGGGGAAAGGCTATGTTGCGTCTATGGCGTCGGCTATGCCAATGAGAGGAAGCGCGAATTACACGAAAGAACAGATTTCGGATGAATTTACGCGATTGAAACTGACTGGCGGCGTGAGCGCAGGATTGAGTTCCGGAAACATCACAATGAACACCGATAGGGAAAACCTACCGGCTGCCATTGCTTTCCTTGGCGACATTGCGAAGAATCCTGTATGGGACGAAGAGGAATTCGAGCTCATTCGAAAGCAGACGATCACGGGTCTTGAAGCCCAGCGGTCAGAACCAGGCTACAAGGCTGGCTACGCACTGTCGAGCCATCTGAACAGATTCCCGAAGGGCCACCCAAACTACGTTTCGTCCATTGAGGAAGACATCGAAGGCTATACCAACGTAACCCTCGAGGAAGCAAAGGCCTTTTATGAGGAATTCGTAGGACTAGGAGCTGGGACAACCATCGTAATCGTTGGCGACTTTGATCCGGAAGTTGTTCCTGGTCTTCTCGAAGAAGAATTTGGCGACTTTACGTCGTCGGTTCCCTATGAAAGGATCTACACCGAAGCGCAGGTTCACCCCGCGTTGCGTTTGGCGATCGAAACACCGGACAAAGCGAATGCGATTCTTCAAGCTGGCATGGACTTCCACTTTACCGATACCCATCCAGACTATGAAGCAATGTTAGTCGCCGCGCGAATTATGGGTGGAGGGTTTCTGAACTCGCGATTGGCGTCGCGAATTCGTCAAAAGGAAGGATGGTCGTACGGCGTAGGCGCCGGGTTCTCGACGCATCCGATCGACAATCGTGGATCGTTTGGTGGGTACGCAATTTCCGCACCAGAGAACTCAACGAAAGTCGAGGGTGCTTTGCTTGAAGAAATCGAACGTGCCGTCAGCGAAGGCTTCACGGAAGATGAAGTCGAAGCGGCGAAAGCGGGCATTCTTGATGGGCAGCAACGAGCTCGCGCGAGCGACGGGTGGATTGCCAACCAACTCAGCCACAATTTGTTCTTTGGCCGCGACATGGATTTTGTTATGACACGCGACGCCAAGCTAGCACGGCTCACCGCAGAGGAAGTGAGCACGGCTTTTGCCAAACACGTCGATCCGGCTAGGTTGTCGATCGTCAGAGCTGGAGACTTTGCTGGAGCTGCAATGAGAGCTAGCCAACAAGATCGACAGATGGAAGCTGCTACTGAAGGAGCGGTAACAGACGAAGCCGGCGGCGAGTAAACCTCTTTCACCTTTAAGAATCATAACAGCCCACGGATTATTTCCGTGGGCTGTTTTTCTTGCAAACTTGACTATGCTGCGACCACGGCTGCAGTTGGGGAAGGTATAAAGCAACCTCCCTGACAACTGCCATCAGCGGTCTGTAAGATCAATTGCGGCACACCGAAACTCACGGGGGACACTCCGTTCGATCTCACACGTGTCTGGTCGAAACTTAATTTGAGCAAAGCAATCGCTTCATTGCTCATGCTGTCCATGATCGTTACCAAGTCCGTTCCTGAAACATCGAGACGGGATTGGTGCAACGCATCGTGTACCCCCATACCAAAGTCGCACAGGAACGAAATGATCTGATAAACGGCGGGAAAGATCGTACGTCCGCCACAGGCGCCCACTGCAAAACGTGATCCATTGGACAGTTTGCCGAGTATTGGGCACATGTTGCTCAAGGGGCGTCGCCCTCCAGCCACAGAATTCGGGCCACCTGGGACAGGGTCGAACCACATCATTCCATTATTCATCACTATGCCGGTCGAGGGGAGCATGATCTGGGATCCAAATGTAGACATGATTGTTTGGGTGTGCGTTACGAGATTGCCGTGTTTGTCTGCAACGCACAGGTGAGACGTCGCGCCAGAAAGGTCTTGTCTCCTACCATCGCCCAAATGTGCAAGTCTGTATTTGTATGCATCGAGGAGTGTCTGTGCGTAGGAGACATAGTCCTGCGCAGTCGGACGGTTGCCGAAATTTGGTTGGAGTTGGGTTTCTAGATCGCCGAGCGCACGCATGAGAGTAGGTCCCGCAGATCGATGATGCGGGCCGTACAGTTCATGCTCTCGATAGCTCCATTTGAGTGGCTCATTGACATACGCTTCGTACTCGACCAAGTCTTCTTTGCAGATTTTCGAACCAGCACTTTCAAGATCGGCAACAACTAGATTCGCCACTGACCCCGAGTAGAAAGACTCTGGCCCTTCTCGCTGGAGTGTTCTATAGGTACTGCTTAAGTTGCCGATCTGAACTCGATTCATTTCGCCTGTCGGCGTGAGCGATGTAGGTGGCAGTCCGTCAGGTAGGTAGACTTGCCGCACCACGTCATAGTTTCGAATCAGCCGTGCGCTATTTGCAATCATTTGTCCGACATACCAGTTCATCGGTAATCCGAATTCTGCAAGTTTGCAGGCTGGCTCGATCACATCCTGCCAATCCCATGTTCCGAATCGCTCGAGTGCCAATGCCGTTCCTTTTACGTAGCCAGGCACAGCAATCGAGAGTGGTCCGTGAACGTTGGCATCGTCTTGGACCTGAGGCCAATTGAATGATGAAGCACCGGTGGCTTTTCCGGTGAGAGGGTAGTCCTCTGCTCTGGATTTCAGCGGTGCCTTCATGCCGAATTCCACGACTGACGTCTCGTCGCCGTCTGCAAGATGCACCGTCGTGAAACCTCCCCCTCCAATGCCGCTCATCCATGGTTCTACAGTACCCAAGGCGTATCCCGCCGCAATTGATGCATCGATGGCGTTGCCGCCCCTTCGAAGTACGTATGCACCGACTTCTGACGCCATGTAGTGCTGTGTGGAGACAAGACCATTGGGGCCCGATACAGCAGGCTTATTGATGGTCCAATGTTCGTGAAAAACGGGTGGAATCGAGTAACTCAAGCTGGTTCCCTATCGATTGAATGTAACGTAGATTGGGTTAGTGTCTTGGACTGGAGTAGATAGTACTTACGGCCAGAGTATCGCCGGAATGCGCCATGGAACGGCTAGTTATTGGAATTGGAGCGAGATTGCGGCACGGGAAGTGAAAGGTAGCCATCCAATACTATGGTACGTGCAAGTCAAGACGAGTCGAGCTGATCTCCTATCGGCCTATTGCTGCATCGAATCGATGCCAGGTGTCGCTAAGTTCCACGACTTTTTGGCTTACTCTAGCCTCGTCCATCTTCATTGCGGTGAGGCCAGCCTCCAAAGCATCAAGTACCGACACAGGAAGCGCTGAGCCACTATGGAGGTGGTTTGCCAAGTCTTTGGCCATTTTCTCTTCTGCGCCATAGTGCATCGACATTCCTTCATTCTTGTAGTCAGCATCGAGAATGCACTCACGCGAAATTGCCCGATGCACTCTAAGGTAACCCCGCACGAAGTCGCCTTCGGCCATGCCTTGGGTGCCAATTACGCAAAATCGCCTGAACGCATCTGGCGTATGCACGTTGGTGTGAAAGCAGAGACGAACATTGTTGCCATACTCAATCAACGCTACCTGGTGGTCCACTATGTCCGCATCACCCGAAAATGCGCTTTCAGTACTGTTCCAGCTTGCAGGCCACCGATGGTAAACCTGTTCGACGTCGAGATCTTGGTGTTGTTCGACGAAGAATGAACGACCTCCAAAACTAGCAACTCTGCGTGGTCGCGCCTTTACCAACCCTGCATAGAGATCGAGATCGTGGCAGCACTTTTCCAGCAGAAATCCTCCGCTCAAACTAGCCTTTCTTCTCCAGTCTCTAAAGAAGAATGCACCGTGAACTGGCGGAATGTGCTCTGACGCTTCGATGCTCATGATGCTTCCCAACTCGTTACCATTTGCCAACTCAACAAGGTCTTGGTAGAGGGGCGCATACCTCAGCACCAGGCCTACCATCACTTGGTCGCTACCGTGCTTGCGTAGTTCGGCTAGTAGTCGAAAAGTTTCCTCTTCCGTCGTAACTATCGGCTTTTCGCAGAAAATCTTGATGCCACTGGACAAAGCCAAACAGAGCTGATCGCAGTGAAACAGGTTCGGCGACCCAATCATGACAAGATCGAGATTCTCCTTGTCCAGCATAGATTGCAAACTGACGTAGTCTCGAAGCTTGCGAATTTGGACTTGCTCCATTCGCCGGAATCCGGTGGGTGAGGGATCTGCATACGCAACTAGATTGAAGTCAGGGATGACCTTGCGAAACACTTCAGATAGGTAGCCCATTCGGTCTCCCAATCCACAGATCCCCACGTTCATTGACTGGACTCCTACTACTTTGCTTTTAAATTGTGGACTATTCGAGTAACTGAAGACCAAGGTCTACTCGTCGACGAACCATCTTATTGACTCACGCCAAGTCGCTATCTAGCCGTTCGCCCACATGCGAACGTTTCAAAGTGTGGCTAGTGTACCCTTGAGAGAGCTACAGTGGCAGGTAAGATCTCATATTGAGATAATGTAGCCAGAAAGAAGCCTTGCACTGGTAGGAATATTAAATGCTGGTACTAAAGACTGCACACTTGAAAGAACTGGATCAGTTCATGTCTGTGCTCAGGAAGCGCAACCCTCACGAGACGGAGTTTCATCAAGCCGTGGAGGAGGTTGTTGAATCTGTAATGCCTTGGTATCTGCAACACGACGAGTATCGAAAGGCGCGAATTCTAGAACGCGTGGTAGAACCGGATCGAGTTTTGAGCTTTCGCGTGACTTGGGAAACCGATGACGGAGACATAGAGGTAAATCGAGGCTGGCGTGTACAGTTCAACCACACGCTGGGACCTTACAAGGGAGGACTCCGCTTCCATCCGACAGTCAATCAGAGCGTATTGAAATTTCTTGGGTTTGAGCAGATCTTCAAGAACAGCCTTACGGGATTGCCTATGGGTGGAGCAAAGGGTGGAGCAAATTTCGAGCCCAAAGGCAGAAGCGATCGAGAAGTCATGCGGTTTTGCCAGTCGTTCATGTCGGAACTCCATAGACACATTGGCGAAGATGTCGACATACCCGCTGGAGATATTGGCGTAGGATCAAGAGAAATCAGCTATTTGTTCGCTCAATACATGCGAATGCAGAACCGCTGGGCCGGAGTAATCACCGGCAAATCACTTGCCTATGGGGGAAGCGCAGTTCGCACGGAGGCAACCGGTTACGGTTGCGTGTATTTCAGCGAGAACATGCTCAATCATGTCGGATCCTCGCTGAGGGGCAAGACTGTTGCCATCAGCGGCAGCGGCAACGTGGCGATTTATGCGGCCGAAAAAGCGCTTCAAATGGGAGCCAAGGTTGTCACGCTAAGTGATTCAGGCGGCTTTGTTTTCATCAAGGATGGCCTAAACGAAGAGCAGCTGAAGTTTGTACAGCAATTGAAAGAAGAGAAGCGGGGAAGGATTTCTGAATTTGCGGAGCGATACAAGGGAGTGGAATTCCACGCATCCTCAAGACCCTGGGGAGTTAATTGCCAAGTTGCCATGCCTTGCGCAACACAGAACGAACTTGATGCAAAGGATGCCAAGACGCTGTGCGGAAATGGCGTCATGGCTGTCTCCGAGGGCGCAAACATGCCACTAACTGCGGAAGCGGCGCACTTGTTTGCCGAACGCAAAGTACTGCATGCTCCCGGAAAGGCATCGAATGCGGGCGGCGTAGCCGTAAGCGGTCTAGAGCAAAGCCAAAACTCACAGCGGATTAGCTGGCCCAGAGATGAAGTGGATCGCAGATTGCGCACGATCATGTCGGAGATACATCAGCAATGCATCCAGCACGGCGCGGAAATTGGCCATGTCGACTATGTCACAGGCGCAAACATTGCCGGGTTCAAGAAGGTTGCCGATACGATGCTTGCCTACGGAGTTGTGTAACGCGGCACTGCTGAACTTCACCCAGACCGTCGACGATCAATTGTCCGCGTATATAGGGGTCGAGACAACAATCCACTTAGCTTGGCAGCTCGGATTGGGCATACTCCTCAATAGCGATGTTCAGAGGCTACAAGTCCTCCACGGGTAGCTCGTCGCGACCCAAACCCGATCGGTGCGCATTGTGGAAGTGCTGTAGCGCTATCTCGTTTCGACCAAGAACAATCTCTGATGGAGTGCCACGTTCTGCATTCACCTGCATGTCTTCAGCGATCTTGTAATCCTCATTCTCGACGACAGACCTGAATCTCTTCATCCTCTCTGAGTGGGCGGCTTCGTGATCATCAAAGTACTTTCGCACGTTTGGGTCGATATACCAAGTGTGCATTGTTCGCGATTTGGACGGTGAATTGTCGAGGGGGAATATGCGCAAGAAGTCAACGCCGAAGGCATCCACCATCATGATGACGTTTGGATACAGGAAGTACACGGTGTAGGTTATTTGCTTGTATGGCCACTTTTCGCGGATTGGCATCAGCATTCTCATGAGATTCAACTTCTCATTTGCTATGACCATGCGCAGGTTCTTCTGGAAACCGTCAAAGGTTTGCGCATTGCCTACCACTTCCTTGTCCAACGTCTTGGTGTGAAGGACATTTAGGTGGTAGATCTCGCCGTATGAGTCGACGCCAATTTTCCAATTCATCCTGGCATCGATATTTTGCCTTCCGGCAACGTCATACTCCGGGAAATTCCAGTTGACCAGGTCGCGCTGAAGTCCTGAAAGGCACTCTTCTTCACTGATGGAGTCTCCTGGCGTTGGTCGAACCCAAAGAGTTCCATGCAATTCGGCGCAAGGCAGTTTGATGAGTTCCAAGCCCAAGCTCGACACATCTCCAAAGTGATTGCTCTTGTTGACTGACAACAACCGGCCATTGATGTCATAGGTCCATGCATGAAATGGGCAGGTAAAGCGAATCTTTGTCCCTCGTCCCTCGGGAACGACGAGACTCCCCCGATGTCTGCAGGCATTTGCGAAGGCTTGAAAGGTACCTTCGCCATCTCGGACCATTAGGATCGGTAGGCCGGATGAATTGTCAGACCAGTATGTATTGGGCTTTGGAAGCTCAGAGGAAAGTCCCATGCACAGTGGTGTGTTGCGAAAGAAAACTTCGTACTCTCGCTCTAGGAGTTTGGGACACGTGAAGTCCGACACAGGCGCACGCATGATGCCACCTGCATCCGCCGTCGTATCGTTGGCGATATGGTCGGCAAGTACATCCAGAATACGAACGCGTTCAGACTTATCCACAGTCCGCGGCTCCTCACAGTGACTTGATTACTTGATCCATTACACAGTATAATTTGTTAGGGTTTGCAATGCAACAACTGTGTTGCTTGAAGTTGCTGGGGCTTCCAGCTTCGAATTAGAGCAAATTTCCGCATGCCAAAAAATCTGAGATTGCCTGCATGAAGTACTGTAAATTGACATGTCAATAAAGACGAAGGCTAGCGTCGCAACCATGCTATTAGCGGCAGCCTGTTCGGTTGTGCTACTTGTACTCCATCTTCACCAAAGAGACGATGCGTCAAGGGAAGGGACCACGGCAGGTTCCATGTCGGACCAGGTGAGAATTCCTAAGAGTGTATCCCCAGAACCGACCAAAATAGATTTAGAGATTGAGGTGCCGACAGCTTACGGCAGCCCGCTATTTTTAGGTGACGATTGCCCCGACGTACTTGACGTCGACGTTTCGACAGACGAAGACTGCATTCGAGCAATTGAGGAGCACTTCATTGACAGGGCGGTCTATTCAATCAGTCGCACCGGTATTGTTCCAAGAGACGCACCGTTCACCTACAGGGAAATGTTCGATAGCCACGATACGGACAAAAAGCTTGTGATTGCTGCACTTTCGAATGCGGATTGTCGTTTGGTAGAAGGTCCAGTCCGCATGGATTTGAGCGAAACCTGCAACGCTGATGCTTTTTACCGCTACACCTATTTCACGAGCGTTTGTCACCACGCATCACAATGGAAGGATGCGTTCCGACCATTAGCCTCACTGGGTGGCAAAGAGGCTCTCAGTAAGTCTTTTCCAAATGAGAGTCTGCAATTGCCAGAAAGAGAGAATGCTGATGTCGAAAAAATATCTCGATACCAATACAGAATCGAGGAATACAAAGCCCTTTCCAATGACGATGAAGACTTGTACTACAAATGGCGGAACTCATCACGTGAGATACTTCTAAGAAATATCTGGCTCGACGCGTTCGAAATGTGTCCCGCATACGTAGTGGACTCTTCACTAACTCCACTTGACGACAGTTCGTCGAGTGAAGAGTTATTGACCTGGTGGGGCGAGGGAATACACATGTCATGGCGGAGTCGACTCGAGCTCTATGCGGAAGAGCATCGACTACCGAGCGACTGGGCAGATAGCATAGCTGAATTGAAACCCTTTGAACTCCTAGAAGCCATCGCAGCAAGGCTAGGATTTGAATGGAAGCTTGTGGTCAGTGAGCATGTTCCCGGATCCTTCATGGATACAGCATTCATGAAGTCCAAGAGTAGTGTGTTCCCTTGGATGGGCCATCTGAGTGAGGCCTTTAGGAAATCCCCGCTATCCCGCACTCAAGTCGTGCTCAATGTAGTTAACGGAGTAATAGGACTGCGAGAATCGGGTTACGAAGCAGATCTTGACGCAATCGTTGCAGAAATTTGTTTTACGGAGCTTGAATGGAAGAAAAAGGGGGTTAAGGACTGTGCGACCGCAATTAGAAACGCAGAGTCAGAACTAGACCCTCAAGACATAGTTGCATTGAGTACTCTAGACGAAATTAAGGCCGCAGCGCTCGAACTGAACAACTATCAATACTTTTGATTGCGCATCGCCAAGCAGTGATGTTGCAACTTTGGGATCATATTCTCCTTAACGTTTCCTCCCTTGAAGCAATTTCTCAACTACGAGCTAGCGACTGCTATATTGAGACTGATTGTCGCGTGACTGTATAGGAGACACGGGAAGACATACAGCATCTTTGACTGGATTTGCGAGCACGTCTTGTCCGGAAATGCAATTCTCTTTGCGCTTAATCTGGAGTTCGAGCGTCCCTGACGTTGTGTTGAAAGTCCATCCAAGACCGAACTGACACCGAAGCGCCACCTAATTACTGTATATATGTATAATAGTAATTTGCATCGACAACATTGCCAGAAGGTTATTGCGCATTGATGAGAGCAACTGTTCTTGACAGCCATTTGTGGCAGCTCAAACTTCACCAGGAACAAACCATTGCCATCGACGAGCTCGAACCACTCCCTTACAAACCTGATGGGCTCGAACCGAAAATCGACGAAACTCTCAGGTTGTCAATAAAGCAAGTTGGGCTTCAAGACCCGTTTGTGGTTGCCCATCCTCCTGGCCGTTCAAAATACGTGCTGATTGCCGGCGGAAATTCTCGATTGCTTGCATTGCGGCAGCTTTGGAATGAATCTCGAGCTAAACGCTACTCTCGAGTTCGCTGTCTAGTTGCCGAGTGGCCCGGTGAGTTTCGAGCATGCTTGGCGCACCTCATTACCAACGATGTCCGTACAAATGCGAGCTTTCTCGAACGGGCTCGGGGTCTTGTGCACATCGTGGAAGACCATGTTTCAACGAAGAAGGGCCGTCAATTCTCACAGCGCGAGGCAGTTTCGCTCTTGAATGACAATGGATATCCCATCAGCCAGGCAACCTTCAGCTACATGGTGTATGTGGTTCAGAGATTAGTGCCACATATGTCGGAAGCACTGCTACAAAATTTGAGTCTGGCTGATGTCCGCCAGATACGTGAGTTTGAGAATGAGCTGTACGATCGACTGCCCAACCAAATGGGTACCAGACTAGACCTGAAAGGTGCATTGGATCAAGCATTGGCATCCATAGACACACCGATGTGGGACTTTGACATCTTTCTCGAGCATGTTGACGACATTGTGAAGGCCGAGATTGGTACTCAGTTCAGCGGACTACTTGAAACCTCGCAAAACAACAGATCCAATGCCGCTATCGATTCCGAACTATCTCCTCGGGCTCCACATGGAGACTGGCTTCAGACCAAGATAGACTGCTCTCGACATCATCAGAATCAGCAGAAACTCCGAAAGGGAGATGAGAGTCTTGTCAAACTTCAGAAGCCTCAAAGTGAAGTAGTAGCAATAGCCGACAGTACGCCTGAACTAACTTCGTCGAACGTGCGTCGTCTGAGAAAAAATGCATACGAGCTTGCATTAAGACTCTGCAAAGGGTTGTCGATCCCCATTTCCATTGTTAAATCGGATACTGGTTGTGGCTTCAGACTGGAGGGGAAACCCTTAGTAGATTTGGCTCCGCTGCAGCAGGAAGCACTAACGTATTTGGATGCTTTTGCTACAAAATCGGAGTACGCCTGTGGAGCAACGACTTCCTCTGGACCGAGACCAGAACAATCGCAACAACTGAATGAAAGAACAGAACTACAGGCTGTTGATTCATCAAGTTCAGGATTGGTTCCACATGTGAATGCACGACTATGGGTCGAGCTCGAAGAGCAAGAATGGTACACATTGATTGAGCTGTGGGATGTTGTGCGGTTGCTGCGAAGC
Organism: uncultured Pseudomonadales bacterium; assembly: GCA_964572845.1. Lineage (GTDB taxonomy): Bacteria > Pseudomonadota > Gammaproteobacteria > Pseudomonadales > Azotimanducaceae > Bin55. Next base: position 71,291 of record CAZNFX010000004.1, on the reverse strand, counting down.
AAACCGGTTCACAGAACGACTTGACTTCTAGATCGAACCTGATCCTATACCAACGATTTACAGAGTAATCAAAATTGGACAATGGAGTTGTGTAGCAGCGTAGGGCAACAATGGCATTGTCGGTGGTAGTTTCTCCGGTCACGAATTCGGAGCACAAGTCTTGTTACCCCATCGATTCGTGCAGGAGATGAGTCCGCCTTCTACATCCAAGAATTTATGAAGGAGACCATCCCCAAAAGTAGCAACACGATCGGCAGCACTAGGAGTACGTGTGGAAGCAAAGCCAATCCGATGCACGGACCCATGTTTTTCGAGGTCCAGCTTCGCAGTCCCTGAATTGAAACTATGTACGACCACACCCACCATATTGAACTTGTGGTAAGGAATACATCCCCTTCGGCAACGGTGAATAAGTAGATTCGCCTTGATTCGACAGTCAATACAGCCAACAACACGTCCAACGCAGTTACTAGTATTAGGGGAACTTGCGCCCACGCTGCAAAACCAAACCACTGACCCCATTTATGATCGGACTTGCAGATTTTTCCAACGATAAGGAATCCAGTGCCTAACAATGCCATGTATATGGCCCACCCAAGCGGTGCCGTGAGAATCGAAAACGGGTTGGTTTCCGTAACCAATGTCGAAAGAGCTACAACTCCCAGTACAGCCACCAGAGGGAAGACAATCTGTAGCCCGCTACTCAACTCATCGTACACGCTTTGTGGCGAGTACAAGATGCGCCAAAGATTTTGCATGGTCTAGATTCCTGTGAGGTTTAGCATTCGATTTTGATTGTAAAGCACATTGGACCAGCTACGACACCGTACCGAATCGGGATCTCTGTTGAGAGCTGCGGCCCCTGAGGCACTAGAGTCTATGCTACGGTCGCTCATCTAGACTGCACAACCTTTACCGATTTCAAGAAAATCGCGACAATCCTTGATTTGATTTCCTTATTACTGTATAAATATACACTGTATAAATAGCCACATCTTTAGCAACCCCAACTCGAACGGAATTTCTTGCCCTCCTTACAACTACGCGACTCGCTACACGCCGCTGCACAGTCCCAAACATATGAGCAACAGCAATCCCTCCGGAGCGATGTGTGGCTAACTCTTCAAACGCGCTACGCGCAGTTGCTTGTAAGGGGACGAGATGTAAAGGGCAAGCCACCAATTATCGGACTCATTACATTTGCCGATAGATTGCGCGTCATTTGGCACGCAGCGGGTGCAAACGATCCGTTTGCAGACTGGTGGTTGATAAAGATCCACGATGCTATCGCGAGTGTAGAGGCTAGAGTAACCTGCGAGCGCGACTCGCTAAGGCAGTTCGCGGAACTAAATGGTGCGTTTATGGCTGTTCCTGCTCAAGCACGTGAACCATTTCGAATCAAGTTGCAGTTCGCATCTCCCTATGCATACAAGGCAGCACAGATGCTTGCAGGATTCGACGCATTTGCATGTGAATCATTGACCGCTCGCCACATAGGGCGTTTAACAAGAAAGCACTGCATTTCGAATATTCACAGTGTTGCCTCAAAGATTCGGGGCGTGTTCAACATACCCCTGAGGTATCGACATCTTGGGATCGACCGCGACAATCCAAACTCGTGGAAGACTGAAGGCGAGATTGCTCAGCAATTCATGGGGCTAGTTCCAGACGATGTGCTGAAAGGTAATCGTAGGGCGGCATTTGCTCCTCCAATAGTGTCAGGACGCAATGAAGCCGTGCCGCCAGTATTGGAAATTGAGAACGGAATGGAAGGTTTCGACCTTTGAATTTCAATCTAAAAGACATGCGTGACCACTGCGTTTCAGTGGCAGATGTGTCGTCGGGTCGTGAAATCGACGCACAGATGAAAATTCTACGGGACTTTCATTCGACCCTACAAGAGCGTGCGGACTCGGTGCTACCAAGTCTGCATTTCCTTCAACCCTTCGACAGGATGTCGAAGATCCTCTACTCACTATCCAGGAGGAAGTGTGATGTCCACTATTGGGAATGCGAGAAACTTCGCATTACTGACAACCGGAGTCGGTTACATCAACCGGATTCGAGAGATCGAACCGGAAGCTGGACTACCGTTTCTGGCAGTGACTATATCCGCCCTCCGGGGCTTAGACGAGAGCGTTCGTTACACCTACATCGATTGTCGTGTTACCGGTCGATCAACCAATGCCTACATTCGTCAACTTGCACCACATGTGGAGCAAGGCGACAAAGTGTTGGTCCGGTTTCGACTGAACGATCTCTATGCCGAAACGTTTACTTTCAGACATGGCTCGAAAGAGGGCCAGACTGGAGTGAATGTAAAGGCGAGACTAGTCGGCATCGACTGGGCTCGCGTCAACGGCGTAGCTGTGACAGAAATCGAGGACGCCGCCTAATTTGTCGCTTGCGACATGTTAGATTGACGTACGGAATTTCCACTCTCAATTTCTCAACCCGGCCGGGAAGTACCACTTCCCGTCGGGGCAGGGGTCTGCCTGGCCTTTTCTGACATGGAGAAAGTCATGACAGACTTCTTTAACGACAACCCTGAGCAACAGGCTGTCGACCCGGGTTACACTGGTTCACGGGCTGTTGCCATTGCCGATGGCGAATTGTTCGACATCGGCGACATGTCCCGACAGGTCGGTTTCCGGTGGCCGGTCGCATTGACCAAAGCCGCTTGGAACGACTCAGTTGCGTGGACTGACGACGACAGCGAACGTCAGGTCCCGCAAACCGAATATGCGCGTCTTTATGCTGTAGTCAGCAAATGCGCTGACTTTGTGCGTATGCGCAATCCTTCGGCCGATCGTATGCGATTTCGCGTAGACCGAGTTCCGAGGGATGGCAAATCGCAAAAGGCTCGTTCTGTTCTGCTGCAAGTGCTTGCACATGCTGGAGACAATGGCGAACCGGTGCTGACTATTCGGCTGCCGGTGCAATAGGACTTCGGTCCTTAGGGATAGAATCCGTTAGTCTAGATACGCAAGTATCTGGGCTAACGAGGTTCTACCGCCGCTTCTAGTTGATTGCCCGTCTACATTAGACCAGTTCATCTGCGTCACTCGAGTAGGAGACTTGATGGCAGAGTGATGCGAACTCTTCTAAAGCTCTCTTCATGCCTTTCCTTTTGTTAAATTCTGTTTCATTCGTAAATTTAAGCTTGCACAACACATAAACTAGATGCAATAGTAAATTGAGCAAATCACTCCGTTCCATGAACGGATTGTAGGTTGCTTGGGAACGATGCCTACACACAATGCGCTCAACTATGGTGTTACCGTGCCGCGCGGGAAACGCGGTCTGAACGATTCGGATTCTTGAATTCGTTGTCGCCCTTGGCGTCGAATCCATTTCTTACTCCAAACTTGCCTGTCAAGTTACCCGGTCGTTGTCGGGTCTAACAAGCTACTTTATAGCTGCTGAATACATGTGACGAGTCTACGACTGTCGAAACATGCTTCTGTGTTGAGAATTCTGCGAGAATAAAGCCTCGGGACGATATTGCGAAAGCACTGCTGGGTCTAGCAATCCAGACTGGTCAAAGCCACTAACCTCAATTTGCTAACTGAATTCTCGAGTTCAGCAAGGAAACGGGCGCGAAATTCGTTTTGCGCCCGTTCTGTTATATGTTGAATAGGCAGCTTATTGACATTTTGAATGAATTAGCGATTTTCAAACTGGTGCCACATAGCTAACAAATCGCGCTAGAGCTTTTCGACAAGGGTCTCGACAGCACGAGAAATCTCGACAGGCCCGGAAGTAGATTTCCCTGTTGGCGATCCGTGATGTATGCAAACTACAGCAACATTTCGCCAGGTCAACTCGATGATTCTTCAATTTCGCTCCGTTGCTGCCGCTTTGCTTCCAGTGCTATCGCTGTCTTCTTTTTCTTTACAAGCCGACGAAGAGGTTCAAGTAGGCAGATACTCCTCGATTCGAGCCGTCCCGACCGAATCGCAGCAGGATGTGTTCCAAACCATTGCAACCATTGAATTCCCGGATGATGTTGTAACTGTCGGAGACGCGGTTAAGTTCTCAATCAAAGAACAGGGTTTCCGTCTTGCCGCACCAAGCGCAGCGGATCCTGCAATGCAAATCCTTTTAGACCTTCCTCTACCCTCTGCCCACCGCAAGTTGGGGCCAATGTCCTTGAAATCGGCATTGGAAACGCTTGCGGGTCCAGTTTGGCGAGTAGTTCAAGACCCAGTTCATCGTTTGGTAGGTTTTGAGCTTTGCAAAGACCCATCAGTGGGGTCGGATGGGTCATGAGCCTGCTCGTAGTTGTTTTGTTTTTCGGTGCACTGGTGGCTTCAACCGAACTCAGTGGCACAGGTAGCGTGAAGAACCTCCAATCGCATAGTTCTGCCGCAACAACTGTAGAAGTCGACCATTCTGATTCCACGTCTTTATCTAGTTGTCGATACGAGGAGATTGGAGTGCCGTATCGAAACCTCACCTTGAATATGGATGACGATCAGGATTCGGTCTTGCCACAAGAACCTGTGTTGTCTCCCTCTGGTGCGACTGACACAGACGTGCCTGATAACGAGGAATTTTTGAATGACGTAAATGACGAACTTGCCGATAGAGACAAAGAGGTTCTTTAAGAATGAAGTCTATATGTTTGAGTCTATTAACTTTTGTAGTGGTTTCCTTTGCGATCGCGCAGACTGTTTCCCATACCAACCAACTTCCTCTTGACCGATCGTCTACAAGAATTGACACATCGGCTCGTGAGTCCATTGACCGTGCAGCCATTTGGGGATTAACAAACGAAGAGTGGCAACGACACCTGGAGCTTCTCCGAGGGATTCGGGGCAGATTGAGCAGCGAGAGTATTTCTCCGATTGAAGTGCTAGGAATCCATGCAAGAAGCCACTCCGAGCGCAGACACTACGCTCGTATTTGGGCACAAATGATGCTCGAAGACGCAGATCGAATTCTCAAGTTTCAAAAGGCTTACGATCAAGCCATCGCGGACATAGCCGCCGGCATGCCGCTAATCGATTCGGACCTGCTGCCATTAGCAGGATCGGAAGGAAAGCTGGAACTTCAATCGTCCGATCGCATCATGTACTTCACATCGCTGGATTGTGTCGCCTGTGAGGTCGTCTACGACCGTTCAAGTAGCTTACTTTCAAGTGTGGACGGAATTGACGTTTACTTCGTTGATACGGACTCCACCGATCACGGCCGGATTAAAAGTTGGGCGCAGGATCGAGGTATCGAGCCATTGGACGTTCGATCCAACAAGATAACGTTGAATTTCGACAACGGTACCCTAAAAGCGTTGGTACCGCGTATGCACAAACTTCCGTTTTTAATGTTGCGTCGTGGTGAGGAATCACTGGATTTTCCCAACTATCTGCTGCATTGACCGTTGAAAGTAGAGCGAAGCTGTTCGCGGTAGCCGGACTCCTGTTGCTAGGCGTTGGTGCCGACTCCAATCCAAAGTCAGCAAACATTCCCGTTGCCTACACAAACGCTGCATCTGCAGCACAAGTGCCGGCAGACTTGCTCTATGCGATTGCGTTGACCGAAAGTGGCAGGACAGTGAACAAGGAGCATGGCTATCGACCGTGGCCGTGGACCCTGAACATTGATGGGAGAGGCAAGAGGTTTGATCGACGCCAATCAGCTTTCAGAGTACTGCGGACTACGCTACGGGATGCAAATAGCAACGTTGACATTGGCTTGATGCAAATCAGCTGGCGCTACCACAGCGACAAGTTTGAGTCGGCCTATGAGGCATTGGATCCTAGCACGAACCTCCGGATAGGTGCAGACATACTTCGTTCCTGCTACGAACGCGAGCTGGACTGGTGGGTTGCGGTTGGTTGCTACCACGCACCCAATTCAGTAGAAAGAGCTAAAAAATATCGAGATCGAGTGCGCAGAATCTGGAGCCGATATGTAGCTACTGCAAGTGAAAGCGTTGGCAATGTGGAAGTTTCGAGCGATTGAAGTATCCGATTGAAGCGTTGTTGCGAGCTCCCATCGAGCTTTGGTCCGCTTGCGTTGCGGCAACAGCCACTGCTGTGTTAGTGCTTGTATACAGATTCCTGTACCTTCCACGTTATTTTGCGTATGGAGCGGCACTAGGCTTTGCTTTGCTCGCAGCTGTGCGAGCAGTTCAAGGGATTACAGTGATTTGCTATCAACATGGGCTTGTTCGTTCTCGACTGTGGAACATGCAAACTGAGAAAATCCCTCGCAGACGCGGTTGTGTCTATCTTGGAAACGGGTTCAAATGGACGCAGAAGCACGCACAACGTCTTGCTGACACGCGACGACCCGAATGCCGCCGTTACCTGGAAGCAAAGCCAACGGACCGCTTGAAACGTGCTCTGAACCATTTTATACCAAGAGTAGGTGTTTCGTCGACGACGAATGGGATGCCCGTAAGTGGTCGCCCGGAATTGCACGGAGTAGAACTGAACAAACAAAATGTGTGGCTGAACTCTGCTGATAGAGTTGGTCATACCCTAGTCTTGGGTACAACTCGTGTAGGCAAGACACGTCTGGCAGAGCTATTGGTCTCGCAAGACATCAGGAACGGCCACGTTGTACTTGTATTCGATCCGAAAGGGGACATGGACCTGCTCTGTCGAACCCATGCTGAGGCGAAACGCTGGGGCAGAGAGCACCAATTTTCCATGTTTCACCTCGGTTATCCAGAACATTCGAGCAGGTATAACGCCATTGGGCGATTTTCCCGCATTACGGAAGTAGCGACACGAATAGCCAATCAGTTGCCAGGTGGAGGAAGCTCGTCGGCTTTCCGAGAGTTCGCTTGGCGCTTTGTAAACATCATCGCCCATGCAATAGTAGCACTTGGTCAGACTCCAAACTACTTGAAAATAAGAAAGTATATTAATGATATTGAACCCCTTTTTATAGAGTACACAAGAAATCTACTTATGAGGACTCAGCCTGCAGGATGGGCGGCAGAAGTGAGGTCGGTGGAGAAGTCAACAAATGTAAGAAATCTGCCAAGCTCACTAAAGGGAAGGGATCCTAAAGCAGTGGCTCTGTACAAGTATGTCCAGGAAATAGCCATCGAGGATCCCGTATTGGATGGTCTGATTTCGGCGTTCAAGTACGACCGTACCTATTTCGACAAGATTGTCTCGTCTGTGGGTCCACTCATGGAGAAGTTGACCACCGGCCCCATCGCTGAGCTCATCTCGCCTACAGAAGAGAGTTCGGATCACCGTCCAATGATTGAGTGGTTGGACGTCATAAGACAAGGGGGCATTGTCTATATCGGTCTTGACGCACTGTCTGATTCCATGGTCGCTGCAGCAGTAGGTAACTCGATGTTTGCTGATTTGGTATCGGTTGCCGGCTATTTGTACAAGTTTGGAATTCGGGGAGAGGGTCAACAATACGAGGAACCGCCTCGGGTTTGCATACATGCGGACGAATTCAATGAACTCATTGGTGATGAATTCGTTCCTTTGCTCAACAAAGCCGGCGGTGCGGGATTCCAAGTTACGGCGTACACGCAGACGATGTCGGACATCGAAGCTCGTGTTGGAAACCGTGCCAAATCTGGTCAGATTGCAGGGAATTTCAACAGTTTGATCATGCTTCGCGTGAAAGAACTAGCTACGGCAGAAGTGCTGACCAAGCAATTGCCCAGAACCGAAATCCGGGCACTTTCCGGTGCATCGGGAGCATCTGACGCACGGGACACGCAAGGAAGACTTAGCTTTCAAGCACGCAATGATGATCGATTGACAACCACTGAAGCTCCGCTGCTAAATCCCGCAGAGATCGTGGGCCTGCCCCGCGGGCAAGCCTTTGCTCTACTGGAGGGAGGAACTCTGTGGAAAGTTCGATTCCCTATGCCTGACAAGCATGATCCCTACATGCCAGTAGACGCAACTGAGCTTCTGAACCATGTTTCTCAGCGGTATTTGCAGTCGTCGACACGAGAGTCCGACTAGCGTTTTCCCCTATCAAACCTTGCAGTAGAAGCGCGAATGCCAAAGGCGTCCAGTCGCAAATCTGAATCACAAAACCCCATAACTTCGATGATTGCCATGGTTCTCAAGACCATTGGAACTCTGGTTTTGTCCGTCGTATTGGGAGTGGTAATCGAACTCTTCGGCATGGGGCGCACATGGGAGGCGCACGATGGCACCAGATTGACGGAAAGAACGGCAATTGAACACAGACTGCTCGAAGAACAGGTAGGTCTGCAACCAATGCGTACTTTCGATCAATTGCACAATGTCTATCTCAGTTGGCTTAATTCCATGGCGGATTCCCTCGATTCGAGAAAATTGCGATCGCCTGCGAGAGCGTCTGGACAGTCTACGAGTCGGAGCCCACTAGCTAAATCAGTGGCGAAGGTGGCGATGGCCCTTGACTACTATGCGGCAATAACGGTCGAATTCGTACGTGCGACGACTTTCCGACTGACAGCCTTAAGCGTTGGGATTGCCGTCGCATCCATTCTCGCGTCGGTTGGACTTGTCGATGGATTGGTCCGACGAGAAGTACGTCGCTGGTCGGGTGGACGAGAGAGTTCCTGGGTTTACAACGCGGCGAGAAGGCTAATTGGCCCCCTGGTTCTTGCATTCTCGATGGTATTGGTCGTATGGCCTTGGGTACTGCACATAGGTTGGATTATCGCAACGTTTTCTGCAATCTACACCATGCTGCTATCCATCGCAGGCTATCGGTTCAAGAAATATCTCTAGTTGAGTAAGGGCTGACAACTGTCCTGCAGCGATTGCTTGAATGCAATAACTTATAATACTGTACATAAAATCACTACTCTAGGAGAAATAGCCGAGCTACATCATGAAATTGCCTAACCTGTGTATTACCTATTGGTGCATTTATGATGAAGACCAAGGAAGCCGAGCTTACTTCTGCGGTATTGCTTTACGCCATCCGTTGCGTCGCTGAAGGCGACTATGCCGCCCTAAGACAAATGCAGATGGGCGATCGCGAGATCGACGAGATGAAACGCATCGGAATCCGCGACCTCTATCACGCTGGGTCCCTGCGTTCTCACTGTGTCTCCATACAGTTCAATCGCGATGTTTTCTGGTCCATGGTTCGTTATATGCGGGCACAGAGAGAAACTGACGATTCGTTGCAAGAACTTATCGACAATGATGCTCCGTTCGAGCTGGTAAGAAACTTCTACGGGTTGAGCACGCGAGAATACACACGGCGCAGAAAAGCGGGTACTGGTCTCACGAACGCTGGGAGACCGCACGAACCTACAGACGACGAAACCGACCGTCTTTGGGAAGTGTGGGAGACGATGGATGGCAAGGATGCAAAAGGACGATTGTCTACTCCTCAAAGATATCTGGAACTCTCCCAGGATCTTGACATATCGCTCAGGTCCATTTGGCTACTAACGGAGAGATGGATACTTGACGACGCTGAGCTTGCTCGGGTCCGGCAACAAGGCCGGTGACTTCAAGAGTTGCTATAGCTTATTGGGACTCATCCTGATTTCAGTAAACTGACAGGTACGAGGGGACTCGAGGGTTGCCAGTTAGCACTGTTCTCCAATCGTGAAGCAGCCTTGCGGACCGGGTGAAATCCCGTATTTTGACTTTCATTAGCTCGGGCTTTATCGGGAGCGCGACGTGAATAGCGTTCGAACACTAACTCAAAGCTGGTCTGTTCTGTGATCTATCGCAAGTTGGCTGCTTGGATTAGAACCATGTCTTGGACTTGAGCTTCATGAACGCGCCTGGACAAGTTCATCAGCAATTCGCCGCCCGATTTGCGGAAAAAGTGCTAGCTGTGCGGTGGTGGGTAATCATGGGGGCACTCGTCTTGGTTGCTCTTGCTGCCAGTGGCATTTTCCAGTTGGGATTTTCCGCCAACTATCGCATTTTTTTCGATGAGGACAATCCTCAACTGTTAGCTCTGGAGGATCTGGAAAATACATTCGGTAAGAGCGAGAACGTCGCGTTTCTAGTCGTACCGGACGATGGCGATGCGATTTCCGAACAGGCACTATCGGTTGCTGTTTGGCTAACTGACGAGGCATGGCAAATACCCTTCACACGCCGTGTAGATTCTCTCGCTAACTTTCAGTACACGACCGCAGATGGGGACGATCTCTATGTAAGGGACCTCATTGATCCGGCGGAAATTTCACAGGCCCAAACTCGGGCTCGAATACGAGAAATTGCGCTCTCAGATCCACGAATTGCTGGAAGCATCCTTGCGCTAGACGGCGAAGTTAGCGTAGTAAACGTAACGGTCGAATTGCCTATCGAAGGTCAACTGCAAGCTATTGCAGACGTTGCGGAATTTGCTCGAGGAGTAGCGCAACAGGCCGAAGAGCGCTTCCCGAATGTGGACATTCGCGTTGTGGGCACAGTCTTGGTCAATCAGACCTTCGTTGAAGCTTCAATAAGTAGCCAAATGGTGTTTTTGCCTTTGAGCTTGTTCCTGATGGGAGTGATCCTCGCATTGCTTACACGGGGCATGTCCGGAGTTGCGGCCACTGGAATTGTGATCGTCTGTTCAATTTTCGCGTCGATCGGATTGGGCGGATGGGTCGGATTGCCTTTCACACCTCCGATTTCTCCCGCGCCAACTATTGTGTTGATGATCGTCGTCGCGAATTGCGTGCATATTTTGGTAGCTATCCAACAACGCATGCGTGCGGGGGACTCCAAACACGATGCGATCGTCGAGGCAATACGACTCAATCTCCATCCAGTATTCTTGGCAAGTCTCACCACCACCTTAGGGTTCCTGAGTATGAACTTCTCCGAGGTGCCTCCCTATCGGCACCTTGGAATGTTCGTCGCATTTGGAATCGGTACATCCTTCATTCTGTCCGTCACTTTCTTGCCCGCGTTACTTTCGCTGCTTCCAATCCGTGCAGGAAAGGAAAGACGATGGGTACGCGGCATGTCCATGGAACGACTGGCGGACTGGGTACTACGCTACAAGGCGCCGCTGTTTTGGGTTTGGATAGTTTTCTTGGTCGGAATGGCCATATCCATTCCACGCAACGAACTCAACGACGTACTCGTCCATTTCTTTGACGAAGGGATTGAGTTTCGGCAGGACACCGATTTCATGGACGAGCACTTGAGTGGCAACACCTTGATTGAGTACTCCCTGCAGGCCTCAAGTGCCGGTGGCGCAATTCACCCCAATTTTCTTCAGGAGGTTGCCGACTTTGCGGATTGGTATAGAAGTCAGGATTCCGTTCGGCATGTGGCAGTCATCACGGACACATTTCGGCAACTAAACAAGAGCATGCATGGGGACGACCAAGATGAGTATCGAATTCCAGAGAACCAAGAACTGGCGGCTCAATACTTGTTGCTTTACGAACTCTCATTGCCTGTGGGCTTGGACCTAAACAATCAAATCGATAGATCCAGAACGGCAACTCGAGTGTCAGTGTCAGCTGAAACGTTGCGTTCAGCGGAGATACTTGAGTTGAATGCTCGCGCCGAGGCTTGGATACGAGAAAACGCACCAAGCGTTACTGGAGTCAACGGCACCGGACCTGCTACGCTGTTCGCCTATATTGGGCAACGCAATATTCGGGCCATGTTGATTGGCACGGTTGTAGTCTTAGTTGCCATTTCAGTGTTGTTGCTCGTCGCGTTGCGCTCGCTACGAGTGGGTCTGATCAGTATTTTTCCCAATCTCATACCAGCGGTAGTGGGGTTTGGCATTTGGGGATTGACTGTCGGTCAAGTGGGACTCTCGCTCTCAGTCGTAGTGGCCATGACCATCGGCATCGTTGTGGACGATACCGTGCATTTCTTGGCGAAGTACCTGCGAGCGCGTCGCGAATACGGCCAAGATGCGGAATCTGCTGTGCGTTACGCGTTCGATAAGGCTGGACGGGCATTGGTCACGACAACTGTGGTCCTAGTTGTTGGCTTCATGATTTTCGTTTTTTCTCCATTCATCCCAACTGCGCAGGTTGGAGTCTTGACTGCAGTAATTATTGGATTTGCACTGGTTGCAGACCTGTCACTCCTGCCAGCGCTCTTGACTTGGCTAGACCGTAACCAAAAAAATCGACCCTTGCAATCGCCCGAAACCTCATAAGTTAAGATTTCAACGAATGTCAGACGTGAGCGAATCGTCTTACAATCGAAATACCAAACAATCTCAGAAAAACCTGCTAGCTGCAATTCGACCTGCCTGGTCGTCGGCTGGCATTTACAGGACAGCAAAGCGTTACAGTGTTTAACAACCCGTTTGAATCTTTTCATGACACGGTCGCTGAAGCGAAAGAGGAACGTGAGCAGCTTGATCGACTGCTAATCATCTCCACACCCAGAGACCGAGTGCTTGCTGCTCTCGTGTTCGTGGTCTTAATCGGGTTCGCAGGGTGGCTAGTGTTCGGGAGCGTGGCTCAACGGATTACGGTCGAAGGGGTAGTCGTTGGGTCCATTGAAGAACAACTCGAGCGGAGCGATGTAGTCCAAGTACTGGTTTGGAGCGAGGGTGGCGGTACAGCGGAAGTCAAGACTGGCATGGCGGCTTTAGTCCAATTGAGTGGTTCAAGCAATGGACTTGGTGTTATACGCGGTCAGATCGACGCAAAAATCGATGTCGGGTTGTCGCCGGAGCCTGCAGCCGGGGACTCCGCAGGACGTTTTCTTCAACGCCTGGATGTTGTAGCTGATGCACAAGACGAGATCATGTACTCGTCCCTAGTTGGTGAGCAGTGCATGATTGTTGTAGAGGTTGGTAGGCAATCCCCGCTTGCTCTAATTGGGGCAGGACTGCTGTAGCATGAACGGGCGTGCGTCTAAACGTTCACGCAACTCCTCCGGTTCGAGATCTCGCGCACGCAGGGTTACTACGCCAATTCAGTTGCAGATGCATGCGTCGGAATGCGGCGCAGCGTGCCTAGGCAGTGTGCTGGGATACTTTGGTCGTTGGGTACCGCTTAACGAACTGCGCGAGAAGTGCGAAGTGAGTCGAGACGGCAGCAGCGCCGCCAGCATCGCGCGTGCGGCGCGACATTATGGGATGGAGTGCAAAGGTCTTAGCTTGCGTGCCGAGACGCTCGAAAAATTGCCTTTGCCGCTAATACTGTTTTGGCAATTCAGTCACTTTGTGGTGCTTGAGGGAATCAGCAATCAACACTACTACTTGAACGACCCAGCAACTGGCCGACGCACGCTTACGACTGAGGAGTTCATCAAAAACTATAGCGGAATTGCTCTGAGATTTACACCTCAGGATGATTTCAAGCAGGGCGGAGAGTGGCCCAGTCTGTTCAAACAGTTGAAGACACTACTGGCTGGAACATGGAATGTGCTTACTGGTGTGGTCGCTTGTGGATTCATGCTGACTCTAATGGCCCTAGCGATTCCCATATCGCTCGGATTGTTCGTAGACGAGGTTCTATCCCAGCATGGATCATGGTTGGGGGTCGTAGCATCGCTAATTGGGGGCGGGCTGCTGGTCTACATGCTTTCCTTGCTGAAACACAGGTTTCTGCAACGGCTAGGGGTCCGCATAGCGGTATCGGGCTCAGAGCGGAGCTTGACGAAGTTGCTCCGATTGCCCGTTGAGTTCTTTGAACACCGACTAGTTGGAGACTTGACAGATCGAGTAGGTTCGATTGATCGCGTAGCCAAGAACCTAACAGCGGAGCTTTTGGTGCTTGTGGTCGACATGGCATTGAGTGCAGTCTTTGTCGTTGCAATGTTTGTTTACGACCCGATCCTAACGTTGATCGTTCTCTTGCTTGGTTTGACTCACATTTTGCTCGCACACTTTCTCAACTCGCTGCGACGCATACGCAGTCAGGCGATGAGGCGTGAGCAAGGATTGTTGGTTGGGGTAGGCATGCAGATGTTGAGCCATGCTGACAACTTGCGCATGACCGGTGCGGACGACAGGTTCTTTGCAAGGTGGAGCGGACAGCAATCCCGAGAACTTTATGCTCGCCAACGCTACGCCGAACTGAGCACCATTAACAGTGCGTTTCCTGACCTTATTGCAACACTACGAACCATGGCCATCCTTGTGTTCGGAGGAGCGATGGTATTGGCGGGAGATATGACCTTGGGAGCATTGGTTGGTTTCTACATCTTGGCCGAGATGTTTCTCGAACCCATTGGACGCTTCTTGGGGTTTGCTGACAAACGCCATGCGCTTGAGACGGATCTTCAGCGATTGAGTGATGTCACTAGCGCTGCGATAGATCCTGTATTTGAACGCCGACTCGCACATTCTGAGTCCATTGCTACATTTAAGGGACGACTTCAACTTGCTGGTCGTATCGAACTTCGGGACGTAACCTTTGGCTACAACACGAGCCGCCCTCCACTTATCAAGAACTTCAATCTAACTATCAATCCAGGGCAAAGGGTTGCCATAGTAGGACCCAGTGGTTCAGGGAAATCGACTTTGACGCGGCTGGTTTCCGGAATTAGTCAACCGTGGTCAGGCGAAATATTGTTTGACGGAAATCCGCGAAACGAGATACCGGAAGAAGTGTTGCGTCGATCGATCTCCATGGTGAACCAGGAAGCTGTTCTGTTCGCTGCAAGCTTGCGCGACAACATCACACTATGGAATTCTGCAGTACCCGACAAAGTCATCGTTTCCGCAACGAGAGATGCGTGCATCCACGACGAAATCCTGCTCAGAACCCAAGGTTATGCGACTGAAGTCGAAGAGGGAGGAGCTAATTTCAGCGGAGGGCAGCGACAACGGATCGAAATCGCACGTGCCTTGGTAGGCAATCCGACGATACTCATACTCGATGAGGCTACGAGTTCTCTAGATGCCGCTACGGAGGAAGATGTCGACGACAGCTTGCGCCGAAGAGGTGTCACCTGCCTAATCGTGGCCCATAGGCTGAGCACGGTGCGCGATTGCGACGAAATCATCGTGCTGGAGGAGGGGGAGGCGGTGCAGCGAGGAACGCACGACGAATTGGTCGCCGACCTTGAAGGAACCTACTACAAGCTCGTCAAGTCAGGCTAATGGCTCAGGATCACGCCGAGTACATAACCCTCTCAGAGCTCGTCAGGCAATCTGGCGTAGCCGTTTCCTGTGAGGGCAACTCTCCGTTGGCACTTGACGACAACACTAGCGTTTGGTTCGTGGAGAAGGGTACCGTGGACCTCTTTCTGCACGAGTCCAAGGCCGGAAGAGATCAGGCTGCACCTCAGCACCTGCTGCGCCTCGATACCGGTCGGCTGCTACCCGGCGTCGAACCCGACATCAGCGACGCAGACACCGACAGCACACTTGGATTGGTTGCCAAGGGGCTGCCCGGAACCATCCTGAAACGCTTGCCTGCTAGCTCTTTGAATCAGATTCACTCAAAGGAACTAGCAGAGCAATTTGATCCGTGGCTTGTTGCGGTTACAGATACGTTGTCGAGATTCGTCACACGTTTTCCACGCCCAACAGCCTTCGCTGAAGCTGGTGGGAGTCGCTCACTTGAACCTTGCACACTGAGTGTACGAAGTGGAGTTGCTTGGGTGATGGGACTGCCACAAGGCACGAGCCTCTACATGGACATTGTGGACCAAGCTGAGCTGGCATCGGACGCTAACTCGTGGGCGATGCCTCTCACACGGACCAGCTGGCTTTCGGTATTCGACGACGTAACTCTTACCAGCAAATCATCTTCAAGATTGGCAGAGGAAGGATTGCTACTGCAATCTCTGGCATTCTTCCACAAGGTCGCGTTTCGCATGGAGCGGGTCAATCGACAACTGGCTGTTGTCGATGACGCCAATCTGGAGCGGGAACGTACCATGAGTCGTCGAGTTGCTGCAGAGATCGCTCGGTCGCGACTTTTCAATATCTACGATCTGCCTCTGGATCCTGAGGAACAGATTGAAGATACTGCACTGGCAGACGCATTGAGGATTATCGGCAAGCGAGAGGGAATTGAATTTGCATTCCCACCACCATCTTCGTCCACCGACAGTTCTGTGAGCCTCGTCGACATTCTCGACTCCTCCGGCGTGCGTGCCCGGCGTGTCCGCCTGGACGCCCAGAGCGAATGGTGGCGTAGCGACAGTACTCCGCTCTTGGCGTTTCGCGTGGAAGACGGACAACCTGTAGTCCTATTGCCATCTAAAATTGGAAGCTACCGGGAAACTGATCCCGTCACACGCAAGACCACTAGAGTTAACCGGGACCGTGCTTCAACGCTTCGAAACGAGGCCTGGATGTTCTACAGGCCATTGCCGACGGGCATCGCGAATCCTCGAGACCTGCTGAAAATCGCCCTCCAGGGCTCAGGTGGCGACTTTGCTCGTCTGGTGCTAACGGGATTGGTCGGTGGTCTATTGAAGCTTGTTCCGGCCTTTGCGCTAGGACTGGTCGCAAATCATGCTGTTGCGGGAGGAACAACCGACACGCTCTACGTTGTGGCCGTTGCAATTGCTGGCTTTGGTCTTCTGGGTGCTCTAGTTCAGTTATTGCACGGATCTGCGATGATGCGATTGGAAGCACGCTCGGCAACTCGACTGGAGGCCGCTTTCTGGGATCGACTCGTGCGTCTGCCTCCTCGCGCTTTGCATGGACATCGCAGCGGAGATCTGGCGATGTCCGGCATGACTTTCCAAAATCTAAGAGATGGACTGCAGGGGGTTGCTGCAAACAGTGTGCTGTCGTGCCTATTCCTTATACCCATATTTGGAATTGTCTTCCTCTACGATGCGGCTCTAGGAATGGTTGCCTTGGGTTTCAGCTTGATAGCTTCGGCAACGACCTTCTACCTCGGGATGAGGCAGGTATCTCCCCATGCGAAGATGACTGCAGCAGGCCGTCGAGTGGCTGGCCTACTTTTCGAAATCATTGGAGGGATTGCCAAATTGCGGGTCGAAAGTGCGGAGGGATCCGCGTTTGCAATGTGGGTGCAGGAGTACAGGGAACAGAAGAAAGCAGAACTTGAACTGGGCAGATTCGAAGGACATGCGCGGGCATTTGGCTCTGCACTTCCATTTTTGGCGGCGGCCGTGCTGTTGCTCGCCGTGGTAGTGGTAAGCGACCGATCGCTACCCGTCGGTGACTTCTTAGTCGTCTACATGGTGTTTCTGGTATTCCAATATTCTTTAGCGCGGTTTGGCGAATCGCTTGGCGTCTTGGCTGCCATGCGACCTGCAATCGACCAAATGCGTCCTCTATTGGCTGCAATTCCCGAGACCAAGACCGATGGTGAACGGGTTGATAGCTTGCGAGGCGAGATTCTGTTCGATCGCATTTCCTTTCGCTATGAAGAGGACGGTCCGCTCATTCTCAATGACGTTACGATTCACGCCCGTCCTGGCGAGTTCATCGCGATCGCGGGAGAATCGGGTTCAGGAAAAACTACATTGTTTCGACTTGCTCTGGGCCTTGATCGACCAACCGCCGGGGCTGTCTACTACGATGGTCGCGATTTGAGACACCTAAACTTGAAGCAGGTGAGGCGACGAATCGGCACGGTTCCGCAGTCGGTCCGGCTTCATCCACTGGACATTTGGGACAACATAGTCGCCCACCACCAAGAGATAACTACCGATCAAGTGTGGCAGACCGCCCGATCAGCATGCATCGAGCAAGAAATAAAGGCCATGCCTATGGGATTGATGACGATGGTGGGCACCAGTGGAACGGTGCTGTCGGGCGGGGAGAGTCAGCGCGTGACAATTGCTCGGTCACTGCTTGGCAACCCGCGCATCATGTTGTTTGACGAAGCAACCAATTGGCTGGATAACGCCAGCCAAGCAGAAATCATGCAGAACCTGGCACTACTGACGTCGACTAGGATTGTGATTGCACACAGACTTTCTACCTTGCAACAGGCTGACCGCATCTATGTGATGAAAGCTGGCAAAGTTGTCGAAATAGGTTCGTTCGACGTATTAATGGAGATTGACGGGGAATTCCGTCAATTGGTGCGAAGGCAGATAGCCTGATGTGGGCATGTCAATGAAGGAATCCGACGACTTGCTTGCCAAAGCGGCCTCCAAAGCTGCAGACGACAGCAAGTTTCGTGAGAGTCTACTTGCAAATCCTAAAGACTTCATTAAACGAGAATTCGGTGTGGCAATAGACTTGGACCACGAGATTCAAGTGCACGAGGATTCGAGCAATACCACACACTTGGTACTTCCGCCCCGGAGCAGGTTCAGCGATGCGGAGCGAGAAGAGGCTAGAACGGGCGCAAGCTCGCTCGCGTTCTTGAAGAAAACGATGTACGACCCCGCTCCGCCTTTGCGCAATACGAGCCCGCGAAAACGTGCACATACTTCGCAAGGAGTTTCCTCCCAGTCCATGAGACGCGAATGCAGGGAGGCCATTCGTCGTGCGCTTGAATTTCTGAATTCCTCTGTGGACGAAGACGGCGCATGGCACTGCATCCGATTTAACGTGGGCAATCCGGACATTCCTAGGCACTACGAGAGACCTCCGTTCATTTCCGCCTTATGTGCACTGGCAATTCAGTGCAGCGAAGAACCTCAGGCCAAGGCTCTGCTGGAGCGTACCCGGAAATATCTCTCCACCACAATTGAGCATCCAGGCTTCTGGCGATACTACCGCCACTTGCCGAAAGACCTCGACAGCTCCGCGCTTTGCTCGCTTGTCGTGGGCGGACATCCCTGGATTTGCTTGAACAAAAATGTGTCGCGTATTCTGAAAAACCAAGACGGTGACGGCCGTTTCATGACTTGGTTGCTGGATGAGGGAGAACCCGATGTTGTGGCAAAGTTCCGCATTGAGGCCGATCCAGTGGTTAATGCCAACGTAATTGCATATCTTGGCGACTGTCCAGCAACCCATGGAGCTAGTCGGTGGCTGCAGGACATGATCAAAAAGGGTGATGAACAGGGTGCCTCAAAGTGGTATCCAGATCCGATCGCTACGTACTATGCGATTAGTCGCGCGCTGCCTTGCTTCCCTGCCTCGATCACAGAAATGGATTCGTTGCTGCTTGACCGAGTGCTAGCACAGCGCGACGATTCCGGACGATTCAACAATGTTCTTCAAGCAGCTCAAGGCGTCTCGACGCTGTACAACATGGGTCATCTCGATAGTCTGGACATCGAAAAGACCATGGATCTTCTGCTTGGCACACAGCATGAAGACGGAAGCTGGCCTGAATTGCTTGCTTTTGGTGACCAAACGCTGCAATGGGGAGCCGTGGGCCAAATTGGCCACGGATCGGAATCCGTAACCACAGCATTCTGCATTGAAGCCCTAGAAAGGCTTCACGCATCCCTTGGTTCTGTATAGGGTGCGACCGCCGCTACAGTGATAACATGTCAGCGGCATTGGCGTTGGATGCATTAGCACGTTAGAGATACTCCAGTGACGCAACAAGAAACAGTCTCAGATAGCCCACCAAGTGGTACCGAAACTCAAGGCACCACATACTTCGAGCCGTCGTTTCTAAATTCTCTTCCCTACTACATGCCGCTGGGAATCTTTCCATTGTTGGGCTTGGCACTGCTCTATGGCGGGTGGTGGATGTTGGCACCGTTCCTCTTCATGAGTCTCGCGGGTTCCCTAGACAGGGTGTTCGGACCCGACGGCGAAAACATGACGCCAAAAGGCATCGCCGAACGCCGATTATTCTCCTACAACATACCTGTATGGGCATGGGCGTTCCTGTGGCCACCAACACTCGTCTTTGGATTGTGGCAAATCCTCTATGTGGATGCGTTCGCGATTTGGGAGGATGTCATATTGGCGATTCTCCTGACTATGGAAGCGCAAGCAGTCTTTGTTGTCGGACACGAGATGGTGCATCGACGAACCATGTGGGAGCGACGCATTGGAGAGTTTCTACTGGCATCCGCGTCCTATCCGCAATACGCTACGGAGCACGTATACATCCACCATGCCAAGGTGGGCACTCCTCATGATGTTGGGTCTGCACCCAAGGGCGAGAGCTTTTGGCGTTACTTTCCCAAGGAGGTGGCCAGCAATCTCACCAATTCCTGGAAAGTGTCCGCAGAACGATTGTCGCGACGCCAGCTGTCGCGTTGGCACTACAGCAATCCGTTTTGGCGCTACTGCATATTCGTTGCCTTCTGGTACGTGCTCGTGGTTCTGATGGGTGGAATTTGGGCGCTGCCCGTCTACGTATTTCTGGGACTGAGTTGCGTTTTTTCCATGAAGATCAGCAATTACTTCCAGCACTACGGCCTGCGACGGATTTTGTTGGCCAATGGACGATGGGAAAAGATCTCGCCGCACCACTCATGGAGCGCAGACTGGAAATTCACCAACTGGATGTTCTTCAAGATGCAGCGCCATGCAGACCATCACGCCATGGCAACTCGCCAATACCCTCAGCTTCAAAGCCGAGACGGCGAATCGCCAGAATTGCCGGGCACCTATGGCGAAATGATGAACCTAGCTCTGCGTCCCAAAAAGTGGTTCTCGAAAATGGATCCTCTAGTGGACCAATGGCGCAAGAAGCTTCATCCGGAGGTTGAAGATTGGAACCCCTACGACAGTTCTGTAGCCGCAGTTCGTCCCGAAGCCTTTGACGCGATCATTGAAATCTTCGGTTTGGCCCCCCGTCTTGCCCAATTGGTCGAACGCCATCCGGAACTGCTCGACAATCTTCGAGTTCCAGAATTTGCCGATTTGGACCTACCTAAGGGATTTTTCTCGGATCAGGAATACGAGACGATTGCCCGACGCGGTCTTGCGAGACTCTATTGGACTCATGAGATGGGCGTTCAGGAAATGTGGGACTTGATAAACGAACTACCAACGACCCACGCCAAGGAAACAGCAGAGGTCATACGCAACTGGTCGAACGACAAGGCATTCCAAATTGGAATGCACGTAGTACGCCAAAATCTCTCGCCCGCTGAAGCCCGAATTGCCATGTCCAACCTTGCGGAGTCTTCAATCGTCTCCTTGATTGCCGACGTGGTGACCGAATTCGTCGAAAGGGTTGGATCGCAGCAGGAGGGAGATATCGCATTGGTCTTCCTCGGTGACCTCGCAAGTCGCGACGTCTGCTCAAACGCTGAAGTGGAACTCATGGTCGTGCATGACGGCTGGGAGGACAATCAAATCGAGCGGCTGTCGCGTCGGTTTAGTGACACACTGGCACATTTGGCAAAGGACAGCATGCTCTTAGCTCCAATCAATCCAAACGATGGGAATCGCGTGTTGACCCTACCCATCTCAGAAGTTGCCGAACACTGTCTCAGTCAATCATCGAAGGACCTACCAACGCTGACTAGGTCCCGGTGTGTCTACGAGTTTGGAGAGATGGACCTAGGCCGTCGTTTCATAGACATACGACGAGAGGTGTTGGTCGAGTATGGCAAGAATGAATCCCTGCTTGCCTGGTTGATGGATGGAGATGGCAGCGACGTTGGAAAGGAGGCTGCTTCTTTTGTGAGCATGCCGGGCGGATTGAATGATCTTGAACGAAAAGCGCGCTATTTGCAGTTGACGTCCGATGGACTCGACCCCGAAGACACTGCCCCAACTGCTGCAAAGGTGTTTGAGCAGAATGAGTCAGCCTCTTTGAAGGAAGCCGCGAACATGTGGCGGGACTTGCAAGGAATCTCACGCTTGGTTCATGATGACGGCTTCGACATGAACAACGCTGGATCCAAGGTCAAGTCCCTCGTTGCTGCGGCTTGCGGACACGAGGACTTCGATTCGTTGAATTCATCAATAGCGATCATTGCGAAGGACGCCGCGGCTGAATTAGATTTGGTCGTCAAGAGCGCCCAACAGTAAAAGCAGATTCCTCTGCAACGAGCCACATGAACGAAAGCGCGGACGCACTTCCGACGAGCGGGATTTTGTCCCGAACCACACCCCAAGATCGGGGAGTAGTCAAGCGTCCGGTCATTACACCTCATCTGCAAACTCACGATGTCGGTGAACAGCAGGTGTTGGTGGTCTCCGAGACCTTCAATACCTTGCTGCGCGGTAGGCTGTATTGCGACATCATTCCGCTTTTGGATGGCAGCAACACGGTAGATCAAATTGTTCAAGCATTGCAGTCAGAGCACGGATTTCCCAATGTCTTGTCCGCCATGGTTTCCTTGTCAGAAAGCGGATACGTGGTTTCCTCGGAGCACGGTCTAGACCGAAGAAGGGCAGGCTATTGGTCCACTCTCGGAGCATCGCCCCGTTGGGTTGAGCAACGGATTAGGGAGGTCAAAGTATCCATCGACGGAGACACCGGCGCATTGGCTGAGAGCTTGGCGAAAACGGGAGTCGAAATTAGTGGGGGAAACTCAAGCCTGGCAGTCTATGTCCGGCGCGACTATCTCGCTGAAGACTTGGCAGAGGTAAACCGCCGACATCTAGATTTAGGATTGCCATGGATGGTTGTACGCCCCCAAGGTATTGAACCTCTGTTTGGTCCCGTGTTTCCCGGCAATTCAACTGGGCCTTGCTGGTGCTGCCTAGTCCAACGTCTGAGCAGTCACCACGAAGTTCACAGTTTTCTCCGGTCGGTTGCCGGCAAGAAGAACGCTTTCATCCCCTTTGCTACCGAGCCTGTTGCAATGGAATCTGTAAACGGACTGGTAGCCGGCGAAATCGCCAAGTGGATAGTATTGGATGAAAATGCAACGCTTCACAGGAATGCGCTAACCGTAAACACTCGCACACTTGATGTCTCGAAACACTGGGTGACGCGCAGACCACAGTGCTCAGCATGCGGAGACGAGAATCTACACCGGCCAGATAGACTGCCCCACCCGGTCACGTTGCAATCAAGCCCAAAGAGCTACAGCAACAGTGGCGGGACGCGGAGCGTAGCTCCCGAAGTGACATTGGCAAGATATCGCCATCTGATAAGTCCCGTCAGTGGAATCGTGAGTTGGCTTTCCCGTACTACTGACGAGACGGACACCTGGCTTCATGTCTATTGGGCGGGCAGCAATTTCGGATTGAGAAACCAAACTCTAAGTACTCTCAGGAGAAGTCTGCGGAGCAAGAGCGCAGGCAAAGGCAGCACAAAGGAGCAGTCCCAAGCCAGTGCCTTGTGCGAGGCGATCGAGCGCTACTCGGGTGCAGCCCACGGCAGCGAGATTCGCAAACGCACGAGTTTCGATGAACTTGCCAGGGAGGAAGAGGGCATACACCCCAACGACGTCCAACTGTTCAGTTCCCGTCAGCTTGACAATGCTTCAAGTCTCAACAAGCTAGGCCATCCCTACAACATCGTGCCGTCACGTTTTGACGAAGATGTGGAAGTGGATTGGACGCCAGTCTGGTCATTTACCCAGCAGAGGCATCGTTATCTGCCGACCAGCATGCTCTACAGCATGTCGGCAGAACAACGTGGACCGCTCGATCTATATGCAGATTCCAATGGGTGCGCCGCCGGCAATTCACTGGAAGAAGCTATCCTGCAGGGATTTCTGGAGCTCGTTGAAAGGGATGCCTTTGCGATTTGGTGGTACAACCAACTGCGAGTACCGTCGGTAGATCTTGAAAGCTTTGGCGACGAATACCTTTCAACGGCTGGCAAGTACTATGCGAACTACGACCGAGAGGTATGGTTGCTGGACGTCACTTCAGATTTTGCTATTCCTTCGTTTGTAGCAGTCTCGAGACATACCAACTCCCAAACCGAGGACATAATTTACGGTGCCGGAGCGCACTTCGATCCAAGAATTGCGGCACTCCGTGCACTTTGTGAACTCAACCAGTGCCTGACGTGGCTACCTCGATCCTCTGCACACGATGGCAAGCCTCAAATCGATGACCCCATGGCATTGCAGTGGTGGAAGACAGGTCGACTTGATGACTGCCCTTGGCTTGCTCCTACACCTCACTCGCCGATGCGCAAGTCTTCGGACTTTGCCAATATTGCAACAACCGATCTACGCGAGGATGTGGAAAATTGCCAAAACGCAGTTGAATCAAGGGGGTTGGAGTTCCTTGTCTTGGATCAAACTCGCCCCGACATCGGCCTGCCAGTGGTTCGAGTAATCGTACCGGGAATGCGACACTTCTGGGCTCGGTTTGCACCGGGTCGACTGTATGACGTACCCATTGAAATGGAGTTGCAAGATCGGCGTCTGGACGAGGCGGAGCTGAATTCCACACCGGTAATTGCTTGAGAATAAAGAATGGATACGGATAAAGCCATCGCTGTCACTCAAGAGCGACTTGGAGGTGAGGGCGAAAACATGAGCGACTTGCTTAGCAAGTTTCGAGACCGAATCTCGCCCACTCTCGTTGGCGAGCCACAGTGGCAACGCATTCTTGCATGCGGGACCAAGCTTCCCATTGAGCTGGGTGCGCTGCCATTTGGTTTTGAGTTGCCATTGCAGGAACCCCAACCCCTGGCGGACTTGGGCGTTTCCATGACAAGCACTGCTACGACAACGACGTTTTTCGAAGGGGTCGAGCGCAACGATGAGACTAAGGAAACCGCACGAGCGGTCTTGAGTCTGTTTGAGCAAATGGAAGACTCCTATGAGCTGCGCTCTATTGTCGGACGCAAGCTCATGCTGGAATACGACACCGGTTCCGACGACTTTGATCTAGCTTCTCGACCTGGCATATTTCTTAGACCGGGGGAGCGACCGATTACTGGTGCAAATGGACAGTCTAAAGACGTTCGAACCGTGGTCGATGCGCTGGTGTCGTCTGTAGGATGGGAGAGAAGCGAAGCTGAACGCCTGAATGTCGAACACGCATACTCTGCTCAGCCGGAAGACACTCGTACTGATTCCTTCGGCGTCTTCCCATCTCGGCCACGCTCATTCCGATTGGCGGTCATGGGGTTCAAGACGCAACGGGAGGTTCGGGCCTATCTCGAAAACATTGGGTGGCCAGGGAGTATTTCTGCAGTGGAATCTGTGATTTCACGGTTGAATGAACGCGCAGATGTTGTACGCACAGGATTCAACATCGACGTGCTGGAAGAGGGAATTGGTCCCGAGCTAGGCCTGACTCTCATTGTCAAGCAACGATACACCAAGGACTCTCGATATTGGCTTGATGGATTAACGGAATGGGATCCGTTCCTGAAGGCTTTGAGACAAGAGGCAATCGTAGTTACGGAAAAGTTGGACGAACTAGCGGGATGGATTGCAAAGCCAACGGTTTTATTCGCCAAGTCCGGTCGATTCGTTTTGCTTAGAGGAATTCACCACATTAAGCTCGTCGTATCTGACGATCAATTGACCAAGGCGAAAGCCTATGTGTTCATGGTGCTCTCTGGAGCACTACAGCTCTAGATCGCTATAGAAGCTAGTGATCAAGAATCCACAAATCAAAGGTTTGTGGTTACGATGGCGAACGCGTGCTAAGTCTGCAAGCGTTCGCCACTTAGAGCTAATTGGTTAGGTCTACCAGCAGCAACAAAGTCCGGCAGAAATGGCTTCCAGTTGCTCCTCAGTGATATGTGGGTCGGGCGGCAATGCAAGATGCACGGTCTGCATGTCGCTTTCGTGGATCTTGATCGTCATCGACTCTGGAATCGTGACTCCGAGTTCTTCGCTTATGGTTGACTTTGGATCTGCAATCAGCGCTCGTCGGAATTCTTCGTCCAATGCAGACTTCTCGACAATCTGTTGCAGCATTTGATCGCCACTTCTCATAACTTACTCCTAGTTACAAAAAAGAAAGATTGATCCTGAGAGAATTATACATTGAACCGACAACTGGTTGATAGGTCGAATTTGGCATTAGCGCTGCCAAACTTGTACTGCATGCTTGCGCCAGAGTAGGCGTTTATTCCGCAGGAAA
The DNA here is from genome assembly GCA_964572845.1 of uncultured Pseudomonadales bacterium. Lineage (GTDB taxonomy): Bacteria > Pseudomonadota > Gammaproteobacteria > Pseudomonadales > Azotimanducaceae > Bin55. The sequence continues at coordinate 45,599 of CAZNFX010000004.1, read as the reverse complement.
AGCCCCTTTGGCTACATTTAATTCGCTGTGAAGGAACGAGTGTAACCTTGTGGAATCAACTAATCCAACGACGCGCTTAGAGTGAGATAGACGCAAGTCTTCAGCATGAATCCCTACACGCCAGGCTACGGCAAGCAGCCACCGGTTTTCGCAGGACGAGAGCCTGAACTGAGTCAAATTAAAGAACTCACGAACTGCCTTTCCGCCAAGGAACCGGTCTCTAGGGACATTATTCTCTTTGGACCGCGAGGTAATGGCAAGACTTCGCTTCTTCAGCATGTTGCTCAGAACTTGAACAAGGACCCAACTGTTGGTGTTGTTAGCGTACTAGCACGTGATGTCATGGATGCCCGAGAGTTGTATATGGCACTGCTAAACACACCGATTCCAGTGCAGGAGACTAAAACAACCCGACTAGGGGGCCGTGCGGGATTGTCCGAAACAGGAATTGACACCAAGCGCGAATCGGCAAAGGTGTTTGAATCTAGCGTCCGTGATCTTAGGTCAGCTTGTGTTGAAGTCTTGAATACATCCCCCAAACTACTTATGGTGGACGAAGCGCATCTCGTATCCCAAGCGACTCTCGACGCAATTCTCTCTCTAGCGAGCGCTGCACGACAGGGCGAAACAAATTTCGCATTTATTCTTGCTGGCACACCTAGTCTTCCCGCACACATTAGCAATTTAGGCGCTTCGTACCTGAATAGAGCACTGCATATGCGTATTGAGCGGCTTGATGCAGGGTCGGCAAGGGCAGCTTTGCTCCTGCCACTGGAGAATGCAGGGTACCTTATTTGTTTGGATGAACATCAGGAAGAGGAACTTGTTGACCACACGCAAAACTACCCCCATTTCATTCAATGTGTTGGGCATGCGATATGGGACGAGGCTGTGGCTAGTGGAAGTGACGAAATAAATGCCGATGTCGTCGCTTCGGCGACACCCACCTGGAGCCAAAACGTCCAAATGATGTACGGCGACCGAATGCGTGAATTAGAGAGAGCCGAATTGACTGGTTTTGCGGTCGCGCTTGCAAAGTCATTTTGCGGTTCCCTAGCGGGAAACCTTCACATCGAGCACATCAAGCGAATTATTAAAGAGGCAAATGCTGATACCAATGCACAGAGTGTTACAGAAGAATTAGAGGAGTTGGGTTACATTTGGGAATCGGCAGGTGGGGGGTTGCTGTTTGAGCCTGGCATACCCTCCCTTATGGACCATGTCCTTAGAGATGATCAATTGCGGTCTGAACTGAACAGAAACCGTCCTAAGTAGAGTGGCTGATTACTGAGCAAATACATAGAGCTTCCGAACCGACCAAAGTTGATTTGGGAACGCTGAAACTTCCCTACCGTTCGAGAGCTTACTCTAGTTTGAATTTTCCAACATTGGGATTCCCGCTCTTCTTGAAAGAGAAGTTGGAACCCGCAGGTGCAGTTTGGAGTTCACTTCGCAATAGGACACCTCTTTATACAACTGAATTGCGCGAAAGCTCATTTTTGTACCCAAGCTCGCCGCACGACTTCTGGTTTCTGTTGAGTCTCGCAACCAATCGGGTGCCTCATATAATGCGAAGTGCCTCTAGGAGACCGATTGGACACCGTTTGTGAGCCGAACGTGAATCTTCGTACCAACTTTTCGACATTAAACCAAGCGCTCCTTCCGTATCCTGTCTCACAACGACTATCTCATTCTCAACAGCAACACTCGGTAGCTCCACACCGCAAAGGGCTCAAAGAATCCAAACGAGCCTTGGTAGCATCGGTTGTTTGCTTGTTGTCGGTCATCAGTGCACCCGCTCAAGAGGAAACACCAGAAGAGAAGGGATTGCGGATTGCGCTTGAAGCAAGTGCACGAAACGAGGGTTTCGGAGACTTCACTGCCGGACTAACGATGGTGCTCAAGGATCGACAGGGTAGGGAAAGCGTCCGTCAAATGCGATTCAAGGTGCTGGAAGTGCCTGACGATGGCGACAAGAGCTTGTTTGTGTTCGATCAGCCGCGCGATGTTCAAGGCACAGCATTGCTGACCCATGCTCATATCAACGCACCAGACGATCAATGGTTGTATCTGCCCGCGTTGCAAAGAGTGAAGCGCATCAGTGCATCGAGACGAGCCGGATCTTTCATGGGCAGCGAATTCTCCTATGAGGATATGAGTGCCGGTGAAGTAAAGGAGTACACCCACAAGTATCTGCGCGACGAACCCTGCGGCGACCGCGAATGTTTTGTGACTGAGCAGATACCTCTGGATGCGAAGTCTGGGTATAGTCGCAAGATCGTTTGGCTTGACAACGTAGAGTTTCGCACTTGGAAAATGGAGCTGTACGATCGCCGGAACTCGCATTTGAAGACACTTACGTTTGCAGACTATCAGCAATACTTGGAAAAGTTTTGGCGTGCGAGCGAACAGACGATGGTCAACCACTTAACTGGGGCGAGCACTGTCTTGCAGTGGACCGACTTTCAGTTTGGTTCCGGTCTGGAGGACAGTGAATTCACCCAGACTGCACTTCGACGGGCCCGGTGACACGACTCGTCGCTATTGTTTCGACGCTCATGTTGCTGGTTAGCGCGAGTGTCGGTGCGACGAACTTGGATCTGTCCGGAGAGGTGGCCTTCGAAGCGCGATGGTTTCCACAATCTCCAGCATTCCAAGGTCAACGCTCAACTGCCGGAGGACTTGTTTTCGAACCGACGGTTTACGGCGAGATTACCGACACGACCAGCTATACGGTTTCGTTGCTCTATCGCTACGACAACGCCGACTCGCATCGTACACATGCGGACCTACGCGAAGCCTATCTTCTGAAATACGGTAACTGGGGAGACGTCTCATGGGAGATCAGACTGGGACTCGGTCGAGTGTTTTGGGGCGTCGCCGAGCTGAACAACCTTGTCGACATCGTTAACCAACTGGACTTAGTTGAACACCCTCGCAATCGACCCAAGCTGGGTCAGCCGATGGTGCATCTGACAATTGCCGGTGATTGGGGAATTGTTGAGTCGTTCTTGATGCCCTACCACCGAACGCGCACATTTCCGGGTCCTGCTGGACGACTTCGATCAAGATTCTCTATCGACGACGATTCCGTCTACGAGAGTAGAGCAGAAAATCGTCACATGGATTTCGCGGTTCGATATGGACATTCGCTTGGTCTATTTGACCTTGGTGTGAGCGCTTTCGATGGAACGAGCCGCGAACCATCATTTGTGGCGGGCCGCCCCACCGACCCACAGGCATCAGTTCAAGGTGAGCTGATTCCGTACTATGGACAAATCCGACAATTTGGGCTGGACGTTCAGTACACCACTGAGCAATTGCTTTACAAGATGGAAGCTATTTACGTGAGTGGCGCGCGCAATCTCCTTGCAGTGGAGGAGAGCTATCGATCCTACATCCTTGGAGCAGAACACAGTGCGTATGGGGTCTTCGGTAGTGCGGCAAGTTTGACGTTTCTTGGGGAGTGGCATTACGATGACCGAAAAGAGCGGGCGACCAATGTGTGGGCGAACGATCTGTTTCTTGCAGGGTTCCTATCCTTCAATGATGTGCCAGGTACCGAGCTTGTTGCAGGATTACTTGAAGACCTTGATAACGAGTACCGAGCGTTGAATCTAGAATTCAAGCGTCGTCTATCGTCTACGTGGTCGGTTCGATTGGAAAGCATCCTTATTCTCCAATCTGATCCTTTGGACTTGACCTACGATGGACGAAGGGATAGTTTCTTTGGATTCGGCTTCTACGCAAACTTCTAATGCGCGGATGTATGAAGTGGCTACCGGCTCGCACTACCACGCCCTGTTAATCTGCAAATATTGAACACATGCAGAAGGAACTCCCCAACAAGTAGAAAGCAATGCTGCAATCGGGACGAAAGTCACTCAACAAGATCGCCGTTGTAGGACGCGGTACCGCAGGTTCATTGGCTGCCGCAAGTGTTTCCAATGCTCTTCTCGATGGGGAGTTTGAGCTTCACCACATCTACGACTCGCGTATCCCGGTGATAGGAGTGGGCGAAGGCAGTTGGCCGAGTTTGGTGACTGAATTAAACAAGCTGACTCAACTGCCTCATGAAGACATCCAGCAACGCATCAACGGAACCCGCAAGTACGGCGTCGCCTTTGAAGGATGGGGCCGGCGCAGTCGCGATTTCACGCATTTCTTCTCGCCTCAGCAGGTGTCCTATGCCTATCACTTGGCGGCGGATCTGGTAGCGGAGCTTCTTATCGAGCGAACGGAGGCCAAGCATGTTGATGCGAGAGTGCTGTCCATCACTAGTGAAGGGAATGCCGCAAAGGTGGAATTCGAGGGACGGGATCCGGAACATTACGATCTTGTGTTCGACGCACGGGGATTTCCAAGAGAGCTTGACTCAGAACAGCACATCGACATTTCGTTCATTCCGACCAATACGGCTGTGATCCGGCGGTGCCCAGCGATCATCGAGGAGACCGATGGGCCTGTGCTGCAGCACACCTACACTAGGGCAGTTGCGCGACCTCACGGATGGGTATTCGTCATTCCATTGACCGCACACACATCCTACGGCTACATCTTCAATAGGGATTTGTCCACCCTCGAATCTGTGGAGTCGGACTTCGACGATCTACTCGAAACTGAGCCTGTCGAGGAGTTCGAGCAGCGTGCAGTTATCCAGTTTCCGAATTTCGTCAGTCGACAGATTTTTGATGGAGCGGTGGCCCGCATTGGCAATGCTGCCGCGTTCATGGAGCCGTTAGAAGCGACGGCAATCGTTGCGACTCAGCTGCAAATCGGAATGATTCTCCATATCCGTCTCAATCGACCCATAGAACACATTGAACGCGATGCTCCGGTAGTCAACCAATTTCTCATCAACTCGATGCTGCGATACGGTCTCTTTGTCGGCTGGCACTATTGTTGTGGCTCAAAGTTCGACAGTGAATTTTGGAGTCATGCACGCGACCGCCTCTGGTCTCAACATAGAGCTGTTGCGGACCCCAAAGCTGTCGGCTGCAACGCGCTCGCGAAATTCGACGAAATGATTGACTTGATCAGGAGTCCAGTGATTGCGAAAGACGACTGGAACAAGATGTGTGCAGTACCGTTGACAAGCTATGCCCAAGTATCGCAAGGGCTGGGGTGCGGGGTGTAGCGAGGGGATCCAGTAGGCACCTCAAATGTGCCAAGCTGAGCGATGACTAAAGAATGCGATAGCCTTCGTCAGCAAATACTTCAGGAACAGGCGGCAGGTCGTCGGGCAATTGGACTGAGCGAAAACAGCTGCCTCTCAGTGCTGCAGCTTGCAGCACTCTACAAACCTGCATTGGCAAAGGAACTTGTCGCACAGGGCCATGAATGCGATCTGCATAGTTCATGTGCCTTGGGAGACATCGATCGAATCAAAGAACTAGCTACCGAACAGGCCTTGTCCCAACCACAAGAGCATCTGACGCCAATGGGGTGGGCGATATTGAAAGGTCAGTGCGATTCCGTCGACGCTCTACTCAGATGCGGTGACGACACTGAGCGACCACTGCAGCGAATTGGCTTTTTCGAGTGGGAAATGCAAGCGCTCGGGTCAGTCAGGTGGTATCCGGTTCACGCAGCAAGTACACACGGCTACCACGAGTCAGCCCCGAAGATTGTTCAATCACTGGTAAAGGCCGGAGCCAATATTGAGAAGCTCTCTCCATTGGGCTGCACTCCTCTTGGCTTGGCTTGCATCTACTCTTGGACGCATGTCATTGATACTTTGTTGCGTCTAGGTGCAAACATCAACGCTCGAAGTGAACGCGAGACAGACCTTGTGTGGAGACTCTCCGCACCTGCAAACGCAAAGCGGTCCGTTGGGCAAACTCCGCTGATGATTGCTGCTGGAGAGGGTCAGGCTACAGCAGTGGACCTCCTATTGAAGCAGGGTTGCGATACGAGCTTACGCGACGGTTCGGGAATGTCAGCACTGCACATTGCAGCAAATCCATGGTGGAAGGAGGAGCCCAAGATTGTCGAAATGCTCCTTGCTGCAGGAATGGACTCGAACGCCTCCAACGAGAAGGGCGAAACTCCACTAGAACTTGCAGGGCTCAAAGGACTCAAAGAAACATATAGACTACTTGCAGGTTCAAACTGAGGTGACACTAGCATTGAATTCAGTCTCAAAGACACCTGTCAAACATCGTCTGATTGCTAAAGTCGCGACATACTGTGCCCTTGTTGCATTGGTAGCGCTCGCCAGTTGTCAGTCAATGAGCGGCTCGGAGAACATGGAAATGACCAATTCTGCCAATCAAGGCCCCAAACAGGAGAAATTCAATTTCAATGATCCTGTCACCTTTCATTTTGGCAATGATGCACAGATAGCCAAGCTTCGATCAATCGCGGAAGAGGAATTTAGTCTTGACCATTTGTCGAAAGAGGATCAGGACCTCTTGAACGAAGCGCTTCAATACAGCGGCGTTGAAGTGCACAAATCATGCGTTATCGAACGTTCCACAAACGGTAAGATTCGTGCGTTCTTAGGAAGGTGGAATCCTGAGGAACAGATGACCTATCACCCCAGCTTGGGATCCAAAGGAACAGCACACGACGAGAAACCAAAGGGCGACGAATTGCCGGATTGGAAAACGATTGTCGGTGACTACGTCGAGTATCCCTATCCGTTCAGCGAAGAAATGGTTATTCCGAAAGCGATTCCCGTAAACATGAGCACGATTCGACTAGTAAGCAGAGACGAGTTTGAAGTTCATTTCACAGCTAGGCCATCTTCTTTGCTGATGGCCAAACTCGAGGAAACCGACAGGATCGTGTCTGAGAAAGATCTCGCTATAGACTTTGTCGTCGACAAGATGTCCAAGCGGATCAGCAGACAAGCGATGTCCCTCGAGCATCCTGTGCGAGTGCAACGTGGCATAAGCATTAGCGAACTAAACGTTGACTACGAGTTCGCCATTGATCCGATCAGCAATAGGCACGTGATGACGACCATGAGCCACACATTGCGAGGGAATATTTGGTGGGTCGTTCGCCCAAGCCTCGCCGTCGATACAGACTTGAACTACCTCGAATGTTTAGAAGAGCCAAACGATAGATCCTATTTGTACGCAAGCATGGATGCCATTCAGGCACTTAACTAACTTCTGAGCAGCGGGCATTTGCCAGAGGTCTCTAACATTGTGCGTTGGTTGGGGATTGCTATCTCATCCAAACTAACCTGTATTCCCCATAACCTCGTCTAGTGTGAGTCTCGTTGAAAAAGGCATTGCTGCATACGAACCTCTGTCATGGTGCTTTGTGAGATTGCAGAGCTGAAATGGACGACGTAATCGTTCTTGGTGCGGGTCACAATGGGTTGGTCTGTGCCTGTTATCTCGCGATGGAAGGCTTGCAAGTTCGAATGCTGGAACGCCGCGACACGGTCGGCGGCGCAGCGGTCACAGAGGAATTCCATCCCGGTTTTCGGAACTCCATTGCCAGCTACACGGTTGGATTGCTGGACGAAGGGATCATCCGTGATCTGAAGTTACGCGACCACGGTCTGCGGATTGTTGCACGACCCATGGCAAACTTTTTTCCATTGGGGGAGCACGACAGTCTCTCACTCTACAACGACGATCGCGCCAATTCCAAGGAAATCGCTCGTTTTTCCCATAGGGATGCTGAAACGCTGCCAATCTTCAGATCGATGGTCCGAGAGGTCGGAGAAGTTGTGCTGCGTCAAATGCATCGTTCTCCTCCCAGTGCACTTCGAGGTGTGCGCAGCTGGGTCGAGACGGCGCTTGCTACGCAGGATGTACGGCGATTGAGCATGCGACGTCGAAGAGACCTGTCGGATCTCTTTCTTGTGCCTATCGCAGAGCTGTTGGAGAAGTGGTTCGAGAACCCACATGTTCAGGCCAGCTTGGCGTTCGATGCAATAGTTGGCAACTATGCGTCTCTTCGATCTCCAGGTTCCTCATATGGTCTGTTGCATCACGCTCTGGGAGAGATTTCGAGCGAAAAGGGCGTATGGGGACACCCAATAGGAGGCATGGGTGCCATTACGCAAGCAATGCTTGCTCAAGCACAGGATCTAGGCGTGGTGGTTGAAACCAATGCCGAGGTCACCCAGGTGAGTGTGAATGACGGGAAAGCCGTTGGTGTTGTGCTGTCCGAAGGTACGGTTAGGGAGGCACGGGCCATTGCTTCGAATCTAGCCCCCAAGCTGCTCTATGCAAATCTCATAGACGAGCGGCATGTCGACGAGGAGTTTCGCACACGGATCGAGCACTTGCAAACTGAGTCGGCCGTGTTGAGGATCAATGTTGCATTGTCGGAGCTTCCGCGTTTCCTATCTAAGCCAGCTAGTGAAACGCACGACTTTCTTCAATCGGGAATCGTCATTGGACCAACTTTGGATTATCTGGAATCCGCCTATTTGGACGCACGAAGCAACAATTGGTCGAAGCATCCCATAATTGAAATGCTCATTCCGTCTATGGTGGACGATTCGCTCGCTCCAGAGGGATGCCATGTTGCAAGCCTATTTTGCCAGCACTTTCCCTACGACCGGGATTGGGATCGGTGTCGCGACGACGCGGCAGATGCAGTGTTTGCAACTATCGATCAGCATGCACCCAACTTCAGCAGTTCAGTAATCGCGCGTCAAGTACTTACTCCCTTGGACCTTGAACGAGAGTTTCGACTGCCACGAGGTGACATCTTTCACGGTGCACACACACCCAGTCAATTGTGGATCAATCGCCCGGTCTATGGTTTTTCGGCATACAAGAGTCCGGTCCTGGGTCTCTATCATTGTGGTGCAGGTGCACACCCCGGCGGCGGTGTTAGCGGGATACCTGGACGAAACGCAGCTAGGGAAATACTGCGAGAGATGTGACAGGTAGTCCACGCTGTTGTGGGAACGTTATTACAAGACTTCGAGACTTTGTAACGCCTTGGTCCGCACGGTCGTATGCTCTTGGTTGGGAGGTCGAAGGAATCCCAGTGATGTCTACATTTAGTACAACTTTCAATTTCTCCATTCTTGCAGTACCACTGGATTCAGCACTCCTCGATCAGACCGACGTGTTGACGTCGGCCATTCTCGGTAGGAGTTTTCTGTGGCGACGAGTGCACTCAGCAACTGGACTGGTCAGACCCGATAGTGCGCTGACAAGATCAAGCGTCGGCTAGGTTGGTTTGCTTCTTGTCCACCCATTGTTTTTGTTACGTCCTACAGTCTTACGAATCTTGTGCCAAGCCAGCGAACCATTGGAGAAGGAATGGGCGAGGCAATCGTCTTGGTGTTGGTAGCGATTTCTGTGACCTACCTGTTAGATTACCTGCTTAATCGCTCCCATTCGAAAGACAGTGCTCGAAGCCGTGACCAGTTTGTTTCAGACATGCGAGCTCACTTGCAGGGCATTGCAGGATTCCCTCTGTTATTGTCGACATTTGTGGGCTTCGTGTGCTGGCTGATGGTGCTACTCGGCAAAGGTGCAGCTGGTGCATTGCTGGGTATAACTTGGGAATTAAGAGCGACCAGCATTGCGTTCTTGATGTCGGCTGCGATAGCGTTGCCAGTTTGCTACGCTGTTTGCTGGCACTTGGTCCGATCCATGAAAGGTTTGTTGCAACAGATGAATTGAAAAGTTCCAACGTTGTTGCAGCTGTGGAGAAGCATGGAGCGAATTTTAGGAACGAATCAATGCACAATGTTGAGTTGATTCGTAAAGCCAGCTAGAAGCTCTGTTGAACATGCCGGTTGGAAGTTTGCGCTGAATGCACCCAGATCACCCCACCACTTCCGAGAGTAATCCCTACACCGCTCCGCAGTCTGACCTAAATAGCAAGCCCAGTTCATCGCAGGAATGGAGCAGTTTCCATCGACGATGTGCCGGCAAGATCTACTTTAGGCTTGGACTGGCTGGATTTGCCTCATGGGGCATCTACCGTTTCATTAGCGAGCTGATGTTTCTGCTATCAGTGAACGGGCTTGGAGAAGCTTTTTATGTAATTTTTGAGTTCATAGTATTCTTGGCATTAGGTGCGATGCTTGCGTTCGGAGGTAGCAAGATAGGCGTCGTAATTGCAAGTAAGACCTCCACGGTAACGAAATTTGTGCAAGACACCGACACGGAAAAGTGGCTTTTTGACCAACCACTTTTAGCAGCATTTGTTGCGATGCTCGTATGCGGCGCAGTTGAATTCAGCCGAGCTTCTGTTCAAGCTTTTCTTGCTGGCGATCCAATCTGGCCGCCACCGGCCCCAATTGAGATGCTCGCATCAGTTGCAGTAGCAACTTTGGTGGTTTATCCGTTATACAGAGTGGTTTTCCATTCCCGGCTCGATATTCAGAAGCGCATGTCGTCCCACATTTAGCCTGTTTCTCAATAGAAAGCATAGAACCCAACGCGTGGCTAGAGACGGTGCAATTACGCTAGCAATCTTCAAATCGGCGATTCAGCGCCCTTAATTCAATGGGCTAGCCAACCTAACGTGAACTCTGAAGAACATGCACCCTAGGCGCACGAACCCTATCGAGCGCGCGAATCAAAGCTGACGGACGAACTAGGTCCTAGTCCACCTGGATTGTCACCACAAAGCTCTGCATTCGAAAGATCTATCGCAGGGCCACTAAAGATCTCTCGGCAACTCTTGCGCTTTGCCGCTTTGTCGTTGAGGCTCTTATTGCGGTACACGAAGGAGGGTTCTTAGACGCGCTTTATGAACTCTTGGACAAGATGCTGACGAGAACTTAATATGTCCAGCACAACAGGCGTCGAACATGCCATTGGGTAACCTTCATTAGATGCACCCTGATCATCCCACCACTCCCAAGCGCAATCCCTATAGCGCGCCTGAGTCTGACGTCAGTACGAAGCCTAGTCCGTCGCAGGAGTGGAACGATTTCACACGACGATGTGTTGGCAAAATCAACTTTAGGTGGATGTTGGTAGGGTTCGTATCGTTGGGGCTCTACCGATCCATTAGCCAGACTATCATTCTGGTTTCGGAGGATAGGCTTGAAGGCGTTTTCGTTGCACTCCTCGAACTCGCCGTTTCGGTGCCAGTAGGATTGATTTGTGCGTTTGTGTTCAGCAAGTTAATGGTCCCAATTGATTGCAAGGTGAGCACCGTTGCAGATTTTCTCAAAACCTCCAATAGAATGAAGTGGTTCTATGGTCAGCCACTTTTCGTAGCGTTTGTTGCGATGCTCCTGGTGGCTGCTGTACATATCGGCCTCGCAATTCTTCCCGGATTTCGTGACATTCCAATCTGGCCGCCATCCGCCTATGTTGAAGCGTTTGCATCAGCAGCGATCGCGACATTGGTGGCTTATCCGGTGTTCAAAGCTTTATGTCGATGGCATCGCGATATTCTGGATCGCATGGCGTCCCAAAACTAGCCTATTTATCAATAGAATGCACCAATCCCAACGCTTGGCTAGAATCGGTGCAATTACGCTAGCAAACTGCAAATCGGCGACTCTGCGCTCTTAACTCAATGACCAAGCCAACCTATCGTGAACTCAGAAGAACATGCATCCCAAGCGCACGAACCCTATCGTGCGCCTGATTCCAAGTTGACGGACGAAAGAGGTCCTAGTCCACCGTGGGATGACACATCAAGGAGTTGCGCGAAAACCATCGTACGCCGTTTGATTGCGGGTGCTGTTGTAACAGCATTTACGTTTCAAATCATTTGTGGCGTTTTCGTGTTGCTTGAACAGCTCCTCGGCGAGAGCAGCACGTTGTTGAGGGACGTGTTCTTTCGGATAGATTTCAGCGGATTGATTGGGCTCGTCTTGTTGTGGGGAGTATTCGGTACGCTTGCGGTGTACGTAGGCAGCAACACCTATGTGTATTTCTTGAGCCGATCCACGAGCGTCTTGAAATTCGAGAGCCAGTACCGACGCTACGTCGACGGAGTTCTGGGACACCCACTTGCTGTTTCCGGTACCTTTGTTCTCCTGCTGCTCGCAATGAATTTGGGTGAAGTAGCATTGGATGTATGGATACAAAGCGATCGCTTTAGAGTGCCAGAGATACCTGCAGCGCTAGCCACTGTTCCCTTCGCGTTGGTGATCTCCTATCCGATTTTCAAGGTGGCGATACTTAAAGTCAGGGAATCATTGGACGTTTTGGGCTCGATTTCAGTCCCTTGAACCACTCTGGAGTTTGCTTCGGCGAGTTGTGCTGGCTGTTAAATCCATTTTCTTCAATGCCGGGCGGCACGCAGGCTGTCCACAACATTTGCAATTTATCTGCTGGCCAATTGTCCAATGTATGTTCCTGTATTGAAGAGCTAGATTGCAATAACGCTGTTGCGGTGTTCAGCACAGGGATAGGGTGGTCAATATCAAGCGAACATTAGTGGATTCCAACTTGGTCGGCGGAAACCCATATTCCGTCCCGCGTTCGAGTCTGAACGTCGCAACAAGCCGTCGCGCCGAATGGACTAGAGACGAAACCCGGAATGCTACAGCAGTTATTCGTCTCGTCTTAACGTGTGCTTGGGCAACCTTGTCTTCCTTCCTGGCAGCACACTGCACGGTTTACGGGTTCTTGGCAGAGAGACCCAATATGCTCCTAGAAGAATTGCCCGGACTCACGCTTTTTGCCCTGTTGCTGATCCCGTTGGTCATTCTCTTGCCGAGCAGAATCTATGTGCATCGATGTCGTCGAAATCTTGGTGTTGCAGCTTTCGTTAACAAGTGGGAGACACGATTCCTGCATGTATTTGGACGCCCTTTCTTAACTTCCCTGATTTGGGTTCTTGGATTTCCGATAATCGCAATTGTGTGGGAAGGAGTCGTAAAGGCGGTTCTGTTTCACAATTTGCTGTTGCCGTCTAAGGATTGGTTACTTTCGATGGTGGTTGCAATACCTGTTGCTTTTGCAGTGTCCCTTGCAGTGTGCAGACTAGCGAGTCGCAATATCGGAAGACGACTGGGCGAGCTGGCATTCAGGACTTAGACCCAATTGGAGCTTATGCCGCCAATCTGTTGCTTGAGTCGGTGTCGATTCCAGCGGATTAAGTACTGAAAAATAAACGAACACAAGAAGCATGTTTACTTGCGTCGAATGCCCGCAGTGTGCTCACTTTTCCTGCCAGTGTCAGCATGCTGCGACCTACAACCACTACAATTTTCGCTCTACATTCATAGCTTGGTAATTCGATGTGGGTTGGGTTAAGCGAGCTTCGGTTGTAGTACTTGTCCTATTGCTAGCGGGTTGCTATTCAGCTCCTGTACTTGAACCTTCACCAGCGCATCAAATAACGCACAGGGCAGACGCGAAACTGCTTGTTGATTCGGCCCGCAAAAATTGGAAGAGGCAAGCCCATATTGCCGGACTTGCCTTGCCGATACTGACAGCCAATGCTGACCTTTGCGGTAAAAACGTCGTCTACGACATCGGGATTCAATGGACCGTCTACAACAACTGGGGAAGTTTGGTTGGCGGTGTAGCAGCCAAGTCTATTGGTATTTCGGACACTCCGTACTTGACGGTGGTAGTGCTAGGTTCGCCCGCAGCCAATGCTGGATTGCGACAAGGCGATACATTGCTGCGGATAAATGGCTCTCGTATTGGCAGGGACCGCAATTGGGTTGCATATAGAGACAACACCCGTTTATATAGATGGCGGTTCAACCGCGCTTTGCAACGAGCCCTTAGTGCAGGTTCTCCCATCACGCTTCAATATCGGCGCGACGACGATATTCATGAAACCGAAGTACAACCCATTAGAAGGTGCGACTATGACGTATTCATAGCTGAACACGAACGTATTGCATCAATCTCACACCAACAGGTCATTTTTGTTTCGAGCGACCTGTATAAGTGGGCACAATCCGATGCTGAACTTCAGGCATTTGTAGCTTACGAGCTAGCTCATGACATTGGCGGACACAGGACAGAACCAACAGCGTGGATGACTGGAAGTGCTCCACTGATTGAGGCCGACCTCTTGGGTGTCCCTACTAGAGGAACGAGCAATGTATTCCCGAGTCTCGCGGTCCGCAGAAATTACACTCAAACTCAAGAAGAGGATGCGGACTACATGGGCATGTATCTGCTGGCACGTGCAGGAGTTGACGCGAGCGAGTATGTAAACGCTTGGAAGTTAATTCCTAACGGTGCTCCCATGGGGGACTTGTATAGCAGCTTGGGACTTCGATACGAAACATTGGAATCCGCGCAGAGTGAAATTGAAGAGAAAATTGGTGCGGGCTTACCATTGGAGCCAAATCAAAGTCGATCAGAACCAACTGGAACTGACGAATCCTCGGGTGAGTCTTAGCGCTAGACTATCTTTGGATTTGGGTAGAAACTCACCAATTAGATGCGCTGCATTCGACACAGTGTCGTTCCTAGCAGCCTAGTCTTCTTTAGGAATCGTATTGAAGCTGTAGTGGTGGACTACAAGAAAACAAGCCGTGAGAAGCACAACCCGTATGCTGCTCCACGTGCTCGGTTAACAAACCACACGGGCTCGAGTCTGGAATGGGACCGGTTTACAAAGCAATGCGCAGAAAAAATGTTTCGGTGGCGTCTTGCGGTAGTGATAGCAACTTACTTTACCTACGCGATAGTTAACAGTGCGGTGTTCTATCCCATCCAGATCTTGTTTGGAGAGGAACCCATGATTCACCTCAATCCCATTGGGTTCTTGGTGCTAGCTGGAGTGTATGCAGCATTGTCCGGGATTCTCGTGGGATTAGGCAGCAAGATAGCGGTGTATTTCCACTCGCGTAACTCAAACCTTCAGGATTTTGTAACAAAGCGGAAGAAAACCTTGCGACAACGGTTTAATGGTGCAACGGTACAAACACTTTCCTATGTTTTTATCGGAGCTTCCGTTGGTCATAGTACAGTCCTACTGTTAGCCTCTGCTTACACAAGGGTCACTATTCTTGCGACAATTGTGGCTTTCCCAGTGGTTGCCGCGCTCTGCTACCCCTTGTGTAGGGTATCTATTCGGCGCACATTTAGACTCTTAGACGCGTTGAGCTCGGGAGACATGCAACCTGAGAGTGATTAGGTCGCACAAAGAGAGACGTTTGTCGCTGTGTTAACCTCTATTTTGTGATATTCCAGAGTAGCTCAGTATGGCGTCACAACCCAACCGCACGCTCCCCGTCGGTGTACTCCTTGTAGCTTCATTGTTGGCAGGGGCTGCGTTAACCGCCACGCTCTTCTTTACATTCGGCGATTTTGGTACGTCGGCAATAACCGATAGTGAGAGACTTTCAAGCTCAGAATCCGCTGACCCTGCAAGTGCCATGGCCAATACTGACACCAGCCGCAGCGTAGATGGGTCTTCTAGTTCTGACAAGAAGTTGACGAATCTAAGTGGTTTGGCACAGTTCGATAGTGAATTTGAACGTAATTTGGCTCTCTACAACTATGTGGATCGATTGGCAAAAGATCGGCTTCTCGAATTGTTAACCGAATCCAAGGAAATTGAACCAAGTGTCCAGCTGACTGCTCAGCGAGTAATCTTGGAGCGCCTCGCGTCCCTTGACCCAATATTGGCTATGTCGCAAGCCGAAAGCATGGTTCCCGCACTTACGACGACAGTCTTTTTTCAGTGGTCGCTAACTGACCTAAATGAAGCCATCGCATACGCGAATTCGCTTGATCAAACGCGAAAAGATGCCGCTCTCAGGGGGATTCTGACATCCCGAAACGACTTGCCTGAAGAAGTTCGCATAGAGATTGGAAAACAATTTGACAACGAACAGCTGGCACGGAGCACGATCAACTCCGCTAATTTGGGAGAGTACTTGAAATCTCCTGGAGATTCATGGAACGAAATCATTAAAGAGGCACAACACGATCCCCTTCAAATCGGTTTGCTCCATACATTGGCTCAGCGCTGGTTTGAACAGGAAGGGCTCGATGTTCTGGATCACATAAGTGCGTCACTTACCAATGAACGTGCACGAGAGTCCGTTTTGGGTTCAGTAGTACACATGGCTACAAGAAGCGATCCGCAGGGCGCATTTGAACGAGTTCTCAAAATTTCAAGCGATATCAACAGTGAGATTGTTTTTGATGTTGCACGCCAATGGGCTTCAAGCGATCCCGAGTCTGCTCTACGTGCAGTCAGTGATTTGGAGGGGACACGACTGCGCGGTGCATTGCTGAACCTTGTATTGCAGGCTTGGGCCAATGTCGATTCTGAGGCAATGGTTGCGGAACTTGACCAATTCTCCGACGAAACACACGATATAGGTCTGGGAATTGCTATCAATGTCATTGCACAAGAGTATCCAGAACGGGCAGTTCAGATGATTTCGCGTATAGGTGATAACAAAAAGAAAAACGATGTCCTCTACGCAGTTGCTTTGAAGTGGAGCAGACAGGATCCGGGTGCCGCTTTGGATTGGGTTCTAACGGATGGCGACGTCGATCAACTTCGTGAGCAGTTACTGCCCACGGTCTTGTCTCTCCTTGTTGAGTCAGATTTCCAACTCGCATTTGAAACTGCATTGGCGCAGTCCACGGTGGAAAATAAGCCGGGATTGGAGGCCATGGTAATTGCCCAGTTGGCACATAGTGATGTAGAAAAAGCGTTGAGGTTATTGCCGAGAGTACGGGAAGGAGTAACAAAACTTAGTGCCTATGGAATGGTAGGTATGGCGATGATCGAGAATGGCGATACGACAAATGCCATAGAGTTAGCCCGCCAGCTGCCTGAGTCGGATCAGGAGAAATTCTTCCTTCTCACCGCGATGGCGTGGGTAGACCACGATTCGGAAAACCTACTAGAATCTATAGGACAGATTTCCTCTCCTGTAGCGCGGTCTAAGGCTGCTGCAGTGCTTACCTTCATGAATCAATTCGAGAAGTCGTTGACCGCAGAGCAAGTTGTCGAGATCAAGGAATATTTGTCCGACGAAGATGCAAAGTCGTTAGAAGAAGGTGGCGCAGGTCTGCTCAATCCCCTTATGCAGTTGGGCCTTATGTAGAGCTGCAAATAGCACGAGCAGATCCAATGGATTCAGCGTTGTTGCCCCAATGTCTAATTTGTCGTAAATCCCCAGTCTAGATTCTCACTGCCGGCAAGCTCAGTACAGTTAACGGCTTTACTTTTTTGGCAGGAGCATCGTCGATCTTGCCGGACCGCCCACATGCCGTCTCATGGATGCAGCCGGCCTTGTCCTCCATGTGGCTCATTGCCGGGCTGCGAGTGCTTTGTTTTTTCTACTACTTGCCACATGCTGTGACGGTGCGCCATGTGGCAGTTTCACTCTGTGGCGACCGAGATTCCAATCAATCGGCGAGGGTATGGAAGGGATCGAAGTGTCAATCTAGAATTGCATAGGACTACATGCATAATATTCTTGCATAACAACTTATGCAAGAATTTAGGTTCCATTGGTGAGAGAATGGATGAATTAGCAATAGGAAAGAGACTCAAGACACTTCGCACCGAACGCGGAATGACGCAAGAGGACTTGTGTACGGTTTTGGGCGTGAAGGATCGGCAAACAATCTCCGCTGTCGAAACAGGATCTCGTCATTTGTCTGCGCGGGAGCTCATGGCAGTAGTTGAGAAATTGGGAGTTTCCGTAGAGTACTTCAATGATCCATTTCAACTCGTTGGAGAAGGAGAGTTCTCGTGGCGCTGCCGGAGTGAAGTAACCCAAGTATTGAATCAACAAGAGACTAAAGCTCGACGTTGGATTGCAATGTACAGGACATTGGCTACTGAGGTCGGCCACAATCGCTCATATATCCGTCGGACCCTTGCACTCACCACCCAATCAACACGCCAAGACGGGATGGAGGCTGGAGAGCAATTTGTTGAGCAGTTTGGTCTTGGTGATTATCCTGCGTTGCGTCTGCTTGAATGCGTGGATCACGACTTAGACATTCTTATACTGACAGTCGAGACAGTCGAGGGCGTCTATAGTGCGGCCTGTCGCTTGCCGGATATGGAAACGATATTGCTTTCTAGGGATGTATCTGAAGAACAATACAACGTCGATGTTGCACACCAACTTCTTCACATATTGACGTGGGATGCAATTCCACCGAAAGTCATTGAGATTCCACAAGATTTTGGCGGTAAGCGAACGCTACAAGTTGCTAACAGCTTTGTTGGTGCACTGTTGATTCCTGCAAGTACTCTGAAACAGTATGAGCCGTGGTCAACTGAGAACATGAGCGATTTGGCAATTAGGGTCAAATCGGTTGCAAAGGAGTTTCATGTCACTGCCGAAGCACTGAGTTGCAGGCTTGTTGCTCTTGGCTACCTCAAACAGAGTGCTGTTCGAAGTCTGAATGCAGCTTTTTCGAAGACAGAAGCACGACTTGAATCGACATCGTGGAGGTCCAGACTTTTCTCAAAGCGCTTTGCGGCAATTCTGGCACGAGCTTTGGACACAGGAGTCATATCGGCGCGACGTGCTGCGAACTTGCTTGGCTTTACGTTGGAAGATCTTGACAGCTTGTTTGCCGACCACGGGTTGGGCTATCGCATAGAACTTTAGGGTGCCTTGGCACGGCACAAGGGACCTGTTCTGATAGACACCAATGTCATTCTGGAGTGTTTTCGAACGAACTCACGGAACGCGTTCGCAAGTGGCTACGGAGTTGAGTCCGTTGAAGATTGCATCTCAGAAACACAGACGGGGTTCCAATTGCGTCGAGACGCTCTGCTGATCGACGAACATTTGTTGCGTACTTCGTTGAAGGCTATACACAATGTGAGCAGCGGCGACCGAACTAGGCTCAGCAAGGAAGCTCCTGACATCCATCTGGACCGTGGAGAGGCTTCACTTTGGGCTCACGTGAGAACACGGAGCGACGATTGGGTTTTTTGTGGTCCAGACAGAGCTAGCTTACGACTTGGCATTCGCCTGGGATATCGCACACGGCTGATATCGCTAGAACAGTTGCTGGCTGACATCGGTCATCGTTCGCGACAACCTCTCAAGTCTGCGTACACGAACATGTGGCACAGAAACTGTATGGATCAGCTTGCGCTAGTAGCACGTACTTGAACCGAGGACGGTTCCGCATTGGTTTCGGTCTAGAACTATTGCTCTTGCGATTGCTCATATCGGGAAATTTCGGCTAGTGCGCTCACTTCCGATTGTTAATTCGTCAATTAACCAGAAGTCGGACTCTCCAGACATTTTGACCCTTGTTGTCCAATAGACTTTGTACGCTCACCTAGCATCCATACGAATTCAGCTAGTAGGCTCCAGCAGATTGCTCTCAGGCGATGCTACTTTGTTGATCCAACCGAGAGTTTCCGATTCCGCTCGATTCTTCCTAAGTACTGTCGAAATTACTTCTTGCCTCAATGTTCCGTCTGTTTGAATGTACTGCTCTTGCGTATTGCTCGGTGCGGGGCAGCTAATCTCAATTTCAATATACTGTATAGATGAATAGTATTTCTCTGCATAGCATGAATTAAATTTAGGTTCACACACTAGGGTCATGTACCCATCATTCACGCCGATTTCAATTCAATGAAACACGCGAATGAGAACTATACGAACTCTCTGCCTTGCACTGGCTTGCGCAATCTGTGCTCCCATCTACCACGCAGATACAGTTGCCGAGCACAAAGCACTTCAGCAAATAGTCAAGGAGCTTAAGCAGCTCGACAAACTCATTGACAAGGCCGAACGCGAGGCGAATCCGTCCGAGCGCATTCGATTTCGCTACGACTGGCTCCGTCGAGACATAAAGCTTATGAAGGACGGCATCCAGGATCACTTGGACGGTCCTTCTACCGAGCCACGCAGCTTTGAACCGTTGCAGGGAGACTACCGACAGTGACCAGTGCGCAGGAAGCAGCTTTTCGCGCAGGCTCCGGTTTGGGCGCGGATGTGTTGCTGTTCGCGATTGCGGGAACCATTGCGGTCCTGGCAACCATCTGGGTGTCTTGGGTTGCCATCGGAGCCTTTCGAGCTTGGAGAGTAGGAGACATCGAGATGTACGACCTGCTGTGGCAGGTAGTTCGCGCCGCAATAGTCCTCTTGATTCTGGGCTACTACGTTCGCTAGCTAATGAACCAACTATTTATGCAAATCTGTCTGAGGTAAGACGAATATGGATTTTCTACTACACGTTTCTCTGAAGATGTACTTTGGCATCTTTGATCTGCTGCGGGCGGATCTTCCAACTGCGGTTGCACCTAGCACAGCACCTACTGATGGTGATTGGATTGCCTTGATTTCCGGCTATATCAAGGACGGTAGCCTTGTTCTTGGACTTGCGATCGCGGCTGTCGGATTTCTGTGGGTTGCCTATGTGGGGTTTGCAAAGTTCAACGAAGCACGGCAAGGGAAGGCCGAATGGGCTGAAGTCGGAGTCTTGGCTGTGGTTGGTGCCGTCGTACTAATTTTCGCGAGCTATCTGCTTACTGAAGCCGCAGGCATTTTCTAGACCGTGGATCAAGCACACGAGGAGCGGGTTGCAGATCGCATGAATGAGGAACCCTCCATTTTCAAGGGTTGCTCGACATCCGAGCTGCTTGTGATCGTGGTTGTTGCTACGGCGTTTTGGCTCCCCGTGTGTCTCATATTTGGCTTCTTGTTTGGTGCGCTAGCAATGGGATTGGGAGCAACCGGCGTGTGTGTCGTGGGTTCGGTCGTCTTGGGAGCAGGTATGTTTCAGAAGCTTAAGTCGGGTCGTCCTGATGGCTACTACCAGCAACGATTCCGCATCGCCCTAGCCGAGCGCAAGATCATTGGGTGCCCGTTTGTGATTCGATCGGGACCTTGGGACTTGGGAAGGACAGAGTATGCGTCGGTATCGCCACGAAATCGATAACGTCCGCGCTCACCTAAGGACGCTTTGGGTCGTAATTGGACTCGAGGTCACCACGATTCTGGTGCTGGGGTTCTGCCTGCTGCGAGCACCCGACAATATCGTTGTCCACATCCCCCCGGACCTGCGATCCGGCGCAGCAGTCAAGCCAGACGAACCAAGCCCAGCAAACATCTACTCGTTCGCGTTCTACATTTTTCAGCAACTCAATCGTTGGCCCGAGAACGGTGCACAAGACTATGGAGCGGCAATCTACAGCCTCGCTGCCTATCTCACTCCCAAGTTCCAAAGCGAATTGCAAAAGGAAGTGGAGATCAAGGGAAGAAGAGGGGAACTCATCAACAGGGTAAGAGGCATGCAGGAACGCGTAGGGCACGGCTACAGCGAGATGCGAGTCGATGTTCTCAACGAAGGAACTTGGGTTGTCTGGATCGACATGGAACTTCACGAGTCCGTGAAGGGAATGGCCATCAAGAGGACCTTCATTCGCTATCCATTGCGTGTTGTGCGCTATGCGGTGGATCCCGAGTCGAACCCATGGAGGCTGGCACTCGATGGATTCTCCGCTGAGGGACCTCGACGATTGCTGCCTCACGAACTCAATCCAGACTCAGAGGAGAATTCGCAAGAGAATGAAGAAAGCAACTAAATTATTGAAATCAAATGAAAAATTGAGGTCGAGATGGAGGTGTAAACTCGTTACTCTATCCATACTACTAACATCGTCCGTCTCGGCCTCAACCTCAGAACTGGTGTGGGAAAAGGCACCCTTGCCGCTCGATCTCGAAGTCGGCGAAGAACGCATGGTGCACTTTCCCCAGGCCATGTCGGTGGGACTCCCAGCAAACCTTCGCGAATACGTTCGAGTCCAATCGATTGGCGACACCGTCTATCTGAAGGCACTGAAACCCTTCCCGCGACAAAGAGTGCTCATGCGCACGAAAACTGATGGTTCGATGATCGTCTTCGATATCGAAGCAGGTACCCGTGCTGTAGACACGGCAGGCGTCTTTGTCCGATCGACTGAATCCAACGCCTCAAAATCCGAGGCCCCTTCGGAATTGAACTATGCCACATTGACGCGATTTGCCGCCCAGTACGCCTACGCCCCGGCACGACTGGTGGCAACGCCAAGAGGCTTGACCAAGACCGCCACTCCGAAGTCGACTGAAGGACTGATTCGAGCATTTCCTGTCTCTACAGAGCCATATGCGTTTTGGAAGACCACGGACGGACTTCATCTGAGTGCCGTAAAGATCGTCAATGAAAGCGCGAACGCAGTCGAATTGCATCCGACGGACCTGCGAGGGCATTGGCTTACAGCTACTTTTCATCACTATCGCCTGCTGCCGAAAGGCTCTGGCGGCGACACGACGGTCGCGTATCTGATTTCGAGCTCTCCCTTCGCGCAGGCGTTAGATATATAGCCATGCCGTGGAACATCAATAACAAGCTGCTGCCCATAGTCGCGGTGGTTACCTTGCTTGCCTTGTTTTTCGTCCTTCTCAATTCCTGCGGGTCGGACGATCCAAGTCCAAAGCTTCTCTCAGAGGTGCCGATTTCACCTGAACCGGATGCTGATTCTCCTGCCGATACGATCAAGACGCTAACCGCCAACGTTAGCGAGCTATTAGCTGAAGTCGATGCCTTACGTAAGGACAACGCCGACTTGCACAAAGCCAAAAGCGAATTGGAAACCGAATTCTCCAATCGAATCGCCTCGGAAATCACGGAATACCACCAAAGCCAAAGCGCTGTTGGCAGGCGGTCCGAGAACGATGTCTTGCAGCTGCGAGACCAGGTTGAAGCATTAGCGGAGCAGATCGACGGCCTAGGAGAATCTTTAACGGGTTCTGACATTCCTGTGGGATTTGGATTGGACGGACTGTCGCAAGATCAAGGAATGGCGATGGCAACTTCATACCTGTGGATCGATCCCTTGGATAGTCCCACAACGTCTGGTGAGTTTGGTACACCAATCGCTTCGGCCCACCTGCGCCCCCGAATCACGATTCCAAGAAATTCCACGTTAATTGGCTCTACGGCGATGACCGCATTGATAGGCAGAGTGCCAATCCAGGGGCAACTGCGCGACCCCATGCCCTTCAAAGTGCTGACCGGATCCGAGAATCTTGCTGCGAATGGATTCACCATCGATGGATTGCAAGGCATGGTCTGGAGTGGCTATGCCGTTGGAGATTGGACACTGGGCTGCGTCAGCGGACGACTCGAATCGGTAACTTTCATCTTCAGCGATGGCACTATTCATTCCATGCCAGAAGGCTCAGCGGGCTCTTCTTCGTCGCAGTCGTCACTGGGCTGGATATCCGATGAGTATGGAGTGCCGTGCATATCGGGCCAAAGAAAGAGCAATGCCATTGAGTTTTTGACTCAGCAGGCATTGCTGAACGCGACCGAAGCAGCCGCGAATGCGGCGGCTGCTCTGGAGACGACGCAGACATCAGACTTGCTGGGCGGTGTTCAGTCACTGATAACCGGAGACATGGGCAAGTACGTCCTTGGCAAAACCATTGCTGGTGGAACGGAAGCGACAGCAGCTTGGCTAGCACAGCGCGCCAGTCAGGAATTTGATGCCATTTACGTTGCAGCTGGACAAACGGTAGCAATTCACATTGATCTAGAAATTCGAATCGACTATGACCGAGAAGGAAGAAGGCTCAACCATGATCAACCTCAGACAAGCTCTCTTGTGTTTGACATTGACTAGCTTCTTGTACGGATGTGCTGCTTCCAGCAATATTGATCCACCTAGAGGAACGCCCACGATGCAGCAGATCTTCGAAGGGCACTACGAACGCAATGACCTAAAGAGAAATGTCCATGCCGACCTGGTGATGGTCACGGATAGTTCAAGATTGGCTTTGCAAGTCGAAAGCGAGATATCTGATGCATTTCCGATCTTGGAAAACCCCATGTTGGTCATGTACGTGTTTCCGCACGTGGCAACCGAAAGTCGAATTCCCATTCCCGGGTATTGGACGGCATTTCCAATGTATGAGCGCTTGGAATTTGCACTTCCAGGCGAGCAGGTTGATGTTCAAAGAGGTAGCAACTGAATCTTCGTCAACTGTTTTCCGTCAATGGGAACTCCACAAAGAGGAGAGGGGCTACACCAAAAGAGCACGATTCTGAAGATCCCGATGTACCAATAAAGCAGAGAGATTTCAATCGGCTGTATACCCGTCCAATGTCCTTCACGGATTTCTTGCCTTGGGTGGAGCACTTGCCAAGTTCCCAAAGCTTCTTGCTTGAAGATGGTGTCAGCGTTGCTGCATTGCTTGAGTTGCGTCCCATTGGGACGGAGGCTAGGGACGACAAGTACATGTCAGACCTACGAGACTCCATTCAGGTGGCTCTAACTGATGCCATACCTGAGCACGAGACGTCTCCGTGGGTAGTGCAACTGTTTGTTCAGGACGAACATGATCTGAGTTCTCTTGAGCAGCGGCTCGAGAAATACGGCAGCCCCTCGGCACGAGAGAGCGATTACGGCAGATTCTTCCAGCATGAATTTGCGGAGCACCTTCGCAGAATCAGCGCACCCGGCGGCATGTTTGAGGACAAAGCTGTCACCGGCGCACGTTGGCGTGGCCAAGTGAGAAACGTGCGAGCTGTGCTCTACCAAAGGTTGAGCCAGCAGGATGTGAAGAAGGGCGACCTGGCCGAATCCGAGACGCTATTGAACGATGCGGTCTCGAGATTAGGTGCAGCGCTTGCAGTTACAGGAGTTACCTTCAAGCGTGGAACGTACAACGATCTGTATCGGTGGCTCTTTCCATGGTTCAATCCCAATCCTCAAACGGATCGATCGACCACTCGAACAATGAGTGAACTGTGTCCCTGCATAGAGCCGGAGAGCTTGCCCTTTGGGCACGACCTCGCCGAGAGTTTGATTCTTGGAATGCCCATCTCAAACGCTGATGCGGGGGTGTGGTGGTTCGACAGCAGACCACACGCCTACATCTCCATGCAAACGCTTCGACAAATCCCCGCAATTGGAGCATTTACCGCCGAACGGAACAATGGGTCCAACACGTTCGCCGTGTTCGACCAAATGCCTGAGCACACGATCATGTCTATGACCATCACAATTCGTTCTCAGGCGTCCGTGCGGAATCACATCGGCCGAATCCGGCGAGCGGCAGTGGGTGATACTGCGGAAGCAGAGCTCACACGCGAAGATGCCGACGCAGTTGAACGTCAAATTGCCCGTGGAAACAAACTGTTTCCCGTGTCATTGGGTTTCTATGTTCGCGGAGAGACCATGCAGGAATTGCGTAAGAACATCACAAACACTCATGCGCTGCTTCTCTCAAATGGGATCCAGACTATTGCACGAGAAAGCGATCTGTTTCCTCTAGACAGCTACCTGCGCAATCTTCCCATGGCTTACGACCCGCACTTGGACTCGATCCGGCGACGATCTAGGCTTGTTTTTTCGAAACATGCTGCAAACTTGCTTCCTATATATGGAAGAAACAGAGGTACGGGTCATGGAGGCATGGTGTTCTTCAACCGTGGTGCAGAACCCATTGACTTCGACCCACTGCATCCGGACGATCGCAAGAAGAATGCCCACATGCTCATATTGGGTCCGACCGGTGCAGGCAAGTCCGCTCTGTTGGTGTATCTCCTTCAGCAGATGGTCGCCCGGCACCGACCTCGTGTCTTTGTCATTGAAGCCGGGGGATCCTTCACGTTGCTCGGAGAACATTTCGCGGCCAACGGTTTGAGCGTCAATCAAGTCACACTGAGTGCCGATTCGGACGTATCACTGCCGCCCTTCGCCGATGCCGTGGACTTGTTGCACGACGACATCGCAAAACCAAATCACAGAGCTGAATTCGAGGATTCCGCCCGTGATCGTCTTGGCGAGATGGAGATTGTGGCTCGCGTGATGATCACTGGTGGAGAAACCAATGAGGATGATCGTGTTTCTCGGTCTGATCGGTTGCTGATCCGCAACAGCATTCTCGAAGCTGCCAAAAAAGTTGAACAAGAGGGACGTACGGATGTGTTGATCGACGACGTAGTCCAAGCATTGCGAGTCCATTCTCGAGATTCGGAGGTAGTGGAGTCTCGTCGGGTGAGAGCGGGCGAGATGGCGGATTCCATGGCTTTGTTCTGCTCGGGCGTAGCGGGTCGACTTTTCAATCGGCCGGGTTCGCCATGGCCAGACGTGGATGTGACAATCTTGGAGATGGGATTGCTTGCCCGCGAGGGCTATGAGGATCAGCTCACAGTGGCCTATCTGTCAATGATGAGCCATATCAACGACTTGGTAGAGAAGAACCAGCATTCGGATCGCCCTACATTGGTGGTTACTGATGAGGGTCACTTGATCACCACCCATCCGCTGCTGGCGAATTACGTTGTGAAAATCACCAAGATGTGGCGCAAGCTTGGCGCGTGGTTCTGGATTGCGACGCAGAATCTAGCGGATTTTCCCGATGCAAGTCGCAGAATGCTCAACATGATGGAGTGGTGGATGTGTTTGGTCATGCCAAAAGAGGAGATTGATCAGATTGCACGATTTCGCGAATTGTCGGACGACCAGCGATTGCTTTTGCTGTCGGCACGCAAGGAGCCGGGAAAGTTTGTAGAGGGTGTAGTTCTCTCCGACAAGATCGAGACTCTGTTCCGCAATGTACCACCAGCTCTTTCACTTGCGCTCGCGATGAGCGAAAAGCACGAAAAAGCACAACGCAGGCAAATAATGGATGAACTCGGATGTACTGAAGTGGAAGCTGCCTATGAGGTGGCCAAGCGCATAACTCATACGCAGAATGCAGTGGACAAAGACTCACCTACCAAGGTCAGTCCAACAAGATAGGGCTTCGAACCGACGAGATGCCTATCGTGGGAATGGAGTGCAATGGGTACGCAAAAGCGTTTCTAAAGCCCAACGCGGTCATTTGCGCCGTAGCAGCATTCACCGACCATATCGCCGATCCAACTAATTCGCTAGTAGACAGGGCAAATAGGCGCAGGAAGCTCTTCGATCCATCTCATTGGTCAAGTCAGACGCAGATTACTTCTCCGATTGGAAAGTTGATGTCGCATACCAACGGGAGACGACAAATGTTGTCAAAAACTGCAACGCTTGAGCTGGCATTTAAACTATGCCTACCTACCTGTCCAATGAATGGAGATGTTCCCAATGAGTGCAGCTAAACAGTCCATGCCTTTCGTCGGATCTTGCGCCTTAGTTGTCGTTTGCGCCGTATTGGTGGTCCCCGTAGGCGTTGTTGGCCAAAAGAACAATACTTCGAAAGAAGACGATGAACGATTCTCCTCCGTAAGGACAATCGCAGTGTCGGTACCTGGTACGGATTGGAGGATAACGGCTAGTGAAGGACCTCGAGAACCTGCGAGCATTGGTAGCTATGCGCTCCGTCTATATGTTCCATTCGACCCAGAGTGGCCTTTTGACAACTATGTAGGTGGCGAAGTACGCATGCGCGATGGTAGTTTGGAGCAAGTACTTTTTGACGACTTAAACGAAGATAAGACTATGGATGTTTTGGTCGTGCAACGTTCCGCGGGTTCAGGCGGCTACCTAAGAGTAGACGGGTTCCTGTTGCAAAAGGACGGCATTGTCTTTGCACACTCGGTAGATGGACTAGCGAGTGACGCCGACCCGGTAGCTTCACTAAAAGCAGACATGGATGCGAGTGATTAGTGCTCAATGTAACCCCTGAATTGTCAGGTTCACTGCCCAATTCTTGATTACGCAATACCCACTTGCAAATGACTAGATGCCGAGTGAAGAATGCAAGCGACCTTCACTCTTGAATCGAAAGAATGGACAAAGTTCGGCTCTCTAAGCGCTCAATACTCGACGATTCCTGAGTTCCTCTCCAAGTTCTGACGATCTTCGTCAGTCAACAATTCTCGCGCTGTTTCGATCTGATCATCTGTCAGTGCTTTTCGGAACTGGTTGACTGCAATGAGGGCTGAAGCTGCTCGTGACTTTACCTCAGAAAGGGCAGACTAGACAATCTTTCAAACACATCATCAGGTTCGGCCAGAGCCCAAGTGTGCACTATTGAGCTAAAGTAGCTCGTTTGCTCTGTAGGGGACATTTTCTCGGCAAGCGAAACGGCTCGATCCGCATTGCCGCCGCGAATTAAGTGAGAGCCAACCGAAGTATAGGCAGCAGCCTTCGTAGATCCGTCTCGTACTTTCGTCAGCATCTGTGCCGCTAGTTGCGGATCACTGGCGGCTAGATAGCTGACCACAGTCGCTTCCAACCCGCTTTCATCGCCAACAATCGGCCGTTTTAAAGCGATGTCCATTGCTAGATTCGGATCTTGCTTGACCAGATTGCCCAACACAACGCCTAGCAATTCCTGTTGCAAATCAGCTACATGGGGATTAGTTAGGACCCAATCAAGCGCGGATTGGGCATCTTGATCTGACCAATTCCTTGCAATCGCATGGGCTATGGAGCGCTTCTTGTTTCCGACAGTCAGATCGGTCAATAACCGAGCCGCGGATGCAGGATTCGAGCGGGATATTGAAACAATGGCGTGTTCTCGTGCGGATGATTGCAGGCTCGCAGGTAGGAAATCTATGACACCAAGCAGACCATCGGGGTCCTTATTACCCCAGGTCCTGACGATGGAATCCTGCAACTGTGTTTGAAGAGCGCTGGACTCTACTAGGGAGACAGCCTCAAGTGCCGCATGAGGGTCAGCCGTTGCCCAAGATTGCACTATCGATGATACGAGGAAATGGCCTGTGTCAAAGTCCAATTGCAAGGCATTTTCGAATGTTTTTCGAGGATCTGCAAGCGTCGAATTGTGAAGTGCAGAGGAAAGTACCGGCATCAGAATCGCCCAGTCCGTAATCGAGGAGTAGATCTGTTCAATTGCATTCAGCCCGTCTCTTTGTATCCAATCTTCTGCGACTCCGATGAGTGCACCCACTTGCGATAGGTCCGATTGGGAATCGTTCGCAAGTTCGTACCATGCTAGATCTGGAGAATCTTCGAATTCCCGTTCGATGAATCGAGCGAGCATGTCCATGGAGAAGTGTTTGATTCCCAGTCGAGCGGCGATGGCACGCTGTTGATCGTCTAGGAGGTCGTCTCTTGACCTCAAAATGCCATTCAATGCGCTCAACTTGTCTCTAGCATCAAGGGATTGCGCATGATCAATGGCGGCATCCAAATCGCCGTGTGACCATTCTCCAAAAATCAATGAGATTAAGGCTGAGCGATCGTCCAGCTGAAGCTTCTCAACCTGTCGCAGTGCAACCTTTGGGTCAAGCGTGGACATGCGATGCACGATTAAGTGGCTTATTTCGTGGCGAACGTTACTGCGAGAGATTTCGGTCGCCTGCGTAAGCAACCCGATCAATTCGTTCTCATCAGACTGTACAAGTCGCAAGTGAAGTGCGGTGTTACGCAGAAAACCATTTGTGACTTGAGCGAAATCGTGAATGTCTCCATCGATTTTGAGGCTACTTATCAATGTGCTTAGGCTGGTCGTGTTCTCACTTGACCTGGAAACACTCGATATTGGATCATGTTCTGTTTTGGAGACGAACTCTCCTTCGCCTTGGACACCTCGATCACAAGCACACAGACCCAATACAAGCAGGGACAAAGCCACGCTCCCCGATTAAGGCCTCTTCAGAGATTCAACAAGTTGAGTGACTCGACGCCAAGGGAATTGACCGTTCGAATGACCTTTGGTGTTTGCAGAAAACATCGAGCACCCCAAGTATGTAGTTGTCCCCACTAGTACTAGATTGCGAAGGCATCGACTTAGTTACGACACACACCTAATCGTCTCGAGTTAAGCGCCGTCCACTGGCGAGTTCGAGCCCAATCTCTGCACAACATCTTTCCTCTAACCAAAAATGCGGAGGTAACAATCACTCCATCCGAGCATTCAAGACTTACACGGCTGGATTGTTCTGCTGTCAGCATCGGGTAGATTGATGCAGCGAAAAGGGCGCCCGCCGCACGGCCAATATTGGACACATAGCTACAGCGTGGCATTCGTTGAACAATATCAACGGTGTTTACGCATGGACTGTTGCTTTCTCATACACAAAGGAATTGAAGTAGCCCCAAAGGATTAGTTAGAAGTCGTCGACTCTGATTCTAGGCGGAATGAACTGGACTAACGGAGGAAATTGGAATACCAATGCTTATCTTGTGGCACGAATATTGCATGCTAAACCTTACAACTACAACAGTTTTTGGGACTCCGCGAACAGATGACTGACGTGCTCGTTGCCAATACGTTTCTCTCATTACAGTCGTGATTGCGGACGCTATTGTCCAAGAGAGTGCAAGTTATTTGAGGCCTCGTAGTCGAAAACGTCGCTTTACGACTCAGAGTCCCTTGAGACCATCACCAAGAAATACGTAAGGAGAGTTAAATGCGTGGGATTAGATTTACAGGGGTATTGATCGCTCTACTTGCATCTGTTACAGCTCTGGCGAATATTACAGACACGAGCGAGTTGGCACACGAAGGAATGGAAGACAGCCACGGCGCAAACGATTCTGCGCTTACGCTTGCCGTAAACGACGCAGGCAATACTAAGGAGTCGACCAAATCCGCGAACGAATTGACCGATAGTGTCGAAACGAAGAGTCGTGATGGAAAGACAGAGTCAGATGAACCTGTTGATCGTAAACATGATGCCCAAACCGCGTTGTTGAAAGCTCTCGCAGGTGTGACAGGAGCATTACTTGAGAACGCAATTGAGAAGTCGGCACTTGGTGAGCAGGTGGAATCGGCGGCCGTCGAGTTTCAACGTCATATTGCAAAGTACGATGCGAATCACGATGGTGCGTTATCACCTGAGGAATTAGCTGGACTATATGAAGAGGGTATACCGCCCGGATCAGAAGACCTTTCAAGAGAGGAACGCATTGCGAGGTTAGAAGCGAGCATCGAGTTTATCGATTTAGACGACGACGGTAAAGTCACTCATGCAGAGCTAATGAATGCAAATCAATCCGTACATGAGAAAATTGAGCAAGTTGGATTGTTTGCCCAAGAGCTTAAGGAATTTGCGGGAGTGGATGAGGAAAATAATTTGCAGCTAGACTTGGATACTCTTCTACCTCGTAAGGCTACGGGACAAGAACCGACCGGCAACTAACGTCGGCTAGTTGCTTGATCCTAGCTTGGTTATTTCTCGGACGAGACTCCCGTTGATCTAGACTTCATCCAAGACTGCGCGTGAGAGGCTTACGTTTTGACAACAACGCGAGTACAAGGTACATCCGACATTTCTCGTAGAACACGTCAATATGCAGTTTGACAGATACGCCGTGTACGTCAGAAGGACTAGTCAACGGCGTTTTTGACGGGATTGTTGCCATGACTTGCAGCGACAGTGTTCGCTAACTGATTTGGTTCGAGGTTCCTCTGTAGGATGCAGCCGAGATCGTCTATCAAGTAGTTCTTCGGAATTTCGTCAACTCCATAAGATATAGTGGCAGAACCAAGAGTTTCCTTGGCTTCGTGGAGGTTGACCCATGGCAATTCGTACATGACCGAGGCCCGTGGTCGTTCGTCGGACTCTGAATTGGTACGTTCTAAGACAACATGCTTGCAATCCTCATGTGGCGATTCGCTGAGCTTAGTGGTCTTATCCTCCACATTCTCAACGGCAACTTTCGACCCAGTTGTAGAGCTAATCTCGGATGCGGAAAGGTCCGACGCCACAAGGAACAATGAGATATAGATCAATCCGGCAAATGAGCAAGAGTTCCTCATCGAAATACAGAACCCGCTAAGTACTGCATGGAACTTTAGCGCATGTTGCTATTTGTGCTTGGTGAAAATCACACCACAAACTAGCTTTACAGGCCATTCTGCGAGCTTTTTGGCAACGTATGGCGTCGCCACCGTTGGCAAATGGAAACGAGCTCAACGAAAGTGTGCTTTCATCTCTCTACTTATGCATTCTTTTGGACTTTTCGAAACTAGTGGGACAGCCATTCTGTTCGTCGCCAGTTGCGCACCAAGTCGCCTCGTTTCCTGGATTCATCTGAACGACGAAAGTACATGAGCATATTGACATTACTTGGAAACGGCTACGTGGTGGCACGATTATTGCTAACTAATTCGTACAACAACAAGAACCTTGGAATTCAGTGGTTTGCGGTACAAGGCGCTTTGTGAAATTGCGTTCGCTCATCGCAGTCATGCTTGCCAACACGATTTGCCTAAAACGTGAAAATTTTTTGAGACCATGTAGTGGAGCACTCGCTTCACTACTCAAGGTTCAGCCAGACCATCACCGATGAAGACGAAGGGAGAGTCAAATGCGTGGGATTAGATGTACCGGAGTGTTGATCGCTCTACTTGCATCCGCTACAGTTCTAGCGAATATTGCCGGCACTTACGAGTTGGAATATGAAGGAAAGGAAGCCGATCGCCGCGCAAGCGATCTTACACTGACATTCGCTGTAGACGACCAAGGCAATTATTCTGCCAGGGTGAGCTCTCAGATGGGCGACCATGAAGGAACGAACGTTGAAGTAGACGGAAGCGATTTTTCCTTTTCGGTCATTAGGAAGACTTCGAAACGCGACTATTTGTCTACCTATTCGGGAACAGTCAAGAATGGCAAGTTGACGGGTACCCTAACCATCGGCCATGGCGATGATGTCCGAGGCAAATTATTCTTTTCAGCCAAACTCAAAGGAGAAGAGCCCTTAGACGAGGCAACTGAAGAGAAGGTCAGGGAAGAACCTGACGAACAGCCCAACGACAAAGTACAGGCGTAGTTCTCACGACAGTCTAGTGACTATTCGATTGGTTTGCCGCATTTCCAAGCCGACTGAATTTAGGACTTACTGTGTCGGTGGTTTTATTGCTTCGAACAATCAATCGGTGTGTTGATTTGTCTGTCGGTTGTAATGCCAGGAAGGAAGAGCGCTTGCTATAGAGCAGATTCCTGTCGCGCACTCGATAGATCGATTAGAGCTGTACAGCTTCACTCTTGGCCGAAATGGAGGGGCGTGAATAGTCTCCCAACTTAAGCATTTGTTCGGGAGGGTTTATGTTGCTTAACCTTGCAGCATTCTGTGCGCCCTGTGATTGGCCAGAGAGTCGCAGGGATTCCATACTGACCTCACTCAGGCATTAGGTCGCGATAGATCAAAGCAAAAAGAGATTGTCGACGGCATTGGATCCCACGTTCTCTCATATCATTTAGGTAGGGAATCACATACAAGAGCCTGAGCTTAAAGGATGTCTCTTTGAGTAATTTGTGGAAGATCCTAGTCTGGCCGCGCCAGGTCTTTGGCGAGATTCGAGAGACTACCCCGTTTGCATGGCCTCTATGGTCGATTCTCATCGTCGGGTTCATTTGCTACACAATTGCCTTTACTGATTTCGATAAAGCGATCCTTTGGGAATTGAAAGACTCCGAGTGGGTTCCATTTGTTCCCTACTACTTTGGTATCCATCTCACTGGAAACGTACTGTTAGCGATTTGGAATGTGTGCTGTGTTCTGCTTGTTTTGTTTTGTTGGGCTGGCTACTACTATGTCGCAGGTAAAGTGCTAAAGGTCGATGCCAGTTGGCGAAATTGGTTTGGCTTCTCTTGCTGGGCTGCAGTTCCGGCGGTGTTGGGAGCGATCGCAGGGGTAGCCGCTTTTAAGATTGCCGATGTCGACATGATCGATTACCTTGAGGCATTCCCGTTTTTTTGGTGGTTTGGAATGATGGCTCTCAACGTCTTCCTAGTCCCCATTCCCCTAGTTGCTACACTTGTCATTGCGACAATCGGTCTTCGAAGCTGGACAGAGAAAAACTGGATGACCTGCGTGCTCGTAGCGTCTATACCGGTAATCCTGCTGGCGTTAGGTCCATTGAATAGCGTTGAGGTCTTTCCTTCCGCTCTATCCCAATAGATTGCTGCTCGGCTGTCGAAAGTTCACTGCCGCCGCATCGTGTCAGCACTAAGGCTACAAGCTAGACGGACGCCAAATTCGACCTCTGTTGCCATATTTTCTTGTTCATTTCGAGCGAAGTTGCGACAGGAAGTATTTCTCCATCCACAATTTCAGTTTTAAATGAGAGAGAAGGTCTGATTGCAAGGAGTTCAAGTCGTCGTTGATCGTAGTGTCCGTTGAAAGCATCCGATCGAACCTGGCAAATCAGCCCGATGCAGACAGGTTTCAATCCTATAGATCCAAACTCGGTAGGGCATGTGCATAGACCTTTGGATAATGCTCAATCACCAATTCGTGTGCCGAAGCAGGTGTCCACCTGGACTGTAAAGTGATCTGCGCATGAATAAGCCCAGTAGCAAAGCAAGAAATCTGGATCTACGCCAATTTGTGCTGTTTGCGAGCGTAATCTTGCTCGCCTTGTTTCTCGTCGTCGTTGGCTGGTTCCTGTCGCGGAATCTCGAGGGAGAACTAACCGTAGGTGTCGATGAACGGTCAGGCGAGGACAGCCGTGAGAATTCTGAATCCTCCACCAGAATTCCAACGGCTCTGCTAATCG
Organism: uncultured Pseudomonadales bacterium; assembly: GCA_964572845.1. Classification (GTDB taxonomy): domain Bacteria; phylum Pseudomonadota; class Gammaproteobacteria; order Pseudomonadales; family Azotimanducaceae; genus Bin55. Next base: position 11,323 of record CAZNFX010000004.1, on the reverse strand, counting down.
GGGAGAAGTTAGCCTCAAGTGCGTCGACCGATCCGTCGCTCTTCACCCCAGCACAAACCATTCTCAACGTCGAATGTCGTATGCGTGCTGGCAAGGGACCAGCAAGAGATATTGCTGTCGTTATGCTCGCTACCGAAGATGGATCGGCATTCGCCGTACTCGACCACACGGGAACAATAACAAGTGGAAGTCTTGATTTCGTGCCCAACCACATCAGGATTGGTCGTCAGCACAACGGCTCAGTGGTTTTCGGGTTCGGCGCGCTGCGACTCAATTCGGGAGTGTTCAGAGAACCCGATACAGATGAACCGATCCGCATCTTCCATGGCGACCATCTCATGTACAAGACGAACAAGGCATGGGAATTCGGTGTAGCTGACAACGGATCGTCGTTCTTCGTGCATGAGCCTGCTCCGGGAGGTACATCGCGTCTAGTAGTGAGGAATCTCGACCAAGGCACTCAGGTGGAGTTCGACTTGGATACTAGGCTGACTCCGGTCAATGCCTATTTCAGTGGCTATGGGGTGAACTATTCGCTCGACGGTTCGGAGATAGTCTTTCACTCTGCACAGGAAGACTCCATGGGAAAGGGAGTCTACTACTTCTATCCCATAGGTGAAGGCCGTCCGCGTCGCATTAAGGTCGAGGGCAGTTGGGGTGCACTGCTCACCTCTAGCGAGAATGGGTACTTTGTTGATCGACCTGACGACTTGAAACCGGGCGAATTTGGAGATGTCTGGCAAGTAACTCGCCGACGAATTGACGTTGCGAACGACGAAACTCAGGACATCTGGAGCAAGAGATTGCCGATTCGTAATCACGGAGGTCACCTATCCATTTCCCAGAATGGAAAGTGGCTGGGAATGTCGGGCTACGACTACAAGGTGCTCGACACGGAAACCGGCGAAACCATCTTCAGCTATCCGTCCGCTGGCAATCCAGAGGCAAAGCTCGCAAGACTCTCTCCGGTACTTCCTTTAGGGGCAACCATAGCCGACATGGGAACAGAGAGCTACATGGGATTTAGAGGCAACACTCTCGTGGCCTATCGACAATATGGCGACACGGAAGCTTGCAGCAGGAAACCCGGCGAGCCGTGGGACGCTGTCAAGTGGCGGGAGTGCATCAAGCGACTTAGATTGCGTGGGATGTCCCGAGAGTTCTACGATATCTACGAGATGGACTCCATTCAGCTTGATAGCTCACCGTCGTATACCGTAGAGGTCTATTCGGAATCAAACTGCATGCCGGCACAGAAACGATGGAGGGGATTGCTGGACCTTGACGGAGAACTTGCCTATCGTTCTGAACAGAAATTTGAGGCTAAATTCTCAAAGTAGCTTAATGGGGTACGCGTTCAACGACCAGTTGTCGCAGCGCCGATACGGGACTATGGACCGGCAATACCAAATCCAATCCTGTGTTCCCTATCTCAAGCTAACTGGTCGATTGAACCGGAACCTATTGTTCTTTCACCAACCTCTCCACAATCTTCGCAAGAGAAGTGCGAGCATTCAGAGAGCGCAGAATGCCTCGGCGATCGACAAAAAAATCGTGGGAATCGACTGGATAGGCCACTTTTCATAAAGTTTGGAATCTAGGGCAATTAGCCAGTCCATGCCATGTTTGGCTGCACACTCGACAGCCTTTGCGTCAGCTTTTTGCGTTTGTCGGGCGTTGCTTGATCATTGAGACTATTGTCGTCGCTAGCTGTCGGGCACTTCGAGTACTTGAGACTGTTTGCACTAGTATGAAGTCACTTCACTTGAGATGATCTGCCTGAGCATTAGTCATATAGCCGAATTGAGCAGCCCAAGACGGGGTGACCACACCATCCGACGCCATAGTTTGCATTTCGTCGACCAACTGCTGCTGTCGCCTCGTAGCATCCTCACCTTTTCGAAATGGAAAGGGCACGAATGCTTCTCTGGGTCGTGCGTTTTCATATTTGTAGCCCGACTTGTCCAGCGCACGAAGTACCGCCAATTCAACGAGTGAGTAGGGGTCGTCTGGTTTTCGACTGAAACACATGGGTTCTTTCAGCACGATGGCGAGATTGGCAATGAATCTTGGCCGATTTGTTGGATTGATGCTGCGACGATGCAGCATGTAGGGGTGCAGGATGACTAGATCTCCCGGTTCTCCTGTTAGTTCTTCGAAATCGGAACATTGATCGATGAGGTAGGGGATCAGATAGCCGGCCCCCTGGACGCTGTCTGCATGAAATCCTGTTGGGTACTTTGCCAGTAGCTTGGCAACGGGAGCAATGGAGTCTCTGGCGAGAAATGTCCCTCCGCTTCGTGCTAGTACTTGTGTGTATAGAGGGACCGTTAGCAGTCCTTGCTCCGGAGAATCAAGGAAGTGACGGAAGTGCCAGCCATCCTTGTGCCAACCATGTTGTTGGCATCCGGGAGCTTGCCACTTGCCGTGCTTTTCGTTAGAAAAGTTCGTGATAACACCGCCGGTGAAAGCAAGTCTTTCTCCGTTGTAGTGCAGCCTGCTGTTCCCGCCCACGACATCTGCTTGCGCATTCAGTGATTTCTCTGCGTGTTCGGAAAGATTGATATGCAGTGTCTGTCCGTTGGTCCGAATGTAGCCGTGGGGATGGGATCGCCAAGTCGAGGGATCGTTTCGATTGATCCCGTGTGTTTCATTCAGCTCAGCCCAAGCCTGGTGGCACACTTGGTCTGCAATTTCCTGAGAAAACGCAGACTTGACGACGACAAAGCCGTTCTCGACGAACTCGCGTGCCTGATCAACCGATAGCGTTTGCAGTCTGTCAGCAGATTGTGCAAATAGCAGTTCAAACTCGGATTCAGCAGTCTCTTTCATCAATTCTCAGCCACTTTCGGATGGCACACCTATTACTCTCAGACAAAATACCAAAGATTGCACGTCGAGTCCGAGACCCCCGTAGCATACGACGGGTCGCGACGACACGACAGGATCGATCTGTCAGCTTTGAATAGGCATAATGTTGAACAGTAATTCGCAGACAGTACCAGAAAACGAATTGAAAGCCTCAATTGCTTGTCTATGTACATGCCTCACAGCGTTTAGTGCATATGCAGAGACATGGAAAGGACTCGAGGTTCGTGCGGAATTCACCGAAGACGATTGTCCTTCGTATTCTTCGGTCAGCTCCGACTATCAATACAGCTCCGATTCCGACTTGGTTATAGAAAAGTCTTTGGGCGGCTTCTACTCTCCCTACGACAACACCTGGTACACAGAGGCGACAGATGTCGACGTTGAGCACATGGTCGCTCGCAAGGAAGCGCACGATAGTGGATTGTGCAAAGCTACACCCGCGACTCGGTACGCATTTGCAAACGACCTATTGAATCTCACGCTTTCCACTCCTAGTGTAAATCGGTCGAAAGGCGCGAGGGATGCTGGCGAGTGGTTGCCCGAGTACAACAAGTGCTGGTATGTGTTCACAGTAGTTCAAGTGAAGAAAAAGTACAAGATGTCGGTGGACTCCGATGAACGTGACGCCATGCAGGAAGTATTGGAGAACTGCACTGCCGATGACGTTTTTCTCGATCCTCCAGAGCAAAGTGAATCAGACGATGACTAGTTCAAATCAATTTATTTGCGAGTAGAAACTAGTGCCGGTTCGAGTTCAGTCACCCTCCAACCCAGACATACGAACTCTCGAACTCCAAAAATCCCTTGAAATCGACGAATTGGAGGAGCATTCCAATTCTCAGGTAGCAACAGAGCGCGTTGGAGCTGAACCACTACCCGCAGTTTCTCTACCTCGCCGCATCCGGCGATCCAGACTGGCATATCGTGCGAAGGTCAAGGCGACGCGTAACTCGAGCTCCTCTGTTTCTTGTTTCAAAATCGGTCCGATAGGCGCTCGTGACAGCGATTCGAAGAGGTCTAGAGGTGCTTATTTCACTGTGGAAAATCCCTTTCACCATCCGGCATTTGCAGAATGGGCGCAACAGGCAGCCCTAAGAACACAGGACATTCTAGAGCCGTTTGCGGGGTGCAACAGCCTCATTCGCCATCTTGAGGATATGGGCTTATGTTCACGCTTTACGTCGTTCGACATTGCACCAAGCTCTGTAGACGTTCAACAGCGAGACACGCTCAAATCATTTCCAACCGGCTACAGCGTATGCGTCACAAACCCTCCTTGGTTGGCCAAGAACAGTGCTACCAATAGAGGATTGCCCTATCCCAACTCGAAATATGACAACTTGTACAAGCATTGCTTGGCCAAGTGTCTTGAGCAATGCGAATGGGTGGCAGCGATAGTCCCAGAGTCTTTCCTATGCGCCAACATCTTTCAAGACCGATTGGCACACTGCATATCACTGCCGTACAGACTGTTCAGAGATACAGGACATCCCACCTGTCTCGCACTGTTCGGACCGCAACCAACACCAGACGTTCTTGTGTGGGTAGGAACCAAAGTGGTGGGATGGTTGAACGACTTGAATCGCCTGCGTCCTCGCCCTCGGCACGATGGGTGCAACATAACATTCAACCGAGCTGACGGCAATCTTGGCCTAATTGCGCTGGACAACACATTGGGACCATCCATTCGGTTCTGTGAAGTCGAAGAACTCGCGGACTACACAGTGAAGCATTCGGGCCGTCACATCACCAAGCTTCACGTTGAATGCGATCTGGAAATCGACCTGTGGAACAGGTTCCTGAACGAATTCCGAGCCAAAACGAAGGATGTCCTAATGACATGCTATAAAGGAGTCAGGAAAGACGGAATGTATCGCAGACGTCTGGATTGGCAACTGGCACGCGGGATTATCCACAGTTGTCAAAATGGTGTGTGCTTGCAAAACCATTTGGAATGGAGCTAGAGACTCAGGTTGTGCGTGATTCGATTTTGCAAGCTAGCAGTGCCAAGTCGGCATAAATCCAGTACCTGTGTCCATCCAATATCAACCATGGAGGATATAAAGTGAACCCAGCATCGGATGCAAAACAAGAAAATCCAGGCTTTTTCGAGACACTGGGGTCACTAGGGGACATAAGGCTGTGGCGGATCTTCATATTGGGGTTTGCCAGTGGTTATCCGTGGGCCATCATTGGTAGTTCTACGTTGTCTCTTTGGCTTAAAGAAGAAGGTTTTACGCGTACTGAGATCGGGCTCTTTGGTCTTGTCTACCTCGTATATACGATTAATTTCTTGTGGGCGCCAATGTTGGATGCCGTGAAATTCCGATGGTTGGGAAAAATTGGTCAACGCAGATCGTGGATCTTAATTTGTCAAGTGTGTATGGTCGCGTTGACACTAGTTCTCGCGTATACAGGACCCTCTCCATCGACAATCGTCACATTCGCTCTATTGGCAATTGGAATTGGGTTGTCGTCTGCAACACAAGACTTGGCAATCGACGCCTATCGAATCACGATTATTCCTCGCGAAGAGACAGGCTTGATCAGCCTTGGTGCAGCCATGGCAACTAGTGGTTGGGTTGTTGGTGCTGGAGCACCAGCAGCTTTGATGCTCTACCTGACCGACATGTTTACTTGGACCAATGTCTATGTAATTGCAGCCTTCATTCTCGTACCTGTATCTTTGCTCGTTTTGGCATGGTTTGAAGAGCCGTCAACTCCATCTGGCGGGACAAGTAGGCGTTGGTACTTGACTGTAATCATGGAGTATGCCGACACGGTTCAAGACTTCTTCAAGCGTCATGGCGTTGAGATTGCATTAAGCCTGCTTCTCTTCATTTTGCTCTTCAAGGTTGGCGAAGCTTTTCTAGGCAGGATGGCGTATATCTTCTATAGGGAGATCGGATTTACGAACGCCGAAATTGCTACCTATTCAAAGCTCGTCAGCATGGGAATAACGATTTTCTTTTCAATTTTTGCCGGAGCATTGATGCCCAGATTGGGAGTGTTCAAGATGCTCTTCTTTGCAGGCATTGCAATGGCTACCACAAATCTCATGTTTGCTTGGATTGCTTTGACTGGACCGGACATCACACTATTTCTCGCCGCGGTTGTTACCGACGGAATCACAACATCCATCGCTACAGTCGCGTTCGTCGCCTTCATTACTTTTTACGTTAGCCACCTCCATGCTGCCGGTCAATACGGTGCTCTAGCATCTCTTGGAAACGCCGGGAGGATTACGTTAGGGGCGTTTAGTGGTATTGGAATAGACCTATTAGGTGGTAATTGGGCGTTGTTCTTTGTGTATACCTCCGTTGCTGTAATTCCATCCTTGTGTGTGTTGGCTTGGATTCGAGATTTGATGCGCAAATCTGGCGGACACGCAGCGCAACAGGAGCATACCGAGGGCTTGAGCGGGTAGGGAACAACTCGATAACGCGACCGGACGTGGTCGGTTCAATGTTCGATCATCTGTTGGTGTTCTGCACTGAGAAATTTCTTAGCGCTCTCTATCTGTTCATCAGTCAGGGCTCGTTGCCACTGATTGGACGTAACTAGGTAGTAAGCCGCAATGGATCCGGTTTCTTGAGAACCCAATGCATCCAAGGACTCTAGCAATTCGATTGGATTATCCTGCGACCACTCACTCAACACATTATGAAAGAACGTTGTTCGCGCTTCATCGGCAAGACCCGAAGCCAGATTGAGTGCATCTTCACTATTACCCTCACGAATCATTGCACTACCCACGGCGGAGAAAGCACTGGTCCTGTGTGGTCCATCTCTGACACGCCGCAGCATACTCCTAGCTCGTTCCACGTCGTACGATGCAACACTTTCGACGACAACTGATTCATGTCCCACCGAGACCGAATCAAGAGGCTGATCAAGCGCAGTTTGTAGTGCAAGCTCAGGATCCTCGACGGCCAACTTCTCTAGGACCATTCGGTACACAGCGTGTTTCTCATTCTGAACCCAAGGACTGGTAAGCATCCAGTCAAGAGCCGAATGCGGGTCCAATTCTGCCCAGTTGCTGGCGATGTGGATCACAGCCACATTACGACTCTCTTCACTCGGTAGGCTCTCAATCAGTCTAGCGGCTGATTCTGGTTCGCGTTTGGCCAGATTGGTGATAGCAAGCTCGTGTCCGAGTACTTGAAAATTCTCAGGAAGGTGCCTGAGGTCATCCAGCAATCCTCGAGGATCAGTTGCTGCTCGATCGCGGATAATCGAATTGTAGAGGTCATCACGTACTAGTTGAGATTCGATTGAATCCATTGCCTCTAAGGCGGCAAACCAATCCAATTCAGCCCATTCCCGCATGACGAGCAACAGTATGTAGTTGGGGCGATCGATCTCAAGATTCAATGCCTGCTCAAAAGCCGCGCGCGGGTCCGTTTTCGTGACTCGGAACAATACCGCACTGAGTATCGTCGACGTAATCTCCCAAGATTGCAACGACTCGCCAATTTTCGCTATAGCGGTGAATCCGCGCAAATCAATCCAAGCGTTTGCAACTTGAACCAATTCTGAAATCTGCGATATGTCTGGCTGATCATCACTGACCAATTCGTTCCAAGTCTTTTCGGGATTGGCTATGGCCTCATGCACTCGAAATTGCTCTTCTACATCGAAGACGATTATCTCGCCATTTAGCTCTTTCGCGATTTCTCTCTTTAAGTCATGGGTCAAGTCGTCGCGCGCTTGCAGTATTCCACGAAGTGCCAGCTCCTGTGTCAGTTCATCAAAATCTATTGCGTGATTCACCGCGCGGTCTAGGTCTTCTAACGACCATTCTTGAAAGATCGTTACTACAAGGGAATCACGGCGAGTAATCGCCACATTTTGAACTTCAGACAATGCCTGCTTGGGATCTAGCTGCACCATTCTGCGGACAATAGTTTCTTGTGCTTCCTGCCGACGTCTGAGGCTGGAGACTTCGTTGGTCTGGTGCAGCAACTCGGAAAGGCTTTGCATTTGGGCATTGCGGAGTAGGTCATGGAGAGCTACTCTCCAGGGAAAATCACCGACATGTTGAGGCAGGCTTAAGAGGTCAGCTGACTCACCAGCTTTAGTTATTACTTGTTGCTGCGACGCATCACCGGAGGAATCTTGGTAATCCAAAGTGTCATAGTCGGCATCCCTAACCGACTGTGATTCTGGCATTGACGTACCCAAAGATACGGGCAAAAAGGTTAACGTCGCTAGAGCGGCAGGGAGCAAAATGCAAAGGATCCATAGATAGCCCCAATCAGTGCCAACATTTGCGTGTTGGATATTTGAATGTGTTTTGTCGTTGCTGCACATTTCTGAACACTAGGATCAACGTGGAAAAGGGAGTAGTTCGTGTGTGCTACGGTGGCTTTGCGCTTTTGCTTGGTATAGAGGGAGCTTGAGAACCAATTCTAATTCACATAAACGCAATGGCCTTCGTCAAATTCTTCAAGAGCAGGTAGTATCGATGAAAATTCCATCATTACAGCTGGCTGCCTATGTCGTGTTCTACAGTGTGAGATAGTTGCTGAAGTTCATGATCGAATGAAAGTGATGTGTGTCTACGTCATCCACGACCACACAGCAACTAAGGATTTGGGTGGTTAGGTGACATTTAACGAAATGTACTCATGATCCAGAATTCTTACTTGCTACACAAGCCACATATCAGTTATGTCAAATCCAACTGTACTAACAAGTGCGAGATCAATATGACCACGCGAATCGCTAATTGACGCCAAAATTCAATCACCCAACATTAGCGTGTATTTGTCAAGTTAACCGTGTGCACTTCGCGGCGTCGAAAACCTAGTTGGTGCGGGACCGAAATCCAATGGAGATGGTCAACCTGTAGCTTTGGACTCTCCCAGAAGCTCTTATCCAACACTCTCGCATTCTTGTAGATCAAATTTCAAGGATTGAGAGGGGGTTGCTCCCGCCTAATCGGTGGCCGGTTTAGGCCAGTAGGGGCATGAACCAAATCCTAGTCGAAGGTTGGCGGCTCGCGGATCGGTTCTCGTGCTGGTATCTCTAGATCCGCGACCTTTTTGGGGCCGAAAGAGGATCTAAAGGTCTCCACTACACTCTCTGAATTCGCAGTGTCGACTAATGCGTCACTCTATATCAGTCGGCCTTCCTGTTCCGTCGAATTCATATCGATTGCTGCTTGTAAACGCAGTTGTGTCATGTCTTCCTTACTGATTTGGCTGAATCTGAGTCTGTACTTACAACCAACCAGCACTTTACCTGTACGAATTAGCAATTACGACGCTCAACGTCGTGATTTCTTGTTCCAAAGGGTGTGGCAATTAGCATCATGCCGTTCCTTGTGCGATGAGGAGAATGTCTGTGTTAGCCGATACCCCGGATCGGATCCGAAAACGATGCAAAGTATTACGGGCGCTTCAGGTTCTTCTTATACCTGTTCTGGTTCTCTATTGTGCATTCTTGTTTGCGGAAGTCCGCACTGAAAAAATTTTAGCCTCAACCGTTAAAGCATTCGATAAGTGTTTGAAATGGAAGGTTATTGGCGAGTGTTTTTGGCTCAAGTGCGGACTCACGGGATGCACGGTTAGAGTCTCCGTAAAGATCGGGCACTATCGTCCTGACAGTGTTGTATCTGTGTATCCAACGATCCATTCACATCCATGGAGCGAAGTAAAGCTTCTTGTTGAGAGTGCGTTTGAAGCAGTAAAACCTATACTCGACGACGAAATTGTCGATTGGATCGAAGGCAGCGGTACCGACCCTGCTATGGATTCGTTTTCGCGCACACGTAATCTGCGGTATTTCGAGGCCGATCTGGTTGGCCATCCGCTCATCGACATCGAATTTCCAGGTGCAGACTACATTTGCGACTCTGTTACGCACCCGCTCAATCCCTACTACATCTCTTTGCTGGATTTGCTGGCCTGGCGCAATCCGTCGGTGGAAGGAGTACGAATTGCAAGCCTGACTCCTGGTAGGCGTGAGATTGGAAGTTGGCCAGTTAATACTTGGGGATCCGTGTTCCCTCGAAGTGGATGGATTGTCCAGCCCAGCCCACCAAAAGCGGCCGCGGTGATTGCCCAACGGGCAGCTGACATAGCCATCAATGGCGGACCGTTGCGGATTCGAACGCGTATGGCCTATGGGAGAACAAATCTGTGGCCGCCATACCGGATACGAGAAAACAACGCAGCAACAGCCAAATGGCAGATGATTCACCCAATCGAGAAGAAGAACTGTTCAGTTTTTGGCAGTAACGACCTCCTTAAGCTGGCTGATTGGGGAGGCGGGAAGGTCGACAAGAAAAACTCATACCTTTGGGCGCTGTGGCGACCCTATAAGTGCTGCCCACGACGCGGACAGGTGTTCCTCGGATCTGATGACGTACACGGATATCCATGAAAAACAAATATTTATTTATAACTCTTCTTTTACTTTTGAGTGCATGCTCAGTATGTGCTGATGCGCCGAATGCGCCACCTGAAGATGGTTTGTGGTACTACGAGATAGGAGGCGCAAAGCCGGTAGCGGCTCCCGCCAACCCTTCAGTCAGAAATCTCTCTGTAGGTGGCTCTGCTCAATTAGGTCTGGGCTACAGTTGCTTGAAGCTTGACCCTGTAGCCGCTGTCAAGAATACGTTGAACGAAGTCAAGGATGGAGCAGAAAACATGCTCAATGCCATGACGCAAGCCGCTACAGGTGCGATCGCATCTCTACCTGCAGTAATACTTCAACGAGCCAATCCGGGACTCTACGATTTGTTTCAAAACGCTTTGGTTCGAGCCGAGTACCAGGTACAGCTCGCTACCAAGTCTTGTGAGCAAATTGAAGCATCACTCGCGACTAACAAAAGCCCCTATCAAGATCTTCTTGTGCTTTCCAAGGGCAACGACTGGAAGCTGCAGATGGGAATTGGCGGAAACGATCCCGTAAGTGCTCAAGAGGCCGTTGCGGCCTCCAATGGGTCCAATGGACTGCCATGGATTGGTGGACAGGCTGGTGGAGACGGCCAAGAACCGATACGGCTTACCGCAGACGTGGCCAAGGCTGGGTTCAATGTTGAACTCAATCGCGCGCCAAGCGCAACAGGTTCGGTAGTTGCTGCTCCGACCCAGAGGGTAGCAGAACTTTGGTCTTCTCCGGACGAGGCAGCAGAATGGGCAACGGGAGTCGTAGGAGAGCATGAGGTAACCACATGCGACGGTTGTGCCAAGTCGACATCTCCCGGCCATGGGCTGGGACCGGCTCTTCAATCTGAGATTGATACCGTTTCCAGCGAACTAACAGGCATTGTCAATAGCACGTCCAATCCCACACTAACAGATCTAGCAAAAGTGTCTGCACCCGGCATTGCCATCACTCGTCAGGTTGTTGAGAGCATAAGAGCTTTGCCGGAAACCGAACGATTCATTCTGAGATTGCAACATGTTAATGGACAGGTGGTAAATTGTTGTTGTTGAGCCTC